>CAZXGS010000004.1:0-69855 GCA_964640525.1 uncultured Gammaproteobacteria bacterium | reverse complement strand
TGAGCCTCCGGAAGTCCGTTTGTGGTGAGCCTCAGAAGATCCGTTCGTGGTGAGCCTCAGGAAAACCGTTCGCGGTGAGCTTCAGGAAACCGTTCGTGGTGAGCCTTGCCTGTCCTGAGCCTGGCGAAGGGAACCACGCTTTTCGCTTGGTCAGGGCGCCCTTCGACAGGCTCAGGGCGAACGGATGGGGTGTTCGTTCGTGATGAACTTCAGGAAAACCGTTCGTGGTGCGCTTCAGGAAAGCCGTTCGTGGTGAGCCTCCGGAAGTCCGTTTGTGGTGAGCCTCAGAAGATCCGTTCGTGGTGAGCTTCAGGAAAACCGTTCGTGGTGAGCCTGTCGAACCACGCCTTTCGCCTGACCCTGAGCGCCCTTCGACAGGCTCAGGGCGACCGGTTGGGGTGTCCCTTCATGGTGAGCCCGTCGTATCACGGGCGGAATCCGTGAAAGGCCCGCTTCTGCTGTCCTGGAGCGGTGGCAAGGACTCGGCGTGGGCGTTGCACGTGCTGCGCTCCGATCCGCTCCACGAGGTCGTCGGCCTGCTGACCACGGTGACCGAGGGCTACGAGCGCGTGGCCATGCACGGCATCCGCCGCGAGGTGCTGCACGCACAGGCCGCTGCCGCAGGGCTGCCGCTGATCGAGGCGAGGTTGCCTAGCGCGGCCGACAACGCGAGCTACGAAATGAGCTTCGCCGCCGCGCTGGACGACGCCCGCACGCGCTGGCCGGGCATGCATCACATCGCTTTCGGCGACCTGTTCCTGGCCGACGTTCGCGGCTACCGCGAGGCGCTGTGCGCCCGGTTGGGCTGGCAGCCGCGGTTCCCGATCTGGGATCCGCGCGGCGACACCGCGTCCCTGGCACGGACGATGATCGCCGCGGGCCTGCGCGCCCGCCTGTGCTGCATCGACACCACCCAGCTCGATGCCGGATTCGCCGGCCGCGAATTCGACGACGACCTGCTGGCCTGTCTGCCTCGGGCGAGGGATCCCTGCGGTGAGCGCGGCGAGTTCCACACCTGCGTCCACGCCGGGCCGATGTTCAGCGCACGCTTGCGCCTGCGCACGGGCGATACCGTGTTGCGGGACGGGCGTTTTGCCTTCACCGACCTGCAGCTCGACGTCGCCTGATCGGCTCAGAACCGGATCACCGTGCGGATGCTCTTGCCCGCATGCATCAGCTCGAAGGCTTCGTTGATGCGCTCCAACGGCAACTCGTGGGTGATGAACGGATCCAGCGCGATCTCCCCGCGCATCGCCTGCTGCACCATGCCCGGCAACTGGGTACGACCCCTGACGCCGCCGAAGGCCGAACCCTTCCACACCCGACCGGTGACCAACTGGAAGGGCCGGGTGTGGATCTCCTTGCCGGCGCCGGCGACGCCGATGATGATGCTCTGGCCCCAGCCCTTGTGGCAGCACTCCAGCGCCGCGCGCATCACCTCCACGTTGCCGATGCACTCGAAGCTGTAATCCACGCCGCCGTCGGTCATCTCGATCAGGGCCTGCTGGATGGGGCCGG
The DNA here is from genome assembly GCA_964640525.1 of uncultured Gammaproteobacteria bacterium. GTDB lineage: Bacteria > Pseudomonadota > Gammaproteobacteria > Xanthomonadales > Xanthomonadaceae > SZAS-103. Next base: position 68,337 of record CAZXGS010000004.1, on the reverse strand, counting down.
TGACTTCGCGCGGGTTCACGCAGTCGGTCGCGCCCAGTTGCCGGGCCAGTTCGAACTTGCCGGGGTTGGTGTCGATCGCGATGATCCGCCCGGCCCCGGCCATCACCGCGCCCTGGATCACCGCCAGGCCGATCCCGCCCAGACCGAACACCGCCACGCTGGCGCCGGCCTCGACCCTGGCGGTGTTGAGCACCGCGCCGATCCCGGTGGTGACGCCGCAGCCGAGCAGGCAGACCTTCTCCAGCGGCGCGGCCTTGTCGATGTTGGCCAGCGCGATCTCCGGCACCACCGTGTATTCGCTGAAGGTGCTGGTGCCCATGTAGTGGTGGATGGGCTTGCCACCCAAGGAGAAGCGCGAGCTGCCGTCGGGCATCACCCCGCGGCCCTGGGTGGCGCGCACCGCCTGGCACAGGTTGGTCTTGCCCGACAGGCAGAACTTGCACTGCCGGCATTCGGCGGTGTACAGCGGGATCACGTGGTCGCCGACCGCGACGCTGGTCACCCCGCTGCCCAGCTCGACCACCTCGCCACCGCCCTCGTGACCCAGCACCACCGGGAACAGGCCTTCCGGGTCATCGCCGCTCAAGGTAAAGGCATCGGTGTGGCACACGCCGGTCGCGTGGATGCGCACCAGCACCTCGCCGGCCTTCGGACCTGCGACGTCGATCTCCTCGATGGACAGCGACTTGCCTGCTTCCCAGGCGACGGCGGCACGGGATTTCATGGGTGGGTTCTCCTGGTTTGCGGGCGTGTGCCGCGCGAGGCGTCAAACAGGCGCATGAACGCGGTCATGCCTTGCGTGGCGACCCTCATGCGCTTTCCCTGGCGCCACAGCACTTCTTGAACTTGCGGCCGCTGCCGCAGGGGCAAGGATCGTTGCGCCCGATTTTTGGCGCCTGCCGGCGGATCGGCATGCGCGCGCGATCCTCGCTCACGCGATGCCGGTGCAGGGCGTTCACGAGGCCAGGAAGCGTGGCAAGGATCAACGCGCGGTCGCGCAGTTCGAGCCTCGGCTCGTCGCCGTCGGAGACGAGTCCTTCCGGATCCGCCTGCCAGCTCAACGCCACGATGTCGGTCAGGGCGTCGTCGATCCATGGATGCTGGGCGCACCATGCTTCCCATGCTTCCGAGTCGGAATCAAAGCCCATCAGGAAGCCTTCGGCCCAGGCTTGGCCGTGCATGGCTGCATCGGCTTGGTCGCCCAGGATCGGCTGGTCGTCCACGCCCACCCGTTCGATCGGGTCCAGTGCCGCGCGGCGCAACACGTCATTCCAGAACCGCAGCAGCAGGTCGTAAACGTGCCGCGTCTCGGCCTCGCTCTCCCAGCGCGGTTCCCGCGCGCCCCAGATCGCCGGCAACCATTCGCCAGGCATCACCAGATCCGGGCCGACCGCCAGCGCCGTGAGGAAGCCGTCCAGCCCTTCCAGCGACAGGCCGCCGAACGGCACCGCGCGCAAATCCAGCAGGGTGCGCAGTTCCGCGCGCGCGGCAGCGGGTGTCGAATCGTCGTTGGCGGCGTGATAGGTCATGCGGGCGGTCGCGGGTCGGGTCGGGTCGGGTCGGGTCGGTGCGGGCGGCTGGGCCTGCGCTCAGTACGCGAATTCGCGGAACAGCGGATCCACCGAGCCCTTCCACGGCCCGTGGAACAGTTCGAGCTTGCGGTCGGCCGGCGTCTGCCCGGCCTCGACGAGTTCGAACAACGGTTGCAGGAAGATCGATTCGTCGGCCCCGTGGCGGTTGCGGCGCGCGCGGCGCTGCAGGCCGGCGGTGGCGATGGTCAGCGCCTGCCGCGCCAGGTCGAGCACGCTGCCGTTGCGGAACGGCAGGGTGAACGCATGCCGCGGCACGCCATCGCGCAGCGCGTGGCGCTCGCGCATGCTGAAATCCTTGACCAGGTCCCAGGCGGCGTCGAGGGCCGCATCGTCGTACAGGATGCCGACCCAGAACGCCGGCAGCGCGCACAGCCGGTTCCACGGCCCGCCGTCGGCGCCACGCATCTCCAGGTACTTCTTCAGCCGCACCTCGGGGAAGGCGGTGGTCAGGTGGTCGGCCCAATCGGCCAGCCGCGGCTTGTGACCGGGATACGCAGGCAGTTTGCCGGCGAGGAAGTCTCGGAAGCTCTGGCCGGATGCGTCGATGTATTCGCCATCGCGATAGACAAAGTACATCGGCACGTCGAGCAGGTAATCGACGTAGCGCTCGTAGCCGAAGCCGTCGGCGAACACGAAGTCCAGCATCCCGGTGCGATCGGGGTCGGTGTCGGTCCAGATGTGCGAGCGATAGCTGCGGAAACCGTTGGGCTTGCCTTCGGTGAACGGCGAATCGGCGAACAGCGCGGTGGCGATCGGCTGCAGGGCCAGGCTGACGCGGAACTTGCGCACCATGTCGGCCTCGTCGGCCACGTCCAGGTTGACCTGCACGGTGCAGGTGCGGGTCATCATGTCCAGTCCGAGTTGGCCGCGCTTTGGCATGTAGTTGCGCATGATCGCGTAGCGACCCTTGGGCATCCAGGGCATGTCCTCGCGCTTCCACTTGGGCTGGAAGCCCATGCCGAGGAAGCCCAGACCCAGCTTGCCGGCGACCTCGCGCACTTCCTTCAGGTGGCGGGAGGTCTCGCAGCAGGTGTCGTGGATGGTCTCCAGTTGCGCGCCGGACAACTCCAGTTGCCCGGCCGGCTCCAGCGTGACCGAGGCCGGCCCGGGGGAACCCGCGTCGGCGCACAACGGGTTCTGCCGGGTGAGCGCGATCAGCTTGCCGTGCTCTTCCACCGGCGACCAGCCGAACGCGGTCAGCCCCTGCAGCAGCGCGCGGATCCCGTTCTCGCCGTCCCATGCCGGCGGGCGCAGGGTGTCCATGTGGAAACCGAACTTTTCGTGCTCGGTGCCGATTCGCCACTGCTCGCGCGCACGCCCGCCGGAGGCGAGGTAATCCACCAGCGCCTGGCGGTTTTCGATCGGTGCATCCTTGACCTGGCTCGGTCCTGACACGTGTCTCTCCGGTCATGGGCGACGGGCTTGGGCGCACGCGGCCTGCCCTACAATCGCCGAACCGCAAGTGTAATCCCCCGTGCCATGCCCACGCCGTGAAACGTTGCATTCCATGGATGGCCGCCATGCTGTGCGTGCTGGCGAGCGCGGTCGCGGCCGCATCGCCGCGGCAGGACACGCTCGAGCGCGGCAACGGGCCGGAACCCTCGACACTGGACGCGCAGCGCTGCCAGGAGGTGGCCTGCGGCAACGTCCTGCGCGACCTGTACGAAGGGCTGGTGGGTGAGGGCGCCGACGGTGCGGTGATCCCCGGCATGGCGCAGCGCTGGGAGACCTCGACCGATGGCCTGCGCTGGACCTTCCACCTGCGCGAAGGGCTGCAGTGGTCGAATGGACAGCCGCTGGACGCACCACAGATCGTGGCCAGCTTCCGCCGCGCATTCGCACCGGCCACGGCCGCACCGCTGGCCGAAAACCTGTTCGCGATCCACGCCGCCAGGGCGGTCCAGGACGGCAAACTGCCCGCCACCGCGCTGGGCGTGAGCGCACCGGACGCACGTACGGTGGTGTTCCAGCTCGATCGCCCCGCGCCGCTGCTGCGGTTGTTGCTGCTGCCCGTCGCCGACCCGGTGTTCCTGCCCGCGGTGGCGCGCTGGGGGGCGCAACACACCCGTCCTGGCCACCTCGTGGTCAATGGCCCGTACCAGCTCCAGGACTGGCTGCCGCAATCGGCGATCACGCTGGTACGCAACCCGCATTTCCGCGCGCCCGCGCCGATCCCGCGCGTGCGTTACGTGGTGACCGAGGACGCCGGCAGCGAGCTGGCGCGCTTTGCCGCCGGCGATCTCGACCTCACCGAAACCCTGCCGCCGCAGCCGTTGGCCAGCCTGCGCGCGCGCTTCGGCGCGCAGGTGCACATCGCGCCATACCTTGGCGCGTTCTGGTTCGGGTTCAACATGACCCGTCCGCCGCTTGCCAACGGCGACCGCCACCACGACGCCCACGCCCTGCGACTGGCGCTGTCGCTGGCGATCGACCGGGAAAAACTCACCACCTATCTGACCGGCTTCGGCGAGCAGCCCGCGTTCGGCATCGTGCCGCCGCTGCCGGGCTACACCGCGCCGCGCGTGGTCGCCGCTGGCTGGGCCCAGGCGCAGCGCGAGCGCGAGGCGCAACGGTTGTTCCGGCGCGCAGGCTATACGCGGGCGGATGCGCCGACCGTGGAGCTGCGCTTCAACACCTCGGTCCTGCACCGCCGACTGGCGTTGGCAGTGGCGGCGATGTGGAACGAGACCCTGGGCGTCCACGTCCGGCTCCGGAACGAGGAGTGGAAGTCGTTCGTGCTCAACCGTCGCCAGCGGGTCATCACCCAGGTGTTCCGTGGCGGCTGGATCGCCGACGTCGCCGACCCGCGCGACTTCCTCGCCGCGTTCGCCAGCGACGGCCCGCTGAACTGGACCGGCTGGCGCGACGCCGGCTTCGATGACCTGCTGGCGCGCGCCGACGCCAGTGCCGACCCGGCCCACCGCAACGCCCTGTTGGCGCAGGCCGAGGGGCGGCTGTTGGCCGCGCAGCCGGTGGTGCCGCTGTATTTCTACACCTCCAAACACCTGCTCAAACCGTGGCTGGCCGGCTGGGTGGACAACCCGCTGGATCATCATCCGAGCCGGTGGCTGTCGTGGAAGCGGGCTTCGCCGTGAGAACGCTCCGTGACGACGCCGGTCCCGGACCTCGGCATGCAATGCTCCCAACTTTAGGCTCGTCATTCCCGCATGCTTCTGGCGGGGTGGTCAACAGCCGAATGGCTGGTCATCCAGCGCCTTTGCCAATCACGGCATCCAAGCCACTGAAAAGGCACTGGATTCCCGCCTTCGCGGGAATGACGGCTTCTGAGATCGACGCTGCCGGAATCGTTAAGTTGGGAGCATTGCCTCGGCATGGGCTTGGGTCCGTCATCCCGGCGCAAGCCGGGATCCATCGTGCTTCGTCCCTGGATGTGCCGGCAGAGCCGAGCCACATCAGGATGGATCCTGGCTTGCGCCAGGATGACGGTCGCGGGGATGGCGGCCACGCGATGGCCGGCCAGTGAAGCGCCTCCTGCGCAGCCTCGCCGAGGCGGTCTTCACCCTGTGGCTGCTGGCCACCGTGTGTTTCGGCCTGCTCCATCTGGCGCCCGGCGGCCCGTTCGATGCCGAGAAAGCCGCCCCGCCGGAGGTCAAGGCCGAACTGGCACGGCAATACCGGCTCGACCAATCGCTGCCCTCGCAATACGTTCACTGGCTGGGCGACGTGTTGCACGGCGATCTCGGGCCCTCGTTTCAGTACCCGGACTACCGGGTCTCGGAGCTGATCCGGTTCGGCCTGCCGGTGACCGCACTTTGCGGCTCGCTCGCCCTGCTGCTGGCGCTGGCGCTAGGCGTCCCGCTCGGGCTGGCCGCGGCACTGCGGCGCGGCAGCGGCTTCGACCGGCTGGCGATGGGCCTGTCCGGGCTCGGTCTGGCGATCCCCAAGTTCGTGGTCGCGCCCTTGCTGGTGCTGGTGTTCGCGGTGAGCTTGCACTGGCTGCCGGGCGGCGGCTGGGATCCGTCCACGCCGTGGCGGCTGCTGCGCGGCGCGATCCTGCCGGCGATCGCACTGGCGCTGCCGAACCTGGCCTATTGCGCGCGGGTGGCGCGCGCCGGGTTCGTCGAGGCACTGGGCAGCGACTACGTGCGTGCGGCCCGTGCCCGCGGTTTCTCCGAGCGTCGCATCGTGTGGGTCCACGCTGCCCCGAGCGCGCTGATGCCGGTGCTGGCGTGGCTGGGCCCGGCGGCGATCAACATCGTCAGCGGCTCGGTGGTGGTCGAACAGGTATTCGGCATTCCGGGCATGGGCCGCTACTTCGTGCAGGGCGCGCTCAACCGCGACTACACCCTGGTGCTGGGCGTGGTGCTGGTGGTAGGCGCGATGATCGTGGCCATCAATGCGATCACCGATGGCCTGCGGGCGAGGATCGATCCGCGGCTGCGGGAGGGGTGATCGAATCCTCCGTCCGGTACGCGAGGCCGCCGCGTCACAATCCCAGCCAACCGCTCACCACCCCCCGACCCTCGTCCACGCCCAGCTTGGACTCCGCCGAGAACACCTGCACCGACACCGCCGCCGACAGCTCCTTGCGCACCGCCGCCAGCGTCTGCATCTGCTGGCCGCGACCGAGCTTGTCGGCCTTGGTCAGCAGGCAGTGCGCCGGCAAGCCGCGGGCGGCGGCGAAGGCGAGCATCTGGCGATCGTAGTCGCGCAGCGGGTGGCGGATGTCCATCACCACCACCAGCCCGGCCAGCGCCTCGCGCTTGCGGAAATAGGTTTCGATGAACGACTCCCAGTGCGCACGCAGGTCCAGCGGCACCTTGGCGTACCCGTAACCGGGCAGGTCGACGAGGTATTTGCCTTCCTCGACCTGGAAGTAGACCAGCTGCTGGGTGCGGCCCGGGGTCTTGGAGGTGCGCGCCAGCGCGTTCTGGTTGCACAGCGCGTTCAGGGCGCTGGACTTGCCGGCGTTGGAGCGGCCGGCGAAACACACCTCGCGGCCACCGTCGGGCGGCAGTTGGCGCGGCGTGTGGGCTGCGGTGAGGAAGCTGGCGCGGGCGAGGGACATCGGGATCGGACCACAGGGGACAGGCGACAGGGGACAGCATGGCGGGGCTGGCGTCAATCGGCAGGCGGGCGCAGGCGACAAGAATCCTGGCGATGACGGACAATGCGCGCCGGACTTGCGGGGATGCCTGCCGGATGCTGGTGCTGCGCCTGCTGCTGCTGATGCCGTTGATCGCCGCCAGCACGGTGCTGCATGCGCTGCCGTTGCTGGCGGCGGCCCTGGTCAAGGCGGTGCTGCCGTGGCCTGGCCTGCGCGCGGTCTGCGACCGCCGGCTGGCCGGGCTGGTCGAGAGCTGGATCGGCTTCAACGACTGGTTGTGGAACCGCTTCACGCATACCCGCGTGCACGTGTCCGAGGACACCGCGCCGCGTCCGGATGGCCATTTCCTCGTCCTTGCCAACCACCAGAGCTGGGTGGACATCCTCGTGCTGCAACGGGTGTTCAACCGGCGCATTCCGTTCCTGCGCTTCTTCCTCAAGCGCCAGTTGTTCTGGGTGCCGGTGCTGGGGCTGGCGTGGTGGGCGCTGGATTTCCCATTCATGGGCCGCTACACGCCCAAACAGATCGCGCGCCGGCCGGAACTGGCCGGGCGCGATATCCAGGCCACGCAGCGGGCCTGCGAGAAGTTCCGCACCGTGCCGGTGTCGATCATGAACTTCGTCGAGGGCACCCGTTTCACTGCGGCCAAGCATGCCGCCCAGCAATCGCCGTACCGCCACCTGCTCAAGCCCAAGTCCGGCGGGGTGGCGTTCGCGCTGCAGGCGATGGGCCCGGAAGGCCTGCACGCGATCCTGGACGTGGCGATCGCCTACCCGGGCGGCATCCCCACGCTGCTCGACCTGCTGGGCGACCGCATCCCCGAGGTGCGCGTGCGGATCCAGCAGCGGCCGATTCCGCACGATTGGGTCAATGGTGACTATCAGCATGACCGCGCGTTCCGGGTCCGCTTCCAGCACGCGATGAACGGGCTGTGGCAGGACAAGGACACCGACCTGGACGGGCTGCTGGGGTAATGGCATGCCTGGAGGGCCTGGCGAGTCGGATGGCCTGAAGGAAGGTCTGAATAAGCCGTCATTGCGAGGAGCGCAGCGACGTGGCAATCCAGAAATCTTTGATGAATCAGAAGCATGGATTGCTTCACTGCGTTCGCAATGACGCCATTTCGACTTGGTCAGATGTTCCCTGAAGGGGCGGGGGTTCTTGATTCTTCGGTGTTTCCGGCGAGCCTTGGGATGCAGGAGCACCTCGGGAGCCGAGGCTGCGTGGGTGCCATTCCGGATCGCCAAAAGCGTGGTTCGACAGGCCTGTCCTGAGCGCAGTCGAAGGGCTCATCACGAACGGGGTTCTTGAAATGCATGGTTCGACAGGCCTGTCCTGAGCGCAGTCGAAGGGCTTACCACGGACGGACCGCAAATCCGTTCGCCCTGAGCCTGTCGAAGGGGGCCCTGGTCACGCGAAAAGCGTGGTTCGACAGGCCTGTCCTGAGCGCAGTCGAAGGGCTCACCACGAACGGGATTTTCGACAGGCTCACCACGAACGGGATTTTCGACAGGCTCACCATGAACGGGGCTCTCGACAGGCTCACCACGGCCGGGGTTGCACCCGGGTGACGCCATCGCGATCCGGCTGGCGAGGGGCGTGCGTTGACCGCCCGGAACCGCACAAGGGATAATCCGCCGGTTCCGCGCCACCCGGGTTGGTCCTGGGGACGGTGGCGCCTCGCACGGTCGATCCGGAGTCACGCATGAGCTTGAAGCGCATCCTGGGCGTCGCCGCCCTGCTCGCCGCCACCGCCGCGCTCGCGCAGGCACCCACGACGACGCCAACAGCAAGCACGCCCGCCGACGCCGCGGCCCCTGCCGCTGCAGCCCCTGCCCCTGCGGCCGCACCGACCGCTGCCGAGCTCGCGGCCGCCCACGCGCAGGGCAAGCCCGGGGATGCCAAGGTCGGTCAGAGCAAGGCCGGGGTGTGCGCGGCTTGCCACGCCATCGACGGCAATTCCACCGACGCCCAGTACCCCAAGCTCGCCTCCCAGCACGAACGCTACATCGCCCGTCAGTTGGCGATGTTCAAGGACGGCGAGCGCCAGAATCCCATCATGCAGCCGATGGCCTCGGCACTGTCGCCGCAGGACATGCGCGACATCGGGGCCTACTTCGCCAGCCAGAAGGTCGTGCCCGGCGTGGCCGACGACAGCCTGATCAAGGGCGGGCCCTACGACGGCAAGAAGTTCTATCAGGTCGGGCAGCAGTTGTACCGCGGCGGCGATCCGGCACGCGGCATCCCGGCCTGCATGGCCTGCCACGGCCCGACCGGCTCGGGCAACCCCGGCCCAGCCTACCCCAACATCGGCGGCCAGCACGCCAAGTACGTGGTCGAGCGCCTGACCGCGTTCCGCGGCGGCCTCGTGCTCGGCAAGGGCGACTGGGCCAAGCCGGAAATGGCGCAGGTCGCCAAGCAGCTCAGCGACGAGGAAATCCAGGCGCTGGCGACGTACCTCGAAGGCCTGCACCCGGCGGCCAACGACGCCGGGGCGAAGGCCGCAGCGGCCCGTTGAACCTTTGCCCCACCGTCGCGGTCGGCTTGTGGATCGGCGCGGCCACCGTTTCCGCGCATGACCATCCCTGAACCAGACGAGGATTCCTGCATGCCCAACGTCCGCACTCTGGTGCGCCTTGCCGTCGTGAGCGGCGCACTGGCCCTGGCCGCGTGCAATTCCGGCCCGGCGCCAGCACCGCAGGCCAGCACTCCCGCAGCGCCGGCCGCCAGCGCCGCCGCGTCGACGTCCGCGGCCATCCCCGCCTCGGTGGCCAGCGATGCCGGAACCGCCGCCGCGGCCAGCGTGGCCAGCGATGCCGACGCCGGCAACCGTCCACCGCCACCGGTGGGCATGCCGCCCGGGCCAGCCCCGGTGGAGGGCACCGACTACTTCGCCATCGACACGCCTGACGAGGTCAGCGGACCCAAGGTCCAGGTCGTCGAGGTGTTCGGTTACGGTTGCCCGCACTGCAACGTGCTGGCGCCCTACCTGACCGCCTGGGAAAAGAAGCTGCCCAACGACGTCGCCTTCAGCTACATGCCGGCCGCGTTCGGGCCCGGCCCGGCGCATTGCTGGGATGAGTTCGCGCGTGCCTTCTACGCCGCCCAGGCGATGGGCGTGCCGCTGAGCAAGAGCCACATGGCGGTGTACAAGGCGGTGTGGGACGAGCAGCGTTTCACCGGCGACTGCGCGGCGATCCCGAAGATCTACGCCGACTTCGGCCTGGATCCGAAAACCTTCGCCTCGACCATGCAGAGCTTCGCGATGAACGCGAAGATCGCCAACGCACACGACCAGGTGTTGCGCTGGGGCGTGGACGGCACGCCCTCGATCATCGTGGACGGCAAATACCGGGTGGCGGCGGCGACGCCTGCCTCCATGCTGCACACGGTGGACTGGCTGATCGCCAAGCAACGTCCGCAGCACGCAGCGCACTGAACCACGCTGCGCAGGGCGACACGCAGCGACCCGTCCGACGCCACCGCCAGGAGCCCCGCACATGCACGCAAGACGCAGCCTCACGTGGATGTTCATGCTGGCGTTCCTGCTGCTGGCGGCGAGCGCGTTCGCCGCCGCACCGAAGGGGAAGGTGATTCGCATGCCGGCGCCAGCGCCGCCGGTGCTGGGTACGGACTATTTCCTGATCGATTCCCCACCGCCAGTACAGGGCGCCAAGGTCCAGGTGGTGGAGGTGTTCGGCTACGGGTGCCCGGTCTGCGCCCGCTTCCAGCCGTTCCTGGCCGCGTGGAAGAAGAACATCCCTCGTGATGTCGCCTTCAGCTACATGCCCGCGGCCTTTGGCGCCGATCCCGAGCACTGCTGGGACGATTTTGCGCGCGCCTTCTTCACCGCGCAGATGATGGGTATCCAGGAAAAAAGCCACGACGCGGTTTACAAGGCCAAATTCGAGCAGGGCCGGATCGCGGCGTGCAGCGACATCCCGGCCTTCTACGCCGATTACGGTGCGGACCCGAAGGCCTTTGCCTCGACCATGCAGAGCTTCCCGGTCAACAACAAGATGGCCGCGGACAATGCGCTGTTGCAGCGCTGGGGCGTGGATGGCACGCCGACCATCGTGGTGGACGGCAAGTATCGTGCAGGCATGACCCGCGCCGGTGGCCCGGAAGGTCTGATCCGCACGGTGATGTGGCTGATCGCCAAGCAGCGGCCGCTGCACGCCGCGGCGCGGCGCGGCAAGCGCTGACCCGAGCCGGCTGGCCCGCGCCGGCCCCGTCCGCCATGGCCGTCCATCGCCTGCGCCTGCTCAGTTGCAACATCCAGGCCGGCAACACCACCCAGCGCTACCGCGACTACGTCTCGCGCAGTTGGTCGCATGTGCTGCCGGCCGGAAAGGGCGACAACATCGCGGCAATCGCGCACCTGTGCAGTGCGTACGACATCGTCGGGTTGCAGGAGAGCGATGCCGGCAGCCTGCGCTCGGGTTTCACCAACCAGACCCACCGGATCGCCGAACTGGCCGGCTTTCCGTACTGGAGCCACCAGCCCAACCGCCGGGTGGGTCGCTTCGCGCACAGCGCCAATGGACTGCTCAGCCGCCAGCAGCCACGGGAAATCCTCGACTATGGCTTGCCCGGACGTGTCGGCGGACGCGGTGTGCTGCTGGCGCATTTCGAACTGGGTGGCGAACGACTGACGGTGGGCATCGCCCACCTGTCGCTGGGCGTGCGTTCGCGCCGCACGCAACTGGATTTCCTCGCCGAACTGCTGGCCGATGCCCGCCATGTGGTCCTGATGGGCGACTTCAACTGCGGCCCGGACGCTCCGGAGATGCAAGGCCTGTACGCGCGCACGCGCCTGCGTGCGCCAGCCAGCTTCGTGGCCACCTTCCCGAGTTGGAAGCCGAGCCGCGCCCTCGACCACATCCTGTGCAGCGCCGACCTGCTGTCGGAGCCGCCGGAAGCGATGCCGGCGGGGCGCTCTGACCACCTTGGCATCGGGCTCGGGATCGCCATTCCGGATCTCGCCGGGGTGACTTGAGCGCCGCTTGCCGCCTTCACTGGTGGAAGAACGACGGGTTGCCGAGCCCCAGCTCGCGCACGCGTGCGGCGACGCTCGCGGCTTGGTCGGCGCGCATCGGGCCGACGTGGATCCGCCACATCTGCTGGTCGGCCACCTGCACGGGAACCAGTTCGACCTGCGCGATGCCGGCCTGCTGCAGGCGTTGCAGCAACCGCTGGGCGTTGTCGCGGTCGCCGAAACTGCCGACCTGCAGGTAGCCCAGGGCCGACGGGTCGGTGGCGCCACGGGGCAGTGTCGCCGCCGTGGTGGCGTCGGACGTACCTTGCGGCGCCGGGGCCGCCCCGTGTTCGCCGCTCGCCACCGCAGCCCATGGTGTGGGAACCGCGGCGGCCGGTGCCGTGGGCGGCGCTGCCACGACCGCAGGGGCCGCCATCGGCAAGGCCGTCGATGACGCGCCAGTCGGGGTGGTGCCGGCGGCAGGCGCGGGCATGGCGCTGCCGGCCCCGGTTGCCGGGCCCGCGCGAACCGGGCGCGCCGATGCGTCCGCAGCGCCCACGGACGCGACAGCGGGTCGGGCGGGCGGCGGGGATGTCGCCGGCAAGCTCGCGTGGGGCGTGGCCGTCGGTGCCCGAGTGCGGCTGGCACTTGCAGGCGCCGCGTCGGCCGCCGGCCGCGGCCCGGTGTCGATGCCGCGCACCTCGACCCGCGCGGTGCCGTGCACGTTCACGCCCAGCTTGATCGCCGCAGCATACGACAGGTCGATCAGGCGGCCATCGTGGAACGGCCCGCGATCGTTGATGCGCACGATCACGCTGCGGCCGTTCTCCAGGTTGGTCACCCGCGCATAGCTGGGCAGCGGCAAGGTGCGGTGGGCGGCGCTGAACTGCGCCAGGTCATAGGGCTCCAGACTGGACGTCACCCGGCCGTCGAACTTGGTGCCGTACCAGGACGCCATGCCGATCTCGTCGTAACCAGCGGCGCTGGGCAGGACGGTGTAGCTCTTGCCGAGCACGACATACGGCGAGCGGTTGCCGTAGCGCGCCAGCGGTTCGGGATGCGGCACCGGCTCGGGCAGGTTGGCCACGTCCGGCGGCACCGCGGGTGCGCCATCGGCCACCCCCGGCGCGTACAGGCCGCCCGGGGTGTAGGGGCCGAGCGGCTTCCACGGCTTCTTGCCGTGGGTCGACGTGCGCTTTGCGCTCGCTGGCGGTTTGGCGTGCTGACCGGCGCAGCCGGCCAGCAACAGCACGGCCAGCGCCACGCCGCCTGCGCGCATGCCGCGGCCGGGCTGGCGCGCACCGGCTTTCATGGGCTCGGCGGCGTGTCCGGATCCTTGCCGGCGATCGCCTCGGCGAGCTGGTACACCGCCATCGCGTACATCGGCGAGCGGTTGTAGCGGGTGATCGCGTAGAAGTTGCCGAACACGATCCAGTCCTCGCTGCCGTGCGCGCCTTCCAGCGTCAGCAACGAGGCCATCATCGGCTGGCCCAGCGCGACCTTGGGCTTGTAGCCCTTCTGTTCCAGCTCGGCGAGCGTGTACTTGGGCGTGAAGTCGTCCGGCGCGAACGCGATCGTGGCCGGGTCGTGCACCGCGCGCACCGCGACCGGCTCGCCCTTCTTCCAGCCGTTGGCGACGAAGTAATTGGCCACCGAGGCGAACAGGTCCGGCAGCGAGCCGCCGAACAGGTCGATGTGGCCATCGCCGTCACCATCGACCGCGTACTGGCGATAACTGGAAGGCATGAACTGGCCCCAGCCCATCGCCCCGGCGTAACTGCCGGTCAGGCCGGTGACCGCGAAGTGCTGTTCACTGGCCAGTGCGAACAGTTGCGCGAGCTGGTCGCGGAAGAACGCCTGGCGATCGCTCTCGCGCTGCGCCTTGGCCGGATCGCCGCTGCGCGGGTACCAGAACGCCAGCGTGTACAGCGCGTCCAGCACGCGGTAGCTGCCGGTGTTGCCGCCGTAGCCGGTTTCCACGCCGATGATCGCGCACACCAGCTCGGCAGGAACGCCGGTGGCATCCTGCACCTTCAGCAACTGCTTGCGGTGGGCGGCAAAAAAGGCGCGGCCGGCAGCGATGCGACGCGCGGTGACGAAGATCGGGCGGTAGTCCTTCCAGATCTTCACCGCCTCGGCAGGGCGCGACATCGCATTGACGATGCTCTGCTTGTAGCGCGCCTGCGCGAGGGTGGTGCCGATCTGGTCGGCGTCCAGGTGGTAGGTCCTGGCGGTGTCCCGCGCGAACGCCTCCAGAACCTGTGGCGATGGCGGTGGCGGGTCAGCGGCAGGCGCGGCGCCCGCCAGCACCGGGGCGGCGAACACGGCGCAGGCGAGCAAGGCGGCGCGGGCGCGCAGGCGCGGCGCGGCAGGAGTTTTCAGGCGTGGGATCATGCGCAGAATCTAGCACGCGCGCGCAGGCGTTTCGCCCGGATCGCTGAACGCTTCCGGAGCCGACCTCCTGTCGCGTGCGGGGTGGGCACGTGCTTGTCGCCGGCCGCCGCGCCAGCGTACAGTCGGGCACCGGGAGGGGCGATGTCGTATTCGAATCTGAGCGTGCTGCTGGTCGAGGATCACGGCTTCCAGCGCCGATTGGGGCTGCGCCTGCTGACCGACCTTGGGGTCGGCACCGTGCTGGAGGCCGCCGAGGGCTTCGAGGCGCTGGACCTGCTGCGCCAGCGCGATGCCCCGCCCGACGTGGTGCTGGTGGACCTGGACATGCCAGGCATGGACGGCGTGGAATTCATCGGCCTGATCGCGCAGCACAAACTGGCCCCGGCAATCGCCGTGGTCAGCGCGATGGATGCCGCGCTGCTGCACAGCGTGCAGGTGATGGCACAGGCCTCGGGCCTGCGCGTGCTGGGCAGCATCGAGAAACCGCTTTCTGCCGACAAGCTGCAGCGCGTGCTGGACATGCTCGCCAGCGGCGCCGGTGCCGGCGAGGACGACGAGCAGGCGGTCGCGGTGAGCGTGGAGCAGATTCGCGAAGCGCTGCAAGAAAACCGCATCGTGCCTTACTTCCAGCCGCAGGCCGAATTCGGCAACGGCAAGATCGTCAGCGTCGAGGCGCTGGCGCGCTGGATCCAGCCGGGCGGGCAGATCCTGCACCCGACCAATTTCATGCCGCTGATCGAGGCCAACGGCATGATCGAGGAACTGACCACGCGGATGCTGATTGCCAGTTGCGGCTGGTGGCGGCGCTGGACCGAACAGGGCCTGCGCCTGCGGGTGGCGGTGAACGTGTCGGCGCACAATCTGGTCGGGCCGGAAGTGGCCGACCGCTACGAGGCGATGGTGCGCGAGCACGGCATGCGTGCCGATGACCTGGTGCTGGAGATCACCGAGAGCGCGGTGATGAGCGACACCGCGCGCGGCCTGGCGATGCTGGCGCGGCTGCGGCTGAAGGGTTTCGGCCTGTCGGTGGACGATTTCGGCACCGGTTATTCCTCGCTGGCGCAGTTGTCGCAGATCCCGTTCACCGAGATGAAGATCGACCGCGGCTTCGTCCACCGCGCCCCCGACCAGCCGCGCAAGTTGGCGATGATCGAGACCAGCATGGACCTGGCCCGCAAGCTCGGCCTGAAGGTGGTGGCCGAGGGCATCGAGACGATGGAGGAGTGGCAGTTGCTGGCGCAGTTGGGCTGCGACTTCGCGCAGGGCTACCTGATTTCCCCGGCGGTGCCCGGCGAGCAACTGGCCGAGGCCATCGGACACTGGCGCCAGACCAGGCATTGACGTGCGCGGCTGGCACGGCAGGTCGGCCATCCGCTTCCAGTTGCTCGGCCTGTTCGGCCTGCTGCTGCTGGCCGGGGCCAGCGTGCTGGGCATCGACGAGCTGGAGCGCCGCCAGCGCGCACAGACTCTCGCCGACCTGAATCGCCATACCCTGACCAGCCTGCGCCTGATCAAATCGGTCTCCGACGGCTACGGCCTGGACGACATCGGCACGGTGTTCCGGGTGCGCAACGACCTGATGGGCTGGGACGAGGGCCTGCGCACGATGGAAGCGGCCCAGCAGCGCATCGACGCCGACTGGGCCGCGCTGTCGAAGTTGCCACGATCCCCCGAGGAGGCCAGGCAACTGGCCGACATCGCCGACGCGCGGGTGCGCGCGGATGCCGCCACCTCGCGCCTGCGGCAGATCCTGCACGCACACGACATTCCTGCGCTGGGGCATTTCGCCGATACCGAGCTGTTCCCGGCCATGGATCCGGTGACCTTGCGACTGCAGCGCTTGAGCCAGCAGGTGCTGGCGCAAGGCCAGCAGGCGGTCGCGGCGGAGAGCTTGCGCGCGGTGACCGTCGGCGAGATCCGGGTGGGCCTTTCGATGACGGCGCTGCTGCTGGCGTTGTGGTTCGGCAGCGGCCTGTTGCGCAACATCTATCGCGGGGTGGAGGCGTTGCTGGAGGCGACCGCGCAGATGCGCCGCCACGATTACACCACCCCGCCGCGCTTTCGCCCGGAAGGCGAGTTGGGCGAGGTGCTGGACGGTTTCCTTGCCCTGCGCACCGAGGTGCGCGAGGCCGAGCTGGAGCAGGCGCAACTGTTGCTGCGCATGGAGCAGGGGCGCGCCAGGCTGGCGCGCTCGGAGGAGTTCCAGCGTTCGCTGTTCACCGCGGCGCAAGTGGCGGTGATGTCGTTCGACCTCGATGGCCGCTTCACCAGCTTCAATCCCTACGCCGAGATGCTTTCCGGTTACGCCGCCACGGAGATGATCGGCCAGCAGAACATCGACAAGGTGTTGCTGGTGGAGGAGGCCGAGGAAGTCGCCGGCCGGCTCAGCGCCGCGCTCGGTCGCGAGGTGCCGCCGAACGCGCGGATGCTGCCGCTGCTGCTGGAGCTGGGTGTGCAGATGCAGGAATGGACCCTCACCCGCAAGGACGGCGACCGCGTGCCCGTGTTGCTGGCGATCTCGGCGATCCGCGCCGAGGGCGGGATGGTCAACGGCCATCTGGTGATCGCCACCGACCTGACCCGCATCAAGGAACTGGAGGATGCGCTGCGCGCCAGCGAGATTGCCGCGCGCGAGGCCAGCCGCGCCAAGGGCGACTTCCTGGCGGCGATGAGCCACGAGATCCGCACCCCGATGATCGGCGTCACCGGCATGCTCGAAGTGCTCTCGCACAGCACGCTGGATTCCGACCAGCGGCGCACGGTGACGGTGATCCAGCAATCGGCGGCCTCGCTGCTGCAGATCATTGGCGACATCCTGGATTTTTCGAAGGTCGAGGCCGGGCGCATGGACCTGTCTCCGACCACGATCAGCCTGCAGCAGCTGGTGCGCTCGACCCTGGCCAACTTCACCGGATCGGCGTCCAGCAAGGGCCTGGTGCTGGAATGCAGGATCGACTCCAATGTTGCACCGGCGCACCTTGCCGACCCGCTGCGGCTGCGCCAGATCCTGTCCAACTTCCTGTCCAACGCGATCAAGTTCACCGAACAGGGCATGGTGCTGGTGGCGCTGGAACGGCATGGCGCCGACGACCATGGCGAGCGCGTGTGCATCCGCGTCACCGACACCGGCATCGGCATCACCGCCGAGCAGCAGCAGCGCCTGTTCCGACCCTTCAGCCAGGCCGAGGGCAGCACCACCCGCCGCTTCGGCGGTACCGGCCTGGGGCTGGTGATCTGCCGTCGCCTGGCCGAGCTGATGGGCGGGCAGGTGACGATGGAAAGCACGCCAGGGTCCGGCACCAGCATGCGTCTGCTGCTCAGCCTGCCTGAGGGCGAAGTCGCCAACCTGGAGGTGCCCGACGAGGCGGCGCCGCCGCCGGCATCGTTCCAGCCACGCGCGCTGCCGAGCGTGGAGCAGGCACGCGTCGAGCACAGCCTGATCCTGCTCGTTGACGACCATCCCACCAACCGCCTGGTGGTGGCCCGCCAGCTCGCGCTGGCCGGATACGCCTGCCAGACCGCCGAAGACGGCATCGACGCCCTGTCACAGTGGCAGAACGGCCAATTCGCGCTGGTGCTATCGGACATCCACATGCCGCACATGGACGGTTACCAGCTCACCCAGGCGATCCGCGAGGAGGAAGAGCGGCGCGGCCTCAGACGCATCCCGGTGGTGGCGTTGACCGCCGCCGCGCTCAAGGGCGAAGCCGAACGCTGCCTTGCCGCGGGGATGGACGACTACCTGTCCAAACCGGTGACCATCCCGCAGCTCACCGCCTGCCTGCTGCGCTGGCTGCCGCATACCGCCAGCGCCGCGGTGAAGATGAGCAGCGCCGTGCAGGCCACGTTGGCGCCGGCCATCGCGGCGGCGACCGCAGCGCTGCCGCAGGTGCAGGGCGGGCCGGTCCCGCTGGATCGCAGCGTGCTCGACGCCCTGACCGGCGGCGACCGCGAGCAGAATCACGCGGTACTGGTCGATTACCTGACCACCACCGCCAGCGATTTGCAGGCGGCGCGCCTTGCCCGCGAGGCCGGCGACGCGGCGAAGCTCGCGCGCGAGGCCCACAAGATCAAGGGCGCCGCCCTGCTGGTCGGCGCCCGCGAGCTTGCAAACGCCGCGCAGGCGCTGGAAATGGCGGCCAAGAAAACAGACTGGCCACAGATCCTGCCGCTGGCGACCGACGTGGAAACTGCGGCCGAGCGGCTGCGGTTGCATGTGTCAGAAGACAGAGGACAGAGGACAGAGGACAGAGGGTAGTCAGTCGTCTGTGGACAGAGGACAGAAAGGCTGACGTGTTCTGGCCGTCATCCCGGCGCAAGCCGGGATCCATTTTCTTCGGATCGCGCCTGTCCATCCGGGCCATTCGATGGCCACCTGAACTTGCCATGGGGTTGCGCTATCGTCGCGCATCGCCCGACGGAATCCATGCCATGAACGGGACTGCCGCGCCGCCCATCGCATCCGTACAGCCTTCACGGCGGTGGAACGCGCTCGCGTGCGCCGTGGTCATCACGATGGGCGCCGCCGCCGCGCACGCCGCCGACCGCGTCACCGGCCGCGCCTTCGCCACCCGTTCGGAGGTCTACGCCCCGCACGCGATGGCCGCGACCTCGCAGCCGCTGGTCACCCAGATCGCGCTGGACGTGATGAAGCGCGGCGGCAGCGCGGTGGATGCGGCGATCGCCGCCGACGCCGCACTCGGCCTGATGGAGCCCACCGGCGCCGGCATGGGCGGCGACCTGTTCGCGATCGTGTGGGATCCGAAGACGCAAAAGTTGTACGGCTACAACGGCTCGGGCCGCTCGCCGAAATCGCTCACCCTGGCCGAGTTTCAGCGCCGTGGACTCAAGGACATCCCGCCGCGCGGCCCGCTGCCGGTCACCGTGCCCGGCTGCGTGGACGGCTGGTTTGCCCTCCACGACCGCTTCGGCAAGCTGCCGATGAAAGACGACCTCGCGCCGACCATCCGCTACGCGCGCGAAGGCTTCCCGGTCAGCGAGGTGATCGCGTATTACTGGAACCTGTCGGTCCCGCGTCTGCGCAAGTACCCCGGCTTCGTCGAGCAGTTCACTCGCAACGGCCAAGGCCCACGGACCGGGCAGGTGTGGACTCGGCCGACCCTGGCCGACACCCTGCAGAAGATCAGCGACGGCGGCCGCGACGTGTTCTACAAGGGCCCGATCGCGCACGTCATCGCCGATTACATCAAGGCGCAGGGCGGCTTCCTGTCCTGGGACGACCTCGCCAGCCACCACGGCCAATGGGTCGAGCCGGTATCCACCGACTACCGCGGCTTTGAGGTCTGGGAGCTGCCGCCGAACGGGCAGGGTATCGCCACCTTGCAGATCCTCAACATCCTGGAGGGTTTCGATTTCTCGAAGATTCCCTTCGACAGCGCGCAGCACGTCCACCTGTTCGTCGAGGCCAAGAAGCTCGCCTTCGCCGACCGCGCGCGTTTCTACGCCGACCCGGACTTCGCCAAGGTGCCGGTGCACTGGCTGATCTCCAAGGACTACGCCGCGCAGCGCCGCAAACTCATCTCCCCGGACAAGGCCGCGAAGGTGGTGGCGCCCGGCACGCCGCCGGCGCTGGATGCCGGCGACACCGTGTACCTGACCACCGCCGATGCCAACGGCATGATGGTCTCGCTGATCCAGTCCAACTACCGCGGCATGGGCAGCGGCATGACCCCGCCGGGGCTGGGCTTCATCCTGCAGGATCGCGGCGAGCTGTTCGTGCTCAAGCCCGGCCTGCCCAACAGCTACGCGCCGGGCAAGCGGCCGTTCCACACCATCATTCCGGCGTTCGTGACGAAGAACGGCAAGCCGTGGCTGAGCTTCGGGGTGATGGGCGGGGCGATGCAGCCGCAGGGCCACGTGCAGATCCTGATGAACCTGATCGACTACCACATGAACCTGCAGGAAGCCGGCGACGCCCCACGCATCCAGCACGACGGCTCCACAGAGCCCAGCGGCCAGAACACCCCGATGACCGACGGCGGCGAGGTGGATCTGGAGACCGGGTTCCCGTGGGAAACCGTGCGCGCACTGCTGCGCATGGGTCACAGCGTCCGTTATGCCGACGGCCCTTACGGCGGCTATCAGGCGATCGCGGTCAACCCGGCCGGCGGCTGGATCGGTGCCAGCGAATCGCGCAAGGACGGCCAGGCGGCCGGATATTGATGGCCGCGAACGTGCCACCGAACCGAATCGCGGTGCAGGCGCACGCCCTGCGCGCGACCGTGAACGCGCCGATGACCGCCGGACAGACACCCCGGGGCATGCCGCGGGCGCATGGCGGCGGTTGAAAAGCCGCCGCCCGCCCGCATACTCGCCGTGGCATCACGTCGATCCGCGCGCGTCCGACCATCCGCCCCCGTGGGAACCCACATGTCCTTGCTCCTTGCCGGCCTGCTCGTCGTGTCTGCCGCCACTGCCCCCGGAACGGCCGCCGCAAACGCGACGGCAGCCGATCGTTCGGGTTTGCCGGCGCCCGAAGCCGCCACCGCGTCGCCGCCCACTGCCTCCCAACAGGCCGACCAGGCCGCGTATCAAGCGTACATGCGCGACCTGCTGCACACCCTGCGTTCCAGCACCAGCCCGCGCAGCCGCGCGCTGGCATCGCAACTGCTGATGGTGGTGCCGGCGGCTGACGGCAGTGACCCGGCAAGTGCCGAACAGGCCACCAGCGGTGCGCTGTTGCGGCAAGCCGCGCAGGCCGCGCCGGACGATGCGCTGGTGCAGTCGCTGTGGGCCAACGTCGATCCGCGTTTGAGCGGCTGCGACGACAAGAATCCCTGCCCGCAGCGTGCCGATGCATTGGCGAAGGTGCAACCGGACAACGCGGTGGCGTGGATTCCGGTGCTGGATGCCGCATACCAGCGCAAGGACGCGGCCGGCGTCGATGCGGCGTTGACGAACATGGCGCAGGCGCATGTCTACGACGATTTCCTTGGGGCCTCGGTGAAGGCGTGGATGGACATCTACACCCGCCACCCGCTGCCGGTGCCCACCTCCGATCCGGATGCGGCGCGCTTCTCGCCGCGCGCGACCGCGCTGGTGGCGGCGACATCCGCGGCCGCCGCCACAACCATCCCGCCGATGGATGCGACCGCGAAGTCATGCCATCGGCAGATGCATCCGGATGCGCCCGTCACCCGCTTCCGCGACTGCGCGCAAATCGGCCGCACGCTGCTCGCCCACGCCGACTCGCTGCTCGGGCGGATGTTCGGCCGCGCTCTGTTGCGCGTGTCCGGCCAGGCCACGCCGGCCGATGTCGAACTGGCGCGGACCGCGCAATGGCAGCAGGAGAACTGGATGCGCTTGTCCGCCAGCCACGCCGATCCGGCCAGCCTGGACGCCGCGGCTGCCGATTGGGCGGCTGCCGATGACGAGATTCAGGTCCTGCAGATGCAGTTCCGGCGCGCCGGCATCCCGCTGACCCCGCCGGAAGGCTGGACCGCGCGCAACAACCGCGGCGAGCCGGTGCCGCCGCTGGCCGAGGTCGCGGCTGGGCCGGGCACGGTGGCGCCGCAACGACCGTGAGCAACAAGGATCACATCAGCAACGCGCTCGCCGCGATTCGCAGATGGCGTCAATCCGCGGGCGATAGTCGAAGGTTGGTCGTCATGCCTTGGCTGGCGATCACCGGCAGGATGCTGGCGCGCTGAGCGGGTTTCAATCTGCCGGCACCGTCCGATCCTTCGCCCACGCCTGCAAGTCCTGCACCTGCTCGGCCATCAGCACCGACAGCGGACGGGTGTTGCGCAGTTCGGTGAGCAGGTCGTCCTGGGTCAATGGGTGCCGCGCGGCGCGCGCCGCGTACAGCGCCGATACGATCGCCTGCTCGATCTCGGCGCCGGAGAAGCCCTCGCAGGCTGCCGCCAGCGAAGCCAGATCCATGCTGCTCGCATCCACCTTGCGGCGTGCGAGGTGGAGTTTGAACACCTCCGCGCGCACGTCCGCGCGCGGCAGGTCGACGAAGAAGATCTCGTCGAAGCGACCCTTGCGCAGCAGTTCGGCCGGCAGGTCCTGGACCTGGTTGGCGGTGGCCACCAGGAACACCCGCGAAGCGCGCTCGGCCATCCAGGTCAGCAGGTAGCCGAGCACCCGCCGCGACACCCCACCGTCGGCGTCCGCCGAGCCGCTGGCCAGGCCTTTCTCGATCTCGTCCATCCACAGCACGCACGGCGCGATCTGTTCCGCCGAGGCGAGCGCGTCGCGCAGGTTCTTCTCGGTTTCGCCGTGGTACTTGTCGTACAGGGTGCCGAAATCCAGCCGCACCAACGGCACCCCGAAGCCACCGGCGATCGACTTGGCGGCCAGCGACTTGCCGCAGCCTTGCACACCTAGCAACAGGATGCCCTTGGGCGGATCGAGCGGGTAGTCGGTCGGCGCGCTCGCGGCGACCGTGGCCGGGTCGGTCACGAACAGTTCGCGGCGCTGCTCGACCCACTGCTTGAGCCGGCGCGCACCGGCGACGTCGGCGAAGCGCGCGGTGTCGTACTCGAAATGCAGGTGGCCGGAGCGGTTGAGCAGCTCGAACTTGAGCTTGGCCAGGCGCGGGATGTCGTTGGCGTCCAGCGCGCCGTCGTCGAACACCAGTTGGCGGGCGATCCGCTGGGCGTCGGTCATCGACAGCCCGGCAAGGTTGCGCACGAGCGTGCGCACCACGTCGGCATCGAAGGTCACCCGCTTGCCGCCGTTTTCCTTGGTGTAGTCGGCGGCGACCGCCTGCACCATTTTCAACAGCGCGTTCGGATCGGGCAGTTGCAGCGGGAAGCGCACCGCCAGTTCGTCCAGCCCCGGTGGCAACTCGATCTTCGCGCCTACCAGCACCAGCGTGTGCGCCTCGCACTGGCGGCGCTGGGCGATCTCGCGCAACTGCCGCTGGGTGCCGGCGTAGCCCAAGTACGGCACGAAATCCAGCAATAGATAGATGCCGCGCTGCGGTGCGGCGGCGATCGCGCGCAGCACGCTGGTGGCGTCGGGCGGGCCTTCTGGCGCGTCCTCGCGGTCCATGTCCAGCCGGCTCATGCCCTGGGTGATCGACCAGCGGTACAGCGCCCGGAACACGTCGACCAGCACCCGCCGGAACAGCTCGATCACGCGCGCCTCGTCGGGCGTCTCGATCACCAGCAGCGGGGTGTTGGCGCGAATCAGCGCGGCCAGATCCTGCAGTTCGGCCATCGGATCGGGGAAGGCGAGGGGAAACGCACACGATAGCAGAGGCGCGGTGGGCGCTTGTCAGGGTCGAACCTCCAGATCGCAACATCGACGTTCGATATAGCGTTGACAGATATATCGATATACGATAGAGTTGCTGCCGTCGACCAACCTCCGGCATGCCATGACCGCCCAACCATCACTCTCCGCACCGCTCACCCCGGCCATGCACCACATCCTGCTCGCCCTGCTGGAAGGCGATCTGCACGGTTACGCGATCATGCAGTCGGTCGAGCAGCTCAGCGACGGTGCGATGCGGATGGGCCCGGGCACCCTGTACGGCACGCTCAAGCGCCTGCTGGAGCTGCGCCTGGTCGCGGAGACCGAAGAGCGGCCGGCCAACGACGATGACGAGCGCCGGCGCTACTACCGGCTGACCACCGCAGGACGTGCCGCGGTGCGCGCCGAGACCATGCGGCTGGCGCGGCTGGTGACGTTCGCCGGCCGCCACGGCGGCACCCACGGGGTGCTGGCATGAACGGTCGGTCGCTGCCTGATCCCGCCGCGATCCAATGGTCGTGCCGTGTCCATGCCATCGCCCTGCGCCTGTACCCGCGCGGCCACCGCGAACGCTGGGGCGCGGAAATGCGCCACGCCTTCCGCGAGCGCTGCCGCCAGGCCACGCGTGAACGCCACGGTGTGCCGGGTTGGCTGCTCGCGGTGGCCTTGCCCGACCTGTTGCTCAGCAGCGGCCGCGAGCGCCTCGCCTCCCTCCACCCCCAGCAAGGAAGTCCCATGTCCAAGTTCACGACCATCAGCCTCGGCATCGTCCTGCAAGTGGTGGGCTCCGGCCTGCTCGCGCTGTCCCTGATCGCCTTGACCAGCGCCATCGTGCTGGGTCGCTTCGCCTACCCAGGCGCATTCGATGCGTTGACGGCGTTGCAGGTCGCGACCGGTGTGGCCGGCGCCCTCCTGCTCGCGATCGGCATTCGCGAACTGGTGCCGCGAGGCAAGGCGGCGGCATGAGCATCCGGGTGCCCGCCACACCGCGCTGGATCGGCGTGCTCGATCGCGTCTATGCCGCCGCGCTGTGGCTGTATCCGCCCGCGCACCGGCGCCGCTTCGGCACCGAAATGCGCAGCGCCTTCGGCGACCGCTGCCGCGAGGCGGCGCGCGCCGGGCGCGGGCCGTGGTCGGTGCTGCTGGTCGAACTCGTCCCAGACCTGGCCGCCACCGTCGGCCTGGAACACTTCGATGAAATCCACCGGGAAGCCCAACCAATGAAACGTCTGCTCGTCGTCCTGCTGATCGCCCTCGCCGCCGTGGTCGTGTGGCGGCCCAGCATCACCCCTGCGCTGGACGCTTTCCATGCCTGGAACGGGCATCGCCAGGACCTGGCCCATGATCGTGCCTACAGCCACCATCTGGCCGCACTGGCGCAGGCCAACGCGGAGCATCGCCGCGACAGCGCTGACGATGTGGTCACCGCGATGCTGTACCGGCAAGCCGCCGACGGCTGGGATCCGGCCAGCGGTCAGCGCGTGACGGCTGCCATCGACAACCCCGCTGCCGCGGCCCTGCGCCAGCGCGCCGATGCGGCCTTCGTCCGCGCGCTCAAGGCCGACGATCGTTGGGCGCTGTGGCTGGCGGCACGCCGCTGCCCGGCCGCTGCCGCCACCTGCCAATCGTCGCGCTCGCTGGCGCGGCTGGAGCAACTGGAGCCGGGCAACGGTGCGGTCTGGGCAGTGGCCCTGACCACGGCGTTGCACGCCGGTGATACCGCCGGTGCCCGCGCCGCACTGTCCAGGCTTGCTGCTGCCGATCGCTTCGACAGCTACGGTGCGCCGATGACACGGCGCCTGCTCGCCGCCTTCGACCGCCTGCCGGTCCCGGCCGCCCTGCCGCAGCACGACGACGACGATCCGGCCATGGCGCTGGCTTCCGGCATGGCCAGTGATACGGGCTATCTCTTCGACGAATTCCGCGAGCTCAAGCCCTTCTCCGACTACTGCCGTTCCAGCGATCCGTCCCTGCGCGCAGATCGCCGCGCCGATTGCGGCGCCGCCGGCCGGCTGATCGCCGAGCGCGCCGACCTGCATTTCGGTTACATCACCTGGATGCGCAATGCCGACCCCGGGCAGGTAGCCGTTGCGCGAGCCGCGTTCCGCGACCATGACTGGCGCAGTTGGGGTTACCTGGCCGGGCGCAGCCAACCGGTCACATGGGCCATGGAACGTGCGCGCTGGCTGGCAGCAAACGACGGCCCCGCAGCCGCGCGCAAGCAACTGGCTGCATGGGGATTTTCAGTGCAGCCTCCGACCACCTACCAGCTCCGGCCTGAGCAGTACGACCCTTGGTACTGAGGATTCGCCAAACCACGTTGGATGCACAACCGCAATCCCCGCGGCTGTCGCCTTTGCCGCAGCCGCGGTAGAGTGAAGCTCCCCGGTAGCGAAGGTGCGGTCGATGCGCGAGTTGATCCTGCTTCGCCACGCCCATGCCGAGGCGGCGATGCCCGGCCAGGACGACCGCGACCGTGCGCTGTCGGCGCGCGGTCGCACCGAAGCCGCGGCGGCCGGGGTCTGGCTGCGCGAGCACGGCTATCTTTCGGACCGCGCACTGTGCTCGCCGGCGCGACGCGCGCGCGAGACCCTCGACCTGGCCCAGGACGCCATCGGCCACGGCGAAACCGTGCGCGTGGACGCAATCTACGAGGCCACACCCGGCACGTTGATGGCGCTGGCCGATGCCCACCGCGAGGTCTCCAGCCTGCTGATGGTCGGCCACAACCCCGGCTTCGAACATCTGGCCGCGCTGCTGAGCACCGGCCAGTCCGGGGATTTCCGCGGCATGCACACCGCCGGCATCGCGGTACTGCACCTGCCGGCGGATGCGGCGATCGAACCGGGCGTGGCCAGGTTGGTGGCGTACTGGATGCCGTGATGGCCGCGGATCGATGACGCGTGCCGCAACAGCCCGCGCGTTGCTGTGCCTGCTGTGGCTTGGCCCGGGAGCCGTCGCCGCCGACCCCGGCGTGCAGGCCACGTCACCGGAGTCGGCGATCGTGGAAAGTCGGCCGATCGACGGCCCCGCTTCACGGGTGGATTTCCGTGTGCGTCCGGCTTGGCGGCGCCGGCTGGATGGCCATTTCGACGCGCTGCTTGGCACCCTGGATACGCTCGTCGACGGCCGCTTGCGCGTGCGGGTCAGCCTTGCCTCCGACAGTGCGACTTTCACCGACAGCGCGCTCGCCACGCGACTGATGCGCTCGCCGGCATTTTTCGATGCCGCCGAGCACCCGTGGATCCGCTTCAGCTCCAATCCGTTCACGACCGCGCGGCTGCACGAGGGCGGGGTGCTGGAGGGCGCGCTGGACCTGCACGGCAGGCAACGCCGGGTGGCGTTCACGCTCGCCCCCGGCTGTGCCGACCCCGGCGTGGCGTGTCCGATCCGCGCGCAGGGCAGGATCAGCCGCCGTGCGTTCGGGATGACCTCGTTGCGCAGGCTGGTGGGGGACGAGGTGGATTTCACCTTCGACATTCGCCTTGCCGGCGCGCCGACGCCGGCGCTGCCATGAGCCGCTGGCCGTGGTTCGCGGCGCTGGCGCTGGTGCTGTGCAGTTGTTCCAGCCTGCGCCCGCGCGACCTCGACCGCGCGCAGGCACTGGCGGTGAGCACGCGCTCGATCGCGCTGGACTGCACGGCCGCCGATGCCTGCGCCCAGCCCTCGCCACTGCGCGCGCTAGCCGACCGCGCGCTGGCGCAGTCCACGCCGGGCAAGCCGGTCAACTACGTGGACATCGTCGAGTCCGGGCAGGACTCGCTGCAGGCAAGGATCAACCTGATCCGCAGCGCGCGCCGCTCGATCGACCTGCAGACCTACATCTTCAGCCTCGACGACACCGGTTACCTGTTCCTCAACGAGATGCTCGCTGCCGCCCGTCGCGGCGTGCACGTGCGCCTGCTGGTGGACCAACTGTTCGGCCCCTCCGATCCAGAATTGCTGGCGGTGCTGGCCAGCGCGCACGCCAACTTCCGGATGCGCCTGTACAACCCCACCTTCGATCGCGCGCGCACCTCCAAGGCGGCCTTCGTGGGTGCGATCGCCTGCTGTTTCCGGCGCTTCAACCAGCGCATGCACATCAAGCAGATGGTGGTCGATGGCGTGATCGGCATCACCGGTGGGCGCAACATCGACGACCGTTATTACGACTGGAACCCGGACCTGGCCTACCTGGACCGCGACGCCATCGTTGCCGGGCCGGCGGCAGCGGAGATGCAGCGCGCGTTCGACCGGTTCTGGGACGCCGAGCGCAGCGTGCCGGTGGATCGGCTCAAGGACGTGGCCGCGATCCTGCTCGCCCACCACGGCCCGCCACCGCGTCCGCCGATCGCCGGGGAACACCGCGGCCCGCGCGTTCTGGCGATGATCCGGGCCGCCAGCGACGCAGCGCAGATCGAGGCGAAGTTCGTCGCCAACGCGCATGCCGCCGCCGACGTGCAGTTCATCGCCGATCCGCCGGGCAAGCACGATCGCCTGCCCGCCGAGGGCGGGCGCGCCACCCGCGACCTGCGTGCACTGGTGGAAACCGCCAGGACCTCGGTGTTGTTGCAGACGCCCTACCTCGTCCTGACCCGCGGCGCGCGGCGGATGTTCCGCGCCATGTACAAGCGGCCCGAGCCGCCACGGGTGACGATCTCGACCAACTCGCTGGCCTCCACCGATGCCCTGCCGGTGTTCGCGCTGGCCTACAAGTACGGCCGCCGCAATCTGCGCAAGCTCGGCTTCCACATCCACCAACTCAAGCCGTATGCGCCGGACGTGCCGATCGACCTGGAAGCTGCCGCATCGGGCACGCCCGCATCCGTCGTCGCCGCCGACGTGGAAGGGTCATCGGCGCGTCCGCGCACACGCGTGCCCAGCGAATCCGGTCGTTTGCCGGGCCTGGGGATCGGTTCCAAGCCCGCACGATTGCGCAACTCCGGCCTGCGCATCAGCCTGCACGCCAAGTCGATGGTGATCGACGATGCCATCGGCATCATCGGCTCGCACAACTTCGACCCGCGCTCGGACAACTACAACACCGAGGGCGTGCTGGTGTTCCGTGATCCGGTGCTGGCCGCGCAACTGCGCGACTCCATCGAGCGTGACATCGCCCCGGACAATTCCTGGCTGGTGGCGCGCCGGCCGCACAACCCCGTATCGAAGCTGAGCGGGCGCATCGACGAGTTGTTCGAAAAGCTGCCGCTGTTCGACTTCTGGCCGTTTCGCTACTCGACCGACTACGAGCTCGTGCCCGGTTGCCAGCCGGTACCGCCAGGCGATCCGCAGTTCCACGCCTGCTGGACTGCCGTCGGCGATTTCCCTGAAGTGCAGATGAGCTTCAAGGCCATCGCGGTACGCGTGCTGACCGCGTTCGGCGCGGGGCTGGCGCCGATCCTGTGAGCACGGCCGCGGCGCGGTCGGGCCGGTGGCGTCCTCAGCCGCTGGCCTCGGTGTTCATGTCCACCTCGCGCACTCCCATGGTCTTGCGCCGCGCCTCGACCAGACCGCGGATCTGGTTCCACAGCGTCTGCGCGTCGACCATGCCGGCCAGGTCGATCACCGGCGCATTGTCCTGGCTGGTGCGCAGGTGGATCGTGCCCAGCCCGAGCATGCGTTCGGCGAACGGCTGGGTCAGGTGGACGTCCTTGATCCGGTACAGTTCGACGTAATCGGTGCTGCGGTTGAAGATGCCGCTGACCACGATCAGTCGCTGGTCGGTCAGGCTGATGTGGATGCAGGCGGTCTGCAGCCAACGCTGCCCGGCGATCCACGCCGGCACCAGGATCAGCACCAGCGGGATCCACGCCGGCACCGTGCCGTGCACCTTCACCGCGGTCACCAGCAGGATCAGCGCGATCAGCCCGCACAGCGAGAACAGGGCGAGGTGGCGCAACTGCGATGGCGAACCCTTCCAGATTTCGGTTTCGTTGTTCGAGGTGGCGGCAGTGGCGTTCATCTGGATTTTCCTCGTTGACCGCGGCGGATGACGGCAGGCGCGGCATCGGCTGGCCGGCGCGCGCCGTGGCGGAGTGTGCCAGAAAGGCCGGATCGGCGATGGCCGCCGCGGCCTGTGGCCTTCGCGCTCACCGCCACGGCAGCGCGTCCAGGTCGACGTTGCCGCCGCTGAGCACGATGCCCACGCGCAGGCCCGCGAAGCGTTCGCGCTCGCCCAGCAGCATCGCCAGTGCCACCGCGGAAGAAGGCTCGACGAGGATCTTCAGGTGCTGCCACAGCAGGCGCATCGCGGCGACGATTGCATCCTCGCCGGCCAGGCCGATGCCGTCCGCATGCGTGCGCAGGATGTCGAAGGTGATCGGCGCCAGTTGCCCGCGCAGGCCGTCGCAGATCGTCTGCGGCGTGACGTCCTCGACCAGCCGGCCCGCGCGCAGGCTGGCGTGGGCATCGGCGGCGGTCTCCGGTTCAGCACCCCAGACCTGGACTTGCGGCGCCACTGCGCGCGCGAGGATGGCGCAACCGGACAGCAGTCCGCCGCCGCCCACCGGCGCGATCAGTGCGTCGATGCGCTCGCACTGGCGCAGCAGCTCCAGCGCCACGGTGCCTTGTCCGGCGATTACCCGCGGGTCTGCGAAGGGATGGATCAGGCTCGCGCCGGTCGCCGCGACGACCTGCGCCGCCGCCGCCACGCGCGCGGCCATGCTCGGCGCGCAATCGACCACCCGTGCACCGAGGCGGGCGATGGCCTCTCGCTTGGACGCCACCGCACCGGCAGGCACCACCACGTGTGCGGGGATGCCGCGCAGCCTTGCGGCCAGCGCCAGCGCGGCACCGTGGTTGCCCGAGCTGTGGGTGGCCACCCCGCGCGCGGCGACTTCGGCGGGCAAGCAAAACACCGCGTTGCAGGCACCACGGAACTTGAATGCGCCAATGCGCTGGAAGTTCTCGCATTTGAAGGCCAGCCTGCAGCCGGCCAGCGCGTCGAGGCTGGCGCTGGTCAGCACCGGCGTGGCGTGTGCGTGGGGGGCGATCCGCGCCGCGGCATCCAGGACGTCCGCGGGCGTGGGCGGCCGCATCGCGGGCTCGGCGGGGGTCGGCGGCAGGGCGGCGTCCATGGGCGCATGCTAAGGTACGCCGGCGCACGCAGCCTCTCCATCGCGTCATCCGGCTGTCATCCGGGATCCACGTCCGCGCGCGCAAGCTGTTTTCCCACGCCGGTCGACAGCGGCATCCCGCTCGTGGCCGGAACCCGTGCCGCGTCGCCTGCCGACGCGCGTTGCGTTCACCGACGAGACCACTGGCGATGACCGATTCCGGGCCTGCGGGCCAGACCGAAACCCTGTTGTCCGACTACCGTGCACCGGCGTGGCGCATCACGCATGCCGAACTGGCCTTCGCGCTCGACGCCGAGGCGACCGAAGTGCACGCGCGCCTGCATCTGGAAGCCGATGTATCCCAACCCGGAGCACCGCTGGTGCTCGACGGCGAGGAGCTGGAGCTGCTGGCGATCACGCTCGACGGCCAGACGCTGGACGCCTCGCGCTACCACCTCGACGGCCACCACCTGCGCATCGACGGTGCGCCGACACCGTGCGTGCTGGAAACCCGCTGCCGCATCCACCCCTCGCGCAACACGCGCCTGGAAGGCCTGTACCACAGCGGCACGTCGTTGCTGACCCAGTGCGAGGCGCAGGGGTTTCGTCGCATCACCTGGTTCACCGACCGCCCCGACGTGATGCCGACCTGGCGCACCACCCTGCGTGGCGACAAGGCGCGGTACCCAGTGCTGCTGTCCAACGGCAACCCGGTCGCGCAGGCCGACTTGCCGGGCGGCCGCCACGAGGCGGTGTGGGAGAACCCGCATCCCACGCCGTGCTACCTGTTCGCGCTGGTCGGCGGTGTGCTGGAATGCCAGCGCAAGCACGTGGTCACTGCGGAAGGCCGCGACGTTGCGCTGCAGGTGTGGGCGGCGCCGGGTGACGTGGCGCGTTGCGCGTTCGCGCTGGACGCCGTCGAACGCGCGCTGCGCTGGGACGAGACCCGTTTCGGGCGCTGCTATGACCTGTCGGTGTTCAATGTCGTCGCCGCCCAGGACTTCACCATGGGCGCGATGGAGAACAAGGGCCTGAACATCTTCAACGCCCGCTACATCCTTGCCGACGAGGACACCGCCACCGACGCCGACTACCAGGGCGTCGAATCGGTGATCGGCCACGAATACTTCCACAACTGGTCGGGCAACCGGGTGACCTTGCGCGACTGGTTCCAGCTCGCGCTCAAGGAAGGCCTGACCGTGTTCCGCGACCAGGAATTCGTGTCCGACATCCAGTCGCGCCAGGTCAAGCGGATCGAGGACGTGCGCCTGCTGCGCGCGCGCCAGTTCGCCGAGGACGCCGGCGCGCTGGCGCACCCGGTACGGCCCACGCGCTACCGCGAGATCAACAACTTCTACACCCTCACCGTGTACGAAAAGGGTGCCGAGGTCGTGCGCATGCTGCATACCCTGCTCGGCGAGGCCAGCTTCCGCGCCGGCATGGACGACTACTTCGCGGCCAACGACGGCCGTGCGGCGACCATCGAGGACTTCCTGGCCGCGCACGCGCGCGCCAGCGGTCGCGACCTGGCACAGTTCGCGCGCTGGTACGCGCAGGTCGGTACGCCGCGGGTGGAGATCGAGGATGACTTCGCGGACGGCCGCTACACCCTGCGCATCGTCCAGCGCCAACGCGACGCGCAGGCGCCATTGCTGATCCCGCTGCGTTTTGCCCTGTACGACACGGACGGGCAAGCTCTGGCCGCGACCCCGACGCACGCCGATGCAACCGTACGCGAGGGCCTGATCGAACTGACCGAAGCGGCGCACACGCTGGTGTTCGAACCACTCCAGGCACGGCCACTGCCCTCGTTCAACCAGGCGCTGAGCGCACCGGTGAAGCTGGACTTCGCGTACACCGCCGCCGACCTGGCGCGGCTGGCACGGATCGAGAGCGACGGCCTCGGGCGCTGGGACATGCTGCAGCGGCTGGCCACCGGCGTGCTCCTGGGCGGCTTCGATGCGCCCGCGCAGGCGCGCGCGGCGTTGTCGGCGGCACTCGGCGACCTGCTCGACGAACCCGGCGCCGATCCGGCCTTCGTCGCCGAGTGCATGGCGCTACCGGATTTCGACACCCTGGCCGATGCATGCGAACGCATCGACATCGACGGCCTGCTGCACGCGCGCAAGGCGCTGCTTGGCGAGCTGGCGACGGCGCACGCCGAACGCCTGCAGGCCCGTCATCGTGCACTTGCTGCCGATGCCGGCGCGGGGCTGGGCGGCGCGGCGATGGGTGCACGACGGCTGCGCAACATGTGCCTGGCGTGGTTGACCGAGCAGGATCCGGACGCCTCCCTCGCCGCGGCGCAGTTCGACGCGGCCGCCGGCATGACCGATCGTCTGGCGGCGCTGCGCTGCCTCGTCCACGCCGGCGCACCCGCAGCCGCGCGTGCCGAGCAGGCCTTCCTGCAGCGCCACCACGACAATCCGCTGGTGACCGACAAGTGGCTGGCCGTGGTCGCCACCCGCCCGCACCCCGACGGCGTCGAGCGCGTGCGCGGCCTGCTCGACTCACCGTGGTGGACGCCGACCAATCCCAACCGCGTGCGCGCGGTACTGGCAAGTTTCTCGCGCCTGAATCCGACCGCCTTCCACCGCGCCGACGGCGCCGGCTACGCACTGCTGGTCGAGCGATTGCCGACGCTGGACACGATCAACCCGCAGGTCGCCTCGCGCCTGCTGTCCGGCTTCGAGAGCTGGCGACGCTGGGGCGGCGGCCGCGACAGGCTGGCCCACGACGCGCTGGCAACGCTGCACGGCAAGCTGGTCTCCCGGGACACCACGGACCTGCTGCAGCGCCTGCTCGACTGACTCGCCAGGCACCTTAAGCACCGATTCACCGCCCGCGGCCGACACTTCGGGCGGGAGGCTTGCCATGAACCGAATCGCCTCGTTTGCCTTGATCGCCGGCAGCGCGCTGCTGGCCGGCTGCGCGACCACCAACGACACCCGTTACGCCGCACAGCCGGGCGTTTACGCCGACGGGTATTACGTGCCGGCGCAGGATGGCCGCGGGGATTACTACTACGACAACCCGCAGACCGTGGACATCTACGGCGCGTGGTCGGTGGGCTACGGCTTCGGCAACACCTGGAGCGGCCCCGGCTTCGGGCCCCTGTACGGCTGGGGCTGGGGCGGTTGGGGCTGGGGTCCATGGGGCTACGTGGGCTACGCGCCGTGGCATGGCGGCTGGCCTGGCCACTGGCATCGCCCGCCCTACACCGGGCCGGTCACGCGCAACGCAGCAGGCCCGGTTTCGATCAACCGGCCGCCGCATCAGGTCGTGCAACTGCAGTCGCGCAGCGACGAGCCGCCATCGCGGGCCGGGCGTGCAGCGGGCATGGAGCGGCCTTCGCGACCGCAACGCGCGAATCAGGAGATGCGTCGCGAATCCGGCCGCCCACGGCCGTGACCGCCGTCGAACCGCTTGCATGCCACCTGCGTTGGGCCGAAGATACCCAGTACATGACAAAATTCGTCGCATTGCGACCACGATGACAGCGCGCGGCACGCGCTCGACCTGCCCGACGCCCGGCACAAGGTAAAAAGGACTCCCCCTGTTCCTGAAGACCCGCCGGGCGTCGGCTTTATCCGGGCCGCGAATCGGCTTCGGCGGGTCTTGAAAAAACCAGGCCGGGAGCCTCCCCCGAGACTCCCGGCCACGCCCTCCGACGCTGCCACCGTCCCTGTTCCAATGCCGGCGCAGCGTGCGGCCGTGGGGGCCGCGGGTGCAGGACTTTCGAAGCAGGAAGCGTGCCAGACGGCAGGACTGCTGGGCCGCAACGGCGCGAGCGTCGTCAGCGCCGTGGCCGCCGTGGCGTAAAATCCGCGATTCCATGAATTCAGCAGTTGCCGGTTTCGACGTGATCGTGGTGGGCGGCGGGCGCATCGCTGCCCGCCCGCGGCAGGATGCCGAGGGCAGGCCGACTTGGCGGGCGCACGCCGAAAAATGCTCCTGCATTTTCGGCATTTCCGCCATCCCTGGCGGTCAGACGCGCGAGTCTAGTTGGCGACGTGGCCGCCGCGGCGCGGATCGAATTTCGACATGACCCATTCAATGCACGATTTCGACGTGATTGTCATAGGTGGCGGCCACGCCGGCACCGAAGCCGCCCTCGCCTCCGCACGCGCCGGCGCGCGCACGCTGTTGCTTACCCACGCCATCGAGACCGTCGGCGCGATGAGTTGCAACCCGGCGATCGGTGGCATCGGCAAGGGCCACCTCGTGCGCGAGATCGACGCCATGGGTGGGGCGATGGCGCGTTGCGCCGATCGCGCCGGCATCCAGTGGCGGCGCCTGAACGCCAGCAAGGGCCCGGCGGTGCGCGCCACGCGTTGCCAGGCCGACCGCGCGCTGTACCGCGCCGCCATCCGGCGCACGGTGGAGAACCAGCCCAACCTGTGGCTGTTCCAGCAGTCGGTGGACGACCTGCTGATCGAACCGAACGCGAATGGTGGTGAACGCGTGGCCGGCGTGCTCACCCAGGGCGGGCTGCGATTCCACGCGCGCTGCGTGGTGCTGACCGCGGGCACCTTCCTGGCCGGAAAGATCCACGTCGGCCAGGTCAATTTTGCCGGCGGTCGTGCCGGCGAGCCGCCCGCGATCGCGTTGGCGCAGCGCCTGCGCGAGGGCCGCTTCGTGGTGGATCGGCTCAAGACCGGCACGCCGCCGCGCATCGACGGCCGCAGCATCGACCGCACGGTAATGGAAGAACAGCCTAGCGACGATCCGGCGCCGGTGTTCTCCTTCCTCGGCTCGCGCGAGGAACATCCACGCCAGGTCTCGTGCTGGATCACCCACACGTCCGAGCACACCCACGCCATCATCCGCGGCGCGCTCGACCGCTCGCCGCTGTTCACCGGCGCGATCGAGGGCGTGGGTCCGCGTTACTGCCCTTCGATCGAGGACAAGGTGGTGCGCTTCGCCGACAAGGCCGCGCACCAGATCTTCGTCGAACCCGAAGGGCTGGACAGCAACGAGATCTATCCCAACGGCATCTCCACCTCGCTGCCGTTCGATGCCCAGCTCGAACTGGTGCGCTCCATACGCGGCTTCGAGCATGCGCACATCACCCGGCCGGGTTACGCGATCGAGTACGACTACTTCGATCCGCGCGGCCTCAAGGCTTCGCTGGAGACCAAGGCCGTGACCGGGCTGTATTTCGCCGGCCAGATCAACGGCACCACCGGCTACGAGGAAGCCGCGGCACAGGGCCTGGTCGCCGGCCTCAACGCCGCGCTCGCCGTGGCCGGTCGCGAGCCGTGGACGCCACGCCGCGACGAGGCCTACATCGGCGTACTGATCGACGACCTGATCACCCACGGCACCAGCGAGCCGTACCGCATGTTCACCTCGCGCGCCGAATACCGCTTGCAACTGCGCGAGGACAACGCCGACCTGCGCCTGACGCAGACCGGACGGAATCTTGGCGTCGTGGACGATGGGCGCTGGGATGCGTTCGCGCGCAAGCGCGAGGCGATCGCGCGCGAGACCGCACGCCTTGCGGCAATTCATGCGGCCCCGGGCAATGCGACAGGCCAGGCGCTCGCGCAGTCGCTGGGCGTTGTGCTGGGCCACGAAGCCTGCGCGCTCGACCTGCTCAAGCGGCCGGAACTGGACTACGCCGCCCTGACCTCGGTCGCGGGCATCGGCCCGCCCTGCGCGGATGCAACGGTGGCCGAGCAGGTGGAGATCGGCGTCAAGTATGCCGGCTACCTGCAGCGCCAGGCCGACGAAATCGAACGCCAACGACGCAACGAAAACACCGCCATTCCGGACGGTTTCGATTTTGCCCGCGTGCGCGGCTTGTCCGCCGAGGTGATGGCGAAATTCGGCAGTGTCCGGCCGCAGACCGTGGGCCAGGCGCAGCGCATTCCCGGGGTGACGCCAGCGGCCATCTCCTTGCTGCTGGTGCATCTGGAGCGCAGCCGCCGCAGCGGAACCTGAGTCGCCGTACGGACGGGTGCGGACGCGCCAAGCTTGTGTTAAGGTAACGTTACGCCGAAAATCTCCGGCGGGCGCCGGGATGCCGGCTGCCGCAACAACCCCAGGCTTGCCAACCCAGACTCCAGGAGTCGCACCATGCCCCGCATTCGTCTGCTTGCCAGCGCCCTTGCCCTGGCGATCTGCGCCACCACCGCAGCCCAGGCGCAGCAGTTCTCCAACGTCATCGGCTTCGGCGACAGCCTGAGCGATGCCGGCAACATCGCCGCCATCAACGGCTTGCCGCCGGGCAACAGCTTCACCACCAACCCCGATCCGGTCGCGATGCAGATCATCGCCGCCGCCTACGGGTTCGACATGACCAACAACTCGCCGTTCGTGCCAGGCTCCAGCGGCGGCACCGATTACGCCTACGGCGGTGCGTGCATTCAGGCCAACAGCGCGACCTTCACCTGCGGCCTGTCGCCGGGTGCGTTCTCGCTCACCTCGCAGGTGACCGGCTACCTCGCCGGCGGCGCCGCCGATCCGAACGCGTTGTACATGATGTGGGGCGGCGCCAATGACCTGTTCACGTATGCCACGCTGGCCGGTATGGGCGTGATCAACGGCCAGCAGGCGCTGGCCGGCTCGGCCACCGCCGCAGCCACCGAGGTGGGGCTGGTGAATGCGCTGCAGACCGCCGGTGCGCGCAACGTCATCCTGTTCAACCTGCCCAACATCGCGGTCACGCCAGACGCCCACGCACAGGCCGTCGCTGCCGGCAACGCGGCTGCCGCCGCAGTGATCGCCGGCGGTGGCACACCCGATCAGGCTGCGGCTGCAGCCCAGCAGGCCGCCGCCAGCGTCATCCAGTCGCTCACCGGCCTGTCGTTGATGTTCAACAACACGCTCAACGCCGGCATGGCCGGACGCACCGGCATCATCCCGGTCAACGTGTTCGGCCTGGTCAACGAAGTGCTCGCCGACCCGGGCAAGTACGGCTTCTCCAACACCACCGGCATGGCCTGCAGCACCGGCCCGGGCGTTGGCGGCAACCCCAGTTCGGTGGCCTGCGGCCCGGCCGGCTCCGGCCTGCCGTGGACCTACGCACCGGGCACCGACCAGAGCTACTTCTTCGCCGACGGCGTGCATCCGACCGGTGCCGGTCACCAGTTGCTCGCCGATGCGGTGCTGGCCGAGATCGTCGCCCCCGCCTACACCTCGATGCTGGCCGAGGCGCCGCTGCAGGTGTTCGACATCCAGAACCGCGCGATCCACGACCAGATGCAGGCCGACATGGGCAGCGAGCGCCCCGACGGCAGCCTGCGCAGCTTCGCGACGTTCGACTACAGCCATCAGCGTTTCGACGCCACCCCGACTTCGCCGT
Organism: uncultured Gammaproteobacteria bacterium; assembly: GCA_964640525.1. GTDB lineage: Bacteria > Pseudomonadota > Gammaproteobacteria > Xanthomonadales > Xanthomonadaceae > SZAS-103. The sequence goes on along the minus strand of CAZXGS010000004.1, from coordinate 30,737 downwards.
CGATGACCGTGCGCAACGACTCGCTGGTCATCGGCGCCGACTACCGCGTCAACGGCGCGGTCTCGTTCGGCGTGGCCACCACGCTCACCCACCAGCGCGCCGACTTCGGTGCAGGCGCCGGCTTCCAGAACAACGAGCCGATGGGCGCCGCGTGGATGACCTGGCACACCCCCGACTGGTACGTGTCGGTGCTCGGCTCGGTCGGCCAGCTCAACTTCAGCGGCATCGACCGCGTGTTCGCGATCGGCCCGGCGCTGCGCACCGAGACCGGCAGCACCGACGGTTCGCACATGGGTGCGGAGTTGTCCGGCGGCTACTGGTTCCACTTCGGCGACGGCATGAAGACCGGCCCGTACGTCAGCTTCTCGCACCAGCGCGTGCGCGTGGGCAGCTTCTTCGAGGACGGCAACGACAGCACCGCGATGGTGTTCGGTCGCCAGAACCGCGACTCCACGCTGTCGACCTTCGGCTGGGAACTCAACGGCGACGCCAATGCGTTCGGCGGCACCTTCCATCCGTTCGCCCGCGTGGCCTACGTGCACGAGTCCGACAATGACCCGCGCTGGGTCTCGGCCGGCCTGGTCACCCTCAACGGCACCTTCAGCATGCCGACCTACCAGCCCGATTCCAGCTACTGGACCGGCCAGTTGGGCGTGGCGGCGGACCTTGGCGCCAACTTCAGCGGTTTCGCCGCCTACAGTGGCCACTTCGGCGACGCCAACCTGCGCGTGAACAGCTTCAACCTCGGCCTGAAGTGGAGCTGGTAAGACCTGCTCCTGCATTGGACAAGGGAAGCCGCCTTCGGGCGGCTTCCTGCTTTTGGGACCGTTGTGCAGCGCGCCGACAGATGTGATGCGTTGACGGCGAGCCGCATTTCGCGGGAGTCGACGGCGACTTGGTATCCTTCAGCGACTTGTCGCCAAGACCGTCGAGGACCAGCCCATGCCGTGTCGTCTGCCCGTGTTTGCCATCGCCCTGGCGCTGAGCGCTGTTCCCGCGCTCGCCGTGACCGCGGATGCCCCCACCCCGGCGGCATCCGCTCCCGCCGCCGCCGCCATCGACACGGTGATTGCCGGTGCGTGGCGTGGCCCTGCCGCGACCGCGCGTGACAAGTACCGCCACCCGCAGCAGACCCTGGAGTTCTTCGGCGTGCGCCCGGACCAGACCCTGATCGAGATCACCCCCGGCGCGGGCTGGTACACCGAGATCCTCGCCCCGCTGGTGAAACAGCGCGGGCACTACTTCGGCATCCTGGAAGACCCCGACAGCGGCAAGCCCGCCGACCGCGCCGAAACCGAGCGCATGAACGACCAGTACAACGTCAAGCTCGCCATGCGACCCGACCTGTACGCGCAGACCCAGGTACGCACGGTCGATCCGTCTGCACCGGTGCTGGGCCCGCCGAACTCGGCCGACATCGTGCTGACCTTCCGCAACGTCCACAACTGGGTGATGGGCAACCGCCAGGCGGCGATGTTCAAGGCGATGTACGCCGTGCTCAAGCCCGGCGGCGTGCTCGGCGTGACCGACCACCGCGCCAATCCGGGCCCGGCCACCGACGGCAGCAAGGGTTACCTCACCGAGCAACAGGTGATCGACTACGCCACCGCCGCCGGCTTCAGGCTCGATGGCAAGAGCGAGATCAACGCCAACCCGAAGGACACCAAGGCCTGGCCGCGCGGGGTGTGGACGCTGCCGCCGACGCTGGCGCTGGGCGAGGTGGACAAGGCGAAGTACCAGGCGATCGGCGAATCCGACCGGATGACGCTGCGCTTCGTCAAACCCGGCAAGTGAAGGTGTCGGCGCAAGGGTTGCGACCGGGTCCGTGCTGATCGCCTTCAACAAGCCGTTCGGCGTGCTGTGCCAGTTCACCGACCGCAGCCAGCCGCCACGGCCGACGCTGGCTGGCTTCGGCTTGCCGGCGGGCGTGTACGCGGCCGGGCGGCTGGACCTGGATTCGGAAGGCTTGCTGCTGCTCACTGACGAGGGCGCGCTGGCCGCCCGCCTGACTGGCCCGCGGCATGCCACCGCCAAGACCTATCGCGTGCAGGTGGAAGGCACGCCGACAGCCGAGCGGCTGGCGGCGCTGCGTGCCGGCGTGGTTCTCAACGACGGGCCGACGCGACCGGCACGCGTGCGGCTGCTGGACGCCGCGCCGGCAGGGCTGTGGCCGCGCGATCCTCCGGTGCGCGTGCGCAAGACCGTGCCCGATGCGTGGATCGAGGTGACCGTCAGCGAAGGGCGCAACCGCCAGGTACGGCGCATGACCGCAGCGGTGGGCCTTCCGACCTTGCGCTTGGTCCGAGTGGCGATCGGCACGCATGCACTCGACGGCCTGCAGCCGGGACAATGGCGCGTCGTGACCGGGACGGCAGAGGCGGTGCCTCCGCCCCGCCGCACACCATGAGCCAAGCACGCTTCGAGGATCACTTCTCCGGCCACGCGGCCGCCTACGCCGCCGCACGCCCGCATTACCCGCCGGAGCTGTTCGATTGGCTTGCTCGGCAATGCGCGGCGCACGACTGGGCATGGGACGCCGGCTGCGGCAACGGCCAGGCCGCGGTCGCACTCGCCACGCGCTTTGCGCAGGTGCATGCCAGCGATCCCAGCGCGGCGCAGATCGCCGCCGCGACCGCGGCGCCGCACGTCCGCTACACCGTCGAGCCCGCCGAAGCCTGCTCCCTGCCCGATGCCAGCATCGATCTGGTAACCGTCGCCCAGGCCATGCACTGGTTCGACGTGGCGCGCTTCCAGGCGCAGGCGCGGCGCGTGCTCAAGCCCGCCGGCGTGTTCGCGGCGTGGACCTATGCGCAGTCGCGGGTGAGCCCGGCGGTGGATGCGCCGTTCGATCGCCTCCACGATGAACTGCTGGCGGCGTACTGGCCGGCCGGCCGCCAACACGTGATCGAACACTACGCGCGGCTGCCGTTCGCCTTCACGCGCATCGCCGCGCCGGCGTTCCGGATGCGTTGCGATTGGAGCCTGCCGCAGTACCTTGCCTACCTGCGTTCCTGGTCGGCGTGCGCGAAATACCGGCAGGCGACCGGCGACGACGCGGTGGCCTTGATCGAGGATGCGATGACCGCGGCCTGGGGCGACCCGCAGCGGGTGCGCGCGGTGGTGTGGCCGCTGACCCTGCACGTCGGTCGTGCGTGATGCGGGCATGCAGCCGTATCCACCGCGGCCCGATCACGTCCCACGCGGCTTGGCGCGATGGGTCGCCGTGGCGCTCCACGGGTCTTCCGGCCACGGGTGAGAGGCCGCGCAGGCCGATGTCCGGTGGACATCGGCGCGGCCGCGAACGCCCGGAGCATGGAATGCGCAGGGCCGGGCAACACGGTGAGGCAGGGATGCCGAACCGATGTTGCCGGCGGCAGCCGTGGCGACGTCAGGTTCCCCGCGGCTTGGCGCGATGGGTCGCGGTGGCGCTCCACGGGTCTTCCGGCCACGGGTGAGAGGCCGCGCAGGCCGATGTCCGGTGGACATCGGCGCGGCCGCGAACGCCCGGAGCATGGAATGCGCAGGGCCGGGCAACACGGTGAGGCAGGGATGCCGAACCGATGTTGCCGGCGGCAGCCGTGGCGACGTCAGGTTCCCCGCGGCTTGGCGCGATGGGTCGCGGTGGCGCTCCAGGGGTCTTCGGGCCACGGGTGCCGCGGATAGCGTCCCTTCATCTCCTTGCGCACCTCCGGCCAGGTGCGATCCCAGAATCCGCGCAGGTCACGGGTCACCTGCAAGGGCTTGCCGCCGGGCGAGAGCAAATGCAAGGTCAGCTCGATCCGGCCCTCGGCGATCCGTGGGGTATCGGCCAGGCCGAACAGTTCCTGCAACTTGACCGCCAGCACCGGCGCCTGCGGCGCATCGGTGTCGTCGTCGTAGCCGTAGTCGATCACGCGCTCCATACCGGACGGCACGCGCAGGCGCAGCGGTGCCAGTTCCTCGATGCGCTGGCGCGTGCGCCATGCCAGCGTGGACTGCAGGGCATCGGCAAGCGCCGACGCGGTGAGCGCATCCAGCCGCGTCTTGCCGGCCAGCGCCGGTTGCAGCCAGTCTTCCAGTGTCGCCAGCAGGTGCGTATCGGAATGTTCGGGCAGTTCAAGTTCCGGCATCCACGCGCGCACGCAGCGCACGCGCGCGCGCCATTGCCGCAAGTGATCGTTCCACGGCAGTACGGCCAGGCCGAGTTGGCGCACCGCCTCCATCAGCGCAGCGGCGCAGCGCGCCGGGTCCGGATGCGGCAGCGGCCGGGCGTCGAGGACGATGCGCTCGAAGCGATGCTCGCGCAGCGCCACGATCGCGCGTCGCTCGGCGTCCCACGCCACCCGATCGGCGCTGACGAAGCGCTCCGGGAAATCGCGCTGCAGGCGTGCCTCGTCCAGCGGCGCGGCGCGCAGGATTTGCGCATCGCGGCCGGGTGCGTCGCGCAGTTCGGCCACCACCAGCCACGCTTCGCCATACACGGCCGAATCCTCATGCACGCGCGCGGTACGGCCGTTGGCAAGCTGGTAGCGGTACGGATCGGTGGTGCTCTGGCGCGCGATACGGTCGGGGAAGGCATGCGCCAGCAGGTCGCCGAGCGCGTGCGCGGGCGCCTCGCGCGGCGGCTCGGTGGCGATGCGCAAACGACGTCGCCATTGCCGCGCGGCCTGGTCGATCGCGGCCAATCCGGCGCGGCTGGCGTCTCCGGCGAGACCGCCGGCGCGGAATCGGGCCAGCGCCTGCCAGCGTTCGGCCAGCGCATCCGAGCGCGAGCGCAGCGGGTCGCGGGCCTCGACCAGCGCGGCCAGATCGCAGGCCAGCGCGCGCTCGTTGGCGTGCGTTGGCGCCAGCAACAGCGCCGCCAACCGCGGGTGGGTACCCAGCGCGAGCATGCGCCGGCCGGCTGCGGTGATGATCGCGTGCGCGTCCAGTGCGCCCAGCGCCTGCAGCAGCTCGCGTCCGGCGGCCAGGGCACCGGCCGGTGGCGGATCGGGAAAGCGCAACGCGCTCGAACCCCAGGCCGCCAGTTCCAGTGCCAGCCCCGACAGTTCGACCTGGACGATTTCCGGACGCCGCTGCGGTTCCAGTCGCTGCGAGGATGGCCAGAGCCGATACGCGTGGCCGGCAGCCAGGCGCCCGGCGCGGCCGCTGCGCTGGTCGGCCGATGCCTGCGCGATGGCGACCGTAGCCAGCCGCGAGAAGCCCGAGTTGGGATCGAAGCGCGGCTCGCGCGCCAGCCCGCTGTCGATCACTACGCGCACGCCCGGCAAGGTCACCGAGGATTCGGCAAGGTTGGTCGCCAGCACCACGCGACGTTCGTCCGCAGCGTGCGGTGCTAGCACCGCGGCCTGTGCCTGGATCGACAATTCGCCATGCAGGGGCAGGATGGCGATGCCTGCCGGACTTGTTTCCAGGGCTGCAGGTTGATTCGTGGCCGCGGGCACGGCCCCCGCGCCGAGGCCGTTTCCGGCGGGAGAGGGGCTGCCAAGGCTGCGCTGGAGTTGCGCGATCTCGCGCTGGCCGGGCAGGAACACCAACACGTCGCCGGCATGCATGGCGAGCGCGTGGGCGATGGCGCGGCGCGCCTGCATCACCACCGGTTCGTCGTGGCGGGCCGGAAAATGCCCGACCTGCACCGCAAAGCTCCGCCCCTGCGAGGCCAGTCGCCGCGCGTCGAGGAACTCCGCCAGCCGCGCGCCATCCAGGGTGGCCGACATCACCACGATGCGCAGGTCGGCGCGCAGTTGCGCCTGGACATCCAGCGCCAGCGCCAGGCCGAGATCGGATGCCAGGTGACGTTCGTGGAACTCGTCGAAGATCAGCGCGCCGATGCCTTCCAGCGTCGGGTCGTCCTGGATCATGCGGGTCAGGATGCCCTCGGTGACGACCTCGATGCGGGTCCGCGCGGAGACCTTGCTCTCGAAGCGGATGCGGTAGCCCACCGTTTCGCCGGTTGCTTCGCCGAGCTGCTGCGCCATGAACCCGGCCGCGGCACGCGCGGCCACCCGCCGCGGCTCCAGCATCACCATCCGTTGCCCGCCCAGCCACGGCGCGTCCAGCAACGCCAGCGGAACCTGGGTGGTCTTGCCGGCGCCGGGCGGGGCTTCCAGCACGAGGCGCGGGTGCGCCTGCAGGCTGCGGCCGATCTCCGGCAGCAACGCGGCGATGGGAAATGCGTCGGCGGGCATCGTGCAAGGATACGGGTGCGGTGGCGATTTGCAGCGCGCCACGGCGATATCGACACGGCTGCGTCGTCGTTTGACGGCATGCCTTGCGCGGCTTAGACTTCCGCCCGCCGCGCAGGGCGGCGTTCCGCCTTCACCCTGCGCGCATTCCCCGGAGAATCTTCCCCATGCCCAGCGACTGTTGCAGTCGATCCACCACGCTGTCGCGGCGCTTTCCGGACTGATCCTCGGGCCGGCTCGCGCGGCGACAGCCGCGACCGAAAGGTGAGCCGTGACCCCTCCCATCCTGCAGGCGCAAGCGCCTGACCTGCACGCGCTGGATTCGCTCAACAGCGCCGACGCGATCGAACAACTCAACGCGGCCGATCCGGACGAGGCCATCGCGGCGCTCGCCGAGCTGCCGCTCGAACGTGCGATCGCGATCTTCGACCGCCCCGAACTGCAGCGCGCCGGCGAATTGCTTGCGCGCCTGCCCGACCGCCGCGTGGCCAGCCTGCTCGAGGGCATGGCCGACGACCGTGCCGCCGACGTCCTGCTGGAGCTGGACGAGACCGACCGCGCACGCCTGTCCGGACGCCTGCGCAGCGGGACGCTGGAAGCGCTGCGCCGGCTGATGCGCTACCCGCCGCGCACCGCCGGCGCGCTGATGTCCACCGAATTCGTTTCCGCGCCCACGGACTGGACGGTTGGCGAAACCCTGACCCACGTGCGCCTGGTGGAGCGCTCCCGCGAGACCGTGTACGCGATCTACCTGCTCGACCCGGACACCCATGCGCTCGAACGCATGGTCTCGCTGCGCCGGCTGGTGTCGGGCGAATTCGATGCGCCGGTGCTGTCGGTGGCGCAGCGCACGGCGCCGGTGTGGGTGTCGGCGTCCACCGACCAGGAAGAAGTCGCGCGCCTGATCCGCCTCCACGACCTGCTCGCCATTCCGGTGCTGGACGAGGCGCGCCACGTGCTGGGCGTGGTGACGGTGGATGACGTGCTCGACGCGATGATCGCCGAGAGCACCGAGGACGTGCACAAGTTCGGCGGCGTGGAGGCGCTGGATCGGCCGTACATGCGGATCGGTTTCCTGGCCATGATCGGCAAGCGCGCCGGCTGGCTCAGCGCGCTGTTCCTCGGCGAAATGCTCACCGCCAGCGCCATGCAGCATTTCCAGGACGAGTTGGCCAAGGCGGTGGTGCTGACCCTGTTCATCCCGCTGATCATGAGCTCTGGTGGCAACTCGGGCTCGCAGGCGACCTCGCTGCTGATCCGCTCGCTGGCGCTGGGCGAATTGCGCTTGCGTGACTGGTGGAGGGTCGCCCTGCGCGAGATCCCCACCGGCATGGTGCTTGGTGCCCTGCTGGGCATCGTGGCGATCGTGCGCATCGCGATCTGGCAACTGGGCGGCATCTACGATTACGGCCCGCACTGGCTGTTGCTGGCCTTCACCGTGGCCGCGGCGTTGGTGGGCATCGTCACCTTCGGCTCGCTCAGCGGATCGATGCTGCCGTTCGTCCTGCAGCGGCTGGGCTTCGACCCCGCCAGCGCCTCGGCCCCCTTCGTGGCCACCCTGGTGGACGTGTCCGGCCTGGTGATCTATTTCTCCATCGCCGCCCTGATCCTCGGCGGCACGCTGCTGTAGCTCTTCTGTCTTCTGTCCCCTGTCCTCTGAAGATGATCGACATCGGCGCCAACCTCACCCACGACAGCTTCGACCACGACCGTGGCGCGGTGCTGGCGCGCGCGCATGCGGCGGGCGTGACGCGGATGATCGTCACCGGCGCCAGCCGCGAACACTCGCCCAAGGCGCTGGAGCTGGCGTGCGCGCATCCTGACGTGCTGTTCGCCACGGCCGGCGTGCATCCGCACCACGCGGTGGAATACACCGCCGAATGCGATGCGCAGATGCGCGCGTTGCTCGCCCATCCGCAGGTCGTGGCCGTCGGCGAGTGCGGGCTGGACTACTTTCGCGACTTCGCCCCGCGCCCCGCGCAGCGGCGTGCGTTCGAACAGCAATTGCAGATCGCCGCCGACCTGAACGCCGCGGGCAGCGGCAAACCGCTGTTCCTGCACCAGCGCGATGCCCACGACGATTTCGTGGCGATGCTGCGCAACTTCGACGGCCGCCTGCCGCCGGCGGTGGTGCACTGCTTCACCGGCAGCCGCGCGGAACTGTTCGCATGCCTGGACCACGACTGGCACATCGGCATCACCGGCTGGCTGTGCGACGAGCGCCGCGGCGCGCACCTGCGCGAGCTGGTCAAGCACATCCCCGCCAACCGGCTGATGATCGAAACCGATGCGCCCTACCTGCTGCCGCGCACGATCAAGCCGCAGCCGGCACACCGCCGCAACGAACCGATGTTTCTGGCCCACATCGCCGCCGAGTTGGCGCGCGATCGCGGCGAGACGGTGGCCATCACCGCCGCGGCGACGACCGCGACCGCGCAGGCGTTCTTCCGCTTGCCCTGAAGCGCTCAGCGCCTGTGAAAAACTTCGAACGCCGTCACGAGGGCGCCGCCAGAGGCGTTCGGCGGCGTCCGCAGCAGGTGGGTGATTTTTTCACGGGCTCTCAGTACGAGGTGTTCTCGCCGCAGCCATGCAGTGGCGCGGCGCCCTGCACGGACACGACGATCGTGTGGGTTTGCACCTTGCCGTGGCCGACCCGGCAATTCTCGCGGGTTATGTCCAGGCGCAACGGGGTGTCGGCTCCAGGGGCGAACAGCGTGCCATCGAAGATCAGGTGCGATGGATCGACCGCCGGCGTCGCCGCACGCAGCATGAGGGTGGCGTTGAGCGAGGCGCCGGAACGCTGCAGTCGTGCGGTGTAGCGCAAGCCCTGGTCGGCCTTGAGATCGATCCGCCAACCCTCGCCGGAGGCGCGCATGTCCGGCGCCGGGCTGCGCGTCGGTTCAGCCGGCGACGACAGCGCTGCCGGCGATGCCATGGTCTGGACGGGCGCGGCCATCGGCGCCGGTCCGGCGTCCTGCGCCGTGCATCCGGCGAGCGCCGCCACCAGCAGCCCAAAAGACCAGAGTCTTGAAATGGCCATCTCAGCTACGCAACCCCACGCCGCGCTTGAGCAGCCACAGCCCCAGCAGCGCCAGCGCCACCGCGAAACCGAGCATCAGCGCGAAGGCCACCCACAGCGGCACGTCGCTGGCATCGAGCATCGCGTAGCGGAACGCGTTGACCATGTAGAAGATCGGGTTGGCGTGGGTCGCCGCGCGCGCCCACGGCGGCAGCAGGGTGATCGAGTAGAACACGCCGCCAAGGTAGGTCAGCGGGGTGAGGATGAAGGTCGGCACGATCGCGATGTCGTCGAACTTCTTGGCGTAGATCGCGTTGACGAAACCGGCCAGCGAGAAGATCGCCGCGCCCAGCAGCACAGTGACCAGCATCACCAGCGGATGCAGGATGTGCAGCGGCGTGAAGCACCATGCGATGCCCAGCACGATCAGCCCGACCATGCAGCCACGCAGCACGCCGCCGGCGACGTAGCCGCCCAGGATCACCCAGTTCGGCATCGGGCTGACCAGCAGTTCCTCGACGTGGCGACCGAACTTGGCGCTGAAGAACGAGGAGGAAATGTTGCCGTAGGCGTTCTGGATCACCGCCATCATCACCAGCCCGGGGACGATGAACTGGATGTAGGTGATGCCGCCCATGCTGCCGATCCGGCTGCCGATCAGCCGCCCGAAGATCATGAAGTACAAGGTCATGGTGATCGCCGGCGGCACCAGCGTCTGCGACCAGATGCGCAGGATGCGATGGACCTCGCGGCGGGCGATGGTGGCCAGCGCGGTCAGATCGGCCTGCAGCGGCGCGACCGGCGTGGACGAGGGCAGCGGCAGGGCTTCGCGCGGCGTGGTCATGCGCCCGCATCCTTGCCGCCGGTGGCGTCATCCTGCCCGGTCAGGCGCACGAACAATTCCTCCAGGCGGTTGGACTTGGTGCGCATCGAACGCACGCGGATCCGCGCCTGATCGAACGCGGCGAACACGCGGTTCAGATCCATCGTGCGCGGCATGTCCAGTTCCAGCGTGTGCGCGTCGCTGGCCTGCAGGCTGGCGCCGGCGATCTGCGGCAGGCTCGCCGGGACGTTGCCTTCGACGTCGAACACGAAGCCTTCCACGTCGAGCTTGGCCAACAGCTCGCGGATCGGGCCGCGCTCGATGATCTGTCCGTGGTTGATGATGGCCAGGTTGCGGCACAGGCTCTCGGCTTCCTCCAGATAATGCGTTGTGAGGATGACCGTGGTGCCGGCGGCGTTGACCTCGCGCAGGGTCTTCCACATGCCGCGGCGGATCTCGATGTCCACCCCCGCGGTGGGCTCGTCCAGGATCAGCAGGCGTGGCCGGGTCATCATCGCGCGGGCGATCATCAGCCGCCGCTTCATGCCGCCCGAGAGGGTGCGCGAGATCGCGTTCGCCTTGGCCGTCAATTGCGCGCGCGCCAGTTCCTGCTCGGCGCGCAGCAGTGCCTCGTGGCGCGGCACACCGTAAAAGCCGGCGTAGTTGACCAGGATGTCGAGCGGCTGCTCGAACATGTTGAAGTTGATCTCCTGCGGCACCAGCCCGATTTGTCGCATCGCATCGCTGCGCCTGGTGCCCAGGTCGACGCCGAACACCCGCACCTCGCCCGCGGTCTTGTTGACCAGCGAGCTGACGATGCCGATCAGGGTGGACTTGCCGGCGCCGTTGGGGCCGAGCAGGGCGAAGAAATCGCCCGGCTCCACGCGCAGGTCGATGCCCCGGAGCGCCTCCACCCCGGTGGCGTACACCTTGCGCAGGCCGCGCACGTCCAGTGCAGGCGGATCGGAATCGCGGCGATCGGTCATGGGCATCCAGGGCAGGCAGGCGTGGAACCGGGCGCGCCTTGCCGACGGCTCCCGCGCGGCATGCTGGCAGGCCGCGCCGCCGAACCGACGCCTGCGCCCTGTTAGTATATCCGGCTGGCCGCGATGCCCGCGGCGTTGCCGCGTCGAGTTCCCGTGCCCGCCCACTTCCCGCTCAAGCTGGTGTCCAGCCGCATGCTCGCGCCGACCGTGCGCCACCTGGCGTTCGTGCGCGACGACGGCCAGCCGCTGGACTTCATCCCCGGCCAGTTCCTGCAGGTGCATTTCCACCCCGAGGATGGCGCGCCGGCCAAGCGCAGCTACTCGGTGGCCACCATCCACGACCACGCGCTGGGTGCCGGCGAGACGGTGGAGATCGCGGTGAGCTACGTCCCCGGTGGCCTGGCGACGCGGGTGTTCGAGGCCCTGCCCGAGGGCGGACGGATCGAAGCCAGCGGTCCGTTTGGGCGCTTTTGCCTGGCGCCCGGCGATGCCAACCGGCGTTACCTGTTGATCGGCACCGGCACCGGGGTGACGCCGTACCGCGCGATGTTGCCGTTGCTGGAGCAGGCCATCGCGCAGCGTGGCATCGAGGTGGTGCTGCTGTTTGGCGCGCGGCGGCCGGAAGAACTGCTGTATGCCGAGGACTTCCTGGCCTTCGCCGAACGCCATCCCGCCTTCCGCTTCGTGCCCTGCTTCTCGCGCGAGATGCCTGCGGACCCGCATCCGGACGTGCGGCGCGGCTACGTGCAGGCCGCACTGGACGAGTTTGCCCCCAGTGCCGCGGGCGACATCGCCTACCTGTGCGGCAACCCGTTGATGGTCGATGCCTGCTTCGAGGCGCTCAAGGGTCACGGTTTGCCGATCCAGCACATCCGCCGCGAGAAATACGTCAGCGGCAAGTGAGCGTGCACCGCGCGCGTGGGCGTGGGATCACGGCTGTCGAAAGGTGCCCTTAACACGGGCCAGAACGCCACCTGAACACGCAAGGCGCTGGCAGGCGCAAACACGTCGTGCATTCAGCGTTTGGGCAGCCGGCGGGGAGGACGATCGTGCCGCTGTTACACAACGATCCCGCGATTCCATCCCACGAGGCTCCCCATGTCACTGCATCCGCTCAAACTCGTCCTGCCGATCGCCGTTGCGCTGGCGATCCTGCCGCTGGCCGCAAACGCCGACGGGCTGGACTACAACTTTGCGCAATTCGGGTACGGCTACTCCCACAACGACCGCAACGACACCGACACGCATTCCTGGCACGGTGATGGGTCGGTCGAGATCGGCAGCAATTTCGACGTGACGGCTGGAGGCCTGGTCGATTCGCACGACGCGTCCTCGCTCACCGGCCAGGCCTGGCACCTGGGTGCCGGCTTCCACACGCCAATCGGCGCGAGCACCGATTTCTTCAGTGAGGCAAGTTTCGCGCATTCCAACCTCGACGGCATCAGTGGCGACGTGCGGACGTGGACCGGCGCGGTGGGCGTGCGCAGTGCGTTCAGTCCGCATGTCGAGGGTTGGCTGGAAGCCGGTTACGCCGACAACCACGACGACCAGCGCGGCATCGTCCGCGCGGGGCGTGGCCATGGATTCGGCGCGCTCGGCGCGCAGTACCGATTCAACAACCACTGGGGCCTGGTGGCGCAGACATCCATTTCGCCGGAAGGTCACGGCATCCAGTTCGGCCCGCGCTTCAGCTTCTGAGCCTTGGCCGATCGGTGGCCGTCCCGGGACGCGGGCGGCCACCGCTGCCGCTTCAGTATTCGGGCTTCTGCTGCCTTGCCAGCAACTGGCGCAGGCACTCGGCCGGGGTGATCTCGCCGTGCAGCACCTGCTGCACGCGTGCGGCGATCGGCAGTTCGATGCCGAAGCGGTCGGCCTGGCGGATGACCTCGTCGGCGGTGTCCACCGATTCGACCACCTGGCCGATCTGCGCGACGGCCTCGGCGATCGACTGCCCACGTCCCAGCGCCAGTCCCAGGCGACGATTGCGCGACAGGTCGCCGGTGCAGGTGAGCACCAGATCGCCAAGCCCGGCCAGGCCCATCAGCGTTTCCGCGCGACCACCGAGCGCGGCATTCAGGCGCAGCATTTCGTTCAGGCCGCGGGTGATCAGTCCGGCCCGCGCGTTCAGGCCCAGCTCCATGCCGTCGGCGACGCCGGTGGCCACGGCCAGCACGTTCTTCATCGCCCCGCCCAGCTCGGCGCCGCGGATGTCGTTGCCGGTGTAGGCGCGGAAGGTCGGGCCGTGCAGCACACCGGCCACCTGCTGCGCGAAGGCATCGTCGTCCGAGTGCACGGTCACCGCGGTGGGCAGGCCCTGCGCGACTTCGCGCGCGAACGAGGGCCCGGTCGCCACCGCCAGCGGCACGCCGGCACCGAGCACCTCGCCGGCGACCTCGTGCAGGAAGCGCCCGGTGCCAGGCTCGAAGCCCTTGGTGGCCCACGCCACGCCGGCTTGGGCCGGACGCAGCGGCGCGATGGCATGCAGGGTCTGGGTGAAGGCGTGGCTGGGCACGACCACCAGCACGAGCTGCACCTGCGCCAGCGCCGCGTGCAGGTCAACGGTCGCCTGCAGCGACGCCGGCAGCTCGACCTCGGGCAGGTAGTGGGTGTTGCGGTGGTTCGTCGTGATCGACTCGACCTGCGCCCGATCGCGACCCCACAACACCGTTGGCACGCCATTGCGTGCCGCCAGTGCGGCCAGTGCGGTACCCCACGAACCCGCGCCGACGACGGCCAGCCGTGGCGGGGTCGAGGCCATGGCGATGCGCTCGCCGGCGCTCAGGCGTTGCCGACGGCCGGTTGCTGCGCCTGCTCCATGCGACGACGCAACTGGTCGGCGTAGATCGCCTCGAAATTGATCGGCTGCAGCAGGAACGGCGGAAAGCCGCCGTGCGCGACCAGATCGCCCAGCGCTTGGCGCGCATACGGGAACAGCACGTTCGGGCAGTGCGTGCCGAGCATCATGTCCAGGCTGGCGTCATCGAAGCCGGCCAAGCCGAAAATGCCGGCCTGCTCGACTTCGGCGAGATAGGTGGTCTTGTCGTTGATCGTGCAGGTCAAGGTGATGGTCAGGCACACCTCGTAGGCGTCGGACTCGAAGCGCGCGACCTTCTGGTTCAGGTTGACCTGCAACTGCGGCATGGTCGATTCCTGGAATGCGGCCGGCACGCCGGGCGCCTCGTAGGAGACGTTCTTCAGGTACAGCTTGTGGACCATGAACTGCGCGCCCTGAGCGGCGGTTTCGGCGCCAGCGGCGCCGTTGGTGGCTTCATCGGCCATGGATGCGGAACTCCGGGAAGGTATTGCGGCGGGAAAGAACGTCGATTATCCCACGTCCGGCACAGCGCGGCCAAATCGCTTCTGCGGCTGCGCGCTCAGGCCTTGCCGCGCGCCAGCGGCAGGTCCGCCGACTGCCAGGCGGAAACGCCGCCGTCCAGCCAGTACACGGTCTTGAACCCGGCCTTGACCAGCCTTGCCGCCGCGCCGGCCGAGGTCGTTCCATTGCGGCACACCAGCGCCACCGGCATCTCGCGCACCCGGGCCAGCTCCTTGTTCTCCGGATCGAACTGGCTCATCACCACGTTGCGCGAGCCGATCACGTGGCCCTTCTCGAAATCGCCCGAGGCGCTCACGTCCACCACCAACACGTTCTCGCGGTTGATCAGCTCGGTCAGGCGCGCCGGGTTGATCGCCTTGTAGCCACGGGTGAATCGCGAGAGTTCGTTGACGATCAGGGCAATCGTCACCCCCACCATTCCCAGGCCGAGCAACATGTGGTTTTCGAAAAAGAGTTGCAGTTGTTCGATGGACACGATGCGGCGAACCACGGGAAGGGGTCGCGATTATAGTCCGTCCAGCATCGATCACCCGGATGCCGTCGGCGCACAGGCATGCCGTCGCGCCAGCAGCAGGACCGCCGACGCGGGCTTCAGGGTTGCGGCGACAGGTCCGGCAGCCCGCTCACCAGCCACCACCGCTTGAGGGTCGGATCCCAGCGCCAGTGTTCGCGGTAGGCCACGGTGCGTGGCGTCTGCGTGTTGCGGTTGACCAAGTCGAGCTGGATGCGGCGGTCGATGGTCTCCTTGGTCGCGTTTTCGGCAACCACGGTGTAGCCGGACACCTCGTATTGCTTGAAGCGTTCCTTTTCCAGATCGGTCAGCGGATGCTCCTGCCTGGTTTGCGGATCGACGAAATCCCAGGCGGCATTGAAGTCGCCCCAGCGCATCGCGCTGGTGAAGTCGTACACGGTCCGCTCGCGGGCCCGGTTCGGACCAGGACGGATGTCGCCGCAGGCCACCAACGACAGCACGATCAGGGTCGCGGCGATGCCGGCGCGTGCTCGCCGCCGCAAGGATTCATCGGTCATGCCCAAGGCCTCCGCTCGATCGGTGGGCAGCGCTCGCGGCAGCGAGGCAGCCCGGTCTGCCAAGACTAGCAGGTTGCCGATCCGCGAAGTGCCCGACTCACTTGGGCTGCATGGCCACGAAACGTCCGGACAGCACCGCCGCCTCGCCGCCGGCCGCCATCGGCACCCGCGCGCGCATGCCGATCCGCGCCTTGCCGTGGCGGTCGAGGGTTTCCACGAAAGTCTCGAAGGTGTCGTCCTCGGCCGCGGTCGCCTCGGCCACGAGGTCATCGAACAGCGGTGCGATGTACTTGACCTGGCTGTCGGCGACATACACCTCGGCGCTGATCCCGAGCAATTGCAGGCGCAGGCTGATCCAGCCCCACGCCGACAGGGTCATCAACCCGCAAAGACTGCCGCCGAAGGCACAGCCCTTGTCGTTGACGTTGGCCGCCAACGGCGCGCCCATGCGCAGGGTGCGGCCGTCCCAGCCGAGCGGGCGCACGGCGAGCGCGGCCACCGGCGGCATCTTGCGGCAGTGCGAGGCCAACTGCGCGAGCGCGATTTCGATCGGATCGCCGGACGCGATGGCCAGCGCCGCACCATGTCGCGCGGGCGAACCGGCCGCCGGGGTTGTGCGAAGCTGCTCGAATGCGCTCGTCGAAATCGCCATCGTCCCTGCCTTTGTCGAAATGGTTCGTGGTGTCGCTGCGGCCGGCCGGACAGCACCGACGCTTGCTGCGCGCGTTCGGCGCACTCGGCGCCGAGGCCTTCGGCTTGCCCGGCCTGCGGCTGGTGGCGCGAGAGGATACGCCAGCGCGCGCCGCGTTGGACACCGCATTGCAGGCGACGTTCGCGATTTTCACCAGCCCGGCGGCGGTGCGTTTTTGCATGCGCCTGCGTACGGATGTCGTTGATTCGCGCGACCTGTTTTCCCGCTTACGGACTTTCGCGCTCGGGGCGGCCACGGCCCAGGCCCTGCGACGTGCCGGCTTCGTCCACGTGGACCTGCCGGCACGCGCCGACAGCGAATCCTTGCTGGCCTTGCCGGAGTTGCGCGACCTGCACGGGAAGGCGGTCGGGCTGGTCACGGCGCCGGGCGGTCGGGGTTTGATCCCGGCCGCGTTGCGCGAGCGTGGCGCGGCACTGGCGATCGCGCAGGTGTACACGCGCCAGCCGGCGCGACTGGATGCCAGGCATGTGCAGCGCCTGCTCGGCGCGCGCGGCAAAGGCGCGGTGTGCGTGACCAGCGCCGAGGCGCTGACCAACGTGCTGGCCGCACTTCCCGCGCCCGCGCGCGTGCGCCTGCTCGACGCGGTGGCGTTGGCCAGCAGTGCGCGCCTGTGCCAGATTGCCCGCCAGGCCGGCTTCGCCGGCGTGATCGAAGCCGCCTCGCCGGCGCCACGCGACCTGCTCGCGGCGCTGCAGGCGCATGCACAGGAAGGATGATGCCGTCGCGGCCGGAGGCAGCGCGGTTACCTGCGCGCGCCGGCTTCCGGTAGCATCCCCGTTCGCCTTGCCTGCCGCATGCCCATGTCCGGCGACGATTCCAGCGCTGCGCCCTCCGCGACCCGGCAAGCCCGCGGTCGCGGCCTGCTGTGGCTGCTCGTGTTCTGCGTGCTGGCGCTTGCCGCCTGGCAGGCCTGGCGCACGTGGCGACCGACGCCTGCGCCGGCGGCCGCCGGCATCCCCTCGGCAGGCCCGTCCACGACCGATCCGGATGCCGAACCCATCGGCGATCCGGCACAGGCCATCGCCGCGTTGCGTCGCGATCAACGCCAGCTCGCGCAGCGCCTGAGCGACCTCACCTCCAACCAGCAGGTGATGCGCGACGAGGTGCTTGGCGTGGGCGAGCGCGCGGCGTTGACCGAACAAGCCGTCGCCCGCATCGGCAGCTCCCGTGCGCAGGGCGAGGCGGCGCCGCGACTGGACGAGGCCGAACTGCTGCTGACCATCGGCCAGCAGCAGATGGAGCTGTCCGGCAACCGTGCTGCCGCGCTGCATGCGTATGCGCTGGCCGACGGCGTGCTGGCCGGCTTGACCGATCCGTCGGTGGTGAACCTGCGCCAGACCCTTGCGCAGGAAGTCGCCGCGATGCAGGCGTTGCCGCCGGATCCGCGCGCCGCGCTCAACCGGCGCCTGGATGCGTTCGAGACCACGCTGGAGGCGCCGGCCTTCGCCGCGGCCGAACCCGCGCCGCAGCGGCGGCCCTCGGTGCTGGACCGGGTCGTCGGCAGCCTGGTGGAAGTGCATCGTGCATCGGCGCAGGACCTGCTCGACCCGGCCACCCGGGAGGCGGCGCTGACCGCGGCGAGGCTGGAACTGACGATGGCGCGGCTGGCGCTGGAACGCACCGACGAACCGGCCTTCCACGCCGCACTGCAACGCATCGGTGGCTGGCTGCCACGCCTGTTCTCCGGCGCCACGCTGGCGCAGCAACGGGCGATGCTCGCCTCCCTGCAGCAGGCGCGCCTGTCGATCGACGTGCCCACGCTGGGCGGCACCCTGGCGCAGCTGCGCCGCCTGCGCGAGCAACAACTCCCACCGGCGCCGGTCGCGACGCCACCGACCCCGCCCGCCAACCCGGCGGCGTCGCGGCGATGAACGCGTTTCGCGGCCTGCTGCTGTGCCTGGCGCTGGCACTGGCCGGCGCGTTCGCGTGGGGCGCACTGGCCAGCGATCCGGGCCAGGTGATCGTCAGCCTGCACGGCACCGTGTACATCACCACGGTCAGCAAGCTGCTGGTGCTGCTGGTGGTGGCGTCGCTCGCGTTGTGGGCGCTGGTGATGCTGGTGCGATGGCCGTGGCGACTGTGGCACAGGCATCGGCATGCGCAGGCGCTGGCGCGGATGAGCGGAGGCCTGATGGCCCTGCACGAGGGCCGCTGGGCACGCGCCGAAAAACTGCTCGCACAGGCCTCGGGATCGGCGGCGATGCGCGCGCCTGCGCGCCTGGCCGCGGCGCAGGCGGCGCTGGCGCGCGGGGATGCGGACGCCAGCGAGCATCACCTGACCGCCGTCGGCGAGGCGAAGGATGATCCTGCGGCCGCGTTGTCGCGCGCACAGTACGAGCTGGACGCTGGCCAGCCGCAGGCTGCGCTCGCGCGCCTGGACGCCGCGGCCAGACAGGGACCGCCGCCGCCGCGCGCGCTGCTGCTGCGCGTGCGCGCCCTGCTGGCCGATGCCCGCGCCAGCGAGGCCTGGGGCATGCTCGGCGCGATTCGCAATGCGCAGGTTCTGGCCGCCCCCGAGCTGGCGGCGCTGGAAGCCGATTGCGCGCGGCAGATGCTGGCGGAGGCCGCCGATGCCAACGTGCTGGCGGACCTGCGCGACCACCTCCCGGTGGCGCTGCGCAACCAGCCGCGAATCGTTGCCGCCTACGTGCAGCGCGCCACCGCGCTGGGCCTGGTCGATGCCGCCGCCGGTGCGATCCAGGCCGTCCTTGCAGACACCTGGGACGAGGCGCTGGTGCGCGAGTACGCACAGCTTCCGCCCGGTCGCACCACGCCCGACGCACGCCTGAAGCTTGCCGCAAGCTGGCTGCCCGGGCATGCCGACAGCCCGGCGCTGGCGCTGGCGCTGGGTCGCCTGCATGCAGGACTGCAGCAATGGGGCAAGGCCGAGGATCAACTGCAGCGGGCGATCGCACTGGGCGCGGGCGCTGCGGCGTGGGAAGTGCTGGGCGATGTCCACGCCATCCGCGGCGACACTGCCAACGCCATGTCCTGTTTCCGCAACGCCCTGCGTGCCGCGCGTGGCGAGGCACTCACGCCGCTGGCCGGGCGCAGCCTGCGCGAGCGCACCCTGGATGCCGAGGTGATCGAGGAGCGCGACGACAACGGGGTGCCACGGTTGCCGGCCCGCCCGTCGTGAGCGCAACCGCGCTGGCGCAAACTCAGCGCTCCAGAATCGCCGCCACGCCCATGCCGCCAGCGGTGCAGATCGAGATCAGCGCGCGCCCGCTGCCTTTTTCCTTGAGCAGCTTGGCGGCGGTGGCGACGATGCGCGCACCGGTGGCGGCGAACGGATGGCCGAGGGCGAGCGAGGAACCGGCCACGTTCATCTTCGTCGGGTCGATCGCGCCCAGCGCGCCGCGGCCGAGCCGGGCCTTGCAATAATCCTCCGACTCCCACGCCCGCAGCGTGCACAACACCTGCGCGGCGAAGGCTTCGTGGATCTCGTAGAAGTCGAAATCCTGCAGGGTCAGCCCGTTGCGTTCCAGCAACTGCGGCACCGCCTGCGTCGGCGCCATCAACAGGCCATCACCGTGGACGAAATCCACCGCCGCCACCTGCGCGTCGCGCAGGTACGCCTGCGGCTCCAGCCCGTGCGCACGCGCCCACTCGTCGCTGGCCAGCAGGCAGGCGGCCGCACCATCGGTCAGCGGGGTGGAATTGCCGGCGGTCAGGGTGCCCTGGCCGGAGCTCTTGTCGAACGCCGGCTTCAGGCTGGCGAGTTTTTCCAGGGTGGAATCGGCGCGCAGGTTGTTGTCGCGTTCGACGCCGCGGAAGGGCGCGATCAAATCCTTGAAAAACCCGCGCTCGTAGGCGGCGGCGGCCTTCTGGTGCGAGGCCAGCGCCAGCTCATCCTGCGCCTGCCGTGCGATCTGCCATTGTTTGGCCATCGCCTCGCAGTGCTCGCCCATCGACTTGCCGGTGCGCGGTTCGGCCACGCCGGGGAAGTCCGGTTTCAGCTCGCCCAACCGGAAGCCGCGGAACGCGCCCAGCTTCTGCCCGAAGCGGCGCGCGCGCGCGGCCGCGAGCAGGCGCCCACGCAGCTTGGCGCCGTAGGCGATCGGCACGTCCGAGGTGGTATCCGAGCCGCCGCCGATGCCGACCTCGATCTGCCCCAGCGCGATCTTGTTGGCGATGTGGACGAGGGTGTCCAGGCTGGTGCCACAGGCGCGCTGCATGGTGATGCCCGGGGTGTACGGCGACAGCCCCGAGGACAGGGTCGCCTCGCGACCGAGGTTCCAGTCGGAGGAATGCTTGATCACCGCGCCCATTGCCACTTCGCCCAGCACCTGCCCGTGCAGGCCGAAGCGCTCGACCAGCGAGCCGAGCGTGCGGATCGACAGCCCGAGGTTGCCGACTTCGATGTAGGCGGTGTTGCTGCGACAAAACGGAATCCGCACGCCGCCGAGCACGGCGACCTGGCGCGCGGCGGTGTGGCGTTCGGCAAGACTCATGCGGCGGCTCCCCGGGGTTCGATCACTGGCTGGCGCGTCGCCGGCGATGGTGCCTGCCCGCGCTAGAGCAAACGCACGTGCCAGACTATAGGGAAGCTCGCAAAACTGCTGCCTGCTCGTCATCCCGGCGAATGCCGGGATGACGGCGCCCCATTTCGACGACCCAGGGATTTGCGGATTCCGATGCCCTCTTCCACCTTCTTCGGCGCGCTCGCGCTGGAACTGCGCCCCGGCGTACAGGCGGCGCGCCCGGCGCTCGCGCCGGCGCAGGCAGCACAGCTCGCCGACGGCATCGGCCACGACTTGGCGGCGCTGAAGGCGGAGGCGGCCGATTGCGATCTGGCGGTGCTGGCCGCGCACTACGATCCGGTCGAACTGCTGCGCCCGGGCTGGCCGGTCCACGCCGCGCTGGATGCGCTGGTGCTGCGCGCGCCGATGGCCGCTGACCGTGGCGGTAGGCATTCCCGCATCCTCGCCTTCGGCGCACACGAGGGCGTGCTTCCCGACCCCGTGCCCGCGCCCGATCCCGACTACGCGCGGGGCACGATGCGGCTGCTGCCGCTGCTGCTGCGCGGCGGCGACGGTGACGGCGAACGCATCGCCGGGCTCGCGCAGGCGCTCGAGGAAATCCTGCTCGAACGCGGCATGGCCGGCGCCGCCACCGCGTTGTTCGCGCAGGAAGCCTTTGCCGCACCGATCGAGCACGCGCGCTACCTCACCCTGCACGACCTGTGCGCATTGATGGCGATGCAGTACGAGCATGCCGGGCTGGGGCCGCTGTGGCCGCTGATCGAGGCGGCGCTGTTGGCGCCGCAGGAGGAGGTCTGGCTCGATGCGCCGCCCGAACCGTTGGCGCGTCATGTGGACGGCGAGGTACGCATCGCCTTGCTGGATGCGGAGGGCTGGCGCGCGAACGGATTCGGCCCGGTGTCCGCCGGCGGCGATGCCGATCGGCTCGAACGGGCCTTCGCAATGTTTGAGGCGCGGCAGCGGCAGTTCGCGGCGGTGTTGGCGGCGCAGGGGATCGGGGTTTCGTTCGATCATTGTCAGACGGGTACCGATCCGCGGGTCACCCTTTCCAAGGCCTAAGATGGAACGAACGCCGTGCGCGCGTTGCTGCGGATTGGAGCCGACATGCCCATCATTTCCACATTTTTCGGCATCATCGTGCGCATGTATTTCGCGGACCATGCTCCTGCGCATATCCACGTCGAGTACCAAGGCCACGAGGCCCTGATCGCCATCGCCGACGGTGCCGTCGTGGATGGGCATCTGCCCCGGCGCGCCTGCGCGCTGGTTCGCCAATGGTGCATCGACCATCATGCGGAACTGGCGCAGAATTGGTTGAACGCGCAGGCGCTCAAGCCGCTCAACCGCATCCCGGGAGCCGACAATGATTAAGCTCATTGCAATCGAACCTGTGGGCACGACCTGCTTGCGGCTTCGCTTCTCCGACGGATCCCACGGCGTACTCGACTTCGTGTCGTTCATCCAGGCGCGTACGGAAATGACGGCACCGCTCGCCGATCCGGCCTTCTTCGCGCGTTGCTTCATCGAAGCCGGTGCGCTGGCGTGGCCGAATGGGTTCGATCTCAGCGCAAGTTCGTTGCATCGGCGATTGACGGACTCGGGGCAACTTCACGGCCGGGAGGTCGCTGCCTGACGGAGTGCGGCATGCTCAGCTGCGCGGTGTCGCAAACTCCTCCTCGAACACCACATACCCCGCATCGCCCATTCCCAGCGCCGCATACGTCCGCTGCGCGCGCGCATTCGCTTTTTCGACGTACAAGCGCAGCCCGCACACCTCCGGTGTCGCCCGCGCCAGCGCGCGCACGTGCGCATGCAGGGCGCGATAGACGCCGTGGCGGCGGTGCTCGGGGGCGACATACACGCTCTGGATCCACCACCACAGGCCGCAGCGCCAGTCGCTCCATTCCTCGGTCAGCAGCAGGCAGCCGGCTGCTTCGCTCGGGCCCTCGGCGCCACTCCGCTGCGCGATGAAGTAACGCCCGCGCGCCGGCTGCGCGAACACCGCGCGCGCGCCGCGCGCGAGGGTGTCCGGATCGAGCCGCTTGTGTTCGGTCTCCCACGCCATCGCCGCGTTCCAGCGCGCCAGCAGGTCGGCATCAGCGGCAAGCGCTTCGCGCACCCGCAACTCGGCGTGGCCGCTCATTCCTTCTTCAGGATCACGCCGCAGGCGATCGCCGCGCCGCCGCCACCGTCGGGCTGGGTGGTGTAGTCGTCGGGGCCGGCGCGCAGCACCAGCGCATGGCCGATCACGTCGTCATTGAGCTTGCTGTCCACGCTGACGTCGCGCAGGTTCACGTCGATCGCGATGACGCCTTGTGCATCGGCGGTCTGGTTGGCGATGTCGCCCAGGTGGTGGACCAGCCCGGCGGGATCGCCGTGCTCGCTGCCGCGCGGATTGAAGTGGCCGCCGGCGGAGCCGCGGTTGGGCGCGGTGCAGTCGCCGTGGGCGTGCAGGTGCAAGGCATGCACGCTGCCGGGGGTCAGGCCGCTGATGCGGCCTTGCAGGTGGGCGCCGCCGGGAATCCGGGTGACCTGCACGCTGCCGCTTACCCCGCTGTCATCGACCGCGACCAGTTGCGCGCTGATCGGGTGCTTGGGCGGCTTGGACGCGCCGTGGCCGGAGTGCGAGGCGCAGCCGCCCAGCGCGATGACGAGAGCGGCGGTCAGGGGCCAAACGGTGCGATGCATGCGAAATCTCCTGGCGGGTAGCGCCGGTCGGCGGCGCCTTGGCAAACGAATCGCGATGCTAGCGCGGATCGCGTGATCGGCGGCTGTACGAAGACAGCGGTCAGGATCGTCGCGGCCGCCGGCCGAGCTTGCGGCCGAGGGTGTTGCGGCCGATGCCGAGCTGCTCGGCGGCGTGCTGGCGATGGCCGTGGCTGTGCTCCAGCGCGGCCGCGAACAGCGCCTGCTCGAACAGCGCGGCGGCGCGCGCGTGGACCTGGCCCTGGCCGTCGGCCAGCGCCATCCGCGCCCAGCGCCCAAGCCCGGCGGTCCAGTCGGGCGCGTCGGCGGCGCCGGCGGCGGCCGGCAAGGCCGCGCGCACGTCGGCGGCGCGGATCGCGGCGCCGGGCGCCAGTGCCGCCAACCGCCAGCACAGGTTCTCCAATTCGCGCACGTTGCCCGGCCAGGCGTGGGCTTCGAGCAGGCGCAGTGCGTCGCTGCCCAGCTTCTTCACCGGCGTCTGCAAGCGCGCCGCGGCCAGCGCGAGGAAGTGCGCGGCCAGCACCGCCACGTCGGCGCGGCGCTCGCGCAGCGGCGGCAGGCGCAGGCGCACCACGTCCAGCCGGTGCAGCAGGTCGGCGCGGAATTGGCCGGCGGCGGCGCGCGCGTCCAGGTCCTGGTGGGTGGCGGCAATCACCCGCACATCGACCCGGATCAGCTCGCGTCCGCCGACCCGGTAGAACTCGCCCTCGGCCAGCACCCGCAGCAGCCGGGTCTGCAGGGACGCCGGCATGTCGCCGATCTCGTCCAGGAACAGGGTGCCGCCGTGGGCCTGCTCAAAGCGGCCGACGTGGCGACGGCTGGCGCCGGTGAACGCGCCGGTCTCGTGGCCGAACAGCTCCGACTCCAGCAACTCGGCCGGGATCGCCGCGGTGTTGAGCGCGATGAACGGCTTGGCGGCACGCGGCGACTCGCGATGCAGCGCCCGCGCAACCCCCTCCTTGCCGGTGCCGGTCTCGCCGGTGATCAGCACCGACAATGGCGCCTGTGCGAGCCGGCCGATGGCGCGGAACAGTTCGCGCATTGCCGGGGTATCGCCGAGCAGCGCGTGGTGCCCGGCATCGGCGGCGATGGTTCCTGCGGACGCGGGTGGCGCCTGCTCGCGTGGCGCGGTCGCCGGCAGCGCGCGCCGGGCGAGCGCGACGGCCTCGTCCAGATCGAAGGGTTTGGACAGGAACTCGTGGGCGCCGCCACGGAACGCGCCGGCGGTCGAGGCGATGTCGGTCCAGGCCGACATCACGATCACCGGCAGCTCGGGGTCGCGCGCCTTGAGCGCATCCAGCAAGCCCAAGCCGTCGATCCCGGGCATGCGGATATCGGTGAACACCAGCGCAGGGCTTGGCTCGACCTCCAGCGCCGCCAATGCCGCGTCCGCACCGGCGAAGGCCTGCACCGCGAAGCCGGCCTCGCGCAGCGCCTGCGCCAGCACGAAGCGCACGCTGGTCTCGTCGTCCACGATCCAGACCCGCGCGGTCATCGGGTTGCCCCGCCGTGGCGCGCGTGCGGATGGGCGGTCGCGTCATGCGGCGGCATCGATGGCCTCCGGCACCGGCAGCAGCAGGGTGAACACGGTGTGTCCCGGTCGCGAGCGATAGCTGAGCGCGCCGCCGTGTTCGCGCGCGATCTGCTGCGCCAGCGGCAGGCCGAGGCCGGAGCCTTGCGCACGCCCGGACACCAGCGGCAGGAAGATCCGTTCGGCGAGGTCGTCGGGCACCCCGCGGCCGTCGTCGGACACCTCCACCCGCAACGCCAGCCGGTGCGGCAAACCGCCGATCAGCACGCCGTATTCGGCGCGGGTGCGCAGGCTCACCGTGCCGGCGCCGGATTCGAGCGCGTTGCGCAGCAGATTCCACAGCGCCTGCACCAGCCGGTCGGGGTCGCCGGCCACCGCCGGCAGGCTGGGATCGTAGTCGCGCTCGATCTTCACCGCCCAGCCGGCCTCGGCATCGGCGAGCACGCGCACGCGTTCGAGCACGGCGTGGATGTTGACCGCCTCGAAGGCGCGCGGCGGCGCCGGATCCAGCAACCGGTCGAGCAGGCCGGCCAGGCGCTGGACTTCGGCACCGATCAGCTCGATCAATTCGCGCTCGTCGTCGTTGTCCAGCCGCGAACCGGCGCGCCGCGCCAGCAATTGCGCGGCACCCTTGAGCCCGGCCAGCGGGTTGCGGATCTCGTGCGCCAACCCCTTGAGCGCGGCGTGCAAGGCGGCCGGCATCGCCGCCGCCGGGTCGGCGCCAGGGAACTCGTCGACCGGCCAGGCTTCGATCCGGATTCCATCCGCTTCCCGCACCAGCACGAGGTCGGCGAAGCGCTCCTCGCCGCCGGGTGCCGCCAGCCGGCAGCGCCGGACCTGCAGCGGCTCGGCACCGCGTTCGAGCTTGGGCAACAGCGCGGCCAGACGCGCACCCTCGGCATCCAGCGCGGCCAGCGGCAACGCCTCCAGCCGCCGCGCACTGACCCCGAGCCAGCGCGCGAACGCACCATTGCAGCCGCGCAGGCAGGCGTCGGCATCGGCCCAG
The DNA here is from genome assembly GCA_964640525.1 of uncultured Gammaproteobacteria bacterium. Classification (GTDB taxonomy): domain Bacteria; phylum Pseudomonadota; class Gammaproteobacteria; order Xanthomonadales; family Xanthomonadaceae; genus SZAS-103. The sequence goes on along the minus strand of CAZXGS010000004.1, from coordinate 4,940 downwards.
GCAACGGGCGTGACCAAGGCCTCGACGGCAGGGGCATCGCGCATCGCACCATTCTAGTGCAACCGGGACGATCGGCTGCCGGTCATGCGCACGCTGGCGGCAAGCATCTTCGCCAAACTTCCACCGGCGGACCCATCGCGGTCTTGCGCGCGGCGGCACGCGTGCGCGCAATCCGCGTCGCCACGATCATCGCGGGTCGTGGCCGGTCCCCAGCGGCTCCGTTCACGCCCCCCAGCCGCGCAACGCACTCGCCAGTTCCGCCAGCGCGCCGGCCAGCCGCTGGCGGGTCTGCGGCGGCGGCAAGGGGATCTTCAGCGCCGCCGATCCGCTGGCCGGGTCGCGTTCGATCCAGGGATGCGATGGCTGCCGCGGATCCTCGGCCGCGGCGAACGCGCCGAGCAGCTGCACGCCGACCTGGAGCAGCGGTGCCCAGGGATCGTCGGCCGTTACCGCTTGGGGATCGCCGACGGGCGGCTGCTCCGCTTCGTCTTCAGCCTCGCGCGGCGGCGCCGCAATCGCCGGCGCCACCTCCTCCGCGGTGTTGGCCGGCTCCGCCGCCGCGACCATCCCGACTTCCTCCGCCGCGGCGACCGCCTCGCCCTCACCCATCCGCGCAGTGACGTTTTCCACGTCCTTCATGAAACGGTTCAGGCGTGATCCGCCGAGCGCGATCTCGCCGACCCCGCCGTCGAGGATGCCCGCCGCCAGCGAGCGTTTGAACGCGAGCACCGCCAGCATGCCTTCCTCGATGCTGCCCTTGGCGACGAAATTGACGATCCGCACCGGCCGCTTCTGGCCCATGCGATGGATGCGTCCGATCCGCTGTTCGAGGATCGCCGGGTTCCACGGCAGGTCCAGGTTGATCAGGGTGGACGCGTGCTGCAGGTTCAGCCCGCTGCTGCCGGCGTCGGTGGACAGGAACACCCGGCAATCCGGATCGTCGCGGAAGCGCTCCACCAGCTGCGGGCGCCGCTCGGAAGCGACGCCGCCGTGAAAGCTGACGTAACCGATGCCGCGCGCCTGCAGGCGGCGGATCACGATCTCGTGGCTGCGCGTCCATTGCGAGAACACCACCGCCTTGGCCTGCGGATCGACGAACAGCTCGTCGAGCAACGCCGCCAGTTCGTCCGCCTTGACCCCGTGGTCGGTCTGCTGGTCGAGCAGCCAGGTGCTGTTGCAGGACATCCGCATGTTCTGCAAGGCGCAGGTGAGCCGGCGCTGGTCGGATTCGGACAGGAACTTCATCCGTCGCCAACGCTGCACGATGCGCGCGACGGTGTCGGCGTTCTCGGCGTGCAATTCCAGTTGCGGCGCGGTCATCGGCAGCAACAGGTTCTGGTCGGTGCGCGCGGGCAGTTGCTGCAGCACCTGCGCCTTGCGCCGGCGGATCATGATCGGCGCCAGGCTCTGGCCGATCCGGTCGAGCCGGGCGTAACCGGTGACGCGGCCGGCGTCGTCCTTGAGCTGGTGTTCGTGGAGCAGTTTCCAGGTCGGGCCGAGGCGGTGCTGATCGACGAACTGGACGATCGAGATCAGCTCTTCGAGTTTGTTCTCCAACGGGGTGCCGGTGAGCACCAGCGCGTATGGGCTGGCGATCCGCTTGAGCGCGCGCGCGGCGATGGTGTTCCAGTTCTTGATCCGCTGCGCTTCGTCGACGATGACCAGGTCCGGCGCCCACCCTGCGATCGCCTCGAGGTCGAGTTTGAGTTTTTCGTAGTTGGTGATCTTGCAGAAGTCGTCGAGCCGGAAATCCTGTTGCCGCTGCACGCGGCCGCCGATCAGGATGCGCGCGGCGCGGCCGGAGAAGCGCTCGATCTCGCTGCGCCACTGGTACTTCAGCGAGGTCGGGCAGATCACCAGCACTTTCGTCACCCCGCAGTGGCGGGCCAACAGTTCGGCGGCGGCGATCGCCTGGATGGTCTTGCCAAGCCCCATCTCGTCGCCGATCAGCGCCCGCCCTGCGCGCACCGCGAACCATGCGCCCTCGGCCTGGTACGGATAGATTGGCACCTTGAGCAGATTCGTCAGCCCGGGATCGGCGGCACCCTCGGGGTACAGGCGATCGAGCAGGGCCGCCCGCTGCGCCGCGTCGCGCCGACCGGCGACGAAATCCAGCGCCGCGTCGTCCGCCCGCAGTTCGTGGCCGCTGGCGGCGACGGCCGCCACGAAGCCGGCCAGCGCGTCGAAGTTCTCCGCGACCAGCGCGCCGCGATCGTTGCTGTCGAACAAGCCCGCGGCTGCCGCGCGGATCGCGTTCGGGCAGTCGCTGCCGGCGCGGAAATGGACTCGCCGCCGACCCTCGTTGCGCAGGATCAATTCCGAATACGGCGGTTGGAATCCACGCTGGAACGCACCCTTGGCGCCGCGGCGTGCGAGCAGGCGGCCGAGGGTGAACTCGATGTGCTTGCACGTGCCCAGTTCGTTAGTGCGGTAGTCCTGGCAGGTGCAGGTGTTGTCGCCGGTCGCGGTCCCGCGGATCGTCACCCGGTAGCTGGAACCGGAGGCCGGGTTGGCGATGCGGAATTCGGAAAACCACGGCTCGTCGCCCAGATTTTCCAGCCCGAACGGCTGCGTGCGTCCGAACTGCCGGCGCAGGCCACGCTGCCATGCCTCCGGCGCCAGGCCGGCAGGCGCCTGGGTGCGCGAATACCGGGGTTCCGCGGCGGGCCTGGCGGTCGTCTTGCGGGATGCTTTGCGGGTTTTCATGGCGAGCTGTGCGTAAACGGACATGCATCTTAGCCGTGCGGCATTCCCTGGGCCGCTTTCCGACGACGATCCGGCGCAACCCCATGCTGCCAACGCAAGGGCCGTCATTGAGCGGCTGCGCCGTTGTGAAGTGCTTCCGCCTTCCCGGGATCGACGAGCCCTGATGGACACGCCTTCGGAATCGTTCCGCTGAGAGCCTATCTGGTGTACGACTCCCACCGTCATTGCGAGGAGGGCGCAGCCCGACGTGGCAATCCACGGGTTGCGGTGGATCGCCACGGCCTTCGGCCTCGCGATGGCGCTGCGAACGGCATTGGCAGCCGCAACCCGCACGGCAGGCGTCACCGCAACGACGGGCTTCGCACCGCTGGCAACAGGTAACCGCTCCATCCGCCGTACCCTCAGAGTTCGTACGCCGACTCGCCGTGCGCGCTGATGTCCAGCCCCTCGCGCTCGGCCTCGTGGCCTACCCGCAGGCCGAGGGTGGCGCGGACGATGCCGAAGGCGAGCAACGACACGCCACCCGACCACGCCAGCGTGATCGCCACGCCGAGCGCCTGCACGCCGAGCTGATGGACCATCGCGTAGCCGGCGCCACCGGTGCCGCCGAGCGCGGGCGCGCTGAACACGCCGGTCAGGAGGGCGCCGACGATCCCGCACACGCCGTGGACGCCGAACACGTCGAGCGAATCGTCGGCGCGCAGGCGGCGCTTGAGCGCGTTCACGCCCCAGAACCCGGCCAGCCCGCTCACCCCGCCGATCGCCAGTGCACCGCCGATGCCGACCGTGCCGCAGGCCGGGGTGATCGCGACCAGCCCGGCCACCGCGCCCGAGGCCGCGCCGAGCATCGAGGCGCGACCGCGCAACCGGGCCTCGATCGCGCACCACGCCAGCACCGCCGCGGCCGGCGCGATCAGGGTGTTGAGGAAGGCCAGGGCGGCGATGCCGTTGGCCTCCAGCGCCGAGCCGGCGTTGAAGCCGAACCAGCCGACCCAGAGCAGGCCAGCGCCGCCGAAGGTCAGCGGCAGGCTGTGCGGCGACAGCCGCTCGCGGCCGAAGCCAATCCGCGGCCCGAGCACGTAGGCGCCGACCAGTCCGGCGATGCCGGCGTTGATGTGGACCACGGTGCCGCCGGCGAAGTCCAGCGCACCGAGCTTGAACAGGAAACCATTTCCGGCCCAGACCATGTGCGCCAGCGGCAGGTAGGCGCAGGTGAACCACAGCGCGGTGAAGGCCAGCACCGCCGAGAGCTTGGCGCGCTCGGCGATCGCCCCGACCACCAGCGCGCAGGAAATCGCCGCGAACGCGCCCTGGAAGGCAATGTAGATCAACTCGGGGATCGCCACGCCGGGTGTGAACGTGGCCGCGGCCGAGGCCGGGGAGATGCCGCGGAGCATCGCCTTCGACAGGTCGCCGAGCACCGCGTTGCCGCCGGCGAAAGCCAGGCTGTAACCGTAGGCGACCCACAGCACCAGCGCCAGCGCGGCGACCACCAGCACCTGCATCAGCATCGACAGGATGTTCTTGGCCCGCACCAGGCCGCCGTAGAACAGCGCCAGGCCGGGGACGATCATCAGCACCACCAGCAGCGTGGCGACCAGCATCCAGGCGGTGTCGCCCTTGGCGATGGTGGCGTGGGCCTGGGCGCCGGCGGTTGCCGGCAGCAGCGCGGTCAAGGTCGCAAGAGTGCGGCGCGTGGGCTGTGTGATCGCCATCGGCGTGACTCCCCGGGTGTGGGCGGTCGGTGCGGTTTCCGGATCAGGTCATCGGGTCTTTGAACGGGATGCAGCGGTGGCGGGATTCGAAATCACCCATCCCCTGCCTGCAGGGGGTGATGAGCTACGCTTGCGAGCTGCCAGTGGCAGCTCGCGTAGCGAAGAACGCCCGGAAGGGCCGTCAGTTGGGAGGGTTTGGCCTTCGTGATCAGAGCTGGAAAGCACCCCTCCCCAGCCCTCCCCTTCGCCTTCGGCGAAAGGGAGGGAGCAGGCTCAAGTCCTGCGCGCACAGCCTGCAGGCCACCTCCCCTTCGCCTTCGGCGAAAGGGAGGGAGCAGGGCTCAGATCGCGTAGTACAACTGGAACTCCAGCGGATGCGTCGAAGCGCGGAACTTGGTCACCTCGCCCATCTTCAGCTCGATGTAGCTGTCGATGAAGTCGTCGGTGAACACGCCGCCGGCCTTGAGGAACTCGCGATCCGCGTCCAGGTGCTCCAGCGCCTGGTCGAGGCTGTGGCAG
>CAZXGS010000003.1:0-120872 GCA_964640525.1 uncultured Gammaproteobacteria bacterium | reverse complement strand
TCACCCCCTCAGGTGGATGAATCAGAAGAACGGACAACTATCGTGACAGAGGGGGTGTGCGTATTCCGGGCTAGTTGAGCGCGGGTTCCGGTTGACATTGACTGAGGATCTTCCGGGCTGCCGGTTCTTCCTCTAACTCTTGTCTCGGCTCGCGCTCTTGTGTTGATCACGGAAATTGTCTTGCACCAGATTCATGTCCTGCCGGGAGTTCTGGTTTCCTTCTTGGTGGGGCTTGAAAGCGGGTTCAGGGAACTCACAGGAAGTGAGAAGACCCGCCTAATTGGTCACGCGTTCGTGCCGCAACTGCAAGAGCGCGGATCAGGACGCGCTTGGCGACCGACTCGATAGTCGGCTCTGAAGATTTCGATTTCAGTGCCGTCGTTTGCTTATTGAGGTTGCTGAAGGACGAAGGCTGCCATCAGCGCGGCCAGAATGGAGGCGCAAGGAATCGCGATGAGCTGGCCTCCGCAATTGTCCATAACTACTTCCGACTCACTCGTAGCGAAGCCAATCCATGAAGTTCGCTTGAAGAACCTGCTTGGAGGCTTGGAACAAGACAGCCATACCCGCCAAGACCAAGGCTGCTAGTGCGGCGGCAGGGCCCCATGCACCTGCGCGCCCGGCTGTTTCCAAGGTTTGCGCCAGCATCAACAAACCGAAGATTGCGGGCGCGATCGCTACCAGGATCCCGATAATCGATGGCGTGACCAATCGCTTCACCAGTTGGCGGGCAGCGATGCGACGAGTGGATCCCACAGCGAATCGAACAGCAAGTTCGACCTTCAGGCTATTTAGCAACATCGTCATCAGCGAAATCATTCCCAGCAGTCCAATCGCCAACGTCGCGGTCGCGAGTAGCGCCAAGATGAGCGCCATCGACCGTTCCTTTCGCAACGGACTGCGAAAGAGCGTGCGGGCATCGTCGACTTCGGTGACCGTGGCCCGAGGCAGCAAGACGTGCAAGGCAGGTAGAACTGCGGCAACAACTTGCGCATCAGAGACGTTGAGCGGGTGACGTACAAAGACGAACAATTGATCGTCAGGACGAAGCTCTGTAAGAGACTGATAAACAACGGGTACGGACGCTTGCATCGAAAGCTTTGAAAGCTCCATGGTTCCGACTGAGCCTCGTGCGCCGACAAGGCCATCGTCTAGTACTCCGAGCACAACAGCGGCCCGGTTTTCAGCACTTGGCTGCCGCCTAATGTCGTGGTTGATTCGAACTGTGACACCCGTGGGGTCGCTGCCCACCATCATGGCGCGAGCGGCGTCGGCATTGAGAACAATGTGTGTCGCATCGGTCTTCGCAGAAGCGGTGCTCCACGAATCAACATCAGCATCGAAATCTTGAGCCTTGATTGCGGTGCCGCCCAAAACGTCAAAGAATTCAGAAGTCACATAGTCGAATAGCGCTTGAGTGGATCTTCCTCCTGTGCCAATACCGCCTTGGAAGCCTGTCGCGGGAAGAAAAGGCGACTGGCTCGTTGTCAATGCCGCTCGGTACCCAGGAGAACCTAAGGACTGCCATGCTCCGTTCCAACGCAATGCGACATGTTGCTGCGTGCTGGTGCCGTCGCCTTTGTTGACAACCAACACGCTCAGTCCATCGAGCGGAAAGTTTGGCTCCGGCGGAACTGCCTTGAACAACCCCACGGCCGCTTGCGCTGCAAGGGTGAGGGTCAGGGCAGCAAGGGCCACTTGGAGCGTCAGGAGCCAAGGAAGCAGGCGCAATAAGACGCGCTGTGATCGACTGCGGCTTGGTGCTTGGCGCCGGGTGAGAACACGGCCCCGTACTATGACAATGACAGCAATCAGGGCGGCGACGACGACCGCAGTGCGAACGAACGTCGTCCACGTTCCGGTGAGGTCAATACTGGAATCGCTGGTGACCGCTGCTAACGCTGCGTATCCGAGCGGAACACTAAGGACGCTTCCGATAGCCAGCGCCAAACCGCCCACGACGCACGGTTCAATTGCGGCATATCGCCAGATCGCTGCTGGCGGTACACCTAGAGCTGCCAAGGTGGTTGCCAACGCTTGTGTGCCAGGCAGTCGTCCCGCGTTGTAGACCAAGAGATTAACAATCACTAGCAGGAGCAAGGCCCACGCAAATATATTCAGAATGTCAGCGACAAGGCGAATCTTGCTCGCAGTCCAACCCTCAATCTGCAGTGCTGGACTCGTCTGCACCCGGACAATTCCTGGGAACAGTGAAGGCTGCGCTTCTCGAATGGCATCCAGTCGCGCTTCCAGTGTAGGGGCTGATTCCCCTGGTTGCGGACGGATCAGCACATGGATGACACCGCTATCCATGTTGGCGAACGCCTCGCCTTGCGCTTCCAGTTGGGAGTACGGCGCCCACACTTGCACTGGGGCAGCCTTGTATTGCAAGCCCTTGAAGCCATCCGTTGTCGTTTGGACAGACAACGCATTTGCATTTGAATACACGACCTTTGGGGCCAAGAGTTTCGCCGCCAGTGCTTGGTCAACGACTGCTCCATCGGTGAGCGTTTCCTGCGCCAGTCGACCAAGCGCATCACGACGGGCGACGCAGAGCACACTGAAATATTTGGGGCCGACAAACGCCGCAGGGACGTCTTGAATTGCGGATCCGACGTGTATCCGAACACTGCCGTAGGTCGTTTGTGCAGCGGTCGCTTGTTCCAAACCCTTCATCAGGGCCTTCGTCTGGCGAGGCGTCCATCCATCTTGGACATTGCCGCTGCCATCCACACCCACCAGTTGCAATGCGTCCTCGGCGCATCCGGCACCGGGCACGGCACCGCCAACCAATTGTGCTCCGAGATGAGAGCTCGCGGTGAGTGCGGCAATCGCGATCATCAAGCTTGCCACTTGCAACAGGATCGCAAGTCGCGAGTGCCATAGTTCGCGCAGAGCAAGGCGCAAGATCACGTCGTCACCACATCGTGCCAAGCAATACTTTCAGCGATCACATCAGCGCCGCTGATCATCGACGATCTTGCCGTCACGCATGTGCAGCGTGCGTTGGCCCGCCGCTTGATAGCGCGGATCGTGCGTGACAAGACACACCGCAGTTCCTTGTTGATGGAGTCCGTCGAGCAAACGCATGATTTGATCGCCGTTCTCGGAGTCAAGGTTGCCCGTTGGTTCGTCGGCCAGAATTAGCGCGGGCTTACCCACAATCGCGCGAGCGATTGCCACTCGCTGCTGCTGACCGCCGGAGAGCTGATCCGGAAAATGGTCGAGGCGGTGGCCCATGCCCACCGCAGCCGCAGCTGCTTCGGCATGCTCGATCTGTTCCTTGGACGATAGACTTCGGTGATAGCCAAGCGGCAGTTGGATGTTCTCCCTGACGCTCAGATGCGGAATCAGATGAAATGCCTGAAAGACGAAGCCTAAATTGACCCCGCGCTGGCGCGCTCGCTCCGCATCCGAAATCGTCGCAGTGTTCACAGAGTCTATGTAGAGTTCGCCCGCACTCGGCGGTTCCATCAAGCCCAGTAGGGCGAGGAGACTCGATTTTCCGCACCCTGACGGACCCGACAGCACCAAGTATTCATTTCGATGCAAGTCGAAACTCACCTGATTCACCGCGTGCGTCTGAACGATCGCGGTCTGGTAGATCTTTTCTAGGCGCATTGCGCGAATGAGAGGCTCGCTCACTTTTTCGCACCACTATTCAAGGCGATAATTTGGTCGCCTGCGTCGGCGCCAGAAAGAACGACAAGTTTCTGTCGGTAGCGTGGGCCAAAACGAATGACGCGATCGTGCGTCGATCCGTCCGGCGATTGCACCTTTGCATCGACCGAGCGATTCGAGAGGTTCGCGTCTTCCATCTGCACGAACAATCCATCTCCATGCTCAGCAAGAATTGCCTCACCGGGTAGTGTTGTATTGCCTCGGAGTTTTCTCGTATCGCCGCTGATTGACGCGCGGCCCTTGACAATGCCACCGTCCGCTGTCGGCGAAATCGAAATAACCGTCCCCGTCAATCCACCTTCAAGGCGCAGCGCCTGACCGGGATGCACGGAGCTCGCGAATTGTTCGGCGACCTCCAGACTGATTTGCAGGTCCGAAGTGATCACTTCTGCCAGTTGCGCGCCAGCGGTGACGGCCGCACCTGGCTTGCCATCAATCTTGGCGACGACGCCATCGAACGGCGCCTTCAAAGTCAGAGCATCAACTGTCTTCGCGAGGCTCTCTGCCCTGGACTGCAGTACAGCGACTTTTTCTCTTGCCGCGTTGACCTTTGCCTGAGACGTGGTCCGTGCCAATGCGAGGTGTTGATTCGCATAGTTCGCTTCCGCAACCTTGCCATCGCGGTCGGCCTCTGTCTTCTTCAGAGTCAGAAGACTGACAATCCCTTGGGGTTGAAGCTTGCGCTCGGCCTCTAGTTGCATGTTTGCAATGCGTACGTCATTTGCTGCTTTGAGTTGCGCCATATGCAGCGAATTCGCTTGGTCAATCGCGTCGGCCTGCGCGGATGCCAAGTCAGACTTGGCTCCCGCGAGTTCACTTTGAGCTTCAGCAAGCTGTCGTTCGATGTCCGCATTGGTCAACTTCAGCAACGGATCGCCTGCCTTCACGCGCTGGCCAGGGAATGCAATCACTTCGACGACTGTGCCGCCTGTGATCGTGGAAATGGCACCAGCGCGAGAGGGAGTGAGCACCGCATTGACCGGCACGCTTTCTGCCAATGGTCCCGATTGGACCGAAATCGCAGTGATACTTGTCGTGTTCTTGGGCCAAAGTGCCCAAAGAGCTATTACCAATAAGAGGAATGCACCAGCGACACCGGCGACCCACACCCGGCGCGGAACGGACTTTCGTGCGTGACGAGCAGTGTCCATAGTCATGGCGTCAGCCCGCATGTGGACACTTGGGGGTGTCGTGTACTGGCCATCACCGGGACACACAAAAAAGGCTCCTCGAAAAAATCAGGCCAGCACTTGCCGGCCTGATGTGTAACTCCAAAGAAGGCTTGTACTGCGATTACTTCTGCTGCCCTACTCCAGCCGAATAGTGCCACGAGGTTGCAACGAGCATGCCGTCCTTGTACCAGTTCGTGTACGTGTAGTCGCCGCTGGTCCACGTCTTGCCGGCCGTTGCTCCGGGAACCGGGCACACGTCGGCCATGGCGCCTTGAGCGACAAACGAAGCGAGAAGAATCAAAGCGACAATCGAAAACTTCTTGAGGTTCATGATATTCCTGAGGTTGGGTGCTGGATGGCCGCTGCTCGCTCTTGAGGCCGGAACAGCGGCGCGCAATGTGACACGCGTCACACATGATCTCCACTGAATGCGCAACCTGGCGGTGCCACAACCCTCTAGACATTGCAACCTCTAGGCTACTGCCGATGTCTTGCCTTCCCGAGAGCGGCGATGTAGGTGTCTATGGCGCGTCGCACGACCCACGCCGCGCTGACTTGCATCTCGTCCGCAATCGCCTGAATCCTTTCGGCCTGTGATCGTTCCAGCGTGAGACTGAGGCGAAGCGTCTCGACGCCTCGGCTGCCACGCCCTCGCACTAGCCCGCGTTCTCGCATGCGACGTCCTCAAAAAATTTTCAAATGCGCACCACAACGCACCTCAATACATGAAGCATACGACAAGTTGAGCCCGATTTGGGCGCCTCACGGCAGCCAAGATGAACCGTCAATTGACCGGCGACGAGAACCGACGCATCCGCGCAATCTTCATCCACCATGCCAGTCCATCACCGACTAACCGCCTCGGACACTCGGTGTTAGGGTTCAAGCCGTTCCAAAGGCGATCCCGGGGCCAGAGGACCTGACCCCGGGCCGAACACTCATTCGCTTCGGATTCCGGACGCCTTGCGTTTGCGTAGTGACTCTCCCTTGAGTGCGATGCTGTGCGCCGAGTGGACCAAGCGATCGAGAATCGCATCGGCGAGGGTCGGTTCTCCCACATAGGCGTGCCAGTTCTCGACCGGCAGCTGCGATGTGATCGCCGTCGACAGGCCCGGGATCCGGTCGTCAACGATTTCCAGAAGGTCCTGCCGACCCTGCGGTGTCATGGGCGAAACACCCCAGTCATCGAGCACGAGGAGCCTGGCCTTGAGCAGTTGATGTCGCAGCTTGTGCAGGCTGCCATCCTCGCGCGCAACCTCCATCTCCTCGAGCAGCCTCGGCAGGCGGCGGTACATCATCGGAAATCCGCGCCGGGCCGCCTGGTTGGCATAGGCACACGCCAGCCAGGTCTTGCCGACGCCGGTCGGCCCGGTGATGATCAGATTCTGCCCTTTGGTGACCCAGTCGCAACTGGCCAGCGCCATCACCTGGCGCCTGTCCAAACCACGGCTGGCGGCGAAATCAATGTCTTCAATCGCCGCATCGGTCGCCTTGAGACGACCGTTCTTCAGCAGGCGCTGCACGCGACGCGTTTCCCGTGCCTGGCGTTCGTGGTCGACGAGCATTGCGAGCCGATCCTCAAACGGCAGGTCCTGCAGCGCGGGATTGCCGCGCTGCTGTTCAAGTGCCTCGGCCATAGCGTTCAGGCGCAGGCTACGGAGTCCATCGAGAGTCTGTTGGATGAGCATGTCAGTCCTCCTGGCGGTAGTACGCACCGCCACGCACGTTGGCGTGATGCAACGGCGGCGAGGACTGCGAGCGCTTTTTCCGCGACCTGCGGTGACGCCCGGAACTCAGCAGCGATTTCACCGACTTGACGGTCAGCGACTGGATCTCGGAGGCCCGGCGTGCAGCCGACTCGACTTCCTCTGCACCATGTGTCCGCACCAGCTTCTGCAGGACATCGCAGGCCGGCAACCCGAGCACGGGCACATGCCTCGCGAACTGGTTCTCGACCACGGCCATCACGTGCGGCCCGATGGTGCTGGCCCAGGCGCGGTACTTTTCCGGCGTCCGCTCGGCATACGCCCGATGATTGTCGGTCAGGTGCTCGGGGTCAGTCGTGTGGCCCTCGATCACGTTGGATACACCATGCGAGGCGACGCGCACGTTCTTGTGGAAGATCTCGACGCGACCGCTGCTGGTGCGGGCCGATACGCGCTGTCCGACGAGGCGGTGCGGAACGGAGTACCAGTGCCTGTCGACCGAAACGTGGTAGCTCGTGTCAACCAGCAGCAGCCCCGTCCACTCCGCCAGGACATAGGGTTGAGCCGGCAGCGGCAACAAGACCGCGCGCTCGCACTCATTGAAGCGCGAGCGCCGGCAACCAGACAGCCGCTTGAACTTCCGTGTGTTGAGCAGTTCGAGGAGCTTTGCGATTTCGGCATTCATCTCCTCGATCGAGAAAAAGGTCATGTGACGCATTTTCGCCAGGATCCAACGCTGGCCGATCTGGACGCCGACTTCGACCGACCCCTTGTCTTGCGGTCGACGGCTGCGAGCAGGAACGATGGCTGTCCCATAGTGCTCCGCCTGCTCCTGGTAAGTGCGATTAAGCGCCGGGTCCAGCCCAGGCGTGATGACAGCGGACTTGAGGTTGTCGGGCACGAGCATGTACGGCGCACCGCCGAAATAATCGAACATCTGGTTGTTCGCGTCGATCCAGTCGGGGATCTTCTGGGACGGGACTGCAGTCGCGAAGGTGTAGTTCGAATAGCCCAGGACGGCGACAAACAGCTCCACGTAGACCTCCTCTCCGGTCTCGCGCTGAATGTACTTGGGCCGCTTGCCCGAGAAGTCCAGGAAGGCCTTGTGTCCGGGTTGATGCGTCTGGCGCATCACGCGATCGAGGCTCTGCACGTGCCGGCGGTAGTGCTCGGTGAACTGGCTGTAGGACATGCCGTCATCGGGATGCGATTCACGGTACTCCTCCCAGAGGAGGAGCCGCGTGACGCCCTTCTCCTGCATCTCGGCATGCACGTGGGCGAAGTCGGGCAAGCGCTTGCGGATGGCGCGGCGGAGCACCGAATTGAACCGGGCATCCAGGGCGTCGTCCGACAGGTTCTCGAGTTCCTTCCACGTGTAGTTCTCTTCGGCGGCGATTTCGCGGTACCGCTGTACGGTGTTGCGGCTGACATCGACGGTGTGGGCAATCTCGTCGTTACCGAGCATGGTGTTGATGATCAGCCGGACCATCTGGCGAATCTTGTGCATGGGATCTCCTTGGGGCGCGACGGGGTCGCGCCGATCTGTGATTGGCTAGCAAGGAGGCATACCCGCCCGCGCCGATGCCCTGTGCAGGATCGGTGGTTGAACCGGACGGCAGGTTCGGCTAGAGTGCTCGCGAAGGGTCTAACTCCGCTTCACCCGAAGGTCCATCGAGCCGGCCAGCTCTTTGGGCCTTCGCCGTTTCTGAGCCTCGAAAAATCGTTTCGGATCGAGGCGCTAGGTCATGGGGCTCTCCTGCTAGTTCCTGGGGATCGGTGGGAGATGGGCGAGGCTGTCCGGTTGGAAGCGGCCTTCGCGATGCAGCCATGCCGCGATGTCGGCGACATGCGCAAATTTTCCGCGGCGTCCTGCGATCGTGAACACGTGGACGGGAACACGACCGCGTTCGAGCGCCTTGCGAAACGCTGCCTGCGACGGATAGCCGAGCAATCCGGTCAGGCGCACGCCACCGACTACGCCGCCAAACAGGAGGGTCAGTCGCGCCTCGACTTCGTCGAGCGTGCGAGGCGCTGGCGTGGGGGGAGTAGGTGAGCTCATGTCGCAGCAGGCGTCCGATCGTGCCGCCGATGGTAGAGCTAGCCGTGACAGATTGGACGTAAGTACCGACGAAAAAGGTTCGGTACTTAGGCAGGCCCCCAGCGACTATGCGTGACAGGTCGTGACAACCCGCGAAATAATGGCTCGATGGGAATCCTGCAGCGATGTCAGGTCACGCCGCGTCTGCTCGCGACCCACCGGGAACGGATCGCCCTTTGCCGCGGTTTCGCGTGCCTTGCCGAAATCGGCGCGGTCTTCGGGACGATCGAATCGAATGAGCTCGAACGGATCATTGACGACAAAACAGCCCGCCGAAACGCGATTGGCAACGCACAGTGGTCGCGCAAATACGCCCGCTACGCCAACGGCAGCGTTCCAGATAACAAGACGATTGCCCTGGCGTGCGATGCAGCCAAAGTCCGCAACAAGAAGACGCCACGGATCGGCTACTGGCGTGATCATCCACTCTGGATGCTGGTGCAGGAGCCGCCGCCTTCGCTGGAGCAAATACGGGCGATCATGGCGACGCTGCCCGTTACGATTCGCAGCCAGCTCTTCCACATCAGCATTCGCGAACAGCATGGGCGACAGTTTCATCGGAAGGTGTTCGAACGAGAACACGCCATGTGGTTACGAAAGAAAGCGACGCTCAACGCGTTCGTTGCCCTTCTGGCGCTCGCCCGCGAAGGGGAGATCCTCGAGGAGGATCCGCTTCATTCGCTTCCGGCACGGTGCGCCTTCGAGATCTTTCCGCAGCTCCTTCTGGACAACCCTCATCTGGCCGTTCGATGGTTCGACTTATTCCATGTGCTGAAGCTGGCATTCTGGAGCAGGCTCTACTATGGCGGCATTTATTTCGACGACTACACGGCTACGAACGCGGCACTGGGGCTCGTGGCTAAGAGCCGTGATCGGTCCGCAAAATTGCCGTGGGATGCTCGAATCATCGGTGGCCACCGGTACGCGTCCGAAATAACCATGACTTTTAGGAGTCCATGGGCTGGACCAGAAGACCAGGCAGCACCGGAATAGCGCCGGATTCGGCTGTGCCGTTCGTGCCTTTCCTGCTGGTGTCGCCGTCATCACCAGCGGCACCGGCAGCCTCTACCGGAATAAAGTGCCAGAGTTGACCGGCACGACGGTCAGGGTCCTCCAGCGCCCGCTTTGTTGGCCCGATTCCGGATCTGACAGCCTGACTTGAGGTCAACACCAGCACCGTTTCCAGACTCAACCGGAACGCGATACCAAGGTCAACCGGCACGCATGTCGGAGTCCTACAGCGCCCGCAAAGTGCGCGTGTTGCCGGACACGGCATTTGGCCTGATCCACGGCAAGGCGGGTGTGGTGCGTTGCGCCGATGGGTCGGCGACGGCCTTCCTCGGTAGCGTCAACGAAAGTGCTTCCGCCTGGAAGGTGAACTACGAGCTGCTCTGGGAAGACTCCGCGCCGGATACGGTGGCGTGGGTGCAGGAGGAGTTCGATGCACTGTGGAACGACCCGCGTGCGGTGGACCTGGCGGTCTGCCCGTTCATTGCCAGGGACCTGCAGCGGATCATCCAGCGCCGCGTGATCGAGCCGGCGGAGCTGGATCGACAGGATCCCGCCGCCGCGGCGGCCTCGGCGGCCGTCGAAACTCCGGTGTACCGCCGCGAACAAGGGCTGTGGCCGCACCAGAAGTATTTCGCGGGCTTGGCGCTGGAGCGTCACCGTCTGGGCGGCGCGCGCCTCGTGCTGGCCGATCAGGTCGGGCTTGGCAAGACCGTGCAACTCGCCATGGCGGCGATGCTGATGGCGCTGGACGAGCCGGACGGCGGCCCGATCCTGGTGCTGGCGCCCAAGCCCTTGCTGGAGCAATGGCAGGACGAGTTGATGGAGCTCCTGCTGTTGCCTTCGGCACGCTGGAACGGTCGCGCCTGGGTGGATGAGCACGGCGTGGAGCACCCGGGCGAGGGCGGTGCGCGGTCGTTGGGCCAGTGCCCCCGCCGCGTCGGCCTGATCTCCCAGGGACTGGTCGTGCGCGGCAACAGCGAAGTCGTCCGCCAGTTGCTGGCGCTCAAGTACACCTGCGTGATCGTCGACGAGGCGCATCGCGCGCGTCGTCGGAACATTCCGAGGGTGGATGCCGGCGACGACGACATCGACGCGCGCGCCGAGCCCGGCAAGTTGATGGCCTTCCTGCACGAGATCGCCGACCGCACCAAGAGCATGCTGCTGGCCACCGCAACGCCGGTGCAGCTGCATCCGGTGGAAGCCTGGGATCTGTTGAAACTGCTCTCGCGCGGCAACGACGGGGTTCTGGGTGGATGGACGCAAAGCAGCCCGTGGTTCAAGCCCAGCCGATGCCTCAAGATCGCAACCGGCGAGTTGTCCGTGCCGACGGACGCCGCGGCAGGTTGGTGGTATGCCAGCGATCCACTGCCGTCCCGCCAGGAATCCACCGAGGCGGCCACGATACGCCATCGCCTCGATGCGGCCGACCACAAGTGGCAGTTCCGCCCCGAAGACCTGGACACGCTGCCGGTGGTCCTGCGCCGGGTGCAGTTGGAAAACGGCCTGCTGCCCGGTTACGGCGAGCGGTTCAACCCCCTGCTTCGTTGCATCGTGCGTCGTACCCGCGCCTATCTGGAACAGCAGATCAACCCGGCGACCGGTGAGTACTACCTGCCGCGTGTGGCGGTGAAGTTGTTCGGCGAGGACGATCAGTACGCCCTCATGCTGAACGGTTACCTGAGCGAGGCGTACCAGGAGGCCGAACGGTTCTGCCAGATGCTGCAACAGCGTGTCCGTGGCGCGGGGTTCTTCAAGACCCTGTTGTTGCGCCGGTTGGGCAGCTCGATGGAGGCCGGGCGCCGCACCGTCGTGAAGTTGCTCGGCAAGGACTACGCCAGTGTGGATGAAGAAGAGGACGACATCGAGGACGAGGAGCCGGCAGGGCCAGGCCGCCCACCGACAGCGGTGAGCGAACTGAAAAACTTCACGATGGATGAGATCTCCGCGCTGGATCGCTGCTATCAGTTGCTGAAGGAAGGCGGCAATCGGGATCCCAAGTTGGAGGCGCTGGTTGGCTACTTGCTTGGCACACGGCCGGACGCCGATCAGCCTTGGCTCGATCCTGGTTGCGTGCTGTTTTCGCAGTACTACGACACGGTGAAGTGGGTCGGCGACGAGTTGGCCTCGCGGCCCGAGCTCGCCGGCATGGACATCGGTTTGTACGCAGGCAGCAACCGCTCCGGCTGCTGGCGCGACGGCCGCTTCCAGCGCTGCGAGCGCGAGGCGTTGAAGCGGCGTGTTCGCAGTGGCGAACTCAAGCTGATCCTGGGCACCGACGCAGCCTCCGAGGGCTTGAATCTGCAGCGACTGGGCACGTTGATCAACATCGACCTTCCCTGGAATCCCACTCGGCTGGAGCAGCGCAAGGGACGCATCCAGCGCATCGGCCAGGCGCGCAGCGAGATATGGATCGCCAACCTGCGCTACCGCGGCTCCGTCGAAGACCGTGTCCACAAGGTACTGGCGGATCGACTGGAGGCCATCCACGACCTGTTCGGCCAGATCCCGGACACGCTTGAGGACGTCTGGGTGCAGGTTGCGCTGAACGAGGAAGCTGCCGCCAACCAGCTGATCGATCGTGCTGCTGCAACGCGGAACCCGTTCGACGTGAAATACAGCCGGGTGGAGGACGCCAATTGGGAGGCATGCGCGTCCGTGCTGAATCCGATCTCCGTTCGCGAGATCCTGGAGAAGCGCTGGTAGGCTTGTTCAGGACACGGGTGCGTAGGCAGGATTCGAGAGCCGCGCTCCGGAGGGCGGCATTCCGGGCGAGCCTTGAGGCACCATGTGTGCCTCGACGTCCTTGCATCATCCAAAGGAATCCCTGAACAAGGCGGGCCCGTTCGTGGTGAGCCTGTCGAACCATCAACGGATTCAACGGTTTACGATCATTGCCCCTGCGGAAATCCGACTTGTTCAGACCTTTCCAAACTCACCCTTTTCGCAAGTGCCGGATTCTCCGGCGAGCGCCGTTGCGAACCGAATTCAGAGAACGTCGCTCCCGACCCATTCGGGGTTCTGCGCTTGCCCGTCGTCGTAAAAGTGTGCCATGTCCGCCAAGGCCTTGTATCGCTCCAGCAATTCCGGCGTAGCGGTTTGACTGTCCAGTGTCGAAGGCTTGGTCGATGCGATCGGCTTTGCGCCCTGCTGCACGCGTTCAGGCTGCCGGCGACCCGTCGGGGTCGTGCGTCAGATGGGCGATGGCCGCCGTCGCCGCGTCGCGGTCGGCGTCGTCGAAAAGCAACAGGCGCAGGCTCGCGATGGTCGCCGGGTCGAGGCAGCGCACGTTGACGTCGATGCCTTCGGGATGGCTGCGCGGGATGTAGAAAGCCTTGATCCCGCACTGCCTGCAGAACCGGTGTTGCGCCGTGCCGGTGCCGAAGCGGTAGTCGGTCAGCGATGGCTCGCCACGCCGCAGCCGGAAGCGCGAGCCGGGCACGATCAGATGCTGGAAGCCGGTCATCCGGCAGATCGAGCAGTTGCACTCCAGCGCCTGGATCGCCGCCGGCGCATCGACCTCGAAGGCGGTCGCGCCGCAATGACAGCTGCCGCGATGGGTGACCAGGGGCGCCGATACCGTGTCCATGACGTCCATCTCCGCCTGCATTTCCAGCCATCGGCCCATCCACGGCGCAGGGCAGGGCAACTTTCCCGACGACCGGCATTCCGTGCCCCGGCCAGCGGCGTACGATCAATCAACCCCAATGCGCCGCGTCTTGCGTTGTCGATTCCAACCCTGTCGATGAGGAGGTGGATCATGGTACGGCACAGTGCGTTGTTGCAATCCCGGCACCTTCGCCCCGACGCAGCGCGGGTCGCAGGCATCAGCGTGGCCTTGCTGGTCAACCTGACCCTGTTCGGCATGCTGATGCGGCCGATGAGTTTTACCGCGCCATCCGATGCCCCCGACCCGCACGTGCCGGTCCCGATCATCCGCCCGCCGTTGCCGATCACGCCGCCGGTGGTGCCGGTCAATCACGAGCGCAAGCCGCAACCCACGGCGCACGCGCGCACGCCAATCAAGGCGCCGCCGGTCACGCCCCAGGCGCCGACCAACAACGCAACCAATCCGGTCGCGGTTCCGATACAGCCGGTTCCGATGGCCTCCGTCGGCACCGACACCATTCCACAGCCGCCCGCGGCGCCGACCGCGTTGACCGTGCTCGTCTCGCCCGCGCCGACCTATCCACGCGATGCGCTGCGCGAAGGCGTGGAAGGCACGGTGGTGCTGGAGCTGAGGATCAGCGCCGAGGGTCGGGTGCTGGATGCGCACGTCGTCCGCGGCAGCGGCGACCGGCGCCTGGATGCGGCGGCACGCGAACAGGTCCTGCGGGCCTGGCGCTTCCAGCCGGCTACCCGCAACGGTGTACCGATCGAGGCGCTGGGGCAGGTGTCGGTGGTGTTCCGCCTCGATGCCCAGTGATGCGGATGGCGTGACCCCGGGGAATGCGCCGCGGGTCGGCCCGTGGAGGAATGCGGGCGGCGTTTTCTGGCGAGCGAGGCCATTGTCGGGCCGGCGCGTCCGGGGCAGCCTGCTAGACTAGGCGCATGCTTCCACGCGCCCTCGTCCTGCTGCTGGTGGTGCTCAACCTGGGTGCGCTGGCCTGGTGGGGCCTGCACACTCCGGCTGCGGCCGCGATGGCGCCTGCCACCGACCGCGGCACGCCCACGCTGGTGCTGCTGAGCGAGTCAGAACTCGCCCACCGCAAAGGCACGTCGGAAGAAATGGCGGCCGCGCCGGTTCCCGATGCCGCCACCCCGCGCTGCCAGACCATCGGCCCGTTCGCTTCGCCGGCCGACACCCGCCGTGCCTCCGACGTGCTGGCTCCGTTGGTGGGCCGAATCCAGACCCGCGAGGACAGCACCACCGCCGCCACCGGTTACCGGGTGTACGTGGCGGCGCTGGCCAGTCGCGACGCCGCGCTGGAAGCCGTTCGCCAACTGTCGGCCAAAGGCATGAACGATTTTTACGTGGTGACCTCGGGCGACCAGCAGAACACCATTTCGCTGGGCCTGTTCCAGGACCTGGCCAACGCCACCAAGCGCCGCGACGAGGTTCGCAAGCTCGGCTTCGACGCGCGCCTGGAACCCAAAGTGGGGCAGGCGCTGCAGTACTGGCTCGACATCACCGTCGCCCCGGATTTCGATTGGCATGCCCACCTGACCGATTTCCCTGGCATCACCGGCAAGGATGTCGCCTGCCCGGCGCTGCATTGAGGATCGGCGCCGGCAAGCGTCCCGATCCAGCAAGCGGCCAGGCGTCGAAGCAGGGCGGGGCGTGAGGCAGGCTGGTTTCGCGTGACGCGCGCCCGTCGTTAGAATGGTCGCCACGCCGGCATAGCTCAGCAGGTAGAGCAACTGATTTGTAATCAGTAGGTCCCCAGTTCGAACCCGGGTGTCGGCACCAATTCATTCAACCACAGCGCCGCCGCGGCACATGAGCGTCCTGCATCGCGCGGACGTGGCGGCGACGCCGCGCCCTGTCGATGCCGTGGGTTGCAGGCGCCGCGGGAGTCGATCGATCCTCGCCGCGCACGCGCCGTGGGTGCCACTCAGACGTTGCTTGCCGGGGCCTGGAACACGCCCAGCACCTGCCAGCCGCCGTGGGCTTCGCCGCTGCGGTACTTGGACTTGCCGCTGTCGAGCGTGTAACAGGTGTCGAACATCAGGCCCTTGCAGAACGCCAGTTCGGTCTTGCCGGTCGGGTCCATCAGGTACAGGCCTTCGCGGGTCTGCGTCCAACTGCCGTTCTGCGGCCCGAGCCACCCTTCGCCCGGAGAGCGCCATTTGCCGTTGGCGCGGTTGACGTACACGATTTCCGGTTCGGTCTGCCCCTCGCGGGTCAGCGTAAGCGAAATGCTCTGGTTCGGCGTCACGTTCAACCTCCATGGCGATGGTGGCTGCGATCCGATCCCGGCAGCCGCCGGGTCTGGAACCTGCGCGCCTCCATCATGAGTCCGTCCACGCCGCGGAGCAAGTCGCCCGCGCGGTTCGCGGGGAGCCGCGATACCTGCTGCCGTTCGCGCCCGGAGGCGTTCACCCACATTTGCTGTAGCCGCAGTTCAGGCACGTCGCGCAGCCATCCAGGATGACCACCGCCTTGGTGCTGCACTTGTGGCACATCACCGCGCTGGGCGGGAAGCTGGCGCCATCGCCGGTGACCTGGATGGTCTCGGCGGCGCCGGGCTGGCGATCGGGATCGAGCATCGCCCCGCCCATTTCGCCGGCATCGCCCAAGCCCCGGTTTTCAGAGTTTTTTTTTGCGCGGGCATCAAAGGCGGCGCGCTTTTCGGCGATCAGTCGCATCTGCGCTTCCGACAGGTCTTCGCTGACGATCAGGCCGATCGACTTGAGGTGTTCTTCCACCACCGCGCCGATCTCGGCCACGATCGATGGCATGTACACGCCGCCGGCCTTGAAGTAGCCGCCGCGCGGGTCGAACACGGCCTTCATCTCCTCCACCAGGAAGGTCACGTCGCCGCCCTTGCGGAACACCGCCGACATGATCCGGGTGAGCGCGACGATCCACTGGAAGTGGTCCATCGACTTGGAATTGATGAACACCTCGAACGGTCGCCGCTGCTCGTGCTCGGTGCCGTAGTTGAGGACGATGTCGTTGATCGTCACGTACATCGCGTGCTCGACCAACGGCGACTTGATCTTGTAGGTGGAGCCGACCAGCACCTCGGGGCGCTCGACGCGCTCGTGGAGCTGGATGACCTCGGCCATCGGGACAGCCGCCGGCGCGACTTCTGCTGCAGCAGGTGCGCTGGCGGTGCCCGGCTGTGCGACGGGCTTGCGGTCTTCCGGCTTGATGACGCTGTAGCCGCTGATCTTCTTGTCGATCTTGATGGACATTGCGGTGTTGCTCCTGGAACGCCTGCGATGATGCGGTTGGGGATTGGGTGGCGGCGCGGGCGCGGGCTTGCCGTCGAACGCTCCGGATTGCCCTTCCCGCGGCGATCATTCACCGCGGGAAAGGCAAATGCTTGATCACTGCTTGCTTGCCGCCTTCTTGACGGCCTTCCTTGCCACCTTTTTCGTGGCCTTCTTTGCGGCCTTCTTCGCCACGGATTTGTTCGCGGTCGCCTTCTTCGCGGCCGGCTTCTTCGCCGCCGTCTTGGCGGCCTTCTTCGGTGCGGCCTTCTTCGCGCCGGCCTTCTTCGCTGCGGGTTTGCCTGTCGCCGCCTTCTGCGCCGCCGCCACCCGCTTGCGTGCCTCGGCAACCTTCTTCTGCACCGGCTTGACGACCTTCTCATCCACCACCTTGCGCACGGCCTTGGCTTTCGCCTCGGCCTTCTTGCGCACATCCTTCGCCTTGGCCCTGGCCTTCTTGACCGCCGCCTCGGCCGCGGTCTTGACCTCGGCGATCACCGCCTGCGCTTTCTCGCCCGCCGTCTCCACCGCACTGGTCACTGCCGCCTTCACGTCACTGGTCGTGCTCATGATGCTGACTCCTCGTGGGTATCGTGATTGACGCCGTCTGGGTACATCGGGGCCTGTTGCATCCACATTGCCGGCGCGCCTTGCGGCGCGCGACGTCGCATCCGACGCGGTCGCTCGCTCAGAACTTGCCGTAGTAGCCTTCCTTCAGCGCATCGAACAGGTTGGCGGCGGTGTGGGTCTCGCCATCGTATTCGATTTCCTCGTTGCCCCTGGCCTCGATCACGCTGCCGTCTTCCAGCTCGAAACGGTAGGTGGTGCTCTCCAGGTCGGCCTCCTTCACCAGCACGCCCTGGAAGGCGGCCGGGTTGAAGCGGAACGTGGTGCAGCCCTTCAGACCCTGCTTCCAGGCGTAGGTGTAGATGTCCTTGAAGTCGGCGTAAGGGTAGTCGGTGGGCACGTTGGCGGTCTTGGAGATCGACGAGTCCACCCACTTCTGCGCCGCGGCCTGGATGTCCACGTGCTCGGTCGGGCTGATGTCGTCGGCGGAGCGGAAGTAGTCGGGCAACTTCGCGGCGGGATCCTCGGCGAATGGCATCGCCTTCGGATTCACCAGGGTGCGGTAGGCGAGCAGCTCGTAACTGAACACCTCGACCTTTTCCTTGGTCTTGCGACCCTCGCGGATCACGTTGCGCGAGTAGTGGTGGGCGAAGCTGGGTTCGATGCCGTTGGAGGCGTTGTTGGCCAGCGACAGCGAAATGGTGCCGGTGGGCGCGATCGAGCTGTGGTGGGTGAAGCGCGAGCCGACCCTGGCCAGTTGCTCGACCAGTTCCGGCGCAACCTGCGCCACGCGCTGCATGTAGCGTGAGTACTTGGCATGCAGCACGCGGCCGTGAATCTTCTTGCCGACCTTCCAGCCATCGCGCTGCATTTCCGGCCGCTGGCGCAGCATCTGCGCGGTGACCGTGAACTGCTCGTCCATGATCGGCGCCGGGCCCTTCTCCTGCGCCAGCGCCAGGCCCATCTCCCAGCCGGCGATCGCCAGTTCGCGGGACACGTCCTCGGTGAAGGCCACCGCCTCGGGCGTGCCGTAGGCCATGCCCAGCATGGTCATCGACGAGCCCAGGCCGAGGAAGCCCATGCCGTGGCGACGCTTGTGCATGATCTCCTCGCGTTGCTTGGCCAGCGGAAGGCCGTTGACCTCGACCACGTTGTCGAGCATGCGGGTGAACACGCGCACCACTTCCTTGTACTCGTCCCAGTCGAAGCGCGCGCGGGGGGTGAAGGCATCGCGCACGAACATCGTCAGGTTGACCGAGCCGAGCAGGCAGGCGCCGTAGGGCGGCAAGGGCTGTTCGCCGCATTGTCCGGTTACCAGTCCGTTGAAGATCACCGTGTTGTGGTCGGCCTGAGTGGTGTCGTACACCGCTTCTTCGCCAACGTATTCGATGCGGGCGATGCGGGTGGTGAAACGTTGCGTCTTGAGCAATGATCGGCCCTGTACCCAGGCTTGGTACTTCTCGTTCTTGGTCGGCAGCAGGAAGCCGATTTCGTGCATGAACCGTTCGCGCGACTGACCGTCGATGATGAGTTCGAGATCGGCCTGGCAGTCGTAGAGTTTGCTGTGACCGTGCCCATCCGGCAGCAGCCGCTTGCCGGCCTTGCGCCGGGCACGAATGCGGCAGAACACGCCGAAATTCGCCAGCAGCGCCTGCACGTCCTTGAGCAGCGGTTCTTCACTGGATGCCAGGCGCACCGAACAACTCTGGCTGCGGCTGGAAATGTTGACCGTGCCGTCGGTCTGGAACAAGCCACGCAGGTAGCCTTTCACGCAGGCCTCGCTGCCGCGCCAGACCACTTCGGGAACGCTGAGTTTGCTGTCCTTCGAGAAGCAATAAGGTTCCAGCGCGCGCGCCAGCAGGACGGAGCGGATGCACACCTGGTTGCGCTCGACGACGGCGACCGGCGTCACCGCGTAATCCCGCTCGCGGGACGATGTCTGCGCGATCATCGTGTTGACCACACGGGTAACGCGATCGGCCAGCGCGCGCTCCTCGCCCCACAAGGTGATCACCGCCGCCTGCTGGCCCTTGCCGCGATGGGTGAAATGGCCATCACCGGTGATCAGGCCCAGCAATATGCCAAGGTCCTCCGAGCCTTCGCTGCCGAACTGGCCCTTGCCCGACTGCACCCACAGCCGATCGCCGATGGCGAGTTCGCGCAGCTTGATCTTGCCGCGATCGGTGTAGAAATCGTGCCACTGGGTCGCCTTGATTTCGTAGCCGTCCTCGGAAACCACACGGAAGACCTGCGCGCAGTCGGCGGTGCGGAATACCGGAACCGCCGGGCGCGTTTCCGTACCCCGCTCCGACATGCCCAGCGCCCGCTTGTCCACCGTCGTGCGCAATGGCGCCTGCGATGCATGCAGGTCGCCGACGCGCACCATGCCGTGCTGGGTTGCAAGGCGCGTATCTGCCGTCACGCACGGGTTGGTCGCGCGGATGTTCTCGCACCACCAGTTGTTGTTCATCTCGTTGACGCGGTCGATCAGGATGAAGCCAGGCTCGGCGAAGTCGTAGGTGGAGACCATGATCATGTCCCACAGATGGCGCGCCTTGACGTGGCCGTAGATCTTGCAGGCCACCAGGCCGTCCTCGCGGCTGACGTAGTTCTTCGCCGTCGGCCATTCGCGCCAGACCACCTGCGCCGGATCGTTGAGCGCGACCTCGTCCTTTTCCTTGAGGTTGACCGGGAACACCAGCGGCCAGTCGCCGTCGGTGCCCACCGCGTCCATGAAGCCGTCGGTCACCAGCAGCGAGAGGTTGAACTGGCGCAACCGGCCGTCCTCGCGCTTGACCCGGATGAACTCGCGCACGTCCGGGTGGCAGACGTCGAAGGTGCCCATCTGCGCGCCGCGGCGACCGCCAGCCGAGGACACGGTGAAACACATCTTGTCGTAGATGTCCATGAACGACAGCGGCCCGGAGGTGTAGGCGCCGGCGCCGGAGACATAGGCTCCGCGCGGGCGCAGGGTGGAAAACTCGTAGCCGATGCCGCAACCGGCCTTGAGCGTGAGGCCGGCCTCGTGGACCTTGTCGAGGATGCCGTCCATCGAGTCCTCGATGGTGCCGCTGACCGTGCAGTTGATGGTCGAGGTCGCCGGCTTGTGCTCGCGCGCGCCGGCGTTGGAAGTGATGCGGCCGGCGGGGATCGCGCCGCGCCGCAGTGCCCACAGGAAGCGCTCGTACCAGTACGATTTTCTCTCCGGCGTGTCCTCCGCGTCGGCCAGCGCGCGCGCCACCCGCTGCCAGGTGCCGTCGATGTCGGAATCCAGCGGTTCGCCGCGCTTGGTCTTGAGCCGGTACTTCTTGTCCCAGATGTCCCACGAGGCCGGCTGCATTTCGATCTGCGCCGCGGTGGCAGGGGTGACGACTTCCAGGCGTACCGTGTTCATGCTCAAAAAGTTCCTTGCGTGTCCGTTGCGGTGGGCGATGCCGACGGGCCGCTGGCCAGGCGCGCGTCGACGTTCGTGGAGCGGCGAGGAAGCACACGCAGGACTTCGCCGCGGCCGACCGCGCGTGCGCCGGAGCGCAGGGCGGAGCAGGTGGGCGACGCAGCCTTCGACGGCATGGCCTCAAGTCCTCGTGGCAGCGACCTCGTCAGCCTCCAGCGCACCCGGCTGTTACACCATGGATGGGGCTGGAGCCCCGCTGGCACCCCTATATCTTGGGTCGCAACGGGCGTTCACCGTACCACAGCGCAAACCGGTGTCAACGTGCGATCGCAGCAAAAACCGGGGGAATTTTGCGCACCTCGCGCCAGCGCTTGCTGGCGGCCGCGCGGAGTGGGTCGGGTGCGCGATCCAGCGGTGCGGACGCAGGCGAAAATCAACCCGATGGTGCAGAGAGTTTGCCCAGCAGGGCGTAGTAGAAGCCATCCATGCCCGCGTCGCCCGGAAGGCGTTGCCAGCCGGGGTGTGCCGCCTGCCCGAAATGCGGGTCCAGCGGTCGTTCCGCCGCGTCCGGGGTGCGCGCGAGGAAGGCCGCGATGCGGTCGGCGTTTTCCTCGCGCAGGATCGAGCAGGTCGCGTACAGCAGCCTGCCGCCGGGTCGCAGCACGCGCCAGGCGGCATCCAGCAATCGATCCTGGATGGCAGTCAGTGCAGCGACGTCGGCCTCGCGTCGGTGCCACTTGATGTCGGGTTGGCGGCGGATGATGCCGGTCGCCGAACACGGCGCGTCCAGCAGCACCGCGTCGAACGGGCGTCCATCCCACCACGCTGCCGGGTCGGCGCCGTCAGCCACGCGCAGGCGCACCCGCCGGCGCAGGTGCAAGCGTTCGAGCGTCGCTTCCACGCGACGCATGCGGCCGGCATCGTCGTCGATCGCCAGCAGCTCGATGTCCGCCGATTCCAGCAGTGCCGCCGTCTTGCCGCCCGGCGCGCAGCACAAGTCGAGCACTCGCTCGCCCGCGTGCGGCGCCAGCGCCTCCACGGTGGCCTGCGCCGCGGCATCCTGCACCGACATGACGCCCTCGTCCCAGCCGGGCAGCGTGGTCGGCGCCACGCCTTCGTCCAGGCACAGCGCATGCGGCGGCCACGCGACGGCGCGCGCGCCGACGCCTGCGGCATGCAGGCGTTGCAGGCAGGCCTGCCGTGTGGTCGCGGCGGCATTCACGCGCAGCCAGACTGGCGCGATCTCGTTGCTGGCGGCGAGCATGTCCTGCCAGCGCTCGGGCCAGTCGCGACGCAGGCGTGCAAGCAGCCAGTCCGGGCAGGATTGTGCGATGGCCGGGTCGGGATTGGTCGGCAGCGTTTCGCGCGTGGCGCGTCGCAGCAGCGCGTTGACCAGCCCGACGAACGCCGGCTTGCGCAGGCCGCGCGCCGCTTCGGCGGTCGTCGCCACTGCCGCGTGCGCAGGCAGCGCCAGCGCATCGAGTTGCGCAAGGCCGGCCAGCAGCAGCGCTTCGAGCAGGTGTTCGCGCGCCGGCAACGGTCGATCCATCCATTGCCCGAGCACGAAGCGGTAGCGGCGCGCGTGGCGCAGGGCATGGAAGGCGATCGCCTCGACCAGCGCGCGATCGCGCGGATCGCGCAATCCGGCCAGTGCCGGCACCAGCGTCAGCTTGAGCGAGCGGCCTTGGTGCAGCACGGCGTCGATGACGCGGGCGGCCACGACACGCGTCGCAGCACCGCTTGCATCGTCCGTGCTCACGCCTTGCGCGATGCGCGGGCGTTGAGGTATTCGGCCACGGGCAGGGCGCGTCCACCGTCGCGCTGCACCACCAGCAGGCGCAGCACACCCTGGCCGCAGGCGATGTCCAGGCCCTCGCGGCTGGCCGCCAGCACGCTGCCGGCGGGTGCGGCGTGATCGCTCGCCAGCGCGCGCGCCTCGTGGATGCGCAGGCGCTCGCCGTCGACCACCGCCTCGGCGACGGGCCAGGGATGGAAGGCGCGCACGCAGCGCGCCAGTTCGACGGCCGGGCGGGTCCAATCCAGCCTGGCCTCGGCCTTGTCCAGCTTGCGCGCGTAGGTCACGCCGGCCGACGGCTGCGGCCTGGCCGCCGGGCGCATCCCCGCGCGCAGCAGGGTCAGCGCGTCGGAGAGCACTTCGGCGCCCAGTTCGGCCAGGCGGTTGTGCAGGCTGCCGCCGGTGTCGTCGGCATCGATCGGGGTGTCCAGCGACAGCAGCACCGGCCCGGTATCGAGCCCGGCATCCATCCGCATCAGGCACACGCCGGTGCGTGCATCGCCGGCCTGGATGGCGCGCTGGATCGGCGCGGCGCCGCGCCAGCGCGGCAGCAGCGAGGCATGCACGTTCCAGCAGCCCTCACGCGGGATGGCCAGGATCCGTGGCGGCAACAGCAGTCCGTAGGCGACCACCACCATCAGGTCGGGCTTGAGCGCGGCCAACGCCTGCCGTGCCTGTTCGCCGCGCAAGCTCGACGGCTGGCGGACCTCCAGCCCGTTGTGCAACGCCATCTGTTTGACCGGCGAGGCGACCGGCTGGCGACCGCGCCCCGCGGGACGATCGGGCTGGGTATAGACCGCCACCACCTGCCCGAAACGCGCCGCCGCGCGCAGGCTGGGCAGGGCGAACTCGGGGGTGCCGGCGAAGACGATCCGCAGCGGGGCGGTCATGCCGACCTGGCGCGCGCAGGCGTGCCTTGTTCGGCGGCCTTGGCCGCGGCTTCCTTGCGCGCCTTGGCGAGTTTTTTCTTCACCATGTCGCGCTTGAGCGGGGACAGGTAATCGACGAACAACTTGCCGGCCAGGTGATCCATCTCGTGCTGGATGCACACCGCCAGCACGCCCTCGGCATCGATTTCAAACGGCTGGCCGTCGCGATCCAGGGCGCGCACGCGGATGTGGTTGGCGCGATGGACGTCGGCGTGGATGCCGGGCACCGACAGGCAGCCTTCCTGGTAGACCTGCTCGCCGTCGCGCTCCAGGATCTCCGGGTTGATGAACACCATCGGCGCATTGCCCTGCTCGGACACGTCCAGCACCAGCAGGCGCTGGTGGACATCGACCTGGGTGGCCGCAAGGCCGATGCCGGGCGCGGCGTACATGGTCTCGAACATGTCTTCGATCAGCGCGCGAAGGCCGTCGTCCACCTGCGCGACGGGCCGGGCGACGGTACGCAGCCGCGGATCGGGAAACTCGAGGATGGTCAACCTGGCCATGTGCTTCAGGATGGAGGCGAAAGCCCGCCTCGCAAGGTGCGAAGGGGCCATTGTAGCGCCGGGCCTTGCAATTGGCGCGGGAAAATGGTCAATATGCGGTCAACCTGTCCGGGGAAATCAGGTAGATAGCCGCCATGCTGAAAAAAATGCTTGCGCTCGTGAGCGCCTCGCTGTTGACCGTCGCCACTTACGCCGTCGCGGCGGATCTGCGCGCCGACCATCCGGATACCTACGTCGTCAAGAAGGGCGACACGCTGTGGGATATCTCGGCCCGCTTCCTCAAGAAGCCGTGGCTGTGGCCGGAGATCTGGCAGGCCAACCCGCAGGTGCGCAATCCGCACCTGATCTACCCGGGCGACGTGCTCAACCTGCGCTACATCGACGGCCAGCCGCACGTCGAGCTCTCGCGCGGCATGGGTGACGGCCAGGCGGTGGATACCATCCCGCTGTCCGAGGTTCAGGACTTCCTCAAAAACCTGCGCGTGGTCAACACGGTCAAGGACCTGCCTTACGTGGTCGGGCTGGAAGAGGACAAGATCCGCGTCGTCAATGGCCAGCTCGCCTACGCCCGCGGCATTCCCAACGCCCAGGCCGGCGACATGTATGCCATCGTCCGCCCCACCGTGTCCTACGGCCGCAACCACCGCGGCTCGGGCGAGTACCAACTGCGCAGCGACGATCTGAACTTCCGTGGCAACAAGCTCAATGGCACCAACTGGAACCATTACTGGCAGGACGTGTCGTTCGGCCGCGAGGGCCAGCCGGACTACCTGGGCACCGAGCTGAAGGAAATGTCGCTGGCGCAAGTCACCCGGCCGCAGGGCCACGGCATCGAGACGGCCACCTTGCTGCTGATGGGTGGCGGCGCCGAGGTACGTGCAGGCGATCGCCTGGTGCCGGTGGAAGCGCAGCCATATGACCTGCAGTTCTTCCCGCATGCGCCCAAGTTCCAGGCCACCACCGCCGACTACACCCGCTACCGCGTGATTGGCGTGCCGGACAACATCGCCGTGTCCGGACCGCACGAGGTGATCGCCATCTCCGGCGGCAAGGCCGACGGCATCGACAACGGTACGGTGTTCTCGATCTGGCGCATCGGCAGCAATGCCGTCGACCATGTCGCCCACCACAACGCACTGGCGGCCGACTACGATCGGGTCAAGCTGGCCGATGAGTACGAAGGCCATGTGATGGTGTTCCGCGCCTTCGACAAGATGAGCTACGGCTTGGTGATGGACGGCACCAAGGACCTGCACGTGGGCGACGTGCTCAAGCACCCGGACGCCACCCGCTGATGCATCGATGGCGGCGATGACTGCCGCCGGTGCCACCGACAACGCCCGCGCCTGGATCGCCCTGATCCGCGCGGGCGTTGCCGCATCTGCGTTGCGCAAACTGGTTGCGGCGACCGGTAGCGCCACCGCTGCGCTGGACGCCCCCGCGGCGGCATGGAAGGCGGCAGGTGCCGATGCGACCGCGCTGGCCGCGCGGCCTGCTGCGGCGCGGATCGCCCCCGCCGACCTCGCCTGGCTGGAGCAGGACGGGCACTTCCTGATCGGGTGGGACGATCCGGACTACCCCGCGCTGCTGCGCAAGATCGCCAGCCCGCCGGCGGCAATCTTCGTTGCCGGGGAACCGGGACTGCTCTGGCATCCACAGGTCGCCGTTGTCGGCAGTCGCCACGCCACCGCGGGCGGAATCGACAACGCGCGCAATTTCTCGCGTGCGCTGGCTGGGTCGGGCCTGGTCGTCACCAGCGGTTTGGCCGAAGGCGTGGATGCCGCGGCGCATTTGGCCACGCTCGAGGCCGACTTGCCGACCGTCGCGGTGGTCGGTACCGGCACCGATGTCGTCTATCCGCGCGGACACGCGCGACTGGCGGCGCGCATCCGGGAACACGGTGCGATCGTGAGCGAGTTGCTGCCCGGAACGCCTCCGCAACGCGAGAACTTTCCGCGCCGCAACCGCATCATCGCGGGCCTGGCCCTGGGTACGCTGGTGATCGAGGCTGCCGACCGCAGCGGCGCGCTTATCACCGCGCGCCAGGCCGTCGAGGCCGGACGCGAGGTGTTCGCGGTGCCCGGATCGATCCACAACCCGCTGGCCCGCGGCTGCCACCGCTTGATTCGCCAAGGCGCGGCACTGGTGGAGGACGCGCGTGAAGTGATCGCCACACTGGGCCCGGTTGCCGCCGGGCTGGCCCACGCCCTGCGCCTGCGCCTGCAGGCCGATGGCGAACCGGAACTGCCGCGCGCGTGTGGCACGCCACCGCCCGAGGACGATCCGGACCACGCCCGCGTGCTGGAAGCCTTGGGCCACGACCCGGTGTCCCTGGACGTGCTCGTCGAGCGCACAGGATTGACGGTGGCGCAACTGTCCTCCATGCTCTTGCTCATGGAGTTGCAAGGTCGGGTGACCGCGCAGCACGGCCGGTACGCCAGGAGGTAGTCCCGCAGCCCCAACCACCGCGCCCGCGTGCGCAGGCCTGGATGCATGAAAGAAGAATCCATACTGGACGTCCTGCTGTACCTGTTCGAGCACTATTTCTACGAAGACCCCGAGGCGGTCACGGATCGCGACTCCCTGCAGAACGGCCTGCTCCAGGCCGGTTTTTCTTCCACCGAAATCCACAAGGCCTTCGACTGGCTCGACGGGCTCTCGCGGCAGCGACCGGCCGCGGGCGCGCCGCATGGCGTGGCCGGACCGGTTCGACTGTACGTCGACGCGGAACGGGCCAAGTTCGACACCGAGACCCTGGGACTGCTGATGTTCCTCGAACAGCAGGGCGTCCTCGACGCCGCCCAGCGCGAGCTGGTGATCGACCGGGTGATGGCGCTCGACCAGGACGAACTCGACCAGGACGACCTCAAGTGGGTGGTGCTGATGGTCCTGTTCAACCAGCCCGGCGCCGAGGCGGCCTACGCGTGGCTGGAATGCCAGATGTTGGGGGACGAGCCCGAGCCGCTGCACTGACGATGCAGGCTGCTTCAGCCGCGGTCGCCATCATGGTCGCAGGGATTTCCGGCACCGCCTCATGAGGCTTCGCGCCGTGCCTTGCGCGCCACGAATTCATGCGAGGCGCCCGCATTCTGTAGCCTGGAGGAGCGAAACGTCAGGCTCTCCGCTCCGCCTCGTCCGCCACGAAGGGATTGTGCACGGTCAATCGCCCGAACCGGCACCCGTGGCCAAGATCTTCGCTGAACAGGCGCTCGCAACCGCTGCGGATCGCGGCCTCGACGGTCAACGCATCCAACCACGCCAATGGTTCGGTTCGTGCGAGCGCGACGGCATCCAGCACCAGGTTGGCGTCGCTGCCCACCACCTCGAAGCGCGCCAGCGCATCCAGGGCAGCGCGGGTGTCGCGGGCCGAAAGCGCCGGCTTGACCTTCCCGGTGAGCACAGCGCGCAGTTCGATCAGCACCGGCGTACTGACGACGATTTCGTGCTCGCCGGCCACCTCGCGCAGCCAGCGCGCGATCCGGCGCGACTTGTCAGGCTCGCGACGGTCCAGCCGGTAAGCCCACAGATTGGAATCGATGAAGACGCGCATGCTCAACCCTTGTGCAACTACTCCCGCGACCAGTCGCCGCTGCTGCGCGATTTGCTGCGCCGGGCCACGCCATCGAGCGCATCGAGTGCATCGAGCCGGCGGCTCCTGGCATCCACATGGCGGACCAGGAATTCGCGAACCAACGCGTTGACCGACCGGTGCTCACGCAAAGCGGCCTCACGCGCCTTCTGCAGGAGATCGTCGTCCAGGCTCAAGGTGAGCTTGGCCATGTCGTGCTCCGTCAATCCGACACGGGATCAGTGTGGCACAGGGTCATTCGGACGACCGACCTGACAACTCAGCTTTCGTCAGGCCTTTGAGTCTCAACGAGACGCCCATCCCATGGGTGTCGGGATGACGAAGCGCCACCGCGCCGTGCAACGTCGTCGACTTGGACGGTCGGGCCTCGCCGCACCCCGCATGAATCGCTTGACGTAGAACCAGAAGGAAACCAAAATGGTTTCAAAGAGGTGCGCCATGCCCACCACGCTGACACTCAAGAACATCCCCGACGCCGTGTACGAACGCTTGAAGATTGCTGCAGGACTGCACCGTCGCAGCCTGAACAGCGAAGCGATCGTGTGCCTGGAGGCCGTCCTCGTCCCCACCAGGATCCCGTCAAGTGAACGGCGCGCCCGCGCCCGCGCATTGCGAGCGAGTATGGGCGGAAACCAACGCTTCGACGCAATGGAGATCGACGCATTCAAGCGCGAAGGCCGTCGATGATCGTCGTGGACACGAATGTACTGGCTTACTTCTACCTGCCGAGCGCGCACACCGATGCGGCGGAGCGCTTGCACGAACACGACTCCGACTGGAATGCGCCGCTGCTGTGGCGGAGTGAATTTCGCAACATCCTTGCCGGATACCTGCGCCGCGGCAAGCTCCAGTTCGAACAAGCCCACGTCATTCAGCGCGAAGCCGAGGCTTTGCTCGCCGGCGCGGAGCACGAGCCCGACTCCAGACATGTGCTGGAACTGGTGCGAGCCAGTGATTGCTCCGCCTATGATTGCGAGTTTGTCGCCGTGGCACAGGCGCTCGGCATCAAGCTGGTGACCATGGATGCAAAACTCCTGAAGGCATTCCCCGGGATAGCCAAGACACTTGTTGCCGGTTGACCCGCAGTTGCGCAAAGTCGGCGACCAATCAGACCTGCTCATCTTGTGGGTCGCCAAAATCGACTATCCGGTCACGGGCGACAAGGACCTGCTCGTCCTCGCCGACTGCTACCCTTTTATCAGGCCGGCCGATTTCCTTGCCCGCTACGGCGGGTGACGCAAACAGCGATCGAACGTCTTGCTGGTGCCCGGCTTGACAGCTGCGGCTTTCGTGATGCCTTAATGAATATAGGGGCAGTCCTGCGGGCCGGGATCGTCACGGATTCATCCACCCGATCTCCGGCAAAGCGGAGCTGTCTGTTTACATGGCCAAAAACCTGCTCATCGTCGAATCGCCCGCCAAGGCCAAGACGATCAACAAGTACCTCGGCAAGGACTTCACCGTCCTGGCCAGCTACGGCCACGTCCGCGACTTGGTGCCGAAGGAAGGCGCGGTCGATACCGGGCGCGATTTCGCCATGCGCTACGAGACCATCGACAAGAACGAGAAGCACGTCGAGGCGATCGCCAAGGCCGCCAAGGCCGCCGAGGGGCTTTATCTTGCGACCGACCCGGACCGCGAGGGCGAGGCGATTTCCTGGCATGTCGCCGAGATCCTGAAGGAGCGCGGCCTGCTCAAGGATCGCAAGCTGCACCGAGTGGTGTTCACCGAGATCACTCCGCGCGCGATCAAGGAAGCGGTCGCGCACCCGCGCGCCATCGCCGCCGACCTGGTCAATGCCCAGCAGGCGCGGCGCGCGCTGGACTTCCTGGTCGGCTTCAACCTCTCGCCGGTGTTGTGGCGCAAGGTCCAGTCCGGGCTGTCGGCCGGGCGCGTGCAGTCGCCGGCGCTGCGCATGATCGTCGAGCGCGAGGAGGCCATCGAGGCCTTCGTGGCGCGCGAGTACTGGTCGATGGACGCCGATCTCGCCCATCCGAAGCAGGCATTCAGCGCGCGCCTGGTCAAGCTCGACGGGCACAAGGTCGAACAGTTCACCCTGACCGATGCCGGCGGTGCGCACGCCGCGCGCGAGAAGTTGCTCAAGGCGGCGAACGGCGCGCTGCAGGTGACCGAGGTCGCCAGCAAGGAGCGCAAGCGCCGCCCGGCGCCGCCGTTCATCACCTCCACCTTGCAACAGGAAGCCGCGCGCAAACTCGGCTTCACCACCCGCAAGACCATGCAGGTGGCGCAGAAGCTGTACGAAGGCATCGCCCTGGGCGAGGAAGGCACGGTCGGCCTGATCAGCTACATGCGTACCGATTCCACCCACCTGTCCGACGAAGCGCTGGCGGAGCTGCGCGCGGTGATCGCGCGCGATTACGGCAACGGCGCGCTGCCGGACAAGCCCAACCTGTACAAGACCAAGTCCAAGAACGCGCAGGAAGCCCACGAGGCGATCCGCCCGACCTCGGCCCTGCACACCCCGGCCGCGATCGCGCGCCACCTCTCCGACGACGAGCGCCGCCTGTACGAGCTGATCTGGAAGCGCGCGGTGGCCAGCCAGATGGTGCCGGCCACCCTCAACACCGTCACCGTCGAGCTGGCCTGCGGGCAGGCGCACGGTTTCCGCGCCAGCGGAACGACGGTCGTCGATCCGGGCTTTCTGGCGGTGTACGAGGAAGGCCGCGACAGCAAGGCGGCCGAGGACGAGGACGAAGGCCGCAAGCTGCCGCCGATGAAGGCCGGCGATCGCATCCCGCTGGCCGGCATCCGCACCGAGCAGCATTTCACCGAACCGCCGCCGCGCTTTTCGGAAGCCTCGCTGGTCAAGGCGCTGGAGGAATACGGCATCGGCCGGCCCTCCACCTACGCGGCGATCATCCAGACCCTGCTGTTCCGCAAGTACGTCGAGCTGGACAGCCGCCGTTTCCGCCCCACCGACGTCGGCCGCGCGGTCAGCAAGTTCCTGTCCAGCCATTTTTCCCAGTACGTCGATTACGACTTCACCGCCAAGCTCGAAGACGAACTGGACGCGGTCAGCCGCGGCGAGGAGGACTGGGTGCCGCTGATGCGCCGGTTCTGGGAACCGTTCAAGGCGCTGGTGGACGAGAAGACCGGCTCAGTGGATCGCGGCGACGCCACCGGCGCGCGCGAGCTGGGCACCGATCCGAAATCCGGCAAGCCGGTCAGCGTGCGCCTGGGGCGCTTCGGGCCGTTCGCGCAGATCGGCCGCAAGGAAGACGAGGACAAACCGAAATTCGCCAGCCTGCGCCCCGGCCAGAGCATGCACACGATCGGCCTGGAGGATGCGCTGGCGCTGTTCCTGCTGCCGCGCACACTGGGCGAGGAGGAAGGCGAGCCGGTCACGGTGGCGATCGGCCGCTTCGGCCCGTTCGCCAAGCGCGGCGCGACCTATGCCTCGCTGGGCAAGGACGACGACCCCTACACCATCGACTTCGCGCGCGCGCTGCATCTGGTGCGTGAGCGCGAGGCGTTCCTGGCCAACCGCATCATCCGCAAGTTCGACGGCAGCCCGGTCGAAATCCTCAATGGCCGTTTCGGTCCGTACATCACCGATGGCGAGAAGAACGGCAAGATTCCGAAGGATCGCGA
The DNA here is from genome assembly GCA_964640525.1 of uncultured Gammaproteobacteria bacterium. Classification (GTDB taxonomy): domain Bacteria; phylum Pseudomonadota; class Gammaproteobacteria; order Xanthomonadales; family Xanthomonadaceae; genus SZAS-103. The sequence goes on along the minus strand of CAZXGS010000003.1, from coordinate 89,936 downwards.
GCCGGGCTCGTTGAGCCTGGCCGAGTGCGAGGAGATTCTCGCCAAAGCGCCCGCGCGCCCGGCACGCGGGCGTTTCGCGCGCAAGGCCGCGCCCGCCAAGGCGGCGAAGAAGACCGCGCCCGCGGCAAAAGCGCCGGTCAAAAAGACCGCACCCCCCAAGACGGGCAAGGCCGTGACGAAGACGCCCGCGGTGCGCAAGGCCGCCGCCGGCCAGACCGCATCGAAAAAGCTCTCCACACGAAAGGTCGCCACCAAGAAGGCGAAGTAATCCACCGCCGCGCGACCTGCGTTTTTGCACCGGACAGACCCGCCGCTCAGTCGCGCTCGTCCTCCGCCCACCGCCCATCGCCCTCTGTCCTCTGTCCTCTGCCCCCATGCCCGAGCGCCTGACCCTCCCGCAAGCCGTCGCGATCCTGCGCAAGGGCGGGGTGATCGCGTACCCGACCGAAGGCGTGTGGGGCCTGGGTTGCGATCCGTTCGACGCCCGCGCCGTGCGTCGCCTGCTCAAAATCAAGCAGCGCGAGGAATGGAAAGGCCTGATCGTGATCGCCGCCGAGCTGCCGCAAATCGCCTCCCTGATCGACCTCGACGCGCTGCCTCCGGCGCGTCTGCACGATGTTCGCGCCAGCTGGCCCGGGCCACACACCTGGGTTCTGCCCTGTCCGTCGCAGGTGCCGGTCTGGCTGCGGGGGATGCATTCGACGATTGCCCTGCGGATCAGCGCGCACCTGCCGGTGATCGCGTTGTGCAATGCCTGGGGTGGGCCGCTGGTGTCCACCAGCGCCAACCTCGCCGGCCAGCCGGCGGTCAGCGGCTACGACGACCTCGATCCAGCGCTGCTGCTGGGGATCGATGGCGTGCTGGAAGGGGAGACCGGCGGCCTGTCGGCGCCGACCCCGATCCGCGATGCGGCCAGCGGGATGGCATTGCGCGCCTGATTCAGCCGATTCATGGCCGCAACACGCTGGCCGGTTCGCGCCGACCGCTGCGTTTGCGCTCTGGTAAGATTGTCGACCGCCTCACACTTTTGTCCAGGGGAATCCACCATGCACATGCGCAAAGTCCTGCCCTGCCTTATCGCTGCGGGCATCGTCGCCCTCGCCGGCTGCCACAAGGAAGGTGGTCCGGGCGCTTCCGGGCCGGGCGTGGTCGCCCCGGACGATCCGCTGACCTACGTGCCGGCGGATACGCCCTACGTGATCGCCAACATCGATCCGCAGCCGAAGGAAGTCAGCGACGAGTGGATCGCCAAGCTCGACAAGGCGGGCAAGGTCGGCGACGTCTACGCCCAGCAGCTCACCGGACTGCTTGACGATCTGGCCAAGGACAACGCCAACTGCGCCGCGGCCGCTTCCAGCGGCGGTGGCGGTGGCGCACTGCAGGACGCGCCGGCAGCCGAGTCGGAAGCCACCGAAGCACCGGCGGTCGCCCCGGGCGACGACGGCGCGCAGCCAGCCGACGGCTCCCCAGCCACCGTTGCCGACGCCAGCGCCGCGCCAGCCGCGGACGACAAGTGCTCTGCCACCTCGGTGGCCGGTCGCGAAAAGGCCACCAAGATCCTGGGCGCGATCAAGGACGAGGTGGCCGGCAAGGACATCAAGGGCCTGATGGATCTGCTCGGCGTCTCGCCGCAGACCCATGCGGCGTTCTACGGGATCGGCCTGGTTCCGGTGTTGCGCCTGGAACTGGACAAGCCGGACAACCTGCGCGCCACGATCGGCCGCATCGAGACCAAGTCCACCAAGCTGGACACCGCCAAGGTCGGCAACTTGACGTACTGGGTGATCCGCGGCGACTCGGACAAGGCCAAGCTGGAAGGCGTGATCGCCATTTCCGGCAAGCAACTGGTGGCGACCATCGCCCCGGCCAAGGCTTCCGATGCCGACCTGAAGACCCTGTTCGGCATCGACAAGCCGGCCAAGTCGCTGGCCAGCAGCGGCGACCTGCAGGCGATGAACAAGAAGATGAATTACCTGTCCTACGGCAGTGGCTACTTCGATTCGGCCAAGCTGGTGGCCGAACTGAAGGCGGCGCCAACGCCACTTGAGACGTCTTTCCTCACGGCCATCGGCGAGAAAAAGCCGCAGATCGACCCGGTCTGCGCCGGCGAGTACGACCATCTGGCGGCGACTTGGCCGCGCGCCAGCTTCGGGTATTCCGACCTGTCCGCCAAGCACATGGCGCTGCGTGCGGTCATCGAAGCGCGCCCCGACATCGCCAAGGACCTGATGAGCCTGCGCGCGCCGATGCCGGGCCTGGATGCGGCCAAGACCGCCTTGGTCGATTTCGGGTTCAGCGTGAACTTGGCCAAGCTTCCTGACCTGGCCACCAAGTACGCCGAAGCGGTGTCCAAGTCGCCGTGGAAGTGCCCGAACCTGGTGGGTCTGAACGACTCGGCGGAAAAGGCCAAGACCACCCTGACCAATCCGGGCTTTGCCGGCTACACCGGGATGTTCCATGGCCTGCACGTGATCGCCGACAAGGTCGAGGTCAAGGACGACAAGCCGATCCCGGACATCGCCGCGGTGGCGGTCATCGGTTCGGACAACCCGACCTCGATCCTTGCGATGGCCGGCAACTTCCTGCCTGGCCTGGCCAATATCGGCCTGAAGCCGGACGGCACACCCAAGGCGCTGCCGGCGATGCCCAACCTGCCGATCCAGGCCCCGATCTTCGCCGCGATGAGCGACAAGGCCCTGGCCATCAGCCTGGGCGCTGGCGAGGAAACGCGGATTGCGGCAGCCATGAAGACCGATGCCACCCAGCAGCCGCTGTTTGCCGGTGGCGCGCGTGGGGAGTTCTACACCGTGCTGGCAAGCTTCATGCGCAAGAGCGCGCAGTCCATGCCCGACGGTTCGCAGTCCAGGCAGATGTTGGAACAGCAGGCGAAGATGATGGATACCTACGCCGGCCTGTTCAAGCGCGCCGAGGTCAGCGTCGAGCTGACCGAGCAGGGCATCGAGTTCCACGAGTCGGTGGACATGCAGTAACCGACCGCCAAGACCGCTTCGCGCAATACATGCCGCCGGTTCGCCCGGCGGCGTTTTTGCATGTGCGGGACGCCGCCTTGCGCCGGGCGCCAGCGCATCGTCGACCGTCGTTCGCCGCATGCCGCGGCAGCGCGACGCGACCGCGTCGCGAATCGGCCATTACCGCTGCTGGCGATCCTCCAACCAAACGCGCACCCCGGCGATGGCGATGAACAGCCCTGCCTGCGCAATCAACCATGGGAACACGCCCCACCCCAATACGAACTGGGTGAGCAACGACAGCAGCAACGACAGCCCCGCCCACAGCACGCCATGGTGCGCACTGCCATCGCGCGATTCCCATTCGGCCGCATTCCAGAACACGATCATGCCGGCGACGGTGAGCGCAATGGCGACGTAGTTCACGTCGGCGGATCCTGCGCCGGAACTCCATCCGCGCCATCAGCCCATTCGACCAGCACCGGCGCATGGTCGGAAGCCCGCTCCCAGCCGCGCGGCTCGCGGTCGATCCATGCGCCCGAGCAACTGGCGCGCAGCGCTTGGCTCACCAGCACCAGGTCGATGCGCAGCCCGAGGTTGCGGCGGAACGCGGCCTGGCGATAATCCCACCAACTGTAGGCGCCGCCCGCGTCGTGGAACAGGCGGTAGCTGTCGTGCAGGCCCAGATCCAGCACGCGGCGCAGCGCCGCGCGCTCGGCGGTGGAGGTCAGGATCGCCTCATCGTTCCAGACCTGCGGATCGTGCACGTCGCGATCGTCCGGGGCGATGTTGAAATCCCCCAGCACCACCAGCCGCGGATGGCGCACAATCTCCTCGGCCAGCCAGTCGCGCACCGCCGCCAGCCAGCGCAGCTTGTAGTCGTATTTCTCGCTGCCGACCGCCTGGCCGTTGACCACGTACAGGTCGACGATCCGCACCCCGCCGACGGTGGCCGCCAGCACGCGCTTCTGCTCGTCGGCGAAACCGGGAATCCCGGCCTGCACTTCGGTGAGCGCCTGCCCGCGCGCGAGGATCGCCACGCCGTTGTAGGTCTTCTGCCCGGAGAACACGCTGCGGTATCCCGCCTCCGCGAGCGCGGTGTCGGGAAACTTCGCATCCTCCAGCTTGGTCTCCTGCAACGCCACCACGTCCGGCTGCGCGCTGGCCAGCCACTGCAGCAAATGCGGCAGGCGCACGTTGAGGGAATTGACGTTCCAGCTGGCGATTTTCATGGGCGGGATATCCCGTCTTGCTTAACACCGGCCAGCCGAACAAACCGAACGCTCGACGCTGCAACGCGACGTGGCCAGGTGGCGGTTTGTGGGTGGCCCCAAGCGAGGGAGTTTGGGTGGCCATCGGGGCACATTGCAACGCTTGATCCGATCCTGGACTGGTTGGTGCTGGCCCGCGATCCCGCGATCTCGCGTCTGGTCATCGAGGACGAATCGGGTACGCAGCTTGTGCTGTTCGTCGCCCGCAAGACAGGACAATCCTGCCTCGCATGGTCGCACACGGCGATCATCGCGCGGCACACGGATGCTGCCTCGCCTCGGGTAGCATTCGCGATCGTCGATCGCTTTCGCCCGCTCGCGGGCACCCGAACCAAGGAACGTGCATGCCGTTGCGGTCGTTGCTGGTCGCGCTGCTCGCGCTGTCGTTGTCCGCCTGCGTCTTTCGGATCTCCGAACGCAACTTCATCGTCCCCAGGCCCGGGGCGCTCGTGGAGGCTGGCCCGCCCGACCACGGTCGCTGGACGACCACGCCGCTGGCGGTCACCGCCAGCGACGGCTTCATCCTGCATGGCGCGGTGTTCCGCAAGGCCGGCAGCACGGGGCGCGTGCTGTACTTCGCCGGCAACGGCTTCGTGTTGTCCAGCGATGCCGACTACGTCCTGCGCATCTACCGCGACCTGCCGCTGGACGTGATCATCTTTGACCATCGCGGCTACGGCGCCAATGCCGGGCCGACCTCGCTGCATGCCTTGTTCGACGACGGCGTGGCGATCTTCGACGCGGTGAGCAAGCAGGTGCCAGGCCCCGGGCCACTGCTCGTGCATGGCCAGTCGCTGGGCAGCTTCATTGCCGGGGAGGTCGCCGCCCGGCGCACCCTCGACGGCCTGATCCTGGAATCCAGCGCGACCACGACCAGGGAATGGATCAAAACCGTGGCCGGCATCCGGCGCTTCCTGGTGCGCGTGCACATCGACGACACCCTCAAGGGCCAGGGCAACCTGCGCATCATGGCCGGGCTGGACGAGCCGCTGTTGATCGTGGTCGGGCAGAAGGACAAGCAGACCCACCCGATCATGTCCCGCGAGCTGTTCGCGGCCGCGGCCCTGCCGCCGGCGCAGAAGGAATTGCTGATCGTGCCCGGCGCCACCCACATGACCGCATCGTCCTCGCCCGCGTTCACCGCCGCTGTGTTGCGCTTGGTGGCCAAGGCGCGCACCCGCACGCCATGAGGCCGGCCCTCGCCGGAAGGCCAGGGTTGCGGGCCCACCGGGCACGCGGCTGCGGCTACACTGTCGCCCGGGGGTAATCTTCATGGACTGGATCGATCTGCGCAGCGACACCGTCACCCGGCCCACGCCGGCCATGCGCGAGGCGATGGCGCGCGCCGAGGTCGGCGACGACGTGTACGGCGAGGACCCGACGGTCAACAGTCTGCAGCGACGGCTGGCGCAAAAGCTGGGCTTCGAGGACGCGCTGTTCGTTCCCACCGGCACCCAGTCCAACCTGTGCGCGCTGATGTCGCACTGCCAGCGCGGCGACGAGTACCTCGTCGGCATGCAGGCGCACTGTTACCGTTTCGAGGGCGGCGGCGCGGCGGTACTCGGCTCGATCCAGCCGCAGCCGATCGCCAACGCCCCCGACGGCACGCTGCCCTTGGAACTGGTGGAGGCAGCGATCAAGCCGCGCGACGTGCATTTCGCGCGCACGCGGCTGCTGTGCCTGGAGAACACCTGGCACGGTCAGGCCCTGCCGATGGACTACCTGCGCGATGCCCGCGCCTTGTGCGAACGGCGCGGCCTGGCGCTGCACCTGGACGGTGCGCGCCTGTTCAACGCCGCGGTCGCGGTGGGCCTGCCCGCGCGCGACATCACCCAGTTCGCCGACAGCGTGTCGGTGTGCTTTTCAAAGGGACTTGGGGCGCCGGCCGGTTCGGTGCTGTGCGGGTCCAGGGCACTGATCGAGGATGCACGCCGCTGGCGCAAGGTCTGCGGCGGCGGCATGCGCCAGTCCGGCATCCTCGCCGCGGCCTGCCTGCATGCACTCGACCACCACATCGAGCGCCTGGCCCAGGACCACACCCGCGCCGCGCGGCTGGCCGCCGGACTGCGCGGACTGGAGGCGGTCACGCTGGTGGGGCAGTACACCAACATGGTCTTCGTCAGCGTCAACCCGGCGGATCTGGACGGCCTGCGCATCCACATGGACGCCGCCGGGGTGAAGCTGTCGATCGGCTACCTGCCAACGATCCGGATGGCGGTGCACATGGACGTGGACGATGCCGGCATCGACCGCGCCATCGCCGCCCTGCGCAGCTTCGCCGCCTGATCCTGCCGCTGCCGCTGGCCCGTCCGTCGATCCGGCAATGAACGACCCCGCCGACCTCGACCTGCCGATCGCGCAGATGCAGGTGCTGACCGGGCAGGTGCTGCAGCGGGTGCTGGATCATCTGGGCGCACTTGCCGACATGCCATCGTGCGGCAACCTGGGCGATGCGGAAGCGATCTGCAAGGGTCTGCGCGAGCCCGCGCCGGAAGCCGGCACCCCGATGGACGCCCTGCTCACGCCGCTGTTCGACGACTGCATCCCGCGCTCGTTCAACACCGCCTCGCCCGGTTACCTCGCCTACATCCCCGGCGGCGGCGTGTTCACCGCCGCGCTGGCGGATTTCATCGCCGCCGCCACCAACCGCTACACCGGCATCTGGCAGGCCGCGCCGGCGCTGGTGCAACTGGAAGCCAACGCGCTGGACTGGCTGCGCGAGTGGATGCAGTTCCCCGCATCAACCCGTGGCCTGTTCACCCCCGGCGGTTCGATGGCGATGTTCAACGCCATCGCCTGCGCACGCGAACAACGCCTGGGCACCGACATCCGCGGTGGCACGCTGTACGCGTCCTCGCAGAGCCACCACAGCATCGCCAAGGCCGCGCGCCTGGCCGGCATCGCCCACGATCGCGTGCGCACGATCGCCGTCGATGCGAACTACCGGATGCGGGTGGATGCGCTGGAAGCGGCGATCGCCGCCGACCGCGCGGCGGGCCTGCGGCCGTTCATGGTGTTCTCCACCGCCGGCACCACCAACACCGGCGCGGTCGATCCGCTCGACGCGGTGGCCGACCTGGCCGCACGCGAGGGCCTGTGGCACCACGTCGATGGCGCCTACGGCGGCTGCTTCCACATGGTGCCGGAACTGCGCCCGCTGCTGGCCGGCTTGTCCCGCGCCGACTCGCTCACCCTGGACCCGCACAAGGGCCTGTTCCTGCCCTACGGCACCGGCGCCCTGCTGGTGCGCGAGGGCGAGGCGCTGCGTGCGCTGCACGCGTCCACCGCCGGCTACCTGCCGGACAACCAGAGCGAGTTTTACGACCCCGCGCAGTACGGCCCCGACCTGTCGCGAGGCTTCCCCGGTTTGCGAGTGTGGCTGAGCCTGAAGTTCTTCGGCGCCGCCCGCTACCGCGCCGCGCTGACCGAGAAGCGCGAGCTGGCACTGTGGGCGGCCGAGGCGTTGACGAAGATCCCCGGCATCGTCATCGACGCAGCGCCGCAGTTGTCACTGCTCGCCTTCCACCTCGATGGCCCGACGCCGGGCGCGCAGGACGCCGCGACCCGCGCCCTGATGGAGCGGGTCACCGCGCGCGGCCGGGTCATGCTCACCGGCGCCCAGGTCGGCACGCGCTTCCTCGGCCGCATCTGCGTGCTCAGCTTCCGCACCCGCCGCGAACAGATGGAAACCTGCGTGCAGCACATCGCCGAGGAAACCGCGGCGATCCTGGCGGGGCGCTGAGGCCGAGGGCACGGATCAGCCACGGAAGCGAGGACACCGGAATGGCGCTGAAATGGAACGTGGAAGGCTTTCGCTGCTCGCAGTGCGATCGCGTGCTGGTTCCCTCCCGCATCGAAACCGTCCAGGGTACCTTCGGAGAGATCGTGACTACTTCAGGATAACTTCATCAGGATAACTTCAGGACAGCCACAATTCCCCTGCCATGGGATGGCCGGAAAGAGGCTGTCCGCAGTCGCCGTTCCGCAATCGCCATCCCGTGTTTCGCGGGTGTCCTTGTTCGGCTTGGAAGAGGATCGGATATCCCATTTCGCCCGCTGCTGACCGGGACGTCATGCGCTGCTAGACTCCGGCGACATGCCCCGCCCGGATCCCCTTCCCTCGCCTGTTGCCGTGTCGCGCGGCGCGATCCTGGCGGTACCTGTCTTCGCCGTGACGATCGTCGGGTGCGCGATCGTGACGAGCCTGGGCAGCTGGATGATCGCCGTCGTGCTGGCCATTCTCGTCAGCCTGGGTTTCGTCCTCTTGATCGGCAAGAGCGCCGTCCTGGCCTTCGGCGGTGTCCTGCTCTGCGCCACGGCCGGCATCATGGGGACGTCGATCGAAACCCCGATGTTCGGGGCGACGATCCGCGGCATCCGCATCGACGAGGCCACACGGTATCCCCGTGCGTCGATCTTCCATTTCACCGACGGCTCGGTCCTGACACGGGCCGGCTGGAATGTGCCCGTCTTCGGCAGCAGCGGAAAGCAACGGTCCCACGAGCTCTACGAGCTGCGAATCGCACCGATCGTCGGCGCCGGATGGACTCCCGACCGTCCGGTAACCGCCTGGGCCGTCACGAGCAGCCCGAACTCGGGCATGCCGGAATCCGACTGGAAGGGCCCGGCGCGTGCCGGTGTGCGCGTCATCTCATCATCCGACGCGGACATCCGCGACGCCATCGTCAGCGCCGGACAGACCTACCACCTGACCTCCGCGAAAGACGTCGTCCTCCTACATTGGCTCGCTGACCCCGAGGCGGCCGTGTCGGGGCAGTATTGGCGTTTGTTCGCCGTCTTCTGCGCGTGCGCGGTGATCTGGGGGTTGCTGGTGGCATCGACCTGGATATCCGCGCGGCGGCGGCGCCATGGAGGCCACCCACGGTAGCGGACCAAGAAGCGAATTGGGCATGACGTGGCTCCATTCGACGGTCCGACCGCCGCCCGATGATCCTTCCGCAACGGCGGCACGCCACGGACCGCGCTCACGTCGCCGGCCGCTGCTCCGCCTTGGGCTCGGTCAATTGCTCGCCGGGCTGCGCGCGCCCGGCCATCTCCTGGCCCGCATCGGCAGGCAACGTCCACATCATCCACGCCGACAGCGCGCTGATCGCCGCGACGATGGCGAAGGCCGGGCCGAAGCTGGCCGCGGCGGTCGGCTCGCGCTGGCCGATCCAACCGACGATCTGCAAGGCGTAGCCGGCCACCGCCACCCCCAGCGCCAGCGAGAATTGCTGCATCACGCCGGCCAGGCTGGCGGCGTGGCTCATCGCCTCCGGTTCCACCTCGGCGTAGCTGATCGCGTTGAGGCTGGTGAACTGCAGCGAGCGGAAGCAGCCGGCGACGACCAGCACCGCGACGATCAACACATGCGGCGTGCTGGCGCGGAACAACCCGTAGCCGGCCAGCAGCCCGGCGCACACCAGGGTGTTGAAGCGCAGCACATCGCGAAAGCCAAGCCGCTTGAGCACGCGCGCGGCGACCGTCTTCATGCCGATCGCGCCGATCGCCGAGGCGAACGTCAGCAGGCCCGAGTGCAGCGGATCCAGGCCGAAACCCAGTTGCAGCATCATCGGCAACAAAAAGGGAATGGCACCGATGCCGATTCGAAACACGCCGCCGCCGAGTACGCCGGCGCGGTAGGTGGGCAATCGAAATAGGCCCAAGTCGAGCAGCGGGTGCGGATGCGTGCGCGCGTGGGCGACGTATGCGGCCAGCGCGGCCAGGCCCAGCACCAGGCAAGCCACCGCCACCGGCGTGGACACCAAGTGCCGGCCGAGCGTTGAGAAACCGAACATCGCCAGCGCCAGCCCGCCGCCGGACAGCGCAAAGCCGCGCCAGTCCAGCGGCTTGACCGGCGCCTTGAGGTCGGGAACGAAGCGATGCGCCAGCACGATGCCGAGCAGGCCCATCGGCAGGTTGATGCCGAAGATCCAGCGCCAATGGAAGTACGTGGTGATGAATCCGCCCAACGGCGGGCCGATCATCGGCGCGACCAGGGCCGGGATGGTCACCCAGCTCAGCGCGTTGACCAGCTCGTTTTTCGGGATCGCGCGCAGCAGCACCAGCCGGCCGACCGGCACCATCAGTGCCCCGCCCATGCCCTGCACGAAGCGCGCCGCGACCAGCGTCTCCAGCGAGTTGCAGGCCGCGCAGGCCAGTGAGCCGAGCAGGAACACCGCGATCGCCGACATGAAGGTGCGCCGCGCACCGAAGCGGTCGGCGATCCAGCCGCTGACCGGGATGAACACCGCCAGCGCCAGCAGGTAGGTGGTCAACGCAAGCTTGAGCGCGATCGGCTGGGCGTGCAGGTCACGGGCGATCGCCGGCAGCGAGGTGGCGATCGCGGTGGCGTCCATGCTCTCGATGAACAGCGCGCAGGCGACGATCAGCGGAAGCAGGCGGTCTGGTTTCATCGCGGTGAAGGCAGCCGTCGCCGCACGCGTTCGCGCCCGGGTTCAGCGGGTCAGGAACTTCACCAAAAAATCCGCCAGCCCGCGGTAAGGGGGCTTGAACAGCGCCATCGACGACAGCCGTGCCTGCCGGAACACGGCCTTGGGATGGCTGAAGGTCACGAAGCCGTCGTGGCCGTGGTAGCGACCCATGCCCGAGGGCCCGACGCCGCCGAAGGGCAGGCGTTCCTGGGCGTAGTGCATCACCGTGTCGTTGATCGACACCCCGCCGGCGACGGTGCGCTCGAGCATCTGCCGCACCCGGGCGCGGTCGTTGTCGAAGTGGTACAGCGCCAGCGGGCGCGGATGCGCGTTGATGTAGCCGATCGCCTCGTCGAGACTGCGATAGCCTTTGACCGGCAAGATCGGGCCAAAGATCTCCTCGCGCATCACCGCCAGGTCGTCGGGCGGATCCAGCAGCACGGTCGGCGGGATCAGCCGCTGGGCATCGGCCAACTCGCGCTGGCACGCGACCAGTTCGATGCTGCGCACGCCGCGCGCGGCGGCCTCGTCCAGGTAGCCACGCAGGCGGCGGTATTGGCCTTCGTTGATGATCCGGGTGTAGTCGGGATTGCCGTCCAGTCGCGGGAAACGTGCCTGCACTTCCTTGCCCAGCGCGGTGACGAAGGCATCCCGTGCGGCCTGCGGCACCAGCAGGTAGTCCGGCGCGATGCAGGTCTGGCCGGCGTTGAGCCACTTGCCGGCGGCGATGCGCTGAGCCGCGAGCGGCAGCGGGAAATCGGCGCCGATCACGCACGGCGACTTGCCGCCCAACTCCAGCGTCACCGGCGTCAGGTTGGCCGCCGCTGCCGCCATCACCTTGCGCCCGACCGCGGTCGAGCCGGTGAAGAACAGGTGATCGAACGGCAGCGATGCAAAGGCGCCGCCGACCTCGGGGCCGCCGGTGACCACCGTCACCCGCTCGGTCGGGAACACCTCGCCGAGCAGGTCGCGCAGGAAGGCACTGGTGCGCGGGGTGTGCTCGGAGGGCTTGACCATGACGTGGTTGCCGGCGGCGATGGCGGCGGCCAGCGGACTCAGTGCCAGGCTGACCGGATAATTCCATGGCGCCATGATCCCGACCACGCCCAGCGGCTGCATCACCACCTGCGACCGTGCCGGCAGGAAAATCCAGTTCACCCTCCGCCCGCGCGGGCGCATCCACGACTTCAGGTGACGGCGGAGGTGGTCGATCTCGCTGAGCACGGTCATGCCGTCGGCGACCAGGCTCTCGTGCCGGGAGCGGTTGCCGAAGTCGTCGCTGACGACACGGGCCATCTCCTCGACCCGCCGCTGGAAGGCGCGGCGCAGGCGGTCCAGGTCCTCGCGGCGCTGCGCGTAGTCGGGCACGCGGGCGGCTTGCGCGGCACGCAGCTTGTGCAGGGTGGGGAGCAGTTCGGCGACGGGGGTGTCAGCGGCGGTGTCCATGCGCCCGAGTGTAGTGCCGTGGAGTCGTACAATCACTCCAAACCCTGCTGCCGCTGCGGATTCCTGCTCCCTCCGGGAGAAGGTGCCCGAAGGGCGGATGCGGGACGAAGGCCCCGACCTCTCGACCCGACCGAACGCAAGGCGGCATACCCTCATCCGGCGCTTTGCGCCACCTTCTCCCGGAGGGAGAAGGGACAGCATCCGCGCTCCGGAGTGAGAAGGGCTTTGCGGCCAACAGCTCTCCAACGACAGCCACTGAACCAACCCATGCGCCCCTACCTCGACACCTTTCCCACCCTCGGCGCGCGCGCCTACATCGACCCGGCCGCCACCGTCATCGGCGACGTCGTGCTCGGCGAGGACGCCTCGATCTGGCCGGCCGCCGTGGTCCGCGGCGACGTCCACCGCATCCGCATCGGCGCGCGCAGCAATGTCCAGGACGGCGCCATCCTGCATGTCACCCACGCCGGTCCGTACACCGGGGAAGGTTTTCCCTGCCTTATCGGCGATGATGTCACCATCGGCCATGCCGCCGTGGTCCACGCCTGCACCATCGAGGACTGCTGCCTGATCGGCATGCATGCCACCGTGCTCGACGGTGCAGTGGTGAAAAAGCACGGCTTCGTCGCCGCCGGCGCGGTAATCGCGCCGGGCAAGGTGGTCGGCGAGCGCGAGCTGTGGATGGGCAATCCAGCCCGACGCGTGCGTGTCCTCGACGACGCCCAAGTCGAGCAGTTGTACTACTCGGCGGCGCATTACGTGCGGCTCAAGGATCGCTATCTGGCGCAACCTGCCGGCGCCGGTCCATGAATTTCCGTACCCTCGCGAAAACCTCGCAGGTCCCTCGGGAAACATCTGAACAAGTGGATTCCGTTCGTGGTGAGCAAGCCGAACCATGAACGGAATCCACGATTTGCGATAGCAAACCGGTAGGGCTTTCGGCTTGTGCAGATTTTTCTCAGGGCGCGGTGAGGCTTTCGAGCAGGCTCAGCCTCGCCATCGCGTCGTCGCGATCACTGCCGCACATGCCGGGCGAAGGACGCAGCGACGCGCAGACCTTCGGCCGGTCCGGATGAGCGAAGATCGCGCAGCGGAAGTTGGCGGTGAGCTGGACGCAACGCACGCCGGCGGGCTTGCCGTTGGGCATGCCGGGAATCGGCGAGGAGATCGAAGGGGCGATGCAGCAGGCGCCGCAACCCGACCGGCAGGCGATGGCCACGATCAGGTCTCCGGCACTGCGGGCAGTTCCTGGCGCAGCATCGCGTACACCGGATCGGTCCGCGGCCGCAGGCCATGCCACAGCGCAAAAGCCTCGGCGGCCTGCTCGACCAGCATGCCCAGGCCGTCGATGGCCTGCCGGCAATGGGCATCACGCGCCCACGCCAGGAACTCGCGGGCGGCATGCCCGTAACCCAGGTCGACCGCCAGCGTGTCGGCACCGACGATGCCAGGTGGCAGTTGCAACGGCTGGTGTCCGCGCGCGGCGGCGGTGGCGTTGACGAGCAGGTCGAAGCCGCCGAGCGCGGCCAGTGCCTGCCAGTCCCGCGCGCTCACCCGATCCGGTTGGCCGAGGCCGGCTGCCAGCGCCTCGGCGCGTACCGTGGACCGGTTGACGATCACCAGCGCGCCGACCCCGGCATCGAGCAGGGCCGGAGCAACCCCGGCGGCGGCGCCGCCGGCGCCGAGCAGCAGGGTACGGCGTCCGCGCAGGATGAGTCGATGACGTTCGAGGAGATCGCGGATCAGGCCGCTGCCGTCGGTGTTGTCGCCGAACCAGCCCGCACCGCGCCGCACCAGGGTATTCACCGTGCCGCAGCGTTTCGCGCGCGGGCTCGTTTCGGCGCACGCGGCGAACGCGGCGGCCTTGTGCGGCAAGGTCACGTTGGCGCCGGCGCCGCCGGCGCGCGCGAACGCCGCCAGCGCGTCAGCGAACCCTTCGGTCGTCACGTCGGACAGCGTGTAGTCCATCGCCACGCCGACCTGCTGCGCGAACGCGGCATGGATGCGCGGCGAGAGCGAGTGCGCGACCGGGTGGCCGAACAGGGTGCAGCGCAAGGTCATGGCGAGGGTTTGCGCATCCAGGTCATGGCACGAGGTTTCATTCGTGGTTCGGCAGGCCTGTCTTGGGCGTGGTTCGACAGGCTCACCACGAGCGGGAATTTTCGAAGCGCTCACCACGAACGGCTGATGGAGAGGCTCACCACGCACGCGCTCATGCGGCGTCGCGCAGCCAGCGTGCCGCGTCGAGCGCGAAATAGGTCAGGATGGCATCGGCGCCGGCGCGGCGGATGCCGGTCAGCGCCTCCAGCACGCAGGCGCGCTCGTCGAGCCAGCCGTTGAGCGCGGCGGCCTTGAGCATCGCGTACTCGCCGCTGACCTGGTAGGCGAAGGTGGGCATGCCAAAGCGTCGCTTCACCCGCCGCACGATGTCCAGGTAAGGCAGGGCCGGCTTGACCATCACCATGTCGGCGCCCTGCGCGATGTCCAGCGCGACCTCGCGCAGGGCCTCGTCGCCGTTGGCCGGGTCCATCTGGTAGGTGTACTTGTTGCCCTTGCCGAGCGTCCCCGCACTGCCGACCGCATCGCGGAACGGGCCGTAAAAGCTCGATGCGTACTTGGCGGCGTAGGCGAGGATGCGGGTGTTGACGAAGCCGTGTTGTTCGAGCGCGAGGCGGACCGCGCCGATGCGACCGTCCATCATGTCCGAGGGCGCGACCACGTCGGCGCCGGCTTGGGCGTGGGACAGCGCCTGCTTGACCAGGGCCTCGACGGTGGGATCGTTGACGACGTAACCGGCATCGTCGATCAGGCCGTCCTGGCCGTGGGTGGTGAACGGATCCAGCGCCACGTCGGTGATCACCCCCAGCTCCGGGAAGCGCGCCTTGAGCGCGCGCACGGCGCGCTGGGCCAGGCCGTCGGCATTCCACGCCTCGCGCGCGTCCAGCGACTTGGCACTTTCCGGCGTCACCGGGAACAGGGCGAGCGCAGGAATGCGCAGCGCGCAGGCCTGCTCGGCCACGCGCAGCAGTTCGTCGATCGACAGCCGCTCCACGCCGGGCATCGAGGCGATCGGAGCGCAGCCGGGAAGCTCGTGCACGAACACCGGCAGGATCAGGTCGTCGGCGGTCAGCACCGTTTCGCGCATCAGCCGGCGCGAAAAATCATCGGCGCGCATGCGGCGCGGGCGGGTCAGGGGGTGGGGCATGGCGGGCTCGCGGGATTGAAGGGCCATTTTACCGCCGCGGACGCGTGAGCTGCGTCGCCGTGCCGGCGCCTTCCCCTTTCTCCAACCCCTCTCCCGCAAGGGAAGGGGTTGGGTAGACGTGGCGATCGCGCGATGATGCACCCATGCATCGGTTCACGCGGCGCTGGCCGCTTTCGGCGAAGGTCTGTCTTGGCGCGCTCGCCGCGCTGGCGCTGTGCGCACTGATCGGGCCGTGGCTGTCGCCGTACGCGCCCGAGCACCCGGACTGGAACGCGCTGTCGACCGCGCCCACGCTGGCGCGCTCGCACTGGCTGGGCACCGACGCCATCGGCCGCGACCTGTTCGTGCGCGTGCTGTACGGGCTGCGGCTGTCGTTGCTGCTCGGGGTCGGGGCGACCGCGGTCGCGCTGGCGATCGGGCTGGCTTACGGCGCCACCGCGGGATACCTCGGCGGCCGCCGCGAGCGGCTGATGATGCGTGCGCTGGACGTGATCTCGGCGCTGCCGTTCCTGCTGATCGTGATCCTGCTGTTGACACTGTTCGACCGCTCGTTGCCGCTGCTGCTGGCGGCGATCGGCGGCTACGTCTGGATCGACCTGGCACGGGTGGTGCGTGCCGAGGCCTCGCGCCTGCGCGAGCTGCCGTTCGTGCTGGCCGCGCGCGCCGCCGGCGCCACCACCGGGCAGATCCTGCGCTGGCACATCGTGCCCAACCTGCTCGGGCTGGCGCTGGTGTATGCCAGCCTGCTGGCAGCGCAGGCGATCCTGATCGAGAGCTTCCTCGGTTTCCTCGGGCTGTCGGTCGATCAACCCTCGGCCGGATTGGGCACGCTGCTGGAAGAAGGCACGCAGGAGCTGGCGAGTGCGCCGTGGACGCTGCTGGTGCCGGCGGTGCTGCTGGTGCTGACGCTGGCCTGCTTCCAGCATCTGGGCGACGCGCTGCGCGATGCGCTGGACGTGCGCAACGCCGCATCGGTTGCCGACCCTGGCCAGCGCGCCGACGAGGATGCGCTGGCCGCCAGCCCATGAGCACGAATCCGATGCCGCCGGACGCGACTTCGTCCACGTCTGCGTTGCTGTCGCTGCGCGAACTGCGGGTCAGCCTGAATGCCACCGGACAGCGCCTGCTCGGACCGCTCGATCTGGACCTCGTGCCCGGCCAGTGCCTGGGGGTGGTCGGTGAATCCGGTGCCGGCAAGAGTCTGGCCACGCTGGCTCTGCTCGGTCTGCTGCCGCCGAACCTGCATGCGCAGGGCACGCTGCGCGTGGATGGACGCGAGCTTGGCCTGGGTTCGCGCGAACACGCCGCGCAGCGCGGCCGCCTGCTGGCGTGGGTGCCGCAGGATGCGCTGGCGGCGCTGCATCCGCTGCGGCGGATCGGTGCGCAGTTGCACGAAGTCCTGCGCCACGCCGGCGTCGCGTCGAACGTCCTGCGCGCGCAGGCAATGCAGTTGCTCGAACGGGTCGAACTGGCGAACGCCGCCGAGCTGCTGGTGCGCTTCCCGCACCAGCTTTCCGGCGGGCAACGCCAGCGCGTGTGCATCGCAATGGCGCTGGCCTCGCGCCCGCGCGCGCTGCTCGCCGACGAACCGACCTCGGCGCTCGATGCGCGCGTGGGCCGCGGCATCCTCGATCTGCTCGACACCCTGCGCCGCGACCTTGGTCTGGCCGTGTTGCTGGTCAGCCATGACCTGCCGCTGGTCGCCAGCCTCGCCCAGCGCGTGCTGGTGCTGCATCGCGGTCGCTGCGTCGAGGACGGGCCGAGCGCGCGCGTGTTCGCCGCGCCGCAGGCCGACTACACCCGCGCCTTGCTCGCCGCCGATCGCCTCGATCCCGCGCCGCCAGTGCCGCCCGGAGCGGTGTTGCTGCAGGCGCGCGAACTGGCGGTGCGCTACCCGCACGCTGCCTGCGATGCGCTGGCGCCGACCACGCTGGAACTGCGCCGTGGCCATTGCCTGGCGCTGGTCGGCGAGTCCGGCTCCGGCAAGTCCACGCTGGCACGCGCCTTGCTGCGCCTGCTGCGCGGGCCGACGCGAGGTCGCATCACCCTGGACGGCATCGAGATCGCCACGCTCGGTGCCCGCGCCCTGCGCCCGCTGCGGCGACGCATCGGCGTGGTGTTTCAGGATCCGTTCGCCTCGCTGGACCCGCGCCTGAGCGCCGCGCGCATCGTCGCCGAACCATTGCGCATCCACCGTATGGGCGATGCGGCGCAGCGGCGTGCTCGCGCCGTCGCGCTGTTGCAGGCGGTCGGGCTGGACGCCGGCGTCGCCGACCGCTACCCGCACCAGTTTTCCGGCGGCCAGTGCCAGCGCATCGCGATCGCCCGCGCGTTGGCCACCGATCCGGAATTGCTGGTCTGCGACGAGGCGGTGTCGGCGCTTGACGCGCGCAGCCGCGCGGCGATCCTGCGCCTGCTTGCCGAGCTGAAGATCCAGCGCGGCGTGGCGGTGCTGTTCATCACCCACGATTTCGATGCCGCGCGCGCGCTGGCCGAGCGCATCGCGGTGATGCACGCGGGGGCGATCGTGGAATGCGCCGAGGCCGGCGAATTGCTCGCATCCCCGCGCCACGCCTACACCCGCGAACTGCTCGCCGCGCGCGCGCCCGGATTGTCCGCCCACGCCTGACCGGGCAGGTCTGGATTGGCGATGCGGCGTGGGGACGAGGGCGGCGAGCGGTTGCGCTCGAGCCGTTCCGCGCCTGAAAAATCGTGCTTGCATGCGGCTGCCGCAGCATGCCGCAAGTCCGGCCGAGGGCAGGTCCGTGCGGCGTGACCAACAAGACGCCCCCCATGCCGGCCATGGCTGTGCGCCGACCGCTGCGCGCAGGCAGGGTGTTCATTGCCAATTTGGGGTGCTGCGATCGATGCCGAATCGGTGCTCGTTTCCGTGCTCGGCACGGCGGAATTCGTGCGTATGAACGGGCGCGATGCACACCCGACGTGACGCCACGCCGGGTCGGCGGCAGCCGCGATCGCGCTGGAACGCCGGCAGCGACCGTTGTCGCGGGCAAATCCGACCGGATGCTGAACCGCCCGGCCCGTCCTGCGGCGCATTCAGGTCGCCTTCCGGCACGGTTCGATATTTTTTCGTTAGGGTCTTGCAAATAAAACGTTATTTTGCTAAGACGTTTCTAACGAAGTGTTGACAAATCATTGAATGGATTGAACGTGAACGCCGTCCTCGCCGCCGTTGCGCTGGTCTGCCTGGCCCTGCTGCTGCTTACGATCCGGCGCGTTCCGGAAGGTCAGGCCTGGACGGTCCACCGTTTCGGCCGTTACCTGCGCACCCTGCGGCCCGGGCGCCACGCGGTATGGCCGCTGCTGGATCGCGTCGCGCGGCAGGTGTCGTTGACCGGCCATCACATCGAATGGCCCGCGCCGCAGGCAGGGGACGCGCAGGCCCGCGCCGACCTGTATTTCCAGATCCTCGACCCGCTGCAGACCGGCGACGGACTGGATGCGGTGGACGAACTGGTCGCCACCCAGGTCGAAGCGGCGCTGACCCGGATCGCCGCGCCCGCAAGCGCGGACGCACCGATGCTCGCCGATCGGCTCAAGGACGAACTGAATCAGCGCCTCGGCGGCAAGGGCCTGCGGGTCATTCGCTGCGCCCTGCACGCCCCGGCCTGACGCCGCGGCCTGACACCACGGATTCGCCCACCTGCTGCAGTGCCGCCGCGGATGCGGGACAATCGCCCGCCTCCACGACGGCGTTTGCATGTCCTCGGCTTCTCCCGTTCCCTCGGTCCATGTCCTGCGCCCGGCGCTGCTCGCCGGGCTGGCCGCGCTGGCGTTGCCGACCCAACCGCTGGCCGAGCGCCTGCTGGCCTACCTCGACCTGTTGCTGCGCTGGAACGCGGCCTACAACCTCACCGCGATCCGCGACCCGGCGCAGATGCTGCCCCTGCATCTGCTCGACTCGCTGTCCATCGCGCCGTTCGTGCGCGGGCGCATGGCCGACATCGGCTCCGGCGCCGGCTTGCCGGGTATCCCGTTGGCGCTGGCGCTGCCGGAGCTGCAGGTGGTCAGCGTCGATTCCAATGGCAAGAAGGCGCGCTTCCAGCGTCAGGCCCAGCGCGAGCTGGCGATCACCAACCTCGAGGTGGCGCAGTCGCGAGCCGAAGACCTCGCCCCCGGCGACGGCTTCGACTGTCTTGTGTCGCGGGCCTTCGGTAGTCTTGCGCAGTTCGTGCAGGTCGGCGGCCACCTGCTGGCGCCCGGCGGCCGGCTGCTGGCGATGAAGGGCGCCGACCCGGTGGACGAGATCGCCGCGCTGCCCGCCGGTTGGCGGCTGAGCGGCCACCACGTCCTGGCGGTGCCTGGCGTGGCCGCGCAGCGGCGGCTGCTGGTGATCGAACGCGAGCGTTTCAACCACGGAGACACGGCAGCATGAGCAAGGCGCGGATCATCGCGGTCGCCAATCAGAAGGGCGGGGTCGGCAAGACCACCACCGCGGTCAATCTGGCCGCGGCACTGGCCGATACCGGCGCCAAGGTGCTGCTGGTGGACCTGGATCCGCAGGGCAATGCCACCACCGGCGCCGGCATCGACAAGCGCGAACTGGAGGCCACCACCTGCGAACTGCTGCTGCGCGAGGCCGGTTTCGAGCAGGTCCGCCAGCGCAGCCCGGAGAACTACGACCTGCTGCCCGGCCACGGCGACCTGACCGCCGCGGAAATCCGCCTGATGGACGAAGCGGGCCGCGACCAGCGCCTGAAGGAAACCCTCGACCCGGTGCGCAGCCGCTACGCCTTCATCGTCATCGACTGCCCGCCCTCGCTGTCCCTGCTGACCCTGAACGCGCTGGCCGCCGCCGACAGCGTGCTGGTGCCCACGCAGTGCGAGTTCCTGGCGCTGGAGGGCCTGACCGCGATGCTGGGCACGATCGAGGCGCTGATGAAGCGGCTCAACCCGGCGCTGCAGATCGAGGGCATCCTGCGCACCATGTACGATCTGCGCAACAACCTGGACAACGGCGTCTCGGCGGACCTGCAGGCGCACTTCGGCGAGCGCGTGCTGCGCACGGTGATTCCGCGCAACGTGCGTCTGGCCGAGGCGCCCAGCCACGGCCAGAGCATCGTCGCCTACGACCGCAACTCGCGCGGTGGCATCGCCTACCTCGGCCTGGCCGGGGAAATCCTGCGCCGCGGGCGCGAACGCAAGAAGACGGAGACAAACTGACATGGCGGCCAAGAAACGCGGCCTCGGGCGCGGCCTGGACACCCTGCTCGGGCCTGCCGCCAAGACGGCCGCCGAGCCGGTGGCCGAGGTCGGCGAGGCCGGCCTGCACGCCCTGCCGGTGGCGGCGTTGCGCCCGGGGCGTTACCAGCCGCGCAGCGGCATGGATCCGGAACGGCTGGCCGAACTGGCCGACTCGATCCGCGCCCAGGGCCTGATCCAGCCGATCGTGGTGCGCGCGGTGGCGCCGACGAAGGGCTCCAGGGCGACCCACGAGATCATCGCCGGCGAGCGCCGCTGGCGCGCCGCGCAACTGGCAGGCCTGGCCGAGGTGCCGGTGGTCCTGCGCGAGGTGGACGACCGCTCGGCGGTGGCGATGGCACTGATCGAGAACATCCAGCGCGAGGACCTCAACCCGCTCGAAGAAGCCCAGGCCCTGACCCGGTTGATCGACGAATTCGGCCTGACCCACCAGCAGACCGCCGAGGCGGTCGGTCGCTCGCGCGCCTCGGTGTCCAACCTGCTGCGCCTGCTGGAGCTGCCCGAGGCGATCCGCGAACTGCTGGCCAGCCACCAACTGGAGATGGGCCACGCGCGTGCCGTGCTGACCCTGCCGCCGCACACCGCGGTGGCGCTGGCGACCGAAGCCGCCGCGCAGGGCTGGTCGGTCCGCGAGACCGAGCACCGCGCGCAACTGGCGCAGGCCGCCAAGGCCAGGCCGACGGCAGCCAAACCCGTGGCCAAGGCCGACCCCGACGTCGCCGCGCTCGAACGCGAACTGTCCGAGACCCTGGGCGCGCGGGTAGCGGTACTGCACGGGCGCGGCGGGCGCGGCAAGCTGGTGATCCACTATCACGGACTGGACACGCTGGACGGCGTGCTCGAACGCCTGCGTCGCCAGGCCTGATCGGGGTGCAGGTGAAAGCCGGCCCGGCAACCCGGATAATGCCCGGATGACTTTTCGACCCCGGCCCGCCGCCCTGACGGCAACTGCCCCGCTGCCATGACCGCGCCCGAACTGTCGGTGGTGGTGCCGGTGCACAACGAGGAGGCGAACATCGCCGCGTTGGTGGGCGAAATCGTGGCCGCGCTGCGCGGCCAGATCGCCTTCGAGATCGTGTACGTGGACGACCTCAGCGGTGACGGCAGCGTGGCGGTGCTGCAGCAACTGCAGGGACAGGTCCCGGAGTTGCGGGTCATCCGCCACCTCGCGCAGGCCGGACAAAGCACCGCGATCCGCAACGGTGCCAAGGCCGCCCGCGGCACCTGGATCGCGACCCTGGACGGCGACGGCCAGAACGATCCGGCCGACATCCCCAAGCTGCTGGCCGAACGCGCCAAGGCCGCGTCCGCGATCAAGCTGTTCGCCGGCTGGCGGGTGAACCGGCAGGATTCGGGCTCCAAGCGCTGGGCCTCGCGCTGGGCGAACCGGATCCGCTCGCGGATGCTGCGCGATGCCACCCCCGACACCGGCTGCGGCATCAAGTTGTTCGAGCGCGAGGCCTTCCTCGACCTGCCGTATTTCGACCACATGCACCGTTTCCTGCCGGCGCTGATGCAGCGCGCCGGCTGGAAAACCCTGAGCGTGCCGGTCAACCACCGCCACCGCACCGCCGGCGTGTCCAAGTACAACAACTTCAACCGTGCCCTGGTCGGCATCCGCGACCTGCGGGGCGTGGCGTGGCTGATCGTGCGCAGCAAGCGAACCCAGGTCGTCGAGCTCCACCGGCAAGACTGAGAGGCTGTGAAAAAATCGCCCACCTGCTGCGGACGCCGCCGAACGCCTCTGGCGGCGGCCCGTTGCGCGAAAACTGCGGTCATTTGGTTCACCAAACTCCCTTGTCTTCACGCAACGCGCCTTGCCAGAGATGCCCGGCGACGCCCTCGTGACGGCGTTTGAATTTTTCACAGGCGCTGAGCGCCGCCGGCCTTGCACGGAGCACGGGGAAAGGTCGGGGCGGGTTCCCGGCGTTCCGTTTTCATCCCGCAACAACACTCCTCCATCCTGCCCCGCGCTGGCTGCGAGGGATGCGTCATTCACGGAGACCCCATGAACGAGGAAATCCTCTGGCTGTCCTGGACCGGCATCCACATCACCCTGTGGAAGCTGATCGGCTACACCGGCGCGCTGATGTTCTCGGCACGCTGGTTCGTGCAGATGCATGCCTCGCGCAAGGCCGGCAAGCCGGAAGTTCCGCGGGCGTTCTGGTACATGAGCATCGTCGGCTCCATCACCACGCTCAGCTACTTCGTCTTCTCCCCCAAGTCCGATTCCGTGGGCGTGCTGCAGAACCTGTTCCCGGCCTTCACCGCCAGCTACAGCCTGTACCTGGACATCCGCCACCACGGCTGGAAGCGCACACGTGCGTCGGAAACCTGAGCCATGGGTGGATTCCCGGCCGTGTCGACGCGCCGCGGAAGTGACCGGCGCACGCGTTGCGCAGCAACAGCAGCTTGCGGTCAACCGTGGAACCTAGTAGCGTAGCCCGGTTACGCCAACCTGTGGCCGAGATGCTCTTCGAACACGTTTCCATTGCCGGACTCGCGCATATCGATGCGCCCGAGCGCCTTAGCTCGGAGGCGATCAACCGACGCCTGCAACCCACCATGCAGCGGCTGGGTATCCGCGTCGACGTGCTGGGCGAAATCGCCGGCATTCACGCGCGCAGGCTCTGGCAGGCCGGCGTGGAGGCCTCCGATGCCGCCACGCTGGCGGCGGAAAAAGCCTTGGCCGATTGTGGCGTGCCGCGCGAGAAGATCGGCCTGCTGGTCAACACCTCGGTCAGTCGAGATTACCTGGAGCCGTCCACCGCCAGCATCATTTCCGGCAACCTCCAGCTGGGCGAGAACTGCCAGAATTTCGATGTCGCCAACGCCTGCCTCGCCTTTCTCAACGGCATGGACATTGCCAGCCGGATGATCGAACGCGGCGAGATCGAGTACGCGCTGGTCGTCGATGGCGAGACCGCCAACCTCGTCTACGAGCGCACGCTCGAACGCCTGTCCTCGCCGACCATCACCGAGGACGAGTTCCGCAACGAATTGGCCTCGCTCACGCTCGGCTGCGGCGCGGCGGCGATGGTGCTCTCGCGCAGTGAACTGACCCCGGATGCGCCGCGCTACAAGGGTGGCGTGACCCGCGCGGCGACCGAGTGGAACAAGTTGTGCCGCGGCAACCTCGACCGCATGGTCACCGACACCAAGATGCTGCTGATCGAGGGCCTGAAGCTGGCGCAGAAGACCTTCATCGCCGCCCGCCAGGCGCTGGGCTGGGTGGTCGATGAGCTGGACGAGTTCGTGATCCACCAGGTCAGCCAGGTCCACACCCAGGCCTTCATCAAGGCCTTCGGCATCGACCCGCAGAAGGTGCTGACCATCTTCCACGAGCACGGCAACATCGGCCCGGCTTCGGTGCCGATCGTGTTGTCCAAGCTCAGGGAAATGGGGCGGCTGAAGAAGGGCGACCGCGTCGCCCTGCTGGGCATCGGTTCGGGACTGAATTGCTCGATGGCCGAAGTCGTCTGGTAAGCGGATGATGCTGCCTGGCGCCGAACAGGTGCGCGTCCTCGCCAAGGGCTCGTTTCCGGATTATCCGATCACCCCGCAACACATTCAGGTGCGTCCCGGCATCGGGATGTCCTTCCTCGACGAGGGGCCGCGCAGCGGCGAGGTCGTGGTCATGCTCCACGGCAATCCGTCGTGGAGTTACTACTGGCGTCATCTCGTGCTCGGCCTGCACGACCGTTACCGCTGCATCGTGCCCGACCACGTCGGCATGGGCCTGTCGGACAAGCCCGGCGATGACCGCTACGACTACACGCTGCAATCGCGGATCGACGATCTGGACGCACTGCTTGCGCATGCCGGCGTCGCTGGGCAGTTGACGCTGGCCGTCCACGACTGGGGCGGCATGATCGGATTCGGCTGGGCGCTTCGGAACGCCGCGCGCGTGCGCAGACTGGTGATCCTCAACACCGCTGCGTTTCCCCTGCCGGCGGCGAAGCCCATGCCCTGGCAGCTCACCCTCGGGCGCGATTCCATGCTGGGTGCGGGATTGATCCGCGGCTTCAACGCCTTTGCCGCCGGGGCGGCCGGGCAGGGTGTCGTCAAGCCGATGCCCAAGGACGTCCGGCGCGCCTACCTGGCGCCCTACGATTCGTGGGCGAACCGCATCGCGACCTTGCGTTTCGTGCAGGACATCCCGCTGGGTGCCGGCGACCGCGCGTGGTCGCTGGTCGAGGAAGCCGGGCGACGATTGCCGGAGTTCGCCGACCGTCCGACCTTCATAGGCTGGGGGCTGCGGGACTTCGTGTTCGACCGCCATTTCCTCGACGCCTTCCGGAGCGCGCTGCCGCAGGCGCAGGTGCAGGCCTTCGCGGATGCCGGGCATTACGTACTGGAAGATCGGCACGCAGATCTGGTGCCGGCGATCCGCACCTTCCTCGACGCCCATCCGCAATGACGCCGATCGGCGGCCGGCACGCGGGGCCGATACGGTGACGGCGCCCCTTTCGGCCGGCGAAAGGGGACGTCGGGAGCCGGCCTGCAACATCGCATCCACCCTGCCACGCATGGCCGCCGAGCGTGGCGAACAGGTGGCGCTGCGCTGCCCGGGTTCGCGCGGCCGCGACGGCTTGGCTCGCTACGACCTCACCCTGACCTACGCGCAACTCGATGCGCGCAGCGACGCCATCGCCGCCGGGCTTGCGCGCATCGGCATCACCCGCGGCATGCGTACGGTGTTGATGGTGCGACCCACACCGGAGTTCTTCCTGCTGATGTTCGCACTGTTCAAGCTCGGTGCGGTGCCGGTGTTGGTGGATCCGGGCATCGACCGGCGCGCCTTGCGGCAGTGCCTGGACGAGGCGCAGCCGCAGGCCTTCATCGGCATCGCGCTGGCGCACGCGGCGCGGATTGCCTTGCGCTGGGCGCGCGTGGCGCGTATCCGCGTGACCGTCGGCCGGCGCTGGTGCTGGGGCGGGGCGACGCTGAAACGCATCGAACGCATGGGTTCCGGCGCCGGGCCGCAGCTCGTCGCCACGCAGCCCGACGACGTCGCCGCGATCCTGTTCACGTCCGGCTCGACCGGCGTGCCGAAAGGTGTGGTCTATCGCCATCGCCATTTCGTCGCCCAGATCGACCTGCTGCGCGAGGCCTTCGGCATCCAGGCCGGCGGAGTGGACTTGCCGACCTTCCCGCCGTTCGCGCTGTTCGATCCCGCGCTGGGATTGACCTCCATCATCCCCGACATGGATCCGACCCGCCCGGCACGCGCCGATCCACGCAAGCTGCACGATGCCATCGCCCGCTTCGGCGTGACCCAGTTGTTCGGCTCGCCGGCACTGGTCGATGTGCTGGCACGCCATGGTGCAAAGCTGCCGACGATCCGCCGGGTCACCTCGGCCGGTGCGCCGGTACCGCCGCAGGTGGTGGCGACGCTGCGCGGCCTGTTGCCGGAGGATGCGCAACTGTGGACGCCCTACGGCGCCACCGAATGCCTGCCGGTGGCGGTGATCGAGGGCCGCGAACTGCAGGCCACGCGCGCGGCGACCGAGCACGGTGCCGGCACCTGCGTCGGCCGCCCCGTGGCACCGAACGTGGTGCGGATCGTGCGCATCACTGATGACGCGATCCCGACATGGTCGGACGAGCTGCTGATGGCGCCGGGCGAGGTCGGCGAGATCACCGTCGCCGGCCCGACCGCGACCGACGCCTATTTCAACCGCCCCGAAGCCACCGCGCTGGCGAAGATCGCCGAGGCCCGGGCCGATGGCAGCCAGCGTATCGTCCACCGCATGGGCGACGTCGGCTATTTCGATGGCGAGGGGCGACTGTGGTTCTGCGGTCGCAAGTCGCACCGCGTGGAGACCGCGGACGGGCCGCTGTACACCGAGCAGGCCGAGCCGGTGTTCAACACCCACCCCGAGGTGCGCCGCACCGCACTGGTGGGGGTCGCGGTGGAGAGACCGTTCGTGGTGCTCGGTGGCGGTGAGGAAGCGAGCTACGAGCAACGCCCGGTTTTCCACGGCAGCCGGCGCGAGAACCTGCCCGTGCTGTGCGTGGAACTGCGTGCCGGCGTCGCCGCCGCGCAGCGCGAGCGCATCGTCGCCGAGTTGCACGACATCGGCGCGCGCCATCCCCACACCGCGCGCATCGAACGCTTCGCCTTCCACCCCGGCTTCCCGGTCGACATCCGCCACAATGCCAAGATCGGCCGCGAGACGCTGGCGGCGTGGGCGGCGAATACTCCCTCGCTTTCGCCAAAGGCGAAGGGGAGGGTTGGGGAGGGGTAGCGCTTGGACTCCAAACGACTATTCGCGCGGGAATTGCGCAACGGTGCCACCGACGCCGAACGCCTGCTTTGGCGCTTCTTGCGCAATCGCCAACCTGCTGGCTTCCGGTTCCGGCGCCAGGTTCCGCTGGGGGTGTACGTCGTGGACTTCGTTTGTCCCCAGGCCAAGCTCGTCGTGGAGCTCGATGGTGGCCAGCATGGCGAGCAGGTGGAGCATGATCGGGTTCGCACGCAGCGGCTGGGTTCACGAGGCTATCGGGTGCTGCGGTTCTGGAATCACGAGGTCATGCAGAAGATGGATGCGGTGGTGGATGAGATTCATCGTGAGTTGACGAGGAGCTTTACCCCTCCACAACCCGACGGCCCTGGCGGGCGTTCTTCGACGCATGAGCCGCCACCGGCGGCTCATCATCGCGCCGCATCACCCCCTTCGCTGCGCGAAAGGGAGGGGGCTGAGCGGGGCAAGCCATGAAAATCCTCGTCACCGGTGGCGGCGGGCGAGCGGCGGCGCTTGCGAGAGTCCGGTGGACTCTCGCGCCGACGCGAGCGCCGCGCAGGGATGCGCGGCCGGATCATGCCGCCATGGACGGCTCGGAGCGGAAGTCATGAAAATTCTGGTGACGGGTGGTGGTGGTTTCTTGGGCCAGGCGATCTGCCGCCTGCTGGTCGCGCGTGGCCACGAGGTCGCCAGCTTCAACCGCGGCAGCTACCCGGCGCTGGACGTGCTCGGCGTGCGCCAGCTCCGCGGCGATCTCGCCGACGCGACGGCGATCCGCGAGGCCGCGCGCGGGATGGAGGCGATCTTCCACAACGCCGCCAAGGCCGGCGCCTGGGGCAGTTTCGAGAGCTACCGGCTGGCCAACGTGGTCGGCACCGAAAACGTGCTTGCCGCCTGCCGCGCCCACGCCATCGGCAAGCTCGTCTACACCTCCACGCCCAGCGTCACCCACCGCGCCACCCACCCGGTCGCCGGCGGCAACGAAGTCGATACGCCCTACGGCGAGCACTTCAAGGCCGCCTACCCGATCACCAAGACGATTGCCGAGAAGGCCGTGCTCGCCGCCAACGACGGCGCGCTGGCGACGGTCGCGCTGCGCCCGCGCTTGATCTGGGGCCCGGGCGACAACCAGTTGCTGCCGCGACTGGTCGCACGCGCCCGCGCCGGGAGGCTGCGGCTGGTCGGCGGCGGCCACAACAAGATCGACACCACCTTCATCGACAACGCCGCGCAGGCGCACGTGGACGCCTTCGACCACCTCGCCATCGGCGCGGCCTGCGCCGGCAAGGCCTATTTCATTTCCAACGGCGATCCGCGCAGTGCGCGCGAGACGATCAATGCGCTGCTGGCCGCGGTCGGCGCGCCAAGAGTGGAAGCCACGATTCCGTTCGCGCTGGCCTACGCCGCCGGCGCGGTGCTGGAAGGCGTCTGGCGACTGGGCCAGCTCGGCGGCGAGCCGCCAATGACCCGCTTCCTCGCCGAGCAACTGGTGACCACGCACTGGTACGACATCGCCGCCGCCAAGCGCGATTTCGGCTACGTGCCGAAAGTGAGTTTCGAGCAAGGCCTGCAGCGCCTGCGCGAGGATTGGCAGGCGCAGCGCTGAGGCGATGCCGGCGGCAAAAACCCCTCTCCCCCTGGAAGAGGGGTAGGGGTGAGGGAAAGCCAGTTCGCCCGCCATCGGCCCGCCCTGCCTGTGCGTGGTTTGTGGCCACCGCAGGTGCGCCGCGCGACGACTGTCGGGCGAAGAATGAATGTGGTGCAGGACAATACCTGCATTTTGTTTGTCCTCGTCTCTACCGTGCCATCACATGATGAAGCGCACCGGCGAATTCGAGGCGAAGCGGACGGGCCATGCAGGAAGGTTGGAAGGCTGCATGTGGCAAAACAAGACCTGACCCTCGGCGGCCATCTCGGCGGCCATTTGATTTCGGCTCTGCGCCTGTCGCATACTCCGGCTCTTTTTCGAAGGTATCGATGTCCATGGCGACCGCAGGGGCGGCCATGGATATCGTGTCGCCATCTGCGTCGGGGAATCGTTCCGCATGTCCATTCGAATCATGGCCAGGGTGCTCCTGGCAGCGCTCGCGTGCGCGCCGCTGGCCGTTCTGGCCAACAGCTACCCGGAGCTCGAGACCAACCGTCTGAATCGCCCATCCGACTCGATCGGTGCCATCGGCAACGACTTGTTCGGCGAGCAGGTCGATTTCTACAACGGCCAGACTTCCTTCGCGGTGACGGACATCTCGATTCCCGGGACAGGCCGGATTCCGGTCAGTCTGGGCCGCGTGTTGAACGTCGTCCAGGCAGGCCAGGACGGCACCCTGCCGGGATTCGAGAACTGGGAGCTCGATGTTCCCTACCTGACCGGCAATTTCGCCGAAATCGGCTGGGTGGTCGGCAACAACGCCTCGGATCACCGCTGCTCCGTGACCGATGTCGCCGCGGCGACGCCATCGACCGTCACCAAGGGAGAGACTTCGTTTGCGGCGCACGAATACTGGTCGGGCTACACCCTGCATGTTTCCGGCGCCGGCTCGCAGGAAATGCTGCTGGCGAACACGAGCGCTCCAAACATCAGCCCGCATCCCGACGACGGCAACACGTATTACTGGGTGACCAAGAGCCAGTGGGCGCTGAGTTGCCATTCTTCGATCCAGTCCGGCGGGACCGGTGAAGGCTTCCTGGCCGTCGCACCGGACGGCACGAAATACTATTTCGACCGCATGATGTTCGTGAGCGGCAACGCAGCGGACGTGAGCAAGACCTGGTCGTTCCACGACGAGATCCACAACATTACCAAGTACATCGAGGAGAGGTACTCCCGGCGCCGATACTACCTCGCGGCCAGCCATGCGGTGGATCGCTTCGGCAATACCGTCACCTGGACGTACGATGCGAACAATCAGTTGCAGTCGATTGCTGCCAGCGATGGCCGCACGATCACCCTCACCTGGACGGCCGGTCACGTCAGCACGGCGACCGACGGTGCACAAACCTGGACCTACGACTACACGCCCTACACGTCCAACCCGGACGATGCCTATCACGCGAGCCAGCTGACGGGCGTCGTCCAGCCGGACGGTTCCCGCTGGAGTTACCGATACGACGGCAATCTTGCGCTGGTCGACACGTCGCCGCCGGCGAAGAGTCAAACGGGGGAGCCGGAGCCGCAGGGTCAGCCCGGCTGCAACGGCGTACCGATCCCGTTGTTGCGCCAGTCCCCGTACGCCTCGGATAGCTACACCCTGACCGCGACGCATCCATCGGGTGCGTCGGGAGTGTTTCAGTTCAAGACCCTGATCCGCGGCCTGTCCTACGACCCGTACAAGTGCACGGGCGTGGATCCGACGTACCCCAAGGAGACCGAGCAATTCGCGATCTTCAGCAAGGTGCTCAGCGGTCCGAGTATGCCGACATCGACGTGGACGTTTTCGTACTCCGGCACGTCGCAGATCGACCACGACTCCAGTTGGGCGGCCGATTGCCCGGACAATTCGTGTCCGGACACGGTCTGGACCAAGGTCCTGAACCCGGACGGCACGGAAGTCCAGAGCACCTTCGGCAACCGCTATGGCGTGACTGAGGGCCAGCTCCAGGACGTCAAGGTCTTTGCCGACAGCAGCGAAGCCACCGTGCTGGACGAGACCACCTCGACGTACTGGACGTACGCGGACGGCCAGCCGTTCCCGGAATTCATCGGCACCACCGTCAATCCCAGGGAACGCGCCTTCCTGACCGAAGAACAGCACCCCCAACTTACCCACACGCAGCTCCGCGACGGCGTGGCGTTCCAGTCGAAGGTCAACACCTTCGACGCCTATGCCAGCCCGCTGAGCACCACGCGCTGGTCGTCCTGTGCGCCATCGGTGCCCGACTGCGGCATGCCCGGATTCCGCCGCACCGACGTTGCCACCCATGACGACAACACTACGCTGTGGGTGCTCGGCCAACCGGCCACCCTGACCAACGCCGACACCGGCGTGCAGGTCTACCAGAGGACTTACGACCCGGCCACCGCGCTGCCGACCACCGTCACCTCGTTCGGTCGCCTCGCCGCCCGCTACACCTTCCTGCCCGACGGCAACCTCCACACCGTCACCGACGGCAACGACCACACCACCACCCTCGACGATTACTTTCGCGGCGTCCCGCAAGCGCTTCATTACCCCGACGGCACCACCCGCACCGCGAAAGTCGACGCCTTCGGCCACATCACCTCGATCACCGACCCGATCGGCGCGAGCCCGGCGGACGACCAGAAGACCACGACCACCACGTTCGGTTACGACGCGATGGGGCGCTTGAATCGGATCACCCCGCCGCGTGGGGACGAGGTCGCGTGGAAGCCGACGACGATCGCGTTCGCGCCGGTCGCAACGGCCGAGTACGGATTGTCGCCGGGCCACTGGAAGCAGACCGTGCGGACCGGCAATGCGGTGTCGGTGACGTATTTCGATGGCCTCTGGCAGCCGGTGCTGAGCCAGACCTACGACGCTGCCAACGTGTCCGGCACCCAGCGCTTTGCCACCAAGGCGTTCGACTTCGCCGGACGCACCACCTTCGCCTCCAGCCCGGTCGCCGCCGTCGGCCAATACGACGATGCGTTGACCGGCGTGCACACCGCCTACGACGGCCTCGGCCGGCCGACGACGAGCACCCAGGACTCCGAACTGGGTCCGTTGACCACCCATTACGACTACCTGCCCGGTTTCATCACCCAGACGACCAACCCGCGCAATTACGTCACCGGCACCGCCTACCAGGTGTTCGACGCCCCCGACACCAGCCACCCGACCGCGATCGTCTCGCCCGAGGGCGTGACCACCACCATCGCCCGCGACGTGTTCGGCAAGCCCCTGTCGATCACGCGCAGCGGGACGTGGCAGGGCAGCCCGATCAGCGCCACCCGCAGCTACGTCTACGACAGTCAGCAACGCCTGTGCAAGCGGGTGGAGCCGGAGACCGGGGCGAGCTTCGTCGCCTACGATGCCGCCAACAACGTCGCCTGGACGGCAGCGGGGAGCACGTTGACCGCGCTCGACACGCCCAGCCAGTGCGAAGCCGACCGCGACGCGGTGCCGGCCTCCAGCCGGACGCTGCGCAGCTACGATGCGCGCGATCGGGTGCTGGCGGTGAACATCCCTGGCTCCAGCGACGACCTCACCTACCGCTACTTCAACGATGGCGCGCTGCGCCTGCTGACCACCGGCAGCGGCGCGAATGCGATCGTGTGGAGTTACACCTACGACAAGCGCCGGCTGCCGCTGACCGAAACCCTGAACCTGGACGGCCGCAGCAAGACCATCCGCCACGCCTACGACGCCTACGGCCATGCCCGCCAACTGACCTATCCGGATGGGCTGGCGATCAACACCCTGCCCAATGTGCTGGGCCAGCCGACCCAGGCTGGCGTCTACGCTACCGACGTGAGCTATTTCCCGAATGGCGGGATGCGCGGGTTCACCTATCACAACGGCATCGTCCACAGCCTGACCCAGAACACGCGCGGGCTGCCGCAGGAGAGCAAGGATGCGCTGGGGACCACAGCGATCCTTGACGACACCTACAGCTACGACGCCAACGGCAACGTCGCCGCCATCGCCGACGGCACGACGTATCACGGCGACAATCGGACGATGGAGTACGACGGGCTGGATCGGCTGACCACGACCCGCGCGCCGAACCAATGGTGGGTGAGCGCCACGACGACGTACGACGCGCTCGACAACATCCGCAGCAATCAGGTCGGCGACAACCCGAAGTACCTGAACACGTTCGCCTACGACCCGGCGAGCTGGCGCCTGACTGGCATCGCCGGGCACGTGAACTGGGCGCTGTCCTACGATGCCCGCGGCAACGTGACCGGCAAGGGCGCGGGGCAGGACGCCTACGTGTTCGACGCCGCCAACCGGATGACGGCGGTGACCGGCAAGGAGAGCTACCGGTACGACGGCTACGGACGGCGGGTGAAGGTGACACGCACGATCGATGGCAAGATCGACTATCCGGTGTACGATCGGGGCGGGCAGTTGCTCACGGAGGACGATGGGCGCAGCAACCAGACCACGGATTACGTGAGTCTGAACGGGAGCCTGGTGGCGAAGCGGTCGGCGGCGATCGGCAGCGCAAAGTGGGCGACGACCTACGAGCACACCGATGCGCTGCACAGCCCGACGGATGAGACCGACAGCAAGGGCAATCTGAAGCGGGCGACGCTGTATACGCCTTACGGCGAGCCGGGCGGCGGGCAGTACGTGCAGGGGCCGGGGTATACCGGGCATGTGACGGATGCGGCGACCCGGCTGACGTATGCGCAGCAGCGCTATTACGATCCGGTGATGGGGAGGTTCCTCAGCACCGATCCGGTGCAGGCCAGCGACACCGGCGCGAGCTTCAATCGGTACTGGTACGCCAATAACAACCCCTATCGATTTACTGACCCTGATGGGAGAAGCACTTGTGCGAATCCTACTTGCACGATGTCGACAATTGATAGCCATCCCGGAGTTCAAAAGGGATATGCGCCGTCGGTCAACGGAAATGAAGGATTGCCACAAGGGAATGTGGGCCGCGGCATTGCGTCAGCTAATTCGCCTGGGCCGACCATTACGTTTATCAATGACAACCCTCACGGCGCTAGCCCTAATCAGCCAGTGACTACTGCTACGGCGAAGATGGTTGAGAGTGGAGTTGTGAACTCAGGGGTGCAATCTGTAAACATCAACAGCACCACAGGTGGGCGCCATGCTGCCACGAGCAATCATCCCCGCGGGAAGGCGGTTGATATCAACCGAGTAAATGGCATGCGCGTAGGTGACCCTGCCAACAGAAGCGCGGTCACTGATGTGCAGAAGTCATTCAGGAGCGAGCCCAATGTTAGAGAAAATTTTGGGCCAGCGTTCCAAGAGAAGTCATTAACGTCAGGTGCGACGCCAGTTCCGTGGACTCAGGTTGGCGAGGAACATCAGAACCATATTCACGAATCAGGACAACAGTGATGGGCGTTCGATTGTGCCGATGCCTGCTCGTCGCGCTAGCATTGATTATGGGTGCGAATGCAACAGCGGCCGATCAATGTCAAGGATTTAAATTCGAGCGAGTGCGGAGCTTGACTCTGCGGGATCTCGGGCGATTGTCGCGGCAGGAGGTGGTTTCTGGAGAAATTGGCTCCGTGGTGTTCATTCCCTTTGATGAAGAAGACTATCCGCGACAATCCAAGTTTCGCGCGCTTGGTTTAGTTTTCGCCCGCGTGGGCGATCTGGGGGAAACTCCTGTCGGAGGATATATTTGGATATCGAAGAATGCGCATTACGGCGAATACAAAATTGCAAAAAGTGCTGACTATGTTTCGATTACCTTTCGCCTTGGAGGCGCGCAACGTTGTGCGACTCCTCGACTGGGCTTTGAACTGAAGCAAATGGGTAGGGTGTACGTGAACGGGACGCTGGTCGGCAAAGTTAAGTAGGGTGGGAACGGGGTCAGGTCTAGCTTTGTAGCATTTTCTGCGGTAGGTTGGGCTCATGGCCCGGCCGCTGCGGATCGAGTTCGATGGAGCGCTGTACCACGTGACGGCGCGTGGGGATCGGCGCGAGGCGATCTACGAGGACGATGCCGATCGCGAGCGGTTTCTGGAGACGCTCGGTGCGGTGGTGGACGTGTTCAACTGGCGCTGCCACGCGTACTGCCTGATGACCAACCATTACCACCTGGTGGTCGAGACGCCCGACGGCAACCTGGCGAAGGGAATGCGGCAGCTCAACGGGGTGTACACGCAGGCGAGCAACCGGAGGCATGGGCGCGTGGGGCACCTGTTCCAGGGTCGCTACAAGGCGGTGCTGGTGGACGGCGACAGCCACCTGCTGGAGCTGGCGCGTTACGTGGTGCTCAACCCGGTGCGGGCGCGGATCGTGAAGTCGGCGGGCGACTGGCGATGGAGCAGCTATCGCGCGACAGTCGGTGCCATCGAGAGTCCGGCTTGGTTGGAGGTCGATGGCATGTTGGCCGCCTGCGGCAGCCGGCGTGCGGCCGCGGTGGATGCCTACGAGCGGTTTGTCGCTGCCGGGGTGGGCGCCGAGACGATCTGGTCGCGGCTGAATCGTCAGGTGTATCTGGGCGACGACGCATTCGTCGCGCGCATGCAGGCAAAAGCGACCGTTGGCCGGGACGAGGTGCAGATTCAGGCCAAAAAGGGGACGGAGGCAATTAATCGTAGGAATTTTCCCACGATACCTCGCAAGACCTGCCGATGGCATCGGTTCGACAGCCCGCCTACGATCACGCCATGCCGGCGGAGCATGGGGTCGCGTCTTGTATTGACAAATCACCCAGGCACGCGCCCTACACGCTCCACGCGCCACCACCATCGACGCCTCCATCTCCTGAAAAGCCGCATCCGGTTCGTTCAGCCGGGGACACTGTCAGCCGTTGGCGCGCGACACCAGCACATTCCGACCCATGGCGGCCACCCGCGCCGCGTGTCGCCCCGCGATCCGCCGCTACAATGCGCCATGCCCGCCGCCCCGCCCTCGTTGCTGGATGCTTTCAAGCCGCTCGCCGGACGCGCGCTGGAAGCCGCGCTCAACCGCCTGCTCGCGCTCGACGGCGACAGCCGCGACGCGGTGGCGGCGCTGGAAGGCCGGCGCATCCAACTGGCCGTCGAGGCGCCCGCGCTCGCGCTGGAAATCAAGGTGCGCGAAGGCCGGCTCGCCGTCGGCCCGGCCGATCCGGCCCACGAGCCCGATCTGGCGGTGCGCGGCAGCCTCGGCGGCCTGCTCGCGCAGTTGCCGTTGCTGCGCCCGGCCAGTGCGCAGGCCGGCAAGGTGCGGATCGCCGGTGACGCCGAGCTCGCCCGCCAGGTGCAGAAACTCGCCGAGCGCTTCGACCCGGATTGGAACCTGCCGTTCACGCAGGTGTTCGGCGAGGTGATCGGGGTGCAGATCGCCGGCGCGGTGCGCGCCGCGTTCCGGCATGGCCGCGATGGCGCCGCGCGGCTGGCGCGTGATGCCGCCGACTACCTCACCGAGGAATCGCGCGACCTGGTCGGCCGGGCCGAGCTGGACGCCCACCACGACGACGTCGATGCCCTGCGCGACCGGGTCGAGCGCCTGCAGGCGCGGATCCAGCAGTTGCAGCGTCGTCAGGACGACAAGACGACCGCCGGCGCCCCGCCGGCCTGCAACGAGCCGCCGACGTGATGGCGGCACGGCGCCCGGTCGTGGCCATGGCGAGGGTCGATGCCTGCGGGTCATCCCCGCGCAGACGGGCATCCACGGTCCTCGATTCCATGACACGTCGCTGGATCCCCGCCTGCGCGGGGATGACGGCCCGGCGTTTCCCGGTGTCCGGCCGTCCATTTCGATGAAAGGCGCCACCCGGATCGGGCAAATCCTGCGCGTGCTGCTGCGGTACCGGCTGGATACCCTGCTGGAGGCGACCCGGCTGGCGCGCTGGCTGAAAGTCCTGCGCCCGTTCGTGCCGGTCCGCGGCGACGTCGCCAAGCTGCCACGCGGCGAGCGCCTGCGCCTGGCATTGCAGGATCTGGGCCCGCTGTTCGTCAAGTTCGGTCAGGTCCTGTCCACCCGTCGCGACCTGCTGCCGCCCGACATCGCCGATGCGCTGGCGCAATTGCAGGACCGGGTCGCACCGTTTCCCGGCGAGCAGGCCGAGGCGATCGTGGCCGCCGCGCTGGGCAAGCCGCTGGCGGAGTTGTATCGGAGTTTCGAGCGCACCCCGCTGGCTTCGGCCTCGGTCGCCCAGGTCCACGCCGCGATCCTGCCCGACGGCGCGAGCGTGGTGGTCAAGGTGCTGCGTCCGGGCGTGGCCGACCGGATCGAGCAGGACCTGACCCTGCTGCGCAGCTTCGCCAAGCTGGCGCAGCGAATCGGCCCCGACCCGGAGATGACCCGGCCGCAGGACATCGTCGCCGAGCTGGAACGCTCGTTGCGCGGCGAGATGGACCTGCAGCGCGAGGGCGCCAACGCCAGCCTGATGCGGCGCAACTTCGAAGGCTCGCCCGACCTGTACGTGCCGCAGGTGTTCTGGGATCGCAGCTGCGAGCAGGTGCTGACGATCGAACGGGTCAGTGGGGTGCGTGCCGACGACATCGCCGCGCTGGATGCCGCCGGCGTGGATCGCGGCAAGCTCGCCGCGACCGGGGTCCGCTTGTTCTACACGCAAGTCTTCCGCGACAACTTCTTCCATGCCGATGCCCACCCCGGCAACCTGTGGATCGATATCACCGACCCCCAGCACCCGCGCTACATCGCGCTGGATTTCGGCATCGTCGGCTCGCTGCCGGACATCGACCGTTATTACCTCGCCGAGAATTTCACCGCGATCTTCGAGCGCAACTACCGGCGCATCGCCGAGCTCCACATCGAAGCCGGCTGGATGCCTGCGAGCCTGCGTCTGGACGCGCTGGAAGCCGACGTGCGCACGATCTGCGAGCCCTATTTCACCCGCCCGCTGGCCGAGATCGCGCTCGGCGAGGTGCTGTTCAAGCTGTTCAAGCTCGCCCGCGCCAACCAGCTCACCATCCAGCCGCAGCTGATCCTGCTGCAGAAGACCCTGCTCAACATCGAGGGCATCGGCCGCACGCTGGACCCGAAACTCGACATCTGGGTGGTCGCGCAGCCGGTGCTGGCGGAGATCCTGCAGCGCGAGCGCAGCCCGCGCGCAATCGTGGAGCGCCTGCGCGAGAAGCTGCCGGGCTGGCTGCTGGGCGCGCCGGAGATGCCGCAGATGTTGCACGACTACCTGCGCAAGGCGGTCGCCGGGCAAGTCCACCTGCGGATGCAGTCCGACGACCTGGCCGAACTCGCCGCGACCTCGCGCGCCGCCCAGCGGCAGACCGTGCTCGCGCTGCTCGGGGCGACTCTGGCGATCAGCTCGGTGCTGCTGTACGCCTTCCACATCGGCGGCCACGAATGGCTGGGCCTCCCGCTCACGGTGTGGATCGCCGGCGCCGGCGCACTGGTGGCATTCGTGATGGCGTGGCCGCGGAGGGCACTGCGATGAACGCGAACCTGGCGCCGGCGTGGCAGGTGCGGGAATGGCTCAACACCGATGCGCCGCTCGCGTTGGCCGACCTGCGCGGCCGGGTGGTGCTGCTGGAAGCCTTCCAGATGCTGTGCCCGGGCTGCGTGAGTCACGGCATCCCGCAGGCGCAGCGGGCGCGGCAGGTGTTCCCGGAGGATGCTCTCGCCGTGATCGGCCTGCACACGGTGTTCGAGCACCACGAAGCGCAGGGCAGCGCGGCGGCACTCAAGGCCTTCCTGCACGAGAACCGCGTCCATTACCCGGTCGCCATCGACGCCCATGACGGTGCCGACCCGATCCCGTTGACCATGCGCGCCTACGCGATGCAGGGCACCCCGACGTTGTTGCTGTTTGATCGCGCCGGCCGGCTGCGGATGCAGCGCTTCGGCATGCTCGAGGACATGCAACTGGGTGCAGCGATTGCATCCTTGCTGGCCGAAGCCGAATCGAAGGGCGTCCCGTCACATCCGCCGTAAAGGCACCCGGGGATCGACGGCACCACCGCATTCATGCCGGCCTTGCTCGCTCACGGCGTACCGTCCTGCACGAGGTTTCAGTGCCCGGATGACGGCGGTCTTGCCAGATCCTGACGCGCGTGTTCGACCGCCGCACGAACGGCCGGATCGTCGGCAAAATGCGCGACCAGGTAGGCTTCCGTGTCGCGCAATCCCGGGCGGGGCTGGTAGGCCTGGACCGCGGATCGCATGATCCATCCGGTTGGCGAGTCGGGGCGGGTCCGTATCTGTTGTTCGGACAAGCGCCACACGTCGTCCCAGCGCCGTTGCGACATCAGCAACATCTGCAACTGTGAAACCACCCAGTCATTTTTCGGGTCCATGGGCAGCGCGGTCTTCCAGTCCTGTTCGGCGGCGCCCGCCTGGTGAAGGCGCAGGTGCACGGTGCCGCGGGCCTCGTAGCAGCGCGCCTCCTTGGGGGCCAGTGCGACGCAGCGGTCGGCTTGTGCAAGTGCGGCCGGAATCTCGTCCAGATCATTGAGGTCGGAGACCAGAACGGCGCGGGTGTAGCCGGACGATGGATTGAACCGGAGCGCTTCCAGCAGATACGGTATCGATTGATCCGGCCGATTCAGTCGCGAGGCGCCTCGGCCTGCGCCATCGAGAAGGCTGGTCAACCCGACTTCCGAAAAAACCTGCGCCAGATCCGGCAATTCATCGCCTTCGCAGCCGCATGCCGTAATCCCGGCGGCGGCGGCGGCGGGGCTGGGCGCCAGCACACGCAACATCGGATTGAGGTTTGCCCGCGCCATGGCATGCGATACAACCTGGGCCATGGCTTGCAGCGAGCCGCCCCACTTGGGTTCGGACATCTCCATCAATTCGTAGTGGATCACGAAATTCGCCGGGTCCACGGCCAAGCCTGCCTTGGCCGCCCGGGCCGCATATGCGGTGTCCGTCTCGAATCCTGCCGCGTCGATCATCTCGGCGTAGGTCGTGGTGAAGCCGGGGTCGAGGCGCGCCGCTCGATCCAGGTCGGATTTTGCACGTTGCAGCCATCGGCCCATCGCATGGAATCGCTTCGCGCTGGTGTGGTCGCTGGTGTCGCTTCCGCGCGCGTCCTGGGCGCTGGCAATCGCGGCAGAGGCGCTGGCAGCGAACGCAAACGCGCGTTTCGGCGACTTGCGTTTCCACGCGTCGATGTCGGCGCGCATCGAAGGCGATGGGTTCTTGAAGAAATCGAGGAACATGCGATCGAAGCGATTGCGACCGTCTGCCGTGGCGGATGCCTCGGTATAGGCGTTCTTCAACCGGTCGTCGAGCATCGTGGCATGGCGCGCGTGCAGCAAACGCCGCAGATCCGTGTTCGAGATCGGGGCCGGGACGAAATGCAAACCGCAATAGGCTTCGACGGTATCGGCATGCCAATGACTGCCGGGCGGGTCCGGGAATCGCAGGCAACGCTGCATCGGATCCGTCAATGCATCGGCGGCGAGGGCGCGAGCGATGAACGGTTTCAACGCGGCATCGGCGCGCGCGTAACGGCTGGTCGAGGGAAAGGCGGTCGGGGTCGCCGGCGTCGCAGCCCGGCAGGCGCCTGCCGGCAGCAGGCATGGCAACGCAGCCATTGCCGCGATGGTCAGCAAGGTCGATGCTTGCATGGGATGGATACTCTTGAAAGCAACGTGAATCGTACTGGCATCGGTGATGACGTTCACCCGCTGATTCACGACCACCAGCTAGCGGTGGTCGCCAAGCCCGCCGGCCTGATGGCCCACGCCAGCCCGATGGCGCGCTCAGAGGACGATTTCCTGATCGATCGCCTGCGCGCCCGGTTCGGCCGCGAGGTGATGCTGGTGCACCGCCTCGACCGCGCGACCAGCGGTTGCGTGCTGGTCGCGTTCGACCGCGACACCGCAGCTGCACTCGGTGCCCAGTTCATGCGACGCGAAGTGGAAAAGACCTATCTGGCGATCTGTCGCGGCTGGCCGACCGAAGCAGGCGTGATCGACCATCCATTGGATGGTGGGCCGGGCAAGCCGCTCAAGAAACCGGCGGTCACCGCGTTCACGCGGCTGGCGACCGGCGAGTTGCCCGAGCCGTCCGCGGGCTTTCCGACCTCGCGCTACGCCTTGCTCGAATGCAGCCCGCAGACCGGCCGCTGGCGGCAGATCCGGCGCCACCTCAAGCACAGCTTCCATCACCTGATCGGCGATACCAGCCACGGCGACGGCCACCACAACCGCATTTTCCGCGCGCGCGGGATCGAACGGATGCTGTTGCACGCGCACACCCTGGTGTTCACGCATCCACACAGCGGCGAGCGCATCGAAGCCGTCGCGCCGCTGGATGCCCCGTTCGAGTGTGCGCTGCGACTGTTCGGATGGAATGCGCCGGCGGCATCGCGTGCGGAGGTTTGCTAGAGGCAGGCAGGCGGTTGTTCGTCGCGATCGGCAAAACATCGTTTGGCGATTTCGCGCAGCGCGCTCACACCCGGTTCGAGGGCGGCCCAGCATTCCGGCAGGTCATGCCACCAATGGTAGATGGCGGCATTGGAGCCGGCTTGCAGGGTCAACTCGTGCGTCGTTCCGTCGAGCCCCGCTGCCAGGGTTGGACATGCGGGAATGGCCACGCCGGCCAACTGTGCAGCGACAACATCGCTTTCCGCGTTCGAGAGCCGAACGAAATCGCGCGGAGGAGGGTTGTAGTCGGTCGGCATTTCCAGCCCTCCAAGCCGTTCGACGGGCCACGCTCGGGCGATATACCCAGCGTCGCCGAAGCGTTCTGCGCGCAGCCGGACGGCATAGCCGGTATCGAAACAGGGCGACACCTTGTACTCGATCATCCAAAGGTCACGCATGTGGGCTCGGGCTTTGCCGGCGGACGGGCTAGCGTAGCAACTCGGGATGGAGTCGGTGGAAACCACGGTCCGCGTCCGGGTTATCCTTGCGCGCATCCACGGGGGCGCGGATGCTCACCATCACCGACCAGATCGCCATCGCCGACGACGAACTGGTCGAGCGCTTCGTGCGGTCGTCCGGGCCGGGCGGACAGAACGTCAACAAGGTCGCCACCGCGGTCGAATTGCGGTTCGACGTGCTGCATTCGCCGTCGCTGCCGGAAGCGGTGCGCGCGCGGCTGCTGGCGCGCCGCGACCGACGACTGACCGACGAGGGCGTGCTGGTCATCGCGGCGCAGCGCTTTCGCACCCAGGAGCGCAATCGCGAGGATGCGCGCGCACGCCTGGCGGCGTTGATCGCCGCAGCCGCCTTGGCGCCGATAGCGCGGGTCGCCACCCGCCCCACCCGGGCGGCGAAGAAGCGCCGCCTGCAGGACAAGAAACAACGCGGTGCGGTCAAACGCGGGCGCAGCCGCGCCGCGCGCGAGGGCGATCCTTGAGTCCGCCGATCCCGCCGTTGCCGGCATGCGCGCCGCGCATCGGCAATGCCTTCACCCGCGGGTTCGGCCGCGGCATCCTGCGCCTTGGCGGCTGGAAGATCGTCGGGACGTTTCCCGAGCAGCGCAAACTGGTGTTGATCATCGCTCCGCACACGACGTGGTGGGACGGGATCTGGGGCCTGGCCGCCAAGCTGGCGTTGGGCGTGCGGGTGCTGGTGATTGGCAAGCAGGAGCTGTTCCATGGCCCGCTGGGCTGGCTGCTGCGGCGCTTCGGCGCCATTCCGGTCGATCGCGCGCGCGCCCATGGCGTGGTCGAAAGCGTGGTCGCCCGGTTCGCCGAAACCGACACGTTGTGGTTCGTGGTCGCGCCCGAAGGCACGCGCAAACGCGTGGAGCAATGGAAGACCGGCTTCTGGCACATC
The DNA here is from genome assembly GCA_964640525.1 of uncultured Gammaproteobacteria bacterium. Lineage (GTDB taxonomy): Bacteria > Pseudomonadota > Gammaproteobacteria > Xanthomonadales > Xanthomonadaceae > SZAS-103. The sequence goes on along the minus strand of CAZXGS010000003.1, from coordinate 47,824 downwards.
GCCCGCGCCGCCGACGTGCCGGTGCTGTGCCTGTATTTCCATTACCCCGAACGTTGCGTGGGCATCGGCCCGATGCTGCACATGAGCGAGGATCTGAAGGCCGACATGGCCAGGATCCGCGCGTTTTACCAGCCCTGGCAGGGCAAGTTCCGCGGAAGGGGTTGATTGCTGGCGGTAACCGCTCGCGCCTTCCCGCCTGCGGCATCCCATGGCGCGAACACCCAAGTCCCGCAGGTGGAGTCGCAGCGCTTTGACTTGCTCAAGGTTTTTCAGACAACCGCGTACGGCCCATCCACCCCGTCCACACGCTGACTGTCCATTGGCGAGGCGTCCGCGAACGGCGGCGCGATCGGAACCACGGGTCCGGATCCGGCATCGCCCCGCTCAGGCCTTGCCGCCGCACTCCGGGCAGAACTTGGCGCCGGCTTCGATTTTGCCGCCGCAGGAGGTGCAGAACTTCGGTTTCGCCGCGGCCGCGGCGTTGGGCTCGCCGCACTCGGCGCAGAACTTGGTGCCCGAACTCATCTTTGCGCCGCACTTGCCGCACACGACCATGCCGCCCTTGCTGAAGTCCAGGTCCGAGGTGTAGTCCTGTTCGCGGGTTTTGGTCGAGATCTGCTCCGAGGCTGCCTGCGCCTTCTGCGCCGCCAGCTCCTCCTGCTCGTCGGGGGCGCAGTCCTCGCACAGGCCGACCTTGGCGTTCCAGCACACCTCAGGGCACACCCAGTGGCCGCAGCGGGTGCATTGCCTGAAGTACTGCTTGCCCTGTTCGACCGCCTTGCGCAGCGCGGCGTCGTGGCCGGAGCCGCCGACCGCGCGCTGCACGTCATAGGCGCTCTGGCCGGCGTTGCCCAGCACGCCGCCGAAAAAGTCGCCGGCCGCGCGCAGCAGGCTGGACGCGGTGCCCATCACCGAGGCGTCATAGGCCGACATGTGGCCGTTGCCGCACTTGTCGCAATAGAACTTGAACTGGTAGCCGCGGTCGGTGGACAGGTCGTCGTAGTTGGCGACGAACTGGATCATCTCGCTCATGGGTTCACCCTGCAGAAGGAATCGACCCTGGCAAGTGTAGAACCTTCCAGCGTAAGGCGGACCTGCAAAGGCATCGGCGCTAACGCTCCGAGTGACCGCCGCCTTCGAAGTAGTCCCCGCGCGCGAACAGTCCCGGCTTGACCAGGTTGATGAATGCCTGCGCGTGCGGGCCGAGGTAGCGGCCCTTGCGGATCACCACCCCGTAGCTGCGCGGGGGGAAATACTCGCGCAGGTTGCGCACCGCCAGCCGACCGCGGTCGTCCGCGGTCAGGCAGATGCCGGTGACGATCGAGATCCCCAGCCCCATGGCCACGTACTGCTTGATCACCTCCCAACCGCCGACCTCCAGTGCCACCGAGTAGGGCACGCGGCGCTGCTGGAACACCAGATCCACCAGCCGCCAAGTGGTCAGGCGGCGCGGCGGCAGGATCAGGCCGTAGGGCGACAGGTCTTCCAGCCGCAGCGGTTCGCGGGTGGCCAGCGGGTGGCCGCGCGGGACGATCAGCATCGGGTCGAACTCGTGGGTCGGCGCGTAGTCCAGGTCGGCCGGGACGTCGAGCATCGAGCCCACCGCCAGGTCCACCCCGTCCGAGCGCAGCAGGCCCAGGCCGTCCTGGCCGGTGACGTTGTGCAGCACCAGTTGCACCTCGGGATGGCTTTCCTTGTAGGCCTGCACCAGCGGCGGAAGCAGGTACAGGATGGTCGAGGTGCCGGCGGCGATGTTCAGCGAGCCAGCCGACAGGCCCTTGAGCTTGTTCTTGAAATCCGCGTCCAGCCCGTCCATGCCCTCGACCAGCGGGCGGGCCAGTTCGTACAGCGCCTCGCCGGCGTGGGTCAGGCCAAAACGCTTGCCGCGACGCTCGAACAGGCGCTCGGCGAAGTGCCGCTCCAGTGCCTGCAACTGCAGGCTCACCGCCGGCTGGCTCAGGAACAACGCCTCGGCCGCACGCGACACCGACCCCAGCCTGGCGACCTGGCAGAACGCCCGCAACGGCTTGAGGCGTTCGCCCTTGTAATAGAAACGTGACTCTAAACCGGCCATTTTTTTGCCATGTATTAACAACGCTGATAATCATCATTCAATCATATCGTTTGTCAACCATGCTGCAGCGCATCTAAGGTCGAGGCCCCGGAAACGAGGTGCCTGTCATGACCGATTCGATCCAGCGTCCGTCCGAAGTCGCCAGCGAGGAAATGGACATCGAGCTTGCCCCCGCCGGCATCCACGTCCTCGGGCAGCCCATGCCCGCGCAGGCGCAGGTGCTCAGCGCGGCCGCCCTGGCCTTTCTGGCCGACCTGCACCGCCGCTTCGAGGCCACGCGCCAGTCTTGCCTCGGCGAACGCCGCGCCCGCCAGGCGCGCTTCGATGCCAAGCAGCTCCCCGATTTCCGCGCCGATACCGCCGCCATCCGCGCCGGCGACTGGCGCGTCGCCCCGATTCCGGCCGCCTTGGCCGACCGCAGGGTCGAGATCACCGGCCCGGCCGATCCGAAGATGATCATCAACGCGCTCAACTCGGGCGCCAACTGCTTCATGGCCGACTTCGAGGATTCCCTCGCGCCGACCTGGGCCAACCTGATCGGTGGCCAGCAGGCTCTGCGCGAGGCGGTGGCCGGCACGCTGGAGTTCACTTCCGAGCTGGGCAAACACTACGCGCTCAAGCCGGAGGGCGAACGGGCGGTGCTGATGGTCCGCCCACGCGGCTGGCACCTGGACGAGAAGCACGTGCTGGTGGACGACGCACCGATCAGCGCGAGCCTGTTCGACCTGGGGCTGTACGCCTACCACAACGCCCACGCACTGCACGCGAAAGACCGCGGCCCGTACTTCTATCTGCCGAAGATGGAGTGCATGGAGGAAGCGGCGCTGTGGGAAGCCGCGCTGTCGCGCATCGAGGAGGTCCTCGGCCTGGCGCACGGGACGATGAAGGCGACCGTGCTGGTGGAGACCCTGCCGGCGGCGTTCGAGATGGACGAAATCCTGCACGCCCTGCGCGCGCGCATCGTCGGCCTCAACAGCGGGCGCTGGGATTACATCTTCTCGTACCTGAAAAAATTCCGTCGCCACCGCGACAAGGTGCTGCCCGAGCGCGGCCAGGTGACGATGACCCAGCCCTTCCTCAAGGCCTACTGCGAACTGCTGATCCGCACCTGTCACCGGCGCGGCGCGCACGCCATGGGCGGCATGGCCGCGCAGATCCCGGCGACCGATGCGGCCGCCAACGAAGCCGCCTTCGCCAAGGTCCGCGCCGACAAGCTGCGCGAGGTGACGATGGGCTTCGACGGCGCCTGGGTTGCCCACCCGGGCATGATCGGACTGGTGCGCGAGGTGTTCGACGCCCACATGCCCACGCCGAACCAGCAGCACGTGCTGCGCGAGGACGTGCAGGTCAGCCGCGACGACCTGATCCGGCCGTCGGTCGGCACCATCACCCGCGCCGGTTTCGAGAACAACGTCGAGGTCTGCGTGCGCTACCTCGCCGCATGGCTGGGCGGCCTGGGCTGCGTGCCGATCCACGGCCTGATGGAAGATGCGGCCACCGCCGAGATCGCCCGCGCCCAGCTCTGGCAGTGGCTGCACGCTTCGGCCAGCGGCACCGAGCCGCTGCACCTGGACGACGGCACCCCGGTGGATTTCACCCTGTTCGACCGGGTGATGCTGGCGCTGCCGAGCCAGCTCGCCGCCCAGGGCGGCCTGCCCGGCGCCGAGCACATCCCCGAGGCCATCACGCTGCTGGATTCGCTCACCGACGCCGAGATCCTCGCACCGTTCCTGACCGTACCGGCGTACCAGAAGCTGATTTGACCAGAGGACAGAGGACAGAGGACAGAAGGTCGTCTGTATTCAGAAGTCAGTCGTGCAGATGCTCGCCGTTCTCGTCGCCGCCTTCTCCCGACCGAGCCTCGCTCTTGATCGTCGTCCCCGCGAACGCGGGGACCCAGCGACTTTGAAGCAGGGCAAAGACACTGGATCCCCGCATTCGCGGGGATGACGAACACGAGCCAAGGCATCCCGCGACTTGCTGATCTCCCGCTCCCGATTCTTCCGTTCCCCGTTCCCCGTTCCCCGTAACCCATTCCCGATTCCAGTTCCCCACGCCCGGAGAAAACCATGAAGACCCTGCCCACCGCCGAACAGCTCAAGCTTGACTGGACCAACCACGCACGCTGGAAGGGCGTCACCCGCACCTACACCGCCGAGGACGTGGTGCGCCTGCGCGGCACGGTGCCGATCGAGCATTCGCTGGCGCGGCTGGGTGCGGAGAAGCTGTGGAAGTCGCTCAACGGATCGGATTACGTCAACGCGCTCGGCGCGCTGACCGGCAACCAGGCGATGCAGCAGGTCAAGGCCGGTCTGAAAGCCATCTACCTGTCCGGCTGGCAGGTCGCGGCCGATGCCAACCTCGCCGGCGAGATGTACCCGGACCAGTCGCTGTACCCGGCCAATTCGGTGCCGCAGGTGGTCAAGAAGATCAACAACTGCCTGCTGCGCGCCGACCAGCTCAACCACGCCGAAGGCAAGGATGACATCGACTGGCTGCAGCCGATCGTGGCCGACGCCGAGGCCGGTTTCGGTGGCGTCCTCAACGCCTTCGAGCTGATGAAGGCGATGATCGAAGCCGGCGCCGCCGCGGTCCATTTCGAGGACCAACTGGCGAGCGTCAAGAAATGCGGCCACATGGGTGGCAAGGTGCTGGTGCCGACCCGCGAGGCGGTGGACAAGCTGATCGCCGCGCGTTTGGCCGCTGACGTGTGCGGCGTGCCGACCCTGATCGTCGCCCGCACCGACGCCGAGGCCGCCGACCTGTTGACCTCCGACGTGGACGACAACGACAAACCCTTCATCACCGGCGAGCGCACCGCCGAGGGCTTCTTCAAGACCCACAAGGGGCTGGATCAGGCGATCAGCCGTGGCCTCGCCTACGCGCCCTACGCCGACCTGGTGTGGTGCGAGACCGGCAAGCCCGATCTGGAGTTCGCCCGCAAGTTCGCCGAAGCAATTCACGCCAAGTACCCGGGCAAGCTGCTGGCCTACAACTGCTCGCCGAGCTTCAACTGGAAGAAGAACCTCGACGACGCCACCATCGCCAGCTTCCAGCAGCAACTGGCGGCGATGGGCTACAAGTTCCAGTTCATCACCCTGGCCGGTTTCCACGCCCTCAACTACTCGATGTTCAACCTCGCCCACGGCTATGCCCGCGGCGGCATGAGCGCCTTCGTGGAACTGCAGGAAGCCGAATTCGCCGCCGCCGACCGCGGCTTCACCGCGGTCAAGCACCAGCGCGAGGTCGGCACCGGCTACTTTGACACCGTGACCCAGACCATCCAGGGCGCGCATTCGTCCACCGTGGCGCTCAAGGGCTCGACCGAGGAGGAGCAGTTCCACGACCGCAAGCAGCACGCGGTCGCGTGAGCAGGCCTGCGGCTGCCCGAGCCCGCGCCGCAGAGGCGCGGGCCAGGTTCGCGGTGTGGGTGGCACATGCGCGATTTGCGGGTGAAGCACTCGGTGGATTGGGTGCGATGGACCTCGACGAACGCGCCTGATTCAGATCGGTGAATCCGGACAGGTACGCCGTCAGGGCGTACATCGTGCGAATGGTGGGTGTGCGTTCGGATCGGATGTGGAATGCATGGCATCCGCAATGGACATCGAACGGGCCGCCGTCCGGCGCGAACGCGAGATCACGCTCACCCCTTTCGCCGTGAGGCGGAGCAGCGCAGACAAGATCGACTCACGCTTGCGCGCGGAAGATGATGCCATGATGGCCCCGACCGCAAGGGACATGGATGCCCGTCACGACTCCAGTGTCGCCACCCGGGATCATCGAGGAAGCACCGCCATGCCATCACGCCACGTCGTCGCAGGGTTTTTCTTCGGCCTGCTGTTGCTTCCCGTCATCGGGGTCCGAGCGGCACCGGCGACGGAAACACTCGAATGCACGTCCGAACAGGTCAATGCGCCGGCGGTGGCGATCACGGATGACGAAGCCGCACAGCATCGGCGCTTCCAGGTTCCGGTCATCGACTACCCGTTCGACACGAAGCTCGATGGTGAATGGGGACAGCCGCTGACGGTTCGGGTCGGTCCGGATGGCCACGTCGTCTGCTACGTGTTGGAACATGACTACGTCAATCATCCCCTGCGGCCACCGGTCGCCCGTGTGTTGGCCCATGTGGGGCAATGGCGATATCTGCCGTTCGTGCGCGACGGCAAGCCGGTGATCGCCACCGTGCGCGAGCGCATCGACGAGCAGGAGTCGCCATCGCGCGAAATCGCGATGCCGACCGCGCCGCTGCACGACATGACCGTGACCCTCAGGCGCTCGGCGTGTTTTGGCACCTGTCCGGTGTACACAGTCCGGATCAGCGGCGATGGCCACGTCACCTACACTGGCGATGCCTTCGTGAAAACCAAGGGAAAGCACGAATACACCATCCAGACCCCGGCCGTCGCGCAGTTGTTCGATGACATCCGGGCCAAGAATTTGTGGTCGCTGCGCGAGCACTATGCCGCGGGAGTGACCGACATGCCGACGGTGACCATCGAAATCCGGGTCGGCTTGAGCACACACAAGATCGTCGATTACATGGGTAGGTGGGTTGGCATGCCACGTGCGGTCAATGACATCCAAGCGCAGATCGACCGCATTGCCGACACCGCGCGCTGGATCGGCAAGCCGCAGTCCTACTGACCGTTGGCGGCCTTGCCCTGGCTCGGGTGCGGGTGGCGCATGCGATCGCGCACGGCGGCGATCGCAGGATCGGGGACAGCCAAGTTCCCGCGCCGAGCCAACCGATACCGTATTGGCACGTCGCGGGTCTCCTGCGTTCGCAGGGATGACGGCTCGTGGTTCGGGCGTTGATCGCGGATCCTGCTGGTGGGGGAGGTCGCCACCGTGCGCCTACCGGTGCGCCGGCGGCGGCTTGCGCTCTTCCGAGAGCAGCAACAGGTTCGGGTTGGCCGGCACCCAGCCCGGCGGCGGGTCGACCGAGGGCGCCCAGCGCGCGGTCTGGCGGCGCCAGGCTTCCCATTCACCGTAGCGTGAAATGTCGCGCTGCAGCGCCTCGGGATCGCGCGGCGCGCCGTCCTTCCACAGGTACTGGGCCATCCACACGTACTGGCGGCGGTACGCCTTGGCCTCGGCGTCCAGCGGCGTGCCCTTGTAAAGCCGGCGCACGATCGCGACGGCAACCATCTTCGACAGGATCGACGCCTGCGGTGCGCGCATCGCGTGGAGCGCGAAGGTTCCGCAGGCATCGTGCAGGTCCGGCTGCTGGTGCAGGGCGGGCGATCCGGGCTTGCAGATGCGGATCACGTCGGCATAGAACGGCAGCGGCACGCTGTCGGCGGCATCGCGGCGCAGCGAGGCCGACACCTGCGCGGCGGGAACCACCGCCTGCATCGGCTGCAGGATCGACGCGGGCACGCGCTGGTCGCGCAGCATCTGACGCATCAGGCCCATGAACGCGCCCAGGTGTTCGTCGAAACCGCGCGCGGCCGCGGCGTGCCGCACGCGGTCGGCGAGCGCGGCGTCGTCGGGCTGGATGCCGGCGGGGACGAGCAGCCAGTTCACCGCGTTGTCGGGGAACCGCCGCGTGAGCGCGGCGTCGTACTCCGGGTGCGTGCAGGGTTGCGGCTGCGCGTGGCAGGCGAGCGCGGCGGCATACAGCGCGGTCTCGTCGCCGCGGCCGTGGTCGTACAGGCGTTGCAGCACGGCCGCGTGCGCCGGGCTGGACACGCCGGCGGGCGTGCGCGGGATGCCGATCAGCGCGGCCGCCAGCAGGCTGTCGCGGTCGCCGCGCGCGGCCAGCCTCACGACTTCCTGTGCGTGGTAGTCCGCGCCGAGCTGGGCGGCGATCTGGTCCAGCAACGGGGCGACCGCATCGGTCTTGTGCGCGGCCACCAGGGCGTCGCGGAACGCGGTCAGCACGGCGCGCTGTGCGACCGGATCGCCGGGGACATGCTGCTTGAGCCACGCCACCGCCGCCACCGCGCTGGCGCGGGCGTCCTCCTCGTTCGCATTCGGAAAGGCGGCGGCCATCAGGCCGGCGAGCTGGCGGGTGCGCTCGGCCTGGCCGGCGGCGACGATGCGCGCGTGTTCGGCGCGTCGCCATTGCCAGGCGGTCGTGGTCAGGCCGGCGACGAGGGCGGCGGCGAGCGCGAGCGTCGCCAGCACCGCGCCCGGATGGCGACGCAGGCCGCGCCGCGCGCGCTCGTGCCAGGCCGGCGTGCGCGCGCTGACGTCGTGGCCGTCGCGGCAACGGCCGAGGTCGGCGAGCAGGGCGGCGACGTCCGGGTAGCGCGCGGCGGGATCGGTCGCCAGGCATTTCATGCAGATCGCGTCGAGGTCGCGGTCGATGCGTGGATCGAGCGTGCGCGGCGATCGCAGGGTGGGCAGGCCCGCGGCATCCACGCTCACGCGCGTGGTGCCGGCCTGGTCGCGCGGGGCCGCACCGGTCAGCAGTTCGTGCAGGATCGCACCGAGGCCATGCACGTCGGTGCGCGCGTCCAGGCGGCCGCGGGCGCGCTGCTCGGGCGCCATGTAGCTCGGCGTTCCCCAGGCGCCGGAGTCGATCACGCCGCCGCCGGCATCGACGTGGCGCGCCAGGCCGAAGTCGCACACCTGCGGCTGGCCATGCTCGTCGATCAGCACGTTGGCCGGCTTGAGGTCCAGGTGCAGCAGGCCGAGGCTGTGGGCGTAGGCCACCGCCGCGGCGATTGGCTGCATCAGCGCCACCGCCTCGCGCGGCGACGGCCGCCGTTGCGCGATGGCCTGCGCCAGCGTCGGTCCGCGCAGCAGCGGCATGGTAAAAAAGTGCATGCCCTCGAGGGTGCCGACCTCGAATACCGGCACGATGTGCGGGTGGTGCAGGCGCGCGGCCGCGCGTGCTTCGGCGAGGAAGCGCGACACCGCCTCGCGCTCGCGGGCCAGGCCGCCGACGATGAACTTCAGCGCGACCTGGCGATCCAGCCCGAGCTGGCGGGCGCGAAAGACCACGCCCATGCCGCCGCGGCCGAGGCGTTCGAGCAGCTCGTAGTCGCCGAAGCGGCGGTCGTCGGGATCGTCGAGGTCGATGCCGTCCCAGAGGGTGGCGTCCGCGGCGGCCACTCCCGCCAGCGCCGCGCGTGCGCGTGCGAGCTGCGCCTGCGCGCGTGGCCTGCCCTCGTCCGGAGCGGGCGGATGCGCGTTCATGCTGGCGCGGTGCTCATGGCGTGGCGGTGCTCAGGTGAAGATGGATCATGCCGATCCGGCAGCGAGCGCGGCGCGCAACGCAGCGAGCTCCAGCGCAGCCTGCGCCTCGTCCAGGCTGAGGTCGAGCAAGGCCGCGCGGACGGCCTGGCGGAAGCGTTCGCGCAGGCGCTTGAGTTGCACCGCCAGCGTATTCGGCGCGATCTGCAAGCGCTGTCCGAGCGCGGCCAGTTCGCCGTGGTGCGGCGGTTCGGACAGCCACGGTTGCAGGCTGTCGAACAGTTCCGCGCGGCCGCCGGTTTCGTACTCCGCGCGCAGGCGCGCCAGCGCGGTGGCGGTCAGGCACAGCGCAAATTCGAGGTCGAACAGCCGCTCCGGCGAATCCCGATCGACCGGCTCGCGGACGTCGGTATCGACGCCGGCCACCTCGAAGCGACGATGCCCGGCCGAGGCCTGCATCGCCAGGAAGCGCTGCAGCAGCACGAACAGGAAACGGCGGAAGCTGCCGGCGGCCGGGTCGGCGCGCGACCACCAGCCATCGCGCATCGAGCGCAGCAGGAACTCCTGGGCGAGATCCTCGGCGTCGCGCGCGAGCTTGCCGCGCGCGAAGAAGGCGACGATCGCCGGCCGATAGTCGCGCACCAACTCGCCCCAGGCACCGGCGACCGCATCGGCATCGCGGTCGCTGGCGCGGATCAGGCTCCAGCGGGTGGTCGGGAAGACGGGCATGCGATGGTCGGCGGGAGGGGACGACGTGAAGGCAGCCTACGTGAAGGCAGTCTGGCGCAACGACGGCGACGGACTGCCGGCGATCGCGTGAATGCCTCGTGCCCGCGGCCGGGCATGCCGCGGGCGCGAGGCGCCGATCACCGCGAGGTCTTCGGCTTGCGCTCTTCCGACAACAGCAGCAGGTTGGGATCGCTCGGCATCCAGTCGGCCGCCGGCGTTGCGCTCGCGCCGGTGCGCTGCACCGCGCGCTGCCAGGCGTTCCATTCGCCGTAGATCGCGCCTTCGGCCTTGAGCCGTTCCGGCTCGGGCCAGCCGGCCGCCTCCAGGCGCTCGCTCATCCACACGTAGTCGCGGCGCAGTTGCTTGGCGGCGGTCTCCTCCGGCGTGCCGCGGGTCAGGCGGCGCACCATCGCGCTGCCGACCATGCGCGCGAGGATCGCGCCGCTGCGGTCGGCCTCGAACCGCCGGCCCAAGGTCAGGCAATCGGCGCGGCGCGGTTCGGGCGGCTGCCGGCACTGCGCGATGACTTGGTCGAACTTCGGCAACTGGACGTTTTCGACCGCGTCCATCCGCAACGAGGCGGCCAGCGCGGCCGGATCGACGCCGGCAGGCAGCGCAGGCGCGGGCTGGCCGGCGAGCGCCTTGCCGACGATGCGGAAGATGTCGCGCAGGTGCGAGTCGGCCAGCGGCGCGCGCGCGGCGGCGTGCAGTTGCGCATCGTCGGGCGTGCGGTCGCCGGGCAGCAGCAGCCAGTGCACGGCGTTGCCGGGCGCGACCTGCACCAGCGCATCGCGGCTTTCCGGATGCGGGCAGGGCTCGGACTGTTGGCAGGCCAGGGCGAGCGCGAACAGCGCCAGCGGGTCACGGCCGTAGCGTTCGGCGAGGCGGTCCTCGGCCATGCCGTGGCCGTCGATTGGATGCTGATCGTCGGCGCGCGCCATGCCCAGCAGCACCGCGGCGATCAGGTCGTCGCGGTCGGACATCGCCGCCAGCCGCTGCCATTGCTGCTGGCGATAGGCCGGGGCGAGGGTCTTGGTCGCCTGCGCGAGGGCGCTGGGCGCCGGCGCCGCGGCCGCGTGCGCCAGTGCGCCCAAGTTCGTGACCGCCAGCGCGACGGCGATCGCGGCGGCAGTGGCGGTGGCACGCAGGCGCGAGGTCTGGACGGTTCGGTTCGGCAGGAGCGGGAAGGGCGGCTGGGTAGGCGATTTCATGGGACTCTCCGGTTGCGAGGCCTGTCGGCGACGGGCCTTCCATCCCCTCCATAGGGCGAGTGCGGCGACGATGACAGCGGTTTCACCATCGCCCGGTGCGGCCTTGCCGACGATCCCGGTCGCCGCCACGGATGGATTTCCGACGCTTGCGGGCTGATCCGGGGTCAGGCTCGCGGTGCGGGTGTCGGAGATTCCGGCCGTGGCGGGCGCGTCGAACCCTCAGCGGTCACGCGCCAGGCAAGCTCAGGGTGTCACGACCCGCATGCCGCGCGACTGGAGGTCGGCAAAGGCGCCACGGACATCGCCGCGGGGGCTGCCGGTGCAGTCCATCTGCGAAATCGACCGGGCCTGCTTGTACACCGTCACATGCTCCGGATTCGCGCCGGCACCGCTCTCCAACTGGTAGGTGTAGGCGCCGTTGACGAAAGCGATCCCGACCAGACCCTGGTCCGGCTCCCATTGGCGGACGAGATGGACCTTGCGCATGTCGCCCCCGCCGGGCAGGGAAATGTCCAGCGTGGCGTTGGTGCCGTAACGGTAGGTCACGGCGGCCCCGCTGGCACACAGCGAGGCGGTCTTGCCGGTCCTGCCGATCTGGCAGGAGAACATCACCCGCTCGTTGGCAGCGCACAGCGAGCCGGGTAGCTCAGGTGGCAGGCCCGACGCCGTTGTGGCCGCGGCAGATGCCGGTTCCGGTCCTGCCGGCTCCGGGGCGGCCCCTGTCGAGGTCACTGTTTCGGGGCGATTGTCAGCTGTGGCCTGGGCGTGCGTCGGGGTCTGCGCGGTGGCATCGGCAACGCTGGCGTCCTTGGAGCTCGTGACTGCCGGCGCGGCCGTCGCGGACGAGGCCAAGGCTGCTGCGGCGGGCTGCGCGGGAGACGCGGGTGGTGCGGCCGCCCCGGGCCAGTGGCTGAAGGCGAACCATGCCCCCAGCGCCGTGACGACGGCGGTGGCGCCATAGGACAGCCACGGCGGCGTGCGGCGAACCGCGGGAATGGCCGTGGTCATGGCCGATGCCACGTTCGCGGGTATCGGCGCGACGGGCTGCGGCGGCACCGGAACGGACGCCGCGGTCTGGGGTGGCCAGGCAGGCTGCGGCGGCCCGGGCGACCGCGCCAAAGCCACGGTGGCCGGCGCGTCCAGCCCGGCGCCGTTGTCGATTGCGTCGCCGCGTCCGCTGGACACCGCTTCCAGCGCCCGCGCCAGATCCTCGACGAATGCGCCGGCGCTTTGCGTGCGCGCCTGCGGATCCTTGGCCAGCGCGCGTTCCAGCGCGGCGGCGACCGGTCGCGGCAACAGCGCCGTGGCCGCCTGCGGCAACGGCTCGGACACATGCTTCATCAGGATCGCGTGCGGGGTGTCGGCATCGAACGGCAAATCCCCGGTGAAGGCGCGGTACGCGATCACCGCCAGTGCGTAGACGTCGGTGTACGGGCCAAGCGGCTTGCCCATGGCCTGTTCCGGCGCCATGTAGGCGGGTGTGCCGAAGATGTTGCCGGTCGCGGTCTTGAGCTTGTCGGCGCCTTCGAGCAGTTTGGCGACGCCGAAATCGGCCAGGTACGGCGAATGGTCGTCCGACAGCAGGATGTTCTGCGGCTTGAGGTCGCGATGGATCACACCCTTGCGATGCGCGTAGTCCAGCGCTGCGCCCACCGCACGCAGGATCGCCATGACTTGGTCGACGGGCATCGAACGCGAGCGCAGCCGCGGCTCCAGATCGCCGCCGTTGACGTACCGCAGCGCCATCCACGGCACGTCCTCGGTGATGCCCGAGCGGTACAGCGGGATGATGTTGGGGTGGTCGAGGCCGGCGATGACGTGGGCTTCCTGCTCGAAGCGCGCGGCGAAATGCTCGTCGTCCACCAACTGCTCGGGCAGCACCTTGAGCGCGACCATGCGCTCCAGCCCGGCCTCGCGCGCCAGGTACACCGTCGCCATGCCGCCGCGGCCCAGCCGCGAGAGGATGGTGTATCCGGCAAATTGCGCACCGTGTTCAAAACGCATGGGATCTCGGGTCGAGCGGCAGGCAGGGGCTCGGGCAGGTTAGCAGAAGGCCCTGCGCGGCATGCTCGCGCCCACGCCGCGCAGCTTGCCGGCATGACCGCCAGGTGGCCTGCCGTCGTGTCCTTGCGCGTTCGTCACAAACATCCAATGATGCAAGCGCAGGTCGGGTGGGCATGCGAGCGGCATCTGGCCACTGGCGCAACGGCCGGGTCGCGATGCCCGGTTGCCGGATCCCTGCGCCGTGAGCCGTGACCTGGAGGCAATCCCCATGAGCGACACCGCTTCCTCGGCGAATCGACCGGACGATGATCGCCAGGCGTTTCTTGGCTACCTGCCGCAGCGCATCGACGCCTTCGAGTTGCGCATTCGCCGTTACGGCGCGGACGGGTGGCCGCACTCGGGGATGCTGGTGCTGCGTGGCGACGTGGAGCGCGTGGCCGATGCCAGCGCGCGCCATGGGATGCCCGAGACCGAAAAATGCCTGCGCAAGCTGGAACAAGGCCTGGGCGAGCACATCATGCGCATGAGCAGGCCCAGCCGGACGCAGACCACGGCGATGCTGGAACTGCTTGCCGCGGCGGTCAAATCGCTCTCGCATGTTCCCGAGCCGATGCCTGCTGCCGCGCCGGCTGGTGCAGCCGCTGGCCTGCCGCCGATGCCTGCCGGAGGCACCGTGCGTGCGGAGCCGGCCGGCATGTTCGAGCCGGATGAAGCGGAAACGCAGGTGGAAACCGGGCTGCGCCGCATCTACCACCTCGGCGACGACAGCGCCTTCGCGCAGGCTTTCGACCAGCGCCTGGAAGCGGAAGGCTACGCGATCGAGCGCGCCGCGACGTTCGACAAGCTGTTCGAACTCGTGCTGTTCCTGTTGCCGCACGTCATTCTCCTGGACAGCTCGCACATGCCGATGCTGAAGGTGGTCGGCAACCTGCGCCGCGAGGCGCAGGCAAGCTTCCGGCCGCGGCGGAACGTGCAGTTGGTCGCCATGGCGACGCAGGCCGACTTGGCAATTCGCAAGGAAGCCCATCGCGCGGGCGTGGACCTGCTGCTGATTCCGCCTTTCGACCTGGAGGATTGCGTGCAGCGCGTGCTGGGCCTGCATGCCTCGCCGCCGGCGATGGCGGTGCGCGTGCTGATCGTCGAGGACAATCGTGCCGATGCGTTCTACGCGCAGACGGTGCTGGCCAAGGCCGGCATGCAGGCCTACGTGGAGCATGACCCCACGCGCGTGATCGAAACCCTCGACGTGCTGCACCCGGACCTGGTGTTGATGGACCTGCACATGCCCTTCGCCAACGGCGTGGAGGTGACGATGCTGATCCGCAACCATCCGGTGTTTGCGCGGCTGCCGATCGTGTTCCTGTCCGGCGAGAGCGATCCGGACTCGCAGGTGGAAGCCAGCAACGCCGGCGCGGACGACTTCCTGTTCAAACCGATCCGCCCGCAGAAGCTGGTCGCCGCGGTGCGCGATCGCATGCGTCACCTGCACCCGGCGCAGCCAACTCAAGCCTGACGCGCGGGTACCCGGTCGCGGACTCGGGCTCGCGGCATGCAGCAGCGGGTCCGGATCGGCCGGCGTCCGGCCAGGTGGCGATCCGAATCGATGCGGTCGAGGCTGGATGCGGCTGCGGTCACGCGGCGGTCGCCTCGCACGCCCTGCGGTCCACCCGCCATCAAGACGCCTGAAGCATCACGCGCTGACCGCCGGGCGCGCGCGTCGGTCCAGTTGCCGATAGCCGATCGCCTCGGTCAGGTGCGCGGTGGTGATGGTCGGGCTGCCGGCGAGGTCGGCGATCGTGCGCGCCACGCGCAGGATGCGGTGGGTGGCGCGGGCGGACAGTTGCAGGGCGTCGATGGCGCGTTCGAGCAGTGCCTGATCGGACGGCGACAGCCGGCACAGTCGCTCGGTCTCGCGCTGCCCGAGCAGGGCGTTGGGCTTGCCGGCGCGTTGCGCCTGCACGTCGCGGGCGCGGGCCACGCGCTCGCGGACCTGCGCGGAGGCCTCGCCGGGCGGCGCATCGGGCCGCAGTTCGCCGTGGCCGAGCCGGGTCACGGAAACCTGCAGGTCGATGCGATCCAGCAAGGGGCCGGACAATCGCGCGCGGTAACGCGTCACCTGTTCGCCGCTGCAGCGGCAGCGGCCGGAAGGATCGCCGGCCCAGCCGCAGGGACAGGGGTTCATCGCCGCCACCAGTTGGAAGCGCGCCGGGAACTCGGCCTGGCGCGCCGCGCGCGAGATGCACACGCGGCCGGACTCCAGCGGTTCGCGCAGCACGTCCAGGCTGTAGCGATCCCATTCGGCCAGCTCATCCAGGAACAACACGCCGTTGTGGGCCAGTGAAATCTCGCCCGGACGCGGTTCGGTACCGCCGCCGACCAGGGCGACCGCGCTGGCGGTGTGGTGCGGCGCACGCCACGGACGGCGCTTCCATTGTCCGGGATCGATGCCGCGACCGCTGACCGAGGCGATCGCGGCAGTTTCCAGCGCTTCGGCCTCGGTCATCGGCGGCAGGATGCCGGGCAGGCGCGCGGCGAGCAGGGTCTTGCCGCAACCTGGCGGGCCCAGCAACAGCAGGTGGTGGAAGCCGGCGGCGGCAACTTCCAGCGCGCGGCGCGCGTGGGCCTGGCCACGCACGTCGGCCAGGTCGAGCTCTTCGGCCGGTGCGACCACGGCTGCGGCGATGGCCTCGGGCAGCGAGCGCTGGCCGTGCAGGTGGGCGCAGATTTCCAGCAGGGTTCGCGCGGTGCGCGCGTCGGCGCCCGCAACCAGCGCGGCCTCGGCGCCGTTGGCCTGCGGCACGAACAGGGTGCGGCCATCGGCGTTGGCCGCCATCGCCGCCGGCAGCACGCCATCGACCGCACGCAGCTCGCCGGTGAGCGCCAGCTCGCCGAGGAACTCGCAGTGCGCCAAGGCTTCGAGCGGAACCTGGCCGTTGGCAGCGAGGATGCCGAGCGCGATCGGCAGGTCGAAGCGCGCGCCATCCTTGGGTAGATCGGCCGGTGCGAGGTTGATGGTGATGCGTCGCGCCGGGAATTCGAACTGCGCATTCTGGATCGCCGCCCGCACGCGGTCACGGCTCTCGCGCACGGCTGCCTCGGGCAGGCCGACGATGGTGGTGGCCGGCAACCCGCCGGACAGATGCACCTCAACGCGCACCGCGGGGGCGTGGACGCCTTCGCGGGCGCGGCTGTGGACGAGGGCGAGGGTCATCGGCAGCTTCAAAAATGGGCGTAAATGGTGCTTTCGCGCGGCGGCGCGGAAGCATCCTGGCGGCGCTTCCGAACTGCCGTCCCGGCGCCGCAGGCGGGGTGCGCGAGCACGTTCGCGGTTGGCTGCGCCCGGCGCGGCAGGGGCGATGGCCTCCCTGCAGCCGGAAGCCACCCGCCGCGCGGTGGCTTCAGTGCCGGGCTTCCAGCCGCGCTTCCAGCGCCTCGACCATGCGCTCCAGCAGTTCCACCTTCTCCCGCGTGCGCATCAGCACCGCGCGCTGGACGTCGAATTCCTCGCGGGTCACCAGGTCGAGCTTGCCCAAGCCGGCCTGCAGGCTGGCGCGGATGTGCTGCTGCAAGTCGCCGCCGGCTTCGCGCAGGCCGGACGGGATCGCCTCGTGGACGCGGCGGGCGAGTTCGTCGATGGACTTGATGTCGAGCATGGTGCGTTCCTCGGGTGGGCCGGTCGCCAGTGTCCCGCCAATGCGCGCCCGGCGCAGTCGGACGCCGCCGCATTGGCGGGTAGGAATTTTCCTACACCTGCGGTCCGCGTGCATGCCGGCCGCTCCGCTCGCGCCGGCCGGCAGCCGCTACACTGCGTGCAGACGCTGCCCCGGAGCCCCGCATGAAAATGGTCACGGCCATCATCAAGCCGTTCAAGCTCGACGACGTCCGCGAGGCGCTGTCGGAGGCCGGCGTCAACGGCATCACCGCCACCGAGGTCAAGGGCTTCGGGCGGCAGAAGGGCCATACCGAGCTGTACCGCGGCGCCGAGTACGTGGTGGACTTCCTGCCCAAGATCAAGCTGGAGGTCGCGGTCACCGACGAGATGAGCGAGCGCGTGGTCGAGGCGATCATGCAGGCCGCCGGCACCGGCAAGATCGGCGACGGCAAGATCTTCGT
The DNA here is from genome assembly GCA_964640525.1 of uncultured Gammaproteobacteria bacterium. Lineage (GTDB taxonomy): Bacteria > Pseudomonadota > Gammaproteobacteria > Xanthomonadales > Xanthomonadaceae > SZAS-103. The sequence continues at coordinate 30,544 of CAZXGS010000003.1, read as the reverse complement.
CCACGACCTCGATCGGGTGGTGCGCATCCGTACCGGCGAGCTGGATGGGGATGCGCTGTGATCGGGACGGCGGATCATGGGAGCCTGATCAGGCGTGTTCGTTCGTGGCAGGTGCGCTCCCCAGGGCGAGGCGCGCCGCACCATTCGGGGGATGGCTATGTCCAGGCATCACAGGGGGAGCAAGGGAAGTCACTGCATGCGCTTGCCTTGACAGCCCTTGCACTGTTGGCGTCAGCGTCGGGTTCAGCACTGGCTGCAGACACATGCCTGGCGCAAGTGCCCCAATCGCTCGCGAAGGCGGTCGACCGGCAATTTCCGGAATTTCGTCTGCCTCGCGTTGCGGACAATCTTGCGGAGGACGTCGCGTACGATCGCCAGCAAGGCGGAACCGGGTGGCTTGGCGTTGCGGCAGCCGACCTGGACGGCAACCGACCGAAAGACTTCGTGCTTGGCCTCACGGCAAGGAAAGGTACCACTGGATTGGCGGTGATTGCGCTCGCGACGCGCCGGGGGTGGCGCTTTCACGCCATCTTCTCGGGAACCGAGGATGTTCGGGCGCGCCAATATGTGGCCGTGACCAAGCCAGGAACCTACACATGGAGCAAGGCCCTGCAGCGGACCGGGTCGGGTGCGGGGCCCGGCTCGATGACGTGTCGGCATTCGGGTGCCATGGTGGGTGCAACGGAGTCAACGGCCTTTGTCTATTGCCTTGTGAGAGGTCGGTGGACATTCGTGCAGACGTCCGACTAGGTTCGGTCGACAGCCTGATCGAACAGGATTCTGGCGACGGTCCTTTCCGAATTCGTACGGATCCGCCGGACGCGGCTGAAAGCTGAACTTTCGTGGCAAGCCATGGGACAGCACGGTGGCGATGCAGCCATCATTCCCGCGAACGTCGCGCTGGCACGCGAATCGTGCGCGCGCTCGGGCCATCAGGAAAGGATGCAGCCATCATTCCCGCGAACGTCGCGCTGGCACGCCGAGTTGTGCCGCCGACCATCGCAGCCGATCAGGCAGTCGCCGCCATCGCGATCCCGCGGCGCTGCAGCAGGTGGTCCAGCGACGCCCGCCCACCGCCGAAACAGAAGATCGTGGCGATGCCGATCGCCCAGTATTTGTGGTCGTTGATCGCCGCCGGGCAATCAAGGGTGAACAGCACCGGGTAGGAAATCACCGCCATCGCGTTCATGCCGAACAGGCCCAGCGCCGCCGCGCGACTGCCCAGGCCCATGAACAGCAGGGCCGGAAAGGTCAGTTCGCCGAACGCCCCCAGATACGCGGCCAGGGTCGGCGACAGCAGCGGGACGTGGTACTCGTCGTGGAACAGTGCCAGCGTCGCATTCCAGTCGTGGATCTTCACCAGCCCGGCGTTGAAGAACTGCCAGCCCACGTACAGACGCAGGAACAGCAACAGGGCCGAGCCGGCCCAGTCGGCCACGCCGCGATCGAAGCGCGCGAACGTGAACCAGTGATGGATGGCGTAGAGCGTGGGCATGGTGGATTCCTCGGCGTGGGCGGGACGCCTGAGGTTCGCGTTGGAAGCGATCAGGTCGTTGGTCTGCATCGACGCGGGAGTGCGCGAATCCTTACGCGTGCGTCGTGCCGGCGTGGCGCGGCGCATCGGCGAGGGCAAGGCCTTTGTCCGCGATCTCGACGACGTGGTGCGCAGCCGCGTTGGCGCCCCATAGCGCCGGGTTAACGACCAGCCCGATACCATGGGCTCTCGTGCTGGCGTGCGGCGCATGACCGCAATCGGCCTTGGACACCGTATGGGAGTCATGTGCGCGTGCATGGCGCCGGCCGGGCAGGTTCGCGGCGGCGTCGAGGGTTTGCCGTGATCCGGTCACCGCCGTGAGCGTGCGCGGCCTGCGCGTCGAGCCTTTCATGCACGGCGCGATGGCGCCTGCCTTCCCGCAATCCATTTCGTCCAACCCGTGAGGTTCCTGCATGCAGTTCAAGAACAAGACTGCTCTGATCACCGGCTCCACCAGCGGCATCGGCCTGGGCATCGCCCGCGCGTTCGCCCGGGAGGGCGCCAATCTGGTCATCAACGGTTTCGGTGATGCCGCCGACATCGAACGCGAGCGTTCCGGGCTGGAGTCCGAGTTCGGGGTCAAGGTCCGCTACGACGGCGCCGACATGAGCAAGGCCGAGTCGATCGAGGCGATGATGAAGACGGCGCTGGCCGAGTTCGGCTGCATCGACATCCTGGTCAACAACGCCGGCATCCAGTACGTGGCGCCGATCGACGAATTCCCGCTGGCCAAGTGGGACGCGATCATCGCGATCAACCTGTCCTCGGCCTTCCACACCACCCGGCTGGCCCTGCCGGCGATGAAGCAGAAGAAGGCCGGGCGAATCATCAACATGGCCTCGGCGCATGCGCTGGTGGCTTCGCCCTTCAAGAGCGCCTACGTCGCCGCCAAGCACGGCATCGCCGGGCTGACCAAGACGGTGGCGCTGGAAGTGGCCGAGATGGGCATCACCGTCAACGCCATCTGCCCCGGCTACGTGCTCACCCCGCTGGTCGAAAAGCAGATCCCCGACACCGCCAAGGCGCGCGGCATCACCGAACAGCAGGTCGTGCACGACGTGCTGCTGGCCGCGCAGCCGACCAAGCGCTTCGTGACCGTCGAGGAAGTGGCCGGGCTGGCGGTGTATCTGGCCAGCGATGCGGCGGCCTCCACCACCGGCACGCTGATCCCGATCGACGGTGGCTGGACGGCACACTGAGCCATCGCCGTCGCGCCCGTCCCGCGTGCCGCGCACGCGGGGCCGTGGCTTGATGACCCTTCCGCGGGCGCGCGCAACGACTGCGCCTGCCTGCATCGCACGACGTGGAGCACCCCATGCCTGCCCGCACCGCCAAGCCCCGCCCGCAACCGCGCGTGGCCGCACCGCCGCCGAAGACCGCCGGCGAAATCAAACGCATCAACCTCGCCCTGCAGGGCGGCGGCGCGCACGGTGCGTTCGCCTGGGGCGCGCTGGACGCCCTGCTCGCCGACGGTCGGCTCGGCTTCGACGCGGTCAGCGCCACCAGTGCCGGAGCGATGAACGCGGTGGTGCTGGCCGATGCCCTCACCGACGGCGACCACGAACACGCGCGCGAGCGCCTGACCGCGTTCTGGCAGGCGATCGCCGACGCCGGCAAGCTGTGGTCGCCGGTGCAACCGCTGCGCGGTCCGTTCGGTCACGAACTGCCGGTGGAGATGTCGCCGGCCTACTGGGCCTTCGATACGATGACCCGGCTGTTCTCGCCCTACGAGCTCAACCCGTTCAACTTCAATCCGCTGCGCACGGTGCTCGAAGGCCATGTGGACTTCGAAAAACTGCGCGCCACCGCCGGGCTTGGCGTGAACCTGTGCGCCACCAATGTCGAGACCGGCAAGCCGCGGATCTTCACCCGCGCCGAGCTGACCGTGGAGAAGGTGCTCGCCTCGGCCTGCCTGCCGATCCTGTTCCAGACCGTGGAAGTCGAAGGCGAACACTTCTGGGACGGCGGCTACATCGGCAATCCGGCGATCTTCCCGCTGATCTACAACTCGCCCAGCCACGACGTGGTAATCGTCCACATCAACCCGATCGTGCGCCGCGGCGTGCCCAAGACCGCACCGGACATCCTCAACCGCATCAACGAGATCAGCTTCAACTCCTCGCTGATGCGCGAGATGCGCGCGATCGCCTTCGTCACCAAGCTGATCGACCAAGGCAAGATCCACCGTTCCGACATGAAGCACATGCTGATCCACTCGATCCGCTCCGATGAGCTGATGGCCACCCACTCGGTCGCCTCCAAGCTCAACCCGGACTGGGAGTTCCTGTGCGAACTCAAGACCAGCGGGGCGCAGGTCGCCACCCGCTGGCTGCGCGAGCACTACGCCGATGTCGGCGTGCGCTCGTCGGTGGACCTGCAAGCCGAATTCCTCTGACCCTCCCGGAGACACGCATGAACCGCGACCAGATCCTCGCCACCGCCTCGATGCCGGCGGCCAGCCCCGCCTATCCGCGTGGGCCGTACCGCTTCATCGACCGCGAATACTTCATCGTCACCTACGAGTCCGACCCGGCCGCGATCCGCGAGGCGCTGCCCGAGCCGCTGGAACCGGACGGCTCCAACACCGTGGTGTACGAGTTCATCCGCATGCCCGATTCCAGCGGCTTCGGCGACTACACCGAATCGGGCGTGGTGATCCCGGCGACCTACCGCGGCGAACACGTCAACTTTACCGCCCAGATGTACCTGGACTGCGATCCGCCGATCGCCGCTGGGCGCGAAATCTGGGGCTTTCCCAAGAAGCTGGCGAAGCTGCAGTTCGGCATCGTCCACGACACCCTGACCGGCCGGCTGGAGTACGCCGGCCAGCCGGTGGCGATCGCCACCATGGCCTACAAGCACCGCAATCTGGACCTGTGCCCCGAGGAAGAGCGGGCGGGGGACTTCAAGGCCATCGAGGACAAGCTTGGCAAGACCACGGTCAACCTCAAGCTGATCCCGGATGTGGACGGCAGCCCGGCGATCGCGCAACTGGTCGCCTACAACCTGACCCAGATACGGATCAAGGGCGCGTGGGCCAGCCCGGCGCGCCTGCACCTGATTCCGCACGTCAATGCGCCGGTCGCGGACCTGCCGGTGCGGCGGGTCATCGGCGGCCTGCATTTCGTCGCCGACCTGACCTTGCCCTACGGCCGCGTGCTGCACGATTACCTGCGCGAGGGCTGAGAGTCTGTAAAAAACTCGCCCACCTGCGGCGCCCTCGTGACGGCGTTCGAATTTTTTCACAGGCTCTGAGCGCCAGGGCATGCCGGCGCCGGCGCGTCGGCACGGCAGCGATCCCGCGGCTGCCATCGCTGCGGCTGCATTTGCTGTGGGCATTGCCGGCTGTTCAGGCGTCCGGCGGCGTGTGCATGCGCGTGATCACGCCCAGGTCCAGCCAGCGCACAAGCGTGCGCGGCAGGTCGAAGGACGGCGCGACGTGCAGCGCCACCTCGATGGCGTCCTGCAACGGTCGGCCCTCGCGCAGCAGCGCCAGCGCCGCGATCTCCGCGGATGAGGCGACCTCGACTTCGACCTTCCACCGCGGTCGCACCACCAGCGCGATCTCGCCGGCGGCGGGCAGGTTCGGCAATGCGCACAGCGGCTCGGGCTGATGCGCGCGCCAGATCGTTGCCAGCGGGTGCGTGGACGCGATCCACGCGCACGCCGGATGCAGGTCGAAGCGCGTTGCCAGCAAGTCGTGCGGCAGCAGCGCGGCAAGGCGCTGGCGCGGGAGTGGCTCGGCGTCGGCCGCGAAGTGGGCGCGGTGGACCTGCCATTCCAGTGCGGCCACGTCGGGAAGATAGGGCAGGGCGCGGGCGGGTTCGAAGGCGCCGACGAAGGCAGACATCTCGCCACCGAACCGGTTGAGGTCGCCGCTGCTGCCAGGATGTGCCAAGCCGTAGGCACGTGCCATGGCGTCGAAGAACTCCGCGCCGACGATGGCGCGCAGCACCGGGTACGTGTTGGACAGCGCCTTCTGCCAGGCCCCGACGAGGTTGCCGCGGTACAGCGCGATCCGCTCGTCGGTGCGGGGGTCCGTCGTGTCCAGCCAGGGCCGCAGCGCGGGCACGTTGGCGTGGCTGGCCAGCGCGGCGGCGAAATCGCGTTGCAGATCCTCAAGCGGCATCGGTTGCCCTCGGATTCGCCTCGCGTCGGACGGCCTGAGCGCGCGCGGCTTCGTCCAGCAGCACGTCCAGCGCCGGTACCTCGGTGTCCCATTCGACCAGGGTCGGCAAGTCGCCGAAGCGGCGCAGCGCACGCCGGTACAGCGCCCACACCGCATCAACGACGCGATCGCCGTGGTGGTCGATGACCGCAAGCTCGGTGACGAGGTGGCCGGCGAGGTGGATCTGGCCGACGTGGCCGGGCTGGATGGCGTCGATGATCGTCGCCGCGTCAACGCCGTGGTTGCACTGGTTGACGTACAGGTTGTTGACGTCCAGCAGCAGTCCGCAGCCGGTGCGCCGCGCCAGCTCGTTGAGGTAATGCGCTTCGGTCAGCGGCTCCTCGGCGAACCGCAGGTAGCTGGAGATGTTTTCCACCAGCACTTGTCGCCGCAGCACGTCCTGCATGCGCGCGACGCGCGAACCCATCAGATCGAGGGACTCCTCGGTCAGTGGCAGCGGCAGCAGGTCGTTGAGTGCGCGGTCGGCGACCGCGCCCCAGCACAGGTGCTCGGAAACCAGCGCCGGCTCGATCCGATCCACCAGCGCCGCGATGCGCTGCAGGTGCGTCGCATCGAAGCCATGTACCGAACCAAGCCCCAGCCCGACGCCATGCAGGCTGATCGGATATCGCTCGCGCAGCCGCGTCAGCACGTGCAGGTCGTAGCCACCCTCGCCGAGGTAGTTCTCGGTGTGCGCTTCCAGCCAACCCACGCACGGCGGGCGGGCGAGCAGGTCGCGGTAGTGCGGCGTGCGCAGGCCGATGCCGGTGCCGACGGGCTTCATGGGCAAGGTCGTGACGCTTTCGGGGAGACGGCCGCGGGCACTGCCACGGCCGTTCCGTCATGAATGGGGTGTCTCCACGCGGCGACGCCGCGCGCATGGATGCAGGCCAGCGCACGGCAGGTCGCCACGGGGAGTGCGCCGCTTTACTTCTTCGGCGGCGCCAGCATGCCGCCCATGGTCTTGCAGGTGCCCTTGGCGACCAGCTTGAAGTCGCCCGGGTCGTTGTCCTTCTTGGACTGTCCGGCGCAGGCATGGCTGCCGGACTTGGAGGCGCAGTCGTTGTGCCCGGCCTTGGCGACGCCGTAGCACTTTTCCTGATCGGCATGGCCCTTGTCGGCGGCGAGCGCGGAGGTGGATACGGCGAACAGGCTGGCGGTGGCGGCGAGGATGAGGGCGTGGCGGGTGTTCATGGATGGCTCCTGGAGGGGTCATGGGTTTGTGGTCTGACGCTTGCCGCACCGGTGCGGTCATCGAGAGCGCTTGCCGGCCAGCAGGCGTGGGACGCGCGGGTCGGAAAGTCCTTACAGCGACGTCCTCGCCTCGGCACGCGAAGCCCGAGCTTGCCGCGCCGCACGGTAGCATGACCGCGGCCGTGCGAGCCGGAGCGGCCCCGCACCGGTACGCGCCGGTTTGTCCGCAGCGCCACGCGCGTGGACAATCAGCGTCCAGATCCAGATCCAGATCCAGATTCAGCTCCTGACCCCGCCTGCATGGCCAAGCCCGTCGCCACCGCGCCGCTCGACCTCAACCAGCTCGCCGCGCAGCGCGGCTACCTGATGAAGATCGCGCGCCTGCAATTGCGCGACGAACACCTGGCCGAGGACATGGTTTCCGAAACCATCGCCCAGGCAGTCGAGCACCATGCGTCGTTTCGCGGCGACAGCGCGCTGCGCACCTGGCTGACCACGATTCTGAAGAACCGCATCGTCGATCATCTGCGCCGGCAGTGGCGCGAACAGCCATTGGTGCAAGGGCCGGGCGTGGACGAGGACTTCGAGCCGCTGTTTGATTCCGGCGGCCACTGGGCGCAGGTTCCCTCGCCGACCCCGGGGCCCGAACAACTGTGCGCGCAGGATGCCTTCCTCGCCGCGGTGAAACGGTGCGTGGAGAAGCTGCCGCAGCGGATCGCCCAGGTGTTCGTGCTGCGCGAGGTGTTCGGCAGCGACACGAAGGAACTCTGCAAGGATCTGGGTCTGACCGAGTCCAACGTCTGGGTGCAGCTCTACAGGGCCAGGGTCATGCTGCGGACATGTCTGGAAAAAGGCGGCTTCGCGCCCGCGGGGGCGCGCGCATGAGCACGCAGGAACACGACGAGGGCGATGGCGCGGTGATGATCAGTTGCCGGCGTGCCTCGGTACTGCTGTCCAGGCGCGAGGACATGCCGCTGCGCCGCGCCGATGCGCTCAAGCTGAAGCTGCACCTGACCCTGTGCGGGATGTGCCGCAACGTCGCCCGCCAGTTCGCGGCGATCCGGCTGGCGATGCGGCGCCTGCGCGGGGGTGACGAGTCGCGGTCCGACGAGTAGCCGTCATCCGCGCAAGGCATCGGCCACGAACGGCGGCGTCGCCAGCGCGCCCTCGTGGATGCCGGCCGTGTAGTACCGGGTCGCAAAGGATTTCGCCGCGGCATCGGCCTTGCGGAACACCGACAGGTCGCGCGGTTGCTTGCTGGCGATCGTGCAGCTCCACCAGCCGGTCGGATAACACGGCTGCGGGAACGGCAGCACCGCGAAATTGGCGAAGCCGGCAGCGTGCATCGCCGCGCGCATGTCCAGGATCAGGTGCAGCAGCGCCAGCGGGCTCTCGCTCTGCTGCACCAGCAGGCCATCCGGACGCAGCGCCTTGCGGCAGTTGGCGTAGAACGCGCGGTTGAACAGGCCCTCGGCCGGGCCGACCGGGTCGGTGGAATCGACCACGATCACGTCGAGACTTTCCGGCGCGGCATTGGCCATGAAGGCGATGCCGTCGTCGAACATCACCGTCGCGCGCGGGTCGGCGTTGGACTCGCACAGCTCGGGAAAGTATTTCTCCGACATGCGCGTGACCTGCTCGTCGATGTCGCACTGCACCGCGCTGCGTACGCCGGGGTGGCGGAGCACCTCGCGCAAGGTGCCGCAGTCACCGCCGCCGATGATGACCACGTCCTTCGGATCGGGATGGGTAAACAGCGGCGCGTGCGCCATCATCTCGTGGTAGAAGAAATTGTCGCGCGTGGTCACCATCGTCGCGCCGTCGATCACCATCAGGTTGCCCCAGTCGGTGGTCTGGTAGATCTCGATCTTCTGGAACGCCGATTGCACCTCGTCGAGCTTGCGCACGATGCGAAAACCGATCGACGAGCCGGTGTGCTCGAAGTCTTCGCGGAACCAGGTCGATGCGGATGCGTGCATGGCGATAACGCAACGGTGAAAACGGGGTGCGCATTGTAAGCGATGGGATGATCTGGCGTTTTGCATCCTGTGGTTCGACAGGCTCACCACGAACGGCTCTTGGCTTCGCATCGGATCGGCTCGAACTTCGTTCTCGACCGATCCTGCTCACCACGAACGGCTGTATGGACTTGCATCCGACGTCCCGCAAAGCCGTTCGTGGTGAGCCTGTCGAACCACGCTTTCGCGCCACGAATCCAGTCCATGCCTGGCGATATCCCGTGCTGGTGTTTTGCATCTTGTGGTTCGACACGGATCGGCTCGAACTTCGTTCTCGACCGATCCTGCTCACCACGAACGGCTGCTTGGACTCACAATCGACACCCCGCAAAGCCGTTCGTGGTGAGCCTGTCGAACCACGCTCCTACGTCCATGTTCCGATCCAATTCAAGCCGGCGAAGGAAGGCAGCTTCCAACGCTTCATGCGGCATCCGCACACGCCGTGCACCGCCGCGCCCGGCGCTACAATGCGCACCCCGCACCGTCCTGCCCCGAGGAACTGCCGCGATGAGCGAGTGGACCATCGACCGCGCCCGCCGCACGTATTCCGTCGCGCACTGGGGCGAAGGCTACTTCGACATCGACGCCGCCGGTCGCGTCATCGTGAAGCCGCACCGCACCGAAGGCGTCGGCATCCCGCTGCCCGAAGCGGTCGATCGCGCGCTCGCGCAGGGCCTCAAGCTGCCGCTGCTGCTGCGCTTCTCCGACATTCTCGGCGACCGCCTGCGCCGCCTGCAGGGTGCGTTCGCGCGTGCGATGGCCGACTTCGAGTATGCGGGCGGCTACACCGCGATCTACCCGATCAAGGTCAACCAGCACCACGGTGTCGCCGGCGAGCTGGCGCGCCAGGGTGGCGAGGGCTTCGGCCTGGAAGCAGGTTCCAAGCCCGAGCTGATGGCCGTGCTGGCGCTGGCCAAGCCTGGCAGCGTGGTCGTGTGCAATGGTTACAAGGACCGCGAATACATCCGCCTGGCCCTGATCGGTCGCAAGCTGGGCCTGCAAACCTTCATCGTGATCGAAAAGCCCTCCGAGCTGGCGCACGTGATCGCCGAGTCGAAGGCGCTGGAGGTCGAACCTGGCCTGGGCGTGCGCATGCGGCTGGCCTCGCTGGGCGCGGGCAAATGGCAGAACTCCGGCGGCGACAAGGCCAAGTTCGGCCTGTCGCCGCGCCAGCTCATCGACCTGGTCGAACAACTGCGCGCGGCCGGGCTGACCCAGAGCCTGCAACTGCTGCACTTCCACATGGGCTCGCAGATCTCCAACGTGCGCGACATCGCCAACGGCATGCGCGAGGCCACGCGCTACTTCGTCGAGGTCAGCGCGCTGGGTTGCCCGATCCGCTGCATGGACGTCGGCGGAGGGCTGGGTGTGGACTACGAGGGCACCCGCTCGCGCAGTTTCTGCTCGATCAACTACGGGCTGGACCAGTACGCGGCGAACATCGTGCAGCCCTTGGCCGAGGCCTGCGCGGAGCACGGACTGCCTCCGCCCATGGTGCTGACCGAATCCGGCCGTGCACTGACCGCGCACCACGCGGTGCTGGTCGCCAACGTCTCCGAGGTCGAGCGCGCGCCGGAAGGCGCGGTGCCGGACGCGGATGCCGACGAGCCCAACGTCATCCGCCACCTGCGCGAGTTGCACGCCGAGTTGCCCGAACGCTCCGCATTGGAAGTCTTCCAGGAAGCCCAGCACCACCACGCCGAAGGCACCGCGTTGTACGCGCTGGGCCAGATCGGCCTGGCGCAGCGGGCGCGCTGCGACGATCTGTTCTACGCCATCGCCCACGCCGTGCGCGCGCGCCTGAGCTACGAGGAGAAGAGCCACCGCGCCGTGCTCGACGAACTCGACGAACGCCTGGTGGACAAGTATTTCGTCAACTTCAGCGTGTTCGAGTCGGTGCCCGACGTGTGGGCGATCGATCAGGTGTTCCCGATCGCGCCGATCGCGCGCCTGCACGAGGAACCCGTGCGGCGCGGCGTGATCGCCGACCTGACCTGCGACTCCGATGGCCGCATCGACCAATACGTCGATGACGGCGCGCTCGACTCCTCGCTGCCGCTGCACGACCTGCGCGAGGGCGAGAGCTACCGGCTCGGCTTCTTCATGGTCGGCGCGTATCAGGACACCCTCGGCGACATCCACAACCTGTTCGGCGACACCGATGCGGTGAACGTGCGGCTGGGCGATGACGGCTACACGTTCGAGCGCACACGACGTGGGGACACTTCGGACGTGATGCTCGATTACGTCGGCTACGACTTGGCGCAGTTGCGCGCGGCGTATCGTAAAAAGATCGACGCCGCCAGGCTTGCGCCAGCGACCGCCGCCGAACTGTCCGCGGCGCTGGAGCAGGGTTTGACCGGCTATACCTATCTGGATGCGACGACGTTGGCGTGAGGCTTCCCCTCTCCCATCGGGAGAGGGGAAGGGGTGAGGGGCGAACGTGGAGAGGACGGTGAAGCCTGCATAGAAATCGGTTTCCCCTCATCCGGCCTTCGGCCACCTTCTCCCAAAGGGAGAAGGGAACGGCGACAAACTTCCTGTCTGATCGCGATGACGTTGGCGTGAGAATTCCCCTCTCCCGGCGGGAGAGGGGTAGGGGTGAGGGGCTAGCCTTCGCGGTGAATCTGGAACCCCGCAAACGACTGGCTGGTCGGCATCATCTCCAGCCGGTTGATGTTCAGGTGCGGCGGCAGGTTGGCGATCCACCAGAGCGTGTCGGCGATGTCGTCGGCGGTGATCGGATGCGCTCCGGCGTACAGCTTGTCGGATGCGGCCTGGTCGCCGTGGGTGCGCACGAGGGTGAATTCGGTTTCCGCCATGCCCGGTTCCAGCGTGGTCACGCGCACGCCGGTGCCGTGCAGGTCGGTGCGCAGGTTCAGCGAGAACTGACTGACGAAGGCCTTGGTTCCGCCGTACACATTGCCGCCGGGGTAGGGATAGTTCGCCGCGGTGGAACTGACGTTGACGATCGCGCCGCGCTGCGCGATCAGTGTCGGCAGCAAGGTGCGGGTGAGCGTGATGAGCGCGGTGACGTTGGTGTCGATCATGGTGCGCCAGTCATCCAGGCTGGCCGCCTGCGCCGGTGCGGTGCCCTGGGCGAGGCCGGCGTTGTTGACCAGCAAGTCGATGGTGCGAAAACCCTCGGGCAGGTCGGCGATCGCGGCATGCATCGCCGCCTCGTCGCGGAGGTCGAAGGCGCAGGCGTGCACATGGTCGCGGCCGAGGTCTGCGCACAATGCGGTCAGGCGATCGGCGCGTCGGCCACTGGCGATCACCTTCCAGCCGCCTTCGACGAAGCGTTGCGCCGCTGCACGGCCGAAGCCGGATGTCGCGCCGGTGATCCATGCCGTTCTCGTCATCGCAGGTTCCTCGAACAGGGTTTGTCCAGGCACGCAGCCCCGGCGGATGTCGCCATTCCCATCAACCAGCGCCTGGCAACGCGGGCGCGGCCAGATGGCGAGGCATCATTTCACCCGGATTGCCACCGCCGGCAAACCGCCGGCGCTGAGCTTCTGCTTGGCCGCCTCCAGTGCACTGGCGCTGGCGTACGGCCCCAGGCGCACGCGATGCATGGTGCCGGCCGCGGTCTGCACGGTCTCCACGCGACCAACCAGGCCGAGCATGGCGATGCGCGCTTTCAGGTCGTCGGCCTGGCGATCGTTGCGGAACGCGCCGGCCTGCAGCAGGTATTGGCCGCTGCGCAGTTGCGAGGCGGGTACCGGAATGGCGGCCGTGACCGCACTGGCTGCCGGCGCCGTGGCGGGGACGGCGGTCGTGACGGTGCTTGCGATCGCATTCGCGCTGGCGGTCGTCGCTGCCGGGGGTGTGCTGGACTTTTCGATGCCCGCGCTTGCGCTTGCCGGCGGGTTGATGGTGGACGCGGCGGCGAGCGTGGATTTGTCGGCGGATGCCGCATCGGCGGCCAGCGCCGCCTGCTGTTTCGCGGCGAGGTTGGCCGCGGCCTCGGCCTTGACCTGCTTGGTCAACTCCTCGTCGGGGATGACCACTTCGCGCTCGGGCAGCAGGGTGTAGAAGTCGTACTTGGGCTTTTTCGGCGCGACCGCCGCGGGCGAGGCGGCGGCCGATGCGACCGCCGGCGGGTTGCCCTCGGGTACGTCGTGCGCGCTGCTGCTGGCTGCCGGCGGTTTGGCCGCGGGGTTGGGTTTGGGCACCAGGCCGTCCACCGCGTGCGGCATCTTGATCCACACGCCGACCGCCACCGCGCCGCCGATCAGCAACCCGGTCAGCAGCCAGGCGACACCGGGAATGCTGGATTCGCCCTTGCGTCGCGCCTGTTTCTTGCCACGTTTGGCCGCCATGTCACATCGCCTCGGGTGCGCCCACGCCCATCAGGTCCAGGCCGTTGGCCAGCGCCTGTCGCGCCGCCACCGCCAGCGCCAGGCGCGCATCGCGCAGCGCTGCGTCGTCGGCCACCAGCACCGACTGGGCGTGGTAGAAGGTGTGGAAGGCATGCGCCAGTTCGCGCAGGTACTGCGCCAGCGCCTGCGGTTCGAGTTGCGCGGCGGCGGCCTCGACGACCTCCGGGTAGCGCGAGATCTCGATCATCAGCGCCACCTCGTGGGCATCGGTCAACCGCGACAGGTGGGCGATGCCGTTGGCCTGGTCGCAGGAAAAACCCTTTTCCGCGCACTGGCGCAGCAGGCTGCACACCCGCGCGTGCGCGTACTGCACGTAGTACACCGGGTTGTCGTTGCTTTTCGAACGCGCCAGGTCGATGTCGAACACCAGTTGCGAGTCGGGCTTGCGTGCGACCAGGAACCAGCGCGTGGCATCGCGCCCAGCCTCGTCGATCAGGTCGCGCAAGGTCAGGTAGCTTCCGGCGCGCTTGGAGATCTTCACCTCCTCGCCGCCACGCATCACCGTCACCATCTGGTGCAGGACGTACTGCGGCCAGTCCTTCGGGATGCCCTTGCCAAGCGCCTGCAGGCCGGCCTTCACCCGCGCCAGGGTGCCGTGGTGGTCGGCGCCCAGCTCGGTGATCGCGCGCACGTAGCCGCGCTGCCACTTGCTGAAATGGTAGGCGACGTCGGGCACGAAATAGGTGTAGGCGCCGTCGGACTTGCGCATGACGCGGTCCTTGTCGTCGCCGAAGTCGGTGCTGCGCAGCCACAGCGCGCCGTCGGCCTCGTAAGTGTGGCCGCCGGCCTGCAGCGCCGTCACGGTTTCGGCGACCTTGCCGTCGGCGTACAGCGAGGATTCCAGGAAGAACACGTCGAAGCCGACCCCGAACGCGGCCAGGTCGGCGTTCTGCTCGGCGCGCAAGACCGCCACCGCGTAGCGGCGGATCGCATCGAGGTCGTTGGGGTCGTGGGTGGGCGAGGCGATGCCGTTGTCGGGTTTGCCGAGCAGATAGTTGCGGGCGATGTCGAGGATGTAGTCGCCGCGGTAGCCGTCCTCCGGCCAGCCGGCATCGCCGGGGAACACGCCCTTGCAGCGCGCCTGCACGGATTTGGCCAGGTTGTCGATCTGCGCGCCGGCGTCGTTGTAGTAGAACTCGCGCACCACCTGCCAGCCGGTGGCGGAAAGCAGGCGTGCGATGGTGTCGCCGATCGCCGCGGCGCGGCCGTGGCCGACATGCAGCGGGCCGGTGGGGTTGGCCGAGACGTACTCCACGCCCGCGCGCACGCCCTTGCCCGTCGTGCTGCGACCGTAGGCTTGTCCTTGCGCGAGGACCTGCGCGGTCTGGCGCTGCCAGGCGGCATCGGTGAGGAAGAAATTGATGAAGCCAGGCCCGGCGATCTCGACCTTGGCAATCTCGTCGCTGGCCGGCAGTGCAGCGACGATCCGTTGCGCCAGCGAGCGCGGGATGTGCTTTGCCGGCTTGGACAGCAGCATCGCCACGTTGCTGGCGAAGTCGCCGTGCTCGCGGGTCTTGGTGCGGTCGATCGCGATGGCGGGCACGGCCAGGTCGGCCGGCACGGTGCCGGAGGCGCGCAGGGTCTCGATCGCGGTCGAGAGCAGCGCGCGGAGGGTGTCTTTCACGTGGGACGATCCAGCGGATGAAACCGACGCGTAGTTTAGCGGCTTGCGCGAACGAAAGCCGTTCCGGTGCCTTCAGGATCCGTCGGCCAGGCGGACGAGCTGGCGGTAGGCGTCGATCACTTCCATGCCGCTGGCAGCGGGCCGCGCCGCAAACCGCTCGCGCAGCGCCTGGCTGACCGCGCGCACCCGCGGCGCGTTGGCGGCCTTGCCGGCGCCGAACACGCGCTCGCCCTCGCGCGAGCAGAAGTGATGCAGTTCGAAGAAGAAGCGCTCCTGGCCGTTGCTCAGGAAGCCCAGGCAAGGCTGCGCCGAGGCCTCCGTGCTCACGTCGCGGCGCTCGCGCATTTCGCGCTCGCGGCACAGTCGGATGGCGCTGTCGGCCAGCTCGGCGAAGCTCTCGCCGGCGTTGGCGGTGTCCAGGTCGGCGGCGATGCGGGCCAGGATCAGGCCGTGTTCGATGTCCGGATCCCCGCGCCATCCCGGCACGGCCTGATCCAGCCATGAGGGCAGGTAGCGCGCCAGCGCGCCGCCACCGACCGCCGCTTCGGCGGGATTCTCGGTCGGACGCGCGAACAGCGCGAAGGTGCTGCCGGCGATCGCCAGCTCCAGCGCGACGAACAGCGCGCGGTCGCGCTCGCGATCGAAGCCGCAGGCATCGAGCAGGCGCATTGCCTCGGCCACGCTGGCGGCCTCGTTGGCGCCGACCGCGCCGGGCATCTCGCTGCCCTCGCGCTGGCGCAGGTCGTGGCAGGACGCGAACAACGCCAGCGTGATCCAGTCCTCCAGCGGCAGCGCGGACAGGCCGAGGTGGCTCTCCAGCGCGTTGAGCCGGCGCCAGGCCAGCTCCATCACGTGGTCTTCGTTGTGGTAGGCGTGGAAGTCCTCGCCAAGGCTGCCGTGACGTCGGCCCAGCCGGGCGATGCCAAGCACGAAGGCATCGGCGGTACGATCGATCACGGCGCTGTGCTTGGCCCCGAAATGCGCCAGCAGGCGCTCGCGGCGCCGGCGCACGAAGTCCAGCACGTCCGCGCGCCCGTCCCGCAGCAGGCCACGCGCACTGGCGACGTCGGGCAGCATGCGCTCGACCTCGTCAGGCGGGAACTGGCTGGCAAATCCCAAGACCACGGCGGCTTCGACGGCCTCCCCAAGCCAGCGGCTGGATGCCGCGGCCGCAGTATATGCGTGTCGCCGTCGGTCACGCCAAGGTCACGCCGGCTCGTGACCGGTCGTTCAGATCCAACCGCGTGCGGCCAGCGAACACGGAGGGCCATCCCCGATCACGAAGTGGTCGAGCAGGCGGATCTCGACCATCGCCAGCGCATCGCGCAGGCGCAAGGTCACCGCGCGGTCTGCCGCCGAAGGCTCGCTGCTGCCGGAAGGGTGATTGTGGCCGACGATCAGCGCGGCGGCATTGTGTGCCATGCAGCGCTTGAGCACCTCGCGCGGATACACCTCGGCGCCGTCGATGGTGCCGCGGAACAGCTCCTCGAAGGCGATCGCGCGGTGGCGGGTGTCCAGGAACAGCCCGGCGAACACCTCGTGCGGCAGGCCACGCAGGCGCCGTGCGAAGTATTCGCCGGCGCGCGCCGGATCGGTCAGCGCCTCGCCGCGCGCGAGATTGGCGGCAAGGTTGCGGCTGCCCAGTTCGAGTGCTGCCTTGAGTGCGCACACCCGCGCCGGGCCCAGCCCGGGCACGGCGAGCAGGTCAGCGGTCGGGCGTTCGAGCAGCCCGCGCAACGACCCGAAGCGGCCCAGCAACTGCCGCGCCGACGCCACCGCGTCGCTGCCGCGCAGGCCCGATCCGAGGAAGATCGCCAGCAATTCGGCGTCGGAAAGGATCTGCGGGCCGTGGGCCAGCAGGCGCTCGCGCGGACGTTCGTCGGAGGGCCAGTCGCTGATTTTCATTGCGGGGACGGAGGGCAGGGGACAGAGGACGGAGGACAGAGGGCAGAGGGCAGAGGGCAGAAGGTGGTCGGTGGACAGTAGTCGCGCGGAATTCGGTGGCGCGATGCTGTGGGTGGCAGCGGAAACCGGAAGAATGGGCGGCGGTCGCCAGATCGCTTCCGAAAGCCGGCAGGGCAAGACGCCGCCGCTTCCACTGCAGACTGACCACTGAATACCTTCTGTCCTCTGTCCTCCGTCCTCTGTCCTCTGTCCTCTGAAACCCAGCTTGATCGCTGGCGTCGCCCGCGTCTGTCCGGCGCCACGCAATCACGGGTAAGCTGATGGCTGAAATCACCGTAGGATTTTTCCGACGTGAGCGCGGGCCTGGAGCACGAACGCATCCTGTTGGGCGTCAGTGGAGGCATCGCCGCCTACAAGGCGGCCGAACTGGTGCGGCGGCTGCGCGAGGCCGGCGCGCAGGTTCAGGTGGTGATGACCGCGGCGGCGGGGCACTTCATCGGTGCGGCGACGCTGCAGGCGGTGTCCGGGCGGCCGGTACGCGATTCGCTTTGGGACGCGGCGGCCGAGGCGGCGATGGGCCACATCGAACTGGCGCGCTGGGCGACCAGGGTGTTGATTGCGCCGGCCAGCGCCGACGTGATCGCGCGCCTCGCGCACGGTCGCGCCGACGACCTGCTCACCACCCTGTGCCTTGCCACCACCGCGCCGGTGCTGCTGGCGCCGGCGATGAACCACCGGATGTGGCTGCACCCGGCGATGCAGGCCAACCTTGCCGCGCTCGTCGCGCGAGGGGTACGGGTCGTCGGTCCGGACGAGGGCGCGCAGGCCTGCGGCGAGTTCGGGCCGGGACGGTTGTGCGAGCCGGAGGCGATCGTGGCGTGGCTGCGCCGCCTGTGCACGACCGCCGATGCCCGCCTGCTGAACGGCCAGCGGGTGCTGGTCAGTGCCGGGCCGACGTACGAGGATCTCGATCCGGTGCGCTATCTGGGCAACCGCAGCTCGGGTCGGATGGGCTTTGCGATCGCTGCGGCGGCCGTCGAACTGGGCGCACAGGTCACCCTGGTCGCCGGGCCGGTGAGCCTGCCCACGCCCGCCGGAGTCACCCGCATCGACGTGCGCGGCGCGCGGCAAATGCACGCCGCCGTGCTGGCCGCGCTGCCGCAGGACATCTACATCGGCGCCGCCGCGGTGGCAGATTTCACCCCGGCCCGCCTGACGGCCGACAAGATCAAGAAGTCAGCCGACGACCGCAGCAGCGGCCTGACGGTGGAACTGGTGCGCACGCCCGACATCCTCGCCGCGGTTGCCGCGCACGCGCAGCGTCCCAGGCTGGTGGTCGGTTTCGCTGCCGAGACCGGCGAACTTGCCGGAGCGGCGCGCGACAAACTCCAGCGCAAGCGGGTGGACGCGATCGCGGCCAATCGGGTCGGGGTGGCCGGTTCGGGGTTCGACAGCACGGACAACGCCATCGAGTTGCATTGGCGGGCGGGGGATGGCGGGCCGATGCAAGCCGCGCTGGGGCCGGCACCCAAGGTCGAACTGGCGCGCGCGTTGTGGCAGCTGCTGCTGGATCGGTTTCCGGTTGCGCGCGCGGCCGACGCTGCCGCGACGGCGCAGGGCGCCAGTGCATGATCCGCGACGTTCAGATGCGCGTGCTCGATCCGCGCCTGGGTCGCGATTTCCCGCTCCCGGCCTATGCGACCGACGGCTCGGCCGGAATGGATCTGCGCGCCATGATCGAAGGGGAGCTGACCCTGCGCCCGGGCGAGACGGCACTGATCCCGACCGGCATAGCCATCCACATCGACGACCCGCAACTGTGCGCGGTGATCCTGCCGCGCTCGGGCCTCGGCCACAAGCACGGCTTCGTGCTCGGCAACCTGGTCGGCCTGATCGATGCCGATTATCAGGGACCGCTGCTGGTCAGTGGCTGGAATCGCGGCAGCGCGGACTTTACGATGGCCGCGGGCGATCGCATCGCCCAATTGGTGTTCATGCCGGTGGTACGGGTTGGCCTGCAGATCGTGGATGCGTTTGCCGACAGCGCGCGCGGCGCGGGCGGTTTCGGCCATACTGGTGTGGGTTGACGCATGTGGGGTCGGCTGCGATGTCGATTCCACGCCGCCATCTGAGCCGGGGGGATGAAGATGGGCAAGACGCGCGCCGGCGACGGCGAAGACAAGAAGCAGGACGTTGCCGCGCAGGTCAAGGCAGCCATCGGCGCACTGCGCGTGCCGATTGCGGCGGTGCTGTGTTTGCTGGCGCTGTTCGTGGCCTGGGATGGTTGGCGCATGGGTGGCGCGGCGCGGGCACAGCAGACCGTGGCACGCGAGGGCACGAGCCTGCAGGCGGCGGAAACGTCCCTGCTGGCGGATCTGATTTCCAACTTCGAGCATGCCGCGCAGGCCGCACCGGTGGCCGCGGCGGTTTCCTCCGGAGACATGGATGCCGCCGCCCGCGCGTTCACCAAGCGCTGGGCCGACGGCAAGTCGGTGAGTTTCCTCGCCCCCGACCTGAAGGACGCCTTTGCGGATCCGGCCAGGTTCGGATTCGGGCGCCTTGCGGTGCTCAACGCGACCTTGCGCGATGGCGTGACCCGCGCGGGGGTGGCCAGGGTCAACGGTGAGCCGCGGCTGGTGGTTGCCGGCGCGGTCAAGCAGGGCGGCGAGGTCAAGGCGCTGGCACTGGTGGACCTGCCCATTACAGGCCTGAAGGCCGCGGTGGATGATGCTCACAGCGGTGGCGGCTATCTCGCGCTGACCTTCCACGGTTACACCGTGGCCTCGCAGGGCGATGCGAACATCGCCCTGCTCGGCAAGTCCTCGAACCTGGACGTGCGTGATGGTGGCTTCCAGATCGTTGCCGCGAGCCCGGCCCAGGCCGACAGCGTGCTGGGGCTGGATCCGGTGGTGGCTTACGTGCTTGCGGCGCTGCTGCTCGGCGGCGGCATTGGCCTGCTGAAGTTCGGGCAGGCGTGGGCTGGCGGAGCCGCGTCCGCTACGGAGGAGCAGGCGGCGACACTGGCCTCGGCGATGGCGGCCGAGTCGGTGCCGGAAGCCAAGCCGGTGCAGGTCAAGGAATCCGCCAAGCCGGCGGCGGTGGCGATCTCGCGCGACATCTTCCGCGCCTACGACATCCGCGGCGTGGTCGGCAGCAGCCTGGATGTCGGGGTGGCGCGGCTGATTGGCCAGGCCATCGGCAGCGTGATGCAGGACCAGGGCCTGCGCGACATCGTGGTCGGGCGTGACGGCCGCGTGTCCGGTCCAGACATGGCCGGCGCCTTGATCGAGGGCTTGCGCATGGCCGGCCGCGAGGTCACCGACATCGGCCAGGCGGCGACGCCGCTGTGCTATTTCGGGGCCTATCACCTGCGCACCGGCTCGTGCGTGGCGGTCACCGGCAGCCACAATCCACCCGACTACAACGGATTCAAGATCGTGCTTGGCGGCGACACCCTGGCCGGCGACGCCATCCAGGACCTGTACGCGCGGATCGCCGAGAACCGGCTGTACAAGGCCAACGTGCAGGGCGGCGTGCAGCAGCGCGAAATCGCCGCCGACTACGTGCAGCGGATCGCCGACGACATCCAGCTCGAGCGCAAGCTCAAGGTGGTGGTGGATGCGGGCAACGGCGTGGCCGGCCTGATCGGGCCCGAAGTCCTTGAGGCGATCGGCGCCGAGGTGGCGCCGATCTTCTGCGAGGTTGATGGCAGCTTCCCCAACCACCATCCCGATCCGAGCGAGCCGAAGAATCTCGCCGACGCGATCCAGATGGTGCAACGCCTGAACGCCGACATCGGCCTGGCCTTCGACGGCGATGGCGACCGCCTGGGCGTGGTCACCCCGGCTGGCGAGATCATCTTCCCTGATCGCCTGCTGATGCTGTTCGCCGAGGACGTGCTCAGCCGCAACCCGGGCGCGTGCATCGTGTATGACGTCAAGTGCACCGGGCACCTGGCGGGCCACATCCTCGGTCACGGCGGCAGCCCGCTGATGTGGAAGACCGGGCACTCGCTGATCAAGGCCAAGATGAAGGAGACCGGCGCCGAACTGGCCGGCGAGATGAGCGGCCACTTCTTCTTCAAGGAGCGCTGGTACGGGTTCGACGATGGCATCTATGCCGCCGCGCGGCTGCTGGAGATCCTGGCCGCCCGCCCGGAAACCGCCGACGAGGTGTTCGCCGAGTTGCCCAAGGGATTTTCCACGCCGGAACTCAAGGCGCCGTTGGAGGAAGGTCAGTCCCACGCCTTCATCGAAAAATTCCGCGAGCAGGCCAAGTTCGAGGGCGCGCGCGTGGCCACCATCGACGGCGTGCGTGCCGATTGGCCGGATGGCTGGGGCCTGGTACGCGCCTCAAACACCACCCCGGTGCTGGTGCTGCGCTTCGACGCAGACTCGAACGAGGCGCTGGAACGGATCAAGGCCGTATTCCGCGAGCAGCTGCTGGCGGTCAAGCCGGATCTCAAGCTGCCGTTCTGATCTCTGATCGTGGCGGTGCCCGGCGAGCCGGGCCGGTCGCTCAACCCTTGGGCGGTGCCGGAGCGACTGCGGGCGTGGATGCCGACTCGGAGTGCGCCGCGGCAGCGGCGCTGCGCAACTGACGATAGCGCGCAAGTGTCGTGGTGCGTTCGACCTTGAGGCTGGCCATGCGCGCCTGTGCCTCCACCTGTGCTTGCTGTTGATCGAGGATCGAACCGCGGAGCTTGGTGATGGAGGCCAGGGTCATGTCGTCCACCGGCTTGTTGGCAAGTTCTTTCGTCGAGGCGGCATACAGGAACGAGGCCAGGCTGATCTGCTGGCTCTCCAGGTTCATGCGCAGGGACTTGATTTCGGTGGCCTGCATGTTGGTGCGATCGTCGAATGCGCGTTGCAGGTCGGCCTCGGTCGGATAGGAATTGAGCAGGACCTGGTCGTTTTCCTTGGCCTTGGCCGCATCGATGGCGGCCTTGGCATCGGCGGCGGCCTTGGCATCGGCGGCCACGCGTTCTTCCGCGGTGAGCGCCCGGTCCACGGTCTTGAGCACCATGCCGGTGTTCTTGCTGATCTCCTGGCGTGCCTGATTCAGCGCATCCGGCGGGATGTCGTCGCCGTAGTGGACCTTTCCGTCGGGGCCGGTCCAGCGGTACAGCTTGGGTGGCGCGGGCGATTGATCTTGCGCCAGCGCGACGATGGCCATCGACGAGGTGCCCAACAGCACCATCGAAGTGGCCAGCAGGGCGCGATGTTGACGGTTCATGACACCCTCCCGAGCTTCCGGGAGCTCAGGTCCCGGTTCCGTATTGCCGACGATACGCCAAAAGTGCGTCGCGGTGCGTTGCCAGCGCGGGCCGGCCATCGGCCAGTTGCAGCAACTCGTCCAGTCCGGCGATCGCCAGCACCGGGATGCCGAACTCCTCGCGCACCGCCTCGGTCGCCGACAACCCACCCTCGCCGGCGCGTTCCTGGCGATCCAGCGCGATCAGCACCCCGCAGGGCGTGCCTCCGGCGCCACGGATGATGGCGATGGCTTCGCGGATCGCGGTGCCGGCGGTGATCACGTCGTCCACGATCAGCACCCGGTGCCCGGTCATCGCCGCCCCGATCAGGCTGCCGCCCTCGCCGTGATCCTTGGCTTCCTTGCGGTTGAACGCCAGCGGCACATCGCGGCCCAACCCAGCCAGTGCGACGGCGACGGCGGTGGCCAGCGGAATGCCCTTGTAGGCCGGGCCGAACAGCACGTCGAAGTCGAGCTTGGCGGCAAGCAGCGTTTGCGCATAGGCCAGCCCCAGCGCCGCCATCGCGCCACCGCTGTCGAAACGCCCGGCGTTGAAGAAGTACGGGCTGACGCGCCCGGACTTGAGGGTGAACTGGCCGAAGCGCAGGGCGTCACGGGACAGGGCGGCTTCGAGGAACTGGCGCTGGTGGTCGTGCATCGGAGGAGGACAGAGGACAGAGGACAGATGGTAGTCAGTAGTCAGTGGACTGTCGCGGGTGCCCGGCAAATTTCGACCTGATTAGCGTCGAGTCTCAGTTCGTCATTCCCGCGAAGGCGGAAGCGCTTCACAACGGCGTAGGCGGTCAATCCAGCGCCTTTGTGAGACAAATGACCAAGGTGAGTCACTGGATGACCAGCCTTCGGCTGTTGTGAAGCGCCTCCCGCCACAAGCACGCGGGAATGACGAGCCAAAGCCAGTCTCAGCCTCAACGGCTACTGAGACACGACACTTATCAGGAATTTCGATGCGCTGTGTGCCTTCTGCCAACTGCCTACTGCCTACTGCAATCAGACTACCTTTCTGTCTTCTGTCTTCTGTCCTCTGTCCTCTGTTCAGGGCAACGGCTGGCCCGGGATCCAGTGCATCGCCGCCAGGCGGTCGAGCAGACTGGACACCTTGGCGCGCGCGGCCTTGCCGTGGACGGGCAGGACGAGCACGTCCTGCGGTTGCGCCCAGTCGAGCAGTTCGCGGACGCCGGGTTCCTCGTCCTCGGCGAAAACCAGGCACCTATCCTCGACGCCCGCATCGCGCAGGGTTCGTTGCAGGATCGAGGCGACTTCGCCCGGCGCACGACCGCGCAGGAATCCCGGCATGTCCTTGAGCACCACGCGGTCGGGTCTGCCGTGTGCCGCCACGCGTGCGAGCTCGCCCAAGTCCGCGTCGCTGCGGTCGCCGGCCTGGCCGAGCAGCAGGCCGAAGCGGCCGCTGCGGTCCGCCACGCCGGTCACCTCCAGCAGGTTGCGCAGGCCGTCGGGGTTGTGGGCGTAGTCCATCCAGACCTCGACCCCGGCCAGCGTCCAGTGTTGCAGGCGGCCGGGGTTGTCGGCGTTGACCGCGCCGAATCGCGCCAGGGTTGCCGCGATGGTGGCTGCCGGAATCCCCAGCGCGGTGGCGGCGAGCGCTGCGGCGAGAAGGTTGGCGATGTTGTATCGGGCCGCGCCACGCACCGTCAGTGGCATGTCGGCGACCGCGCCCAGGTCCTGCACCGTGCCGCCGATGGCCAGCACTGCGCGGCCGTCACGCACACCGCAGGTGGCACCACCAGCGGCGCGCTGCGCGACCAGCAGCGGGTGGTCGTGGTCGAGCGCGAACCAGCCGATCGTGCAGTCCACGTCGCCGGCGTGCGCGCGCAGGGTCGGATCGTCGGCGTTGAGCACCAGCAGGCCACCGGCGTCGAGCACGCGGGCGACGGTCAGCTTGACCCGCGCCAGATCATCCAGGCCGTAGATGCCATAGCTGCCGTAATGGTCGGCGCTGAGGTTGGTGACCACCGCCGCCTGCGCGTGCTGCATTGCCAGCCCGCGGCGCAGGACGCCGCCGCGCGCGGTCTCCAGGATCGCGCACTGCAGGCCGGGCTGGCGCAACACCTCGCGCGCACCGGCCGGACCGGAGTAGTCGCCAGCGGCGATCGGGCGGCCATCGACGTACAGCCCGTCGGTGCACGAATGCCCGGTGCTCCAGCCGTGCGCGCGCGCCATCGCCGCGAGCAGGCGCACGGTGGTGGTCTTGCCGTTGGTGCCGGTGACCAGCGCGACCGGGATGTTGTGCAACGAGGCCCAGCGGATCCGTTCCGGATCGGGCAACGGGTCGAGCGGGAACACGCGCGCGCCGTTGCCTTCGCCGAGGGCGACATCCTCGTCGGCGATCAGCAGCGCGACGTGGTGCTCGTGCGCCGCCTGCGCCAACGCCGGCAGGGCCGGGTTGGCCTCGCTGCGTGCCAGTTCGCGCAAGGTGTGCAGCGCCGCTTCCTCGTCCCACGCCGCGGCGAAGCCGGGGGCATGCAGCCACGCGGCGTCCTCCCTTCCCCCGGGGGAAGGTGGCGCGTCAGCGCCTGGCGCTTGCTCCCTTCCCCCTTCGGGGGAAGGTGCCCGCAGGGCGGATGAGGGAATGCCGTGTCCGTTCGCGGCATGCTCCGGGATGCTCGCATTGGCCACCCGCCAGATCTCCGCCAGCACGCCCACCGTCCGCGCCAACACGTCGTGGTTCCAGAACCGCAGCGTGCGGATACCATGGTTGGCGACGAACGCGTCGCGCCGTTCGTCGTGCGCCTGCTGCTCGGCCTCGCCGTGCTGTCCGCCATCCAATTCCACGGCCAATTTTAATTCGTGGCAGTAGAAATCCAGCACGTACGGCCCCAGTGGATGCTGGCGGCGGAACTTGTGACCATCGAGGCGGCGATCGCGTAGGAATGCCCAGACGAGGTGTTCGGCATCGGTGGCGACGTGGCGTAGGTGGCGGATGAAAGCGAGGGTGTCGGAATCGAAGGGCAAGTGCTTGTTGGAAAGAATTTCGGTGCTGTCGGCGTCTTCCCTCATCCGCCCTGCGGGCACCTCGCTACGCGCCCCGGCCTCCGCACCCGTGAGGAGGCGTTCGATGTCGCGCGAACCTGTGGTTCGCAAGCGCGCCATCTCACCCCGGAGGGAGAAGGATAAAAGCGCGGCTTCCAGCGCCCATTCGTTGGCGTCCGTGGCGGCGAACAATTGATCGAGCGGGGCGGCGAAAGCGAGAGTGGCGCCGCCCGCGTGCGGGTGGGCAAAGATCGCGCCGTCGGTCCAGCCTAACGCGGCGCGGGCGCGTGCAACACGGGCGCGCCATGCCGCGACCAAGTCCGCGGAGAACGGCGCGACGGTCGCTTCCAGCGCCGCGCCGACGCCATCGAAGTACGGATTCGCACCAAGCAGTCGGCGCGAGTCGGTGAACGGGGCGGTCGTCGGTCCTTCATCCACGCAGCACCTCGAAACCAAACCCCAACTCCCAGTCCCCAACCTCCACTCAATCGTCCCCCTCGCGCGCGATCGAGATCCCGCGCTCGTCGCGCACCATGCCTTCCATCGCGGCGTGGATGGCTTCCTCGACCACCGGCGCGACCACCCGCGGCTCGGGCACGGCCGCGCGTGCCGGCGGCAGTTCGGGCGCGCCTTCCGGGCGGAACTTGATGATCTGCTTCCACGAGCGGATCAGGGCGTCGGCGAACACCAGCAGCAGGTCCCCGGCGCGGGCCATCTTCAGGCCGGCCTCGATCGCGGCCTGCTCGTCCTCGATCCGGCTGATCTGCTCCTCGCGCACGCCGTGCGCCAGCAGTTCGCCGGCGATGATGGTCACCACGTCGCCGGGCTTGCGCCCGCGCATGTCGTCGTCGCGGCGGACGATGTAGTGGTCGAAGCGGCCGGCCACCGCGCGCGCGATCTCGCGCAGGTCCTCGTCGCGGCGATCACCGGGGCCGGCGACCACCACGATCCGCCGACCAGTCACGTCCAGCCGCTGCGCGAGGTCGGCCATCACCCCGACCGCATGGGCGTTGTGGCCGTAGTCGAACAGCACCTTGAACGGGTGCTCGTTGAACACGTTCATCCGCCCGGGCGCTTGGAAGAATGTGGTGTCGAAGGTGCGCAAGCCCTGGCGGATGGCGTCGAGCTTGATCCCCAGCGAATACGCCACCGACGCGGCGGTCATCGCGTTGTGAACGTTGTGCAGGGCGCGGCCTTCCAGCGTGGCCGGGATCAGGTGGGTCCACAGCAGCGGGATGTGGCTGCCCTTGTCGTACAGGGTGATCATCTGCCCGTTGACGCCCGCTTCCAGGGCGCAGGCGCGACCGCCGGCGCGGATGTGCTCGCGCACCAGCGCGTGCGCGGGGTTCATGGTGACGTAGCAGATCGTCTTGGCGTCGGTATAGCCGGACATCTTCAGCACGTTGGGGTCGTCGGCGTTGAGCACTGCGCACTCGGTGGCGACCTCGACCACGATCCGCTTGACCTCGGCGAGCTGTTCCAGGGTGTCGATGCCTTTCATGCCCAGGTGGTCGGACTGCACGTTGAGCACCGCGCCGACATCGACGTGGCGCACCGCCATGCCGGCGCGCAGCAGGCCGCCGCGCGCGGTTTCCAGTACCGCGATGTCGATGTGCGGGTCGGCCAGCACCATCCGCGCCGACACCGGGCCGGTCATGTCGCCTTCCACGGTGCGTTGGCCGTCGATATAGACGCCGTCGGTGGTGGTCAGGCCCGGCGTGTAACCGGCCATCTTGGCGATGTGGGCGAGCATGCGCGCGGTGGTGGTCTTGCCGTTGGTGCCGGTGATCGCGGCGATCGGCACGCGCGAGGGCGTGCCCGGCGGGAACAGCATGTCGATCACCGGCCCGGCGGCGTCGCGCGGGGTGCCTTCGCTGGGCGCAACGTGCATGCGGAAGCCGGGCGCGGCGTTGACCTCGCAGATGCCGCCGCCGATCGCCTTGTAGCTCTCGGCGATGTTGGTGGACAGGAAATCCACGCCGCCCACGTCCAGCCCGATCGCGCGGATCGCGCGCACCGCCATGTCGCGGTTATCGGGGTGGATGATGTCGGTGACATCGGTGGCGGTGCCGCCGGTGGACAGGTTGGCGGTCGAGCGCAGATAGACCACTTCATCGGCCTTGGGGATCGACTCGGCGCTGTAGCCCACCCGCTCCATCATCATCTGCGCCTGCGCGTCGAGCACCAGCCGGGTGAGCACCTTCTCGTGGCCGACGCCGCGACGCGGGTCCTGATTCACCACCTCGACCAGTTGCGCGATGTTGCGCGTGCCATCGCCGACCACGTGGCCGGGGGTGCGGCGGGTGGCGGCTACCAGTTCGCCATTGACCACCAGCAGGCGATGGTCGTCGCCGGCCATGTAGGTCTCCACGATCACCGAGCGCGAATGCTCGTGCGCGGCCTTGAAGCCTTCGCGTACCGCCGCGTCGCCGGAGATGCCGATGGTGATGCCGCGGCCGTGGTTGCCGTTGTACGGCTTGGTCACGACGAGTCCACCCAACCGCCGGGCGGCCCGCACCGCGCCTTCCTCGGATTGCACCAGCTCCTGCCGCGGCACTGGCAGCCCGAGCGCGCCAAGGATCTTGTTGGTCTCCTCCTTGTCGCTGGCCAGCTCCACCGCGATGTGCGGGGTCTTGCCGGTTACCGTGGCCTGGATCCGTTGCTGGTATTTGCCATGGCCGAGCTGGACCAACGATTGATCGTTCATCCGCAGCCACGGGATGCCGCGCTGCTCGGCGGCTTTGACCAGCGAGGCAGTGGACGGTCCGAGCGCACGCCGCTGGGCGTAGCGGATGAAACCGTCGCGCTCGTGCGCCCAGTCCCAGTCCGCCGGCACGCTGTCGGCAGGGCGAATCGCCTCGGGCAGCAGCGAGCACAACAGCTTGATCGCCAACTCGCCGGCGGCCACGCCCTGTTCGCGCTGGGTGTATTCATAGACCACGGTGTAGATGCCGGGGCGGTCGTCGCTGATCGAGCGGGTCTTGCCGAAGGTGACGTTGTCGCCGGCCACATTCTGCAGCTCGATGGCGACGTGTTCGAGCACGTGCCCGAGCCAGGTGCCTTCGCCTTCGCGCATGCGCCGCTCGAAGCCGCCCGGCTCGCGGTACGAACAGCCGTGTTCCTTGAGCCCGGGCAACGCCGCCAGCAAGCCGTCGATGAAGGCAGGACCGAGCTTGACGGTCGGCCAGCGCTCCAGTTCGCCGAGGTCCAGCTCCAGCCGGATCACCGGGAAATGGGCGTACAGCGACGGGCCCTGGTAGATGGAGCGGTCGAGAATGCGCATGCGGTTCCCCTGGAATGGCGTCGAACGAAGGACCGTCCCCGCGATGGACGCGGGCCGAGAGTGCAACGATTACGCCGCCGGGAGGATTTGTGCAAGATGGCGGGGCGACCGGGCAGCGGTGGTGCTTGCGCTGCGTGCCGTTGCCGGGATGCATGGCATGTCCACGGCGAGCCGGTTCTCCGATGCGTGGTGCCGAAGCCGACTCTCAGGCCGCCGTGTCGATCTGCCACCCCGGAAAGACCAGCACGGCCGGATGGCAGCGCAGGGCGTTCGCCAGTGTCTTGGCGCGCTCGACGCCGAGGTTGATCCGTCCGGTTTCGATCCCGGAGATGGTGGTCTGCGGAATCCCGCAGGCCGCGGAGAGCTGGGTCTGGCTCAGGCCCTGCAGCTCCCGAATGATGCGCACGGACTCGCCGGGCGACACCTCGACGCGTTTGCGGGCGGCAATGTAGTTGCGCATGTCAGGATCTCTGATAGTCATGGGGCGTCACCTGGACGACCCGGACGAGCAGCGCGTCGGCGAGGACTTGGTAGACGACCCGCCACTGCTGGTTGAGCCGCGAGGAGCGGAAGCCCTTCCATTCGCCCGAGAGCGCTTCGTCGTGGAAGCCCTTGATGACGCGCAGCCCTTGCGGGCCGGACAGCATGGCGATGTCCTTCCATGTCTCGTAGCGTTTGAGGATGTCGACCGGGACGCGATCGGACGACAGCTCCTTGTCCGCCTGTCGATGCTCCTCGATGCGCCACATGACTCATGTGTGACTAGTCCAAATATGGACTGTCAAGCCTGTGGTCGAATGCTTGCTGCGAACCCCCGGAAAGCGAGGGCAAGGGCACCCGCATTGCCAGACGGTGATGTTCGGGATACCCGAAATTTCAGCGCGCAAAGAGTGGATGTCCAAGAGTCCCGGGCCGTAGTCGCCAGGACAAGGGCGACGGCGCGGGCGCGGCGAGGTCTGGCCGAGCGACTTGCCGTGAGTCCCGCATCGCCCGCGAAGTGGCGGCGAGACGGATCGCCGCGCGATGGTGCGGTCGGGCGCGAACTGTTGCGAGTGCGAAGGCTGGGTCTTCAGACCCAGCGCATGCATGCTGAAAAACAATGCCGGGACTTGCATCCCAGCCGATGCGCTAGATGGCTGCTTCCGCAGGTGTATCGCTCCGCGCCGATTCTTGTGTGGACGTGTCCTCCACGATTCCTGGTTCCGTCCTTGCTGCCGGCCATTTCGCGATGACCGCCAGCGTCATAAGGTCGACCACGATGCCAATCAGGCTTCCCTCGGGGCCGAAGCCGCCGCCGGTCAACCACGTCGGCATCGGTGCAAATACCGGATGCAGCCAGCCGGCGACCGTCGTGCCGCTGACACCGAATCCAAGCAGCGCGCCCTGGGTCCAGTTCCAGCCCAGGTGCAAGCCGATCGGCAGCGCGAGGCTGCGCGTTCGCAGATAAGCCAGACCGAGGAAGACGGCGGCGACGGCGGTGTCGATCGTGGCCAGGATTCTCGTGCCGCCTGCCATGCCGGGATTGCCCCAATGGGCCAGCGCAAACAAGGCGGCGAGCAAGATCAGTGCCGGCCAAGCGCCAAGGCCCGCGACCAGCCGCTGGAACCCGAAGCCGCGAAACAACAGCTCCTCCAGCAGCGCCACCGACATGAACGCGTAGGCGCCGAAGGCCATATGGCTCAGGCTGCGGGCCGCATCGCGTTCGAACCGCACGCCGCCCACGCCGATCAGCAGGATCGCCACGACAGCCATGGCTGCAAAGCCGATGCCGCAACCCCAGGCCATCTCGCGCGCCCAGCGCCGATCCAGCCGCAAGCCGACGCTCGACAGGGATTCGCCGCGCAGTCGCGTGCAGATCCAGGTCGCCAGCAACACCATCGCGACCGGGGCGGCCAGCAACCAGTCCTTGGTGACGCCCATCGCCTGCAAGCGATGACTCAGTGGCGTATAGGCCTTGGAAGTGGCGGCGACACATGCCACGAAGGCAAGTGCCCACCACCCATTGCGCAAGCGACCGCGATCATCGAAAAGGAATTTGCGCACGGGAGCCCAATGGCACGAAGGAAGACGGGCACGCAGGAATGCGTCGCCCGGGAGCATTGTCGCTGCTCAGACGCATTGAACCGCCCCGGCTTTCCCGGAGGCTCCAACCCTTGAGAGGATGGAGCCATGGA
>CAZXGS010000002.1:0-124884 GCA_964640525.1 uncultured Gammaproteobacteria bacterium | reverse complement strand
TGCTCCCGGTGGGGTTTGCCGTGCCGGCCTGTTGCCAGGCTCGCGGTGCGCTCTTGCCGCACCATTTCACCCTTGCCACGCGCCCTGCCTCCGCCTTGCGGCGGTGCGGAGGCACTTGGCCGGACATGCGTCCGACAAGTGCTCCGCAGCGGCAGGACCGTTCGGCGGTATCTTTCTGTTGCACTTTCCGTCGGCTTGCGCCGCCCAGGCGTTACCTGGCACCGTGCCCTGTGGAGCCCGGACTTTCCTCGGCATCCGCAAGGGATGACGCGACTGTCTGGCCGGCTCCGCCGTGCTCAGAATACAGAGGACAGAGGACAGAGGACAGACGGCGTGCAGTAGTCCGTCGGCAGTCGATGCAGCTCCATCGCGCCACCCTCTCGCCCGACCGACTACTGACAACCGTCCACTGACTACCCTCTGTCCTCTGTCGTCTGTCCTCTGTCCTCTGCACCGTACAGCGCCTTGCGCGATGCCCCGCTCAACTCGGCGGCCAGCCTGGCCGCCTGCGAGGGCGGCAGGTGCTCGCAGAGCTTGGCGTACAGCCGCCGGCCTTCGACCAGCTTCGCATCGCCTTCATCGCCTGCCCCGGTGACGATCACCACGAACTCGCCGCGGCGCTGGTCGGGATCGGCCTGGACGCGCGCGTGCAGCGCGGCCAGATCGCCGTCGAGCACGGTCTCGAACAGCTTGGTCAGCTCGCGGGCAAGCGCTGCCTTGCGCGTCTGGCCGAACGCCGCGCAGGCGTCGGCGAGCATCTCCTGGATGCGATGGGCGGACTCGTAGAAGACCAGCGTGCGCGGCTCGCCCGCCAGCGCGAACAGGCGGGCGCGACGCGCGGCAGGCTTGGCCGGCAGGAAGCCCTCGAAGCAGAAGCGGTCGCTGGGCAGCCCGGCCACCGACAGCGCGGCGATTGCCGCGCAGGCGCCCGGCACCGGACTCACGCGCAGCCCAGCATCACGCGCGGCGCGCACCAGCCGGTAGCCCGGATCGCTGACCAACGGGGTTCCGGCGTCCGAAATCAGCGCCAGGCTCTCGCCGGCGCGCATCCGCTCCACCAGGCGATCGGCAAGCTGGCCCTCGTTGTGCTCGTGCAGCGCGATCAGCGGCCGCGCGATGCCATGCTGGGCCAGCAGCGGCTGACTGTGGCGGGTGTCCTCGCAGCAGATCGCGGCCACCTCGCGCAAGGTTTCCACCGCGCGTGGCGAGAAATCAGCCAGATTGCCGATCGGGGTGGCCACCACGAACAAGGTTCCGGCGCTTGCCGCGGTCATGCGTCCTCCACCGGCGCGATGCGCCTGCAGGTATGATTCCAAGGTCCTGGCAACATTGCACGGTTTGCGCATGAAACGCCTCCTTCCCTGGCTGCTGGTCGGTTTGCTCGTCGGTTGCGCCAGCACCGGCGGGGTCTCGGCACCGCCACCGCAGGTCCAGGCAGCCGGCCAGCTGCTCGACCACGGCCATGCGCGCCAGGCCGCGCAGGCCTACGAGGCGCAGCTCGGCCAAGCGGACGGCGCGATGCGCAGCCTGCTGGCCGTACGTGCCGCCGACGCCTGGCAGCTTGCCGGCGACCGCGCTGCCGCAAGACGCGACTTCGCATTGGTCGAGCCGCGCCGCCTGGGCGGCGAGGACGCGTTGCGTTACCGGCTGCTGCACGCCGAGTTCGCGATTGCCGATGGCCAGCCGGCCGCCGCCGCGGACGCGCTGGCCAACACGCCCGCGGTGCTGCCGCGCGAGCTGGCCGTACGCTGGCATCGGGCCCGCGGCAATGCACTGGAAGCCCGCGGCGACCGCTTCGGCGCGGCCACTTCGCTGGCACTGTTGTTGCCGCTGGAAGCGCCGCGCCAGAGTGCGGCGGTGCGCCAGCATCTGGGCAAGTTGCTGCATGAGCTGGACAACGCCAGCCTGATCCAGGGCGCCGCCGCGCTGCCGGCGGGGCATCCGCTGTATCCGTTCGCCGCGCGTGCGCTGATGGCCAGGGGCCTGCCATTGCCGCGCCCGCTGAGCGCCGGCATGGCCGCGTTGCACCCCGAGCGTCCGCCGGCCGCCGAGGACGGCTACCGGCCGCCCTTGAAGATCGGTCTGCTGCTGCCCACCAGCGGGTCGGTGGCGCGTGCGGGCGATGCGGTGCGTGACGGTTTCATGACCGCGTGGTATGCCGAGACGCGGCGGCGCCCGGAGATCCACGCCTACGACAGCGCCGAAAGCGCTGGCGGGGCGGTGGATGCCTATCGCAAGGCGGTCGCCGACGGCTGCGATTTCGTGGTCGGCCCGCTCGGCCGCGACCAGGTCGCGGCACTGTTTACCCAGGCCAGCGTCGCGGTTCCGATCCTGGCCCTGAACCGCGGCAGCCAGCCGCCACCGCCCGGCAGCGCGAGCTTCTCGCTCGCCCCCGAGGATGAGGGCGTGGCACTGGCCCAGCGCCTGCTGGCCAAGCATTTGCAGAGGGCGATCGTGTTCGCCTCGCGCGACGACAATGCCACCCGCGCCATGGCCGCCTTCCGCGAGGCCTACGCGCGCCAAGGCGGAACCGTCACCGCCGAAGCGGCGATCATCGGCAACGGCCCGGACTTCGGGCCGATCCTCAAGGACACCCTCGCCAAGGCCGGCGATGCCTACGACGCCATCGTGATCGCCGTGCGCGCACCGGCCGCGCGCATGCTCGCCACGCAGTTGCCGGCCGATGGCTATCGCGCGGTACCGCGACTGGCGACCTCGCTGATCCTGTCCGGCGGCGGCAACGCGCGGCTGGACCAGGCGCTGGACGGCATCCAGTACCCCGACTTGGCCTGGCTGCTGCATCCGGTCAACGGCTTGCCGGACGCGGCCACGCTCGGGTCGAAGTTGCCCAGCGCGCGCGGCGGCGGCGCGCGCCTGTTCGCCTTCGGTGCCGATGCCTTCCGGCTGGCGGCGTACATGGAGGCGCTGGCGGTCAGTCCGCAGGCCGGCGTGGAAGGTGCCACCGGCACGCTGCACCTGGATCCCCTGGGCAACGTGGTGCGCGACAGCGCGTGGGCGGTGTTCGCCGGCGGCCGCGGCCGTGCGGTGCAGGACGATGCGCTGCAACTGGAGCCGGCTGCTCCCGGCAACCCCTGAAGCCCGCGCAGCGCCGTTGCCGCGACCTCCCCCGCTACCGCGCACGGATCGCACCGGTGCCGCCTTCGAGGCACTTGCGCGGACCTACCTGGAAGCCGCCGGGCTGCGCTGGCTGGCGGCGAACGTGCGTTACCGCATCGGCGAGCTCGACCTGGTCATGCGCGAGGGCGCCACGGTCGTGTTCGTCGAGGTGCGCTACCGCCACACGTTCGCCTTCGGCGGCAGTGCGCCGTCGGTGGACGCCCGCAAGCAGCGCAAGCTGGTGCTGGCGGCGCAGTGCTTCCTCGCCGACCATCCGGCGCTGGCGCGCGAGCCGTGCCGGTTCGACGTGGTGGCGATCCAGGGTGCGCCAGCGCAGCCGCAGATCCACTGGTTGCGCGCTGCCTTCGACGCCGCGTGAGCGGCAGCACGCACGCACGGGCATACCATAAGCCGATGCCAAGCCTCGCCGCCGACGCCATCACCGCGCTCCGCCAGGTGCTGGGCGACGAGGGATTGCTCACCGACCCGGCGCAGTGCACGGTGTACGGTTACGACAATTCGCGTCGGCACGCGATGCCCGACGCGGTGGCGCTGCCGACCACCGTCACCCAGGTGCAGGAGCTGGTGCGCGTGTGCGCCAGCGCCAGGCTGCCGATCGTGGCCCGCGGCCGCGGCACCAACACCACCGGCGCCTCGGTGCCGTTCGCCGGCGGCGTGGTGGTCAGTTTCGAGCGCATGGACCGCATTCTCGCCATTCGTCCCGCCGACCGGGTCGCGGTGGTCGAACCGGGCGTGCTCAACGGCGTGCTGCAGGAGGCCGCAGGCACGCATGGTTTCTTCTGGCCGCCCGATCCCACCAGCGCGCCGTACTGCAGCATCGGCGGCAACCTGGCCTGCAATGCCGGCGGCCCGCGCGCAGTCAAGTACGGCGCCACCCGCGACAACGTGCTGGCGCTGGCCTTCGTGGATGGCCGCGGCGATCTCATCCGCAGCGGCGCGCCGACCACCAAGGGCGCCAGCGGCTACGACTTCACCCGCTTCCTGGTCGGTTCCGAGGGCACCCTCGGGCTGATCGTCGAGGCCACCTTGCGCCTGCTGCCCAAACCGGACGCGCGGCGCAGCCTGCGCGCGCTGTATCGCGACATGGACGCGGCCGCCGCGGCGGTGGCGCGGCTGATGGCGCAGCCGGTGGCGCCGGCGATGCTGGAATTCATGGACGCCGATTGCGTGAAGCTGGCGCGCGAAGTCGGCGGTGCCGACATCCCCGAGGCAGGCGCGCTGTT
The DNA here is from genome assembly GCA_964640525.1 of uncultured Gammaproteobacteria bacterium. Classification (GTDB taxonomy): domain Bacteria; phylum Pseudomonadota; class Gammaproteobacteria; order Xanthomonadales; family Xanthomonadaceae; genus SZAS-103. Next base: position 120,523 of record CAZXGS010000002.1, on the reverse strand, counting down.
GATGATCGAGGCCGACGGCGCGGCGGCGATGCTGGATTTCGCGGTTGGGGCCTTGACGACGGCCGCACGCGGCGATGGCCTGATCGCCCTGGACACCGCGCCGGACGAGGCCGCACGCGAGGCGCTGTGGGCCGCGCGCAAGGCGCTCTCGCCCGCGCTGCGCACGCTCGCGCCCGGCAAGATCAACGAGGACGTGGTGGTGCCGGTCTCGGCCATCCCCGCGCTGGTGGCGAAAGTGGGCGTGATCGCGCGCGACATCGACCTGCCGGTGCTCAGCTTCGGCCACGCCGGCAACGGCAATCTGCACGTCAACATCCTCTACGACCCCGCCGATGCCGACCAGACCGCGCGCGCCACGCGCGGCATGCACGCATTGTTCGCGGCGGTGCTGGCGCTGGATGGCCAGTTGTCCGGCGAACACGGCATCGGCGTGGCCAAGCGCGAGTTCATGGCCCAGGCGCTGTCGCCGCCGACCCTTGCACTGATGCGCGCGGTCAAGGCCCAGTTCGATCCGCACGGCATCTTCAATCCGGGCAAGCTGCTGCCATGAAGTGCGCGATCCAGGCGAGGCTGCAACGGGCGTGCGATGAAGCTTGAAACGCTGCTCGTGCGCATACGCGCCTGCCGCCTGTGCGAGGCGCACCTGCCACTGGGCCCGAATCCGGTGGTGCGCGCCGGCGCCAGCGCGCGGCTGCTGATCGTCGGCCAGGCCCCCGGCACCAAGGTCCACGCCACCGGCATCCCGTGGAACGATGCCAGCGGCCAGCGCCTGCGCGACTGGCTGGGCATGGACCGGGAGACGTTCTACGACGAGAACCGGGTGGCCATCGTGCCGATGGGGTTCTGCTATCCGGGCCGAGCCGGTGGTGGCGACGCGCCGCCGCGCCCGGAATGCGCGCCGACCTGGCATCCGCAGTTGCTGCCGCTGCTGCCCGAGGTACGGCTGGTGCTGCTGGTCGGCCAGTACGCGCAGGCCGCCTACCTTGGCGCCAGCCGCAAGCCGACCCTCACCGCCACGGTGCACGCGGCCGCCGACTACCTGCCGCGCTATTTGCCGCTGCCGCACCCGAGCCCGCGCAACCAGATGTGGCTGCGGCGCAATCCGTGGTTCGAGCAGGACACCCTGCCGGTGCTGCGCGAACGGGTGGCGGCGGCATTCGCCGAGCCTGCGGGCACGCCGGTCAAGGCGGCAGCAGCACCTTCGCGGCCTGCAGCACGACCAGCGCGTACGCACCGGCGATGACGTCATCCAGCATCACCCCCAGCCCGCCGTGGAGGCGACGGTCGGCCCAGCGCACCGGCCACGGCTTCCAGATGTCGAACAGGCGAAAAGCCGCGAACCCGGCAAGCATCCAGGGCCAACCGGCGGGCGCGGCGATCAACGCGATCCACACCCCGACGAACTCGTCCCACACCACCACTTGCGGGTCGCCGACGCCGCTGCGGCGCACCACCCACTGCGATGCCCAGACCCCGAGCAGGAAAGCCGCCGCGAGCGCCGCGACGTAATGCGGCAGCGGAATATCCCGCAGCCACAGCCACCACGGCAGCAAGGCGACGGCGCTGCCGACGGTGCCGGGTGCGCGTGGCGACAGCCCGCTGCCGAACCCGCTGGCGATCCAGCCGAGCGGATGCCGCAGGATGCTGGCGGCTGACAACGGCGAGCGTGTGTTCATGCGCGCGCGGCGGCCGCCTTGATCGGATCGAAGTGGCGGTAGCCGCGGGGCTCGACGGCGGTCAGCGCACCCGCCGGATCGCGCAGGTACAGGCCGGGTTCGACGGTGATGCGCCCGATGCGGGTCACGGTCACGCCGGCGCGGGTGGCGGCGGCAAGGACCTCCTCGGCGCGTTCCGGCGCGGCGGTGAAGCACAGCTCGTAGTCGTCGCCGCCGGCAAGCTGGAAGCGCTGGCGGCAGGGCGGGTCGAAGACAGCGCAAAGCGCGGGCGAGGTCGGCAGGAGGGACGGTTCGACCTGCGCGCCCAGGCCACCGCTTTCGATGATGTGGCCGAGGTCAGCCAGCAGGCCATCGGACACGTCGATGCAGGCACTGGCGATGCCGCGCAGGGACAGGCCGAGCCCGACGCGGGGTTCGGGACGGTGCAGCCGCTGGATGAGGCCGTGGAACGGATGCTGCGGAGCCTCCCTCACCTCCGCCCCGGCCTCGGTCGGAGAGGCCCTCAAGAGCACCAGCCCGGCGGCAGCATCGCCGAGGGTGCCGCTGACCCAGATCTCGTCGCCGGCCTGCGCACCGCCACGGCGCAGTGCCGTGTCCGGCGGTGCGAACCCATGCGCGGTGACGCTCACCGACAGCGGGCCGCGGGTGGTGTCCCCGCCCACCAGCGCCACCCGATGCCGGCCCGCCAGGTCGAGGAAGCCATCCAGGAAGGCATCGAGCCAATCGGCGTCCGCCGCCGGCAGGGTCAGGTTGAGTGTGCACCACGCCGGCTGCGCAGCCATCGCCGCCAGGTCGGACAGGTTGACCGCCAGCGCCTTCCAGCCGATGTCGGCCGCTGCCGTGTCCAGCGGAAAGTGCACACCGGCGTTGAGGGTGTCGGTGCTGACCACGAGATCGTGCGCGGGCGGGACGCGCAGGATCGCCGCGTCGTCGCCGATCCCCAGCAGCACGTCCTGGCGGGACGTCGCGCGCGCGCGGATGCGCGCGATCAGGTCGAACTCGGCAAGCGCCGGACCACCCATTCAGCGCGGGCGCGCGGACGCGGCCTCGGGCGCGCGCCAGCTCGCGGCGGCCTTGTCGAGCACGCCGTTGACGTAGGTGTGGCCGTGGTCGGAACCGAAGCGCTTGGCCGACTCGACCGCTTCGTTGAGCACCACCCGGAACGGCACGTCGGGACGGTGCAGCAGCTCGTAGGCGGCGATCCGCACGATCGCGCGCTCAATCGGATCCACCGCTTCCACGCCGCGGTCGAGGAAGGCCGCCAGGCGCGCATCGAGATCGCCCACATGCGCGACGACACCGCGCACCAGATCCTCGAAGTAGGCCAGGTCGGCCACCACCATGTCCTGCTCGTGCTCGAACTGGGCGATCACCTGCTCGACCGGCGCGCGCGCCACCTGCCAGGCGTACAGCGCCTGCAGGGCGCGGCGGCGGGCGCGCGAGCGCGCTGCCGGATCGATGCCGTCCTCGCGCGCACGGGTCATGGCAGCAGCCTGAACAGGTGGCACATCTCGATCGCGACCATCGCCGCCTCCTCGCCCTTGTTGCCGTGGCCGCCACCGGCACGGGCCAACGCATCTTCGTGGCGTTCGACCGCGAGCACGCCGTTGGCCACCGGCACGCCCGAGTCCAGCGCCACGCGCATCAGGCCGCGCGCGCACTCGTCGGCAACGTGTTCGTAGTGGCGGGTCTGGCCGCGCACCACGCAGCCCAGCGCGACGATGCCGGCATGCCGGTGCGCAGCGGCCAGGCGTGCGGCCGCCTGCGGGATTTCCCACGCCCCCGGCACGCGCACCACGTCCAGCCTGGCCTCGTCCACGCCATGCGCGGCGAAGGCACGACGCGCGCCCACCAGCAGCGCATCGACGATGCGCGGGTTCCAGCGGGTGACGAGGATCGCGAACCTGGCGCCAGGTGCCGAACGTGGCTCGCCTTCGTAGTGGCTCATGGATGTCCTGGAAACAGTGATTGGTAAGGTGATGGGGGAGCGCTTCCCGTGGCTGCAGCCGGCACGGGCAGGACAGCCGAACCGGCTGGCACGCCCGGCCAGCGGCTTCAGGAGGACGAACGGTGACACACCCACGTCATCAACCCGGGTCGAAGCGTCGGCGAGGCCACCAGTCTATCGCGCCGGCGGAAGCTCGACGTACTCGACGACCTCCAGACCGAAGCCACCCAGTCCCACCTGCCGCCGCGGCGCACCCAGCACCCGCAATTGCCGCAGCCCGAGGTCGGCCAGGATCTGCGCGCCGGCGCCGGTGCGGCGCCACTCGACCGCCGCCGGCAACGCTTCGGGCGCGGCATCGCGCATCACCCGCGCCAGCAGCGCCTCCGGAGTCTGCGGATCGCTCAATGCCACCAGCACGCCGGCGCCCGCCTGGGCGATCGCGCGCAGCGCCTCGGTGACGGGAATGCCGAAGTCGGCGCGCTGCCAGTGCAGCATGTCAGCCAGCGGATTGCCGACGTGCACGCGCACCAGCGTCGCGGCATCCGCACTCGGGGCGCCACACACCAGCGCAAAGTGGATCGCGCGGCTCATGCGGTCGCGGTAGGACAGCAGCCGGAACGGCCCGAACGGGGTACTGATCGGGCGTTCGTCCACCCGCTCGATGGTGTGTTCGGTCGCCAGCCGGTGGCGGATCAGGGCCTCGATCGAACCCATCTTCAGGCCGTGCTCGGCGGCGAAGGTCTCCAGTTGCGGCCGGCGCGCCATCGAACCGTCGGCGTTGAGGATCTCCACCAGCACCCCGGCCGGTTCCAGCCCGGCCAGCCGGGCCAGGTCGGAGGCCGCCTCGGTGTGGCCGGCACGGGTGAGCACGCCGCCGGGCTGGACCTGCAGCGGGAAAATGTGCCCCGGCTGCACCAGGTCCGCCGGGCGCGCCGCCGGGGCCACCGCGGTGCGGATGGTGTGGGCGCGATCGTAGGCGGAAATGCCCGTGGTCACGCCCTGCGCGGCCTCGATCGAGACGGTGAAATTGGTGTGGTGCTGGGAGGTGTTGGCGCTGACCATCGGCGGCAGCGCAAGCTGGTGGCAGCGCTCGCCGGTCAGCGCCAGGCACACCAGCCCGCGCGCGTGGGTGACCATGAAATTGATGTCGCTCGGCCGCACCAACTCGGCGGCCATGATCAGGTCGCCCTCGTTCTCGCGGTCCTCGTCGTCCACCACCACCACCATCTTGCCGGCGGCGATGTCGGACAACAGTTCGGGGATGCTGTGGAAGCTCATGGGTGTCCGTGGATGCGGTGCGGATTCAATTGCGGTCTGCCTGCAGCAGCCGTTCCAGGTGGCGGGCAAGCAGATCGACCTCCAGGTTCACTTCCGCGCCGACCTTCAGCGCGCCGAACGCGGTGTGCGCCAGCGTGTGCGGGATCAGGTTCACCTCGAAGCCGTGTGCATCCACCGCGTTCACGGTCAGGCTGGTGCCGTCCACGCAGGCCGATCCCTTGGTCGCGACGAAACGCAGCAGCGCGCGCGGCGCGGCGAAGCGCCAGCGTTGCGAGCGTGCGTCGGCGACGATCTCGACCACTTGCGCGCGGCCATCGACATGCCCGGACACGAAATGGCCACCGAGGCGATCGGTCGGCAACAGCGCACGTTCCAGGTTGACCGGCGCGCCGATCGCCAGTCCGTCCAGGGTGGTCAGCGCCAACGTTTGGCTGGACACGTCGAAAGCCAGCCGCGTCGCGTCGCAGGCCACCACGGTCAGGCACACGCCGGACACCGCGATCGACTCGCCGAGTGCGACATCGGCCACCTCGAGCGCCCCCGCATCGACCTGCAGCCGCAAGTCACCACCGCGCGCCTCGCGGGCGGCGATCCGGCCCACCGCCTGCACCAGCCCGGTGAACATCAGTGCGCCCTGGGCCGCAGCAGCACGCGCATGTCGGTGCCGATCCGGCGCGCCTGCACGATCTGCAGGTCGTAGCGCTCGGCCATCGTCGAGGCATCCCAGCCACCGAACAGCGGCTTGCCGTGCGCACCGAGCAGCACCGGCACCACGTAGAGCAGCAGCTCGTCCACCAGCCCGGCGCGCAGCAAGCCGCCGCACAGGGTCGCACCGGCCTCGGTCTGGACTTCGTTGATGCCGCGCTCGGCAAGCAGGCGCAGGGCGGCGTCCAGATCGAGCAGGATGCCGTCCACGACAGGGATCGCGGCGTGGTCACGACCGCGCAGGTAGCGCGGCACCCGCGCGGTGGGCGCGTGCAGCAGCAGGGTCGGCGCGCACGCATCGAGCACGTTGGAGGTCTCCGGGATCGCCAGCCCCGGGTCGAGCACCACCCGCAGTGGCGGCTCGAATGCCGCATCGGTGTCCATGCGCACGTTCAACCGCGGATTGTCCTTGAGCACGGTGCCGCTGGCGGTCAGCAACGCGCCGGAACGCGCGCGCCAGCGCTGCACGTCCAGCCGCGAGGCCTGCGAGCTGATCCACTTCGACTCGCCGCTGGCCAGCGCGGTGCGCCCGTCCAGGCTCATCGCCAGCTTGACCCGCATCCACGGCCGACCGCGCTCGATCCGCGACAGGAAGCCGCGATTGAGCTCACGCGCCTGCGCCTGCATCAAACCGACGTCCACCGTGATGCCTGCGGCGCGCAACGCCGCGATGCCCTGCCCGGCGACCTGCGGGAACGGATCGCTGCAGGCCGCCACGACCCTGGCGATGCCGGCATCGATCAGCAGCGGCGTGCACGGCGGCGTACGGCCCTGGTGCGCGCACGGTTCGAGAGTGACGTAGGCGGTGGCGCCACGCGCCCGCTCACCGGCGGCCTGCAATGCCAGCGGCTCGGCGTGCGGCTGTCCGGCGCGCGCGTGCCAGCCTTCACCCACGACCTGCCCGTCCTTGACGATCACGCAACCAACCATGGGGTTGGGGCGTGCGGTGTACGCGCCGCGTTCGGCCAGCCGCAGGGCCCGCGCCATCAGGTCATGATCGCGGGCGGAGAACTCCGGGGGCGTGGAAGCCATCATCAGCGTTTGCCCTTCGCGACTCTTTCCGGCTCGCCGACCTCGCCCAGCAACGGCAGTTGCAGGCCGTCGAGTTGCGGCAGGTCGCGTTCGAGTTGGTCGATCTCGGCGCGGAACGCGGCCACGTCCTCGAAGGCGCGGTACACCGAGGCAAAGCGCACGTAGCCGACCTGATCCAGCGGCTTGAGCTCGGCCATCACCAGCTCGCCGATCTTGCGCGAGGGAATCTCGCGCTCGCCGCGCAGGCGCAGCAGGTGCAACACGTGGCGTACCGCGGCATCCACCTGTTCTGGCGACACCGGCCGCTTCTGCAGCGCGCGCTCGAAACTGGTGCGCAACTTGGCCTCGTCGAACGCCTCGCGGCTGCCATCGTTCTTGACCACCGCCGGCAGCTTGAGTTCGGCGTTCTCGAAGGTATTGAAGCGCTCCCCGCAAGCCGGGCACTCCCGCCGCCTGCGCACCGTGCCGCCGTCCTCGGTCAACCGCGAATCGATCACGCGGGTGTCTTCGTGCTGGCAGAAGGGGCAGTGCATTTCAGAAGACAGAGGACAGAGGACAGAGGACAGAAAGGTGTTCTGTCATCCGAAAACAGTCAAAGCAAAAAACGCCCGCCCGCTTGCGCGTCGAGGGCGCGACCGTCGCGCTGCACCACTGACGATTGATGACCATCTGTCTTCTGTACTCTGTCTTCAGTCCTCTGAGCCGTAGACGGGATACTTCCGGCACTGCGCGGTGACGGCGTCGCGGACGCGGGCGATCACGGCCGCGTCGGCGGGCGCATCGAGTACGTCGCAGATCCAGTTCGCCAGATCGATGCAGTCTTGCTCCATGTAGCCACGCGTGGTCACCGCCGGGGTGCCGATGCGCAGGCCCGAGGTCACGAATGGCGAGCGCGGGTCGTTCGGCACGGCGTTCTTGTTGACGGTGATGTGCGCCTTGCCGAGCGCGGCTTCGGCATCCTTGCCGGTGAGGTCGCGGCCGATCAGGTCGAGCAAGAACAGGTGGTTCTTCGTGCCACCGGAAACGACCTTGTAACCGCGCCCGATCATCGTGGCCGCCATCGCCTGGGCGTTCCTGGCCACCTGCTGCTGGTAGACGGTGAACGCCGGTTCCAGCGCCTCCTTGAACGCCACCGCCTTGGCCGCGATCACGTGCATCAGCGGACCGCCCTGGATGCCGGGGAAGACGATGGATTGCAGTTTCTTGACCAGCTCCTCGGATGGGTTCTTGGCCAGCACGATGCCGCCGCGCGGGCCGCGCAGGGTCTTGTGGGTGGTCGAGGTCACGACATGTGCGTGCGGCAGCGGGCTCGGATAGACGCCGGCGGCGATCAGGCCGGCGACATGGGCCATGTCGACGAACAAGATCGCGCCGACCGAATCGGCGATCGCACGCATCCGCGCCCAGTCCACCACCTGCGAATACGCGGAAAAGCCGCCGACCAGCATCTTCGGCCGGTGCTCGCTCGCCAGCGCGGCCATCGCGTCGTAGTCGATCTGGCCGTCGGCGTCCACGCCGTACTGCACGGCGTTGAAGAGTTTTCCGCTGATGTTGACCTTGGCGCCGTGGGTCAGGTGGCCGCCGTGCGCCAGCGACATGCCCAGGATGGTGTCGCCCGGCTGCAACAGCGCCAGGTACACCGCCTGATTGGCCTGCGAGCCCGAGTGCGGCTGGACGTTGGCGTAGTCGCAGTCGAACAACTGCTTGACCCGGTCGATGGCCAGCTGCTCGGCCACGTCAACGTACTCGCAACCGCCGTAGTAGCGTTTGCGCGGATAGCCTTCGGCGTACTTGTTGGTCAGCACGCTGCCCTGGGCTTCCAGCACGCGCGGGCTGGCGTAGTTCTCCGAGGCGATCAGCTCGACGTGGTCTTCCTGGCGCTGGCGCTCACCCGCAATCGCCTCCGCAAGCTCGGGGTCGAATCCTTTGATACGGCAATCGCGGGGGAACATCGGCACGGCCTCGGCGACAGATGGGCTACAAAGTGTAGCGTTCGGGCGGGGGCGGGGCCACAAAGGGTTGCGGTGGCGGGAAAAGCGCGTTGCGGTTGTCAAGGCCGATCGCTTCGCCCGATCCGCGCCGCTGCCCCATCTGCGCCATCCGTGAACACGCGGACACGAGATGAGGGGCTGGCGCAGGCACGAAGTCGCGTTCGTCCGCTTGGCAAGCTTGCCGAACCGGCGAAATCGGACCGTGGCGGTAAGCTGCCATTCCATCGGGTGCCCTGCGAGCTGCCATCGATGAAGATCCTGACGTTGAAAGCATGTTTCACGACCCCCGCCTTCCTCGGCAATGCCGAACAGTCCGGGCAATGGCGCACGCCGCCGTTCAAGGCGCAATTGCGCCAGTGGTGGCGGGTGGCCTATGCCGCCAGCGCGGACTTCAACGTGCACTTGACGGACATGCGACGCGCGGAAGGTCTTTTGTTTGGCCATGCCTGGCTGGAGGACGATCGCGATGCGCATGGCGTCAAGCTGGCCGCGCGCAAAAGCGCGGTACGAGTCCGCCTGGACCATTGGTACCCCGGGAAACTTCTCGACTCCGAATGGCAACCCCTGGCAAGAGTGACCCATGGCAAGGCAAGCGTTGCCGCCGACCTCTACCTGGGCTACGGACCCATCGAAAAAGGGTCGAAGCTCAGGAAGAACGCCGCCATTCAGGCGGGCGAGTCCGCCGCCTTGTCCCTTGCCTATCCGCAAGAACACGCGCACATGATCGAGCGGGCACTGGCGTTGATGGATCGCTTCGGCACCGTCGGCGGTCGCAGCCGCAATGGCTGGGGTTCGTACTGCCTGCAAGGCGCGGACGGGCCGGTCGCGAACGCGGAGTTGCCACGGCGCGACTGGGTTGACTGTCTGCAACTGGATTGGCCGCATGCCATCGGCTGCGATGAAAAAGGCGCCTTGATCTGGCAGACCCACCCGGCCGCTGACTGGAAGCAGGTCATGGTGCGTCTTGCACAGATCAAGATCGGCCTGCGCACCCATTTCAGATTCACGCCCGACAAACAGGTCGACCAGCCCGAACAGCGCCATTGGTTGAGCTATCCGGTCACCAGGCCTTCGGTCCAGGCATGGGGCAACAATGCCCGCCTGCCCAACAGCCTGCGCTTCAAGGTCTGCCCCACGCCAGACGGCAAATTGATCGGTCGGATATTCCACATGCCCTGCCTCCCGCCCAAGGCCTTCGGGCCGAATCCCAAGGTCATCGAAGGCGTGTGGTCGCAGGTGCACCGGTTTCTTGGCGCGCTGAACGATCTATCCCGGGTGAAAGGCTGAGCGCATGAACAACGATCACTTCTGGCAAACCAAGCTCGCCGCGCGCATCCACGATCCGGCCGAAAAGGCGCTGGTGTTGCTGCGTGACCCAGCCGGACACGAAGGCGGCACCTCGCGTGCCCTGATGCGCTTGCTCGGCGCAGCCAGCCTTGCACCGCAAGGCAACGACGATCCCCAGAACGAGGAGGCGTTGGCCCGTGTGGTGTTTCGCAATGGGCTGTCTGCGGATCAATACCGCCACGTGCAACGCGCCGACTGGTGGGCAGCGGCTGCCGATCGCCCCCAGTGGCCGATGGAGGAGATCACCATCACCACGCGCAACGGTGAGGTGCGAACCCTCAAGGTGGCCGACTGGGCACAGGTGCGCTGGACCCAGCGCCCCGTGCTGATCCACCCCCTGACCGGCACCCAGTACGACCTCGGCCAACACGGCAGTCTGGCCGACACCGACCTGGACGACATCAAGGATCGCAGCTTCGAGCACTTTTCCGGCCTGCTCAAGACGGTCGGCGGCATGCAGGATGCGGACGGTTTCCGCAAGGCGCTGCTGGCCTTCTGGCGCTTCGGCCCGGAACTGGACGAAGAAGCCGACAACGGCAAGCTCGGCGCCTTGTGGCCCTTGCTGCCGGCCGACACCCGCGTGCCCGATCATTCGATCTGGGATCACCTGGATCTGGTCTCGGCTTTCGCCGGCGCCTTTGCGGCCGATCCGGACGGCGAGGCGGCCCTGCTTTCACTGTCCATCGGCCCGGTCCAACCCTTCATCGCCGCCGCGCGCAGCACCTCCGACCTGTGGGCCGGCTCGCACCTGCTGGCGCGCCTGGCCTGGGAAGCCATGCGCCCGCTGTGCGAAGAACTGGGCCCGGATGCCGTGCTGTTTCCGCGCCTGCGCGGTGTGCCGCAGGTCGATCTGTGGCTGCGTGACCGCATCGGACTTCCCGATGCCCTGTTCACGGACTGCGAATGGAACACCGGCGCCAGCGACAGCAATCCGCTGTTTTCCGCCTCGCTGCCCAACCGCTTCGTTGCGGTGGTCCCGCGCAGCCGCGCCAAGGCCATCGCGCTCGCGGTGGAAAACGCGGTGCGCACCTGGTTGCGCAAGCTGGGCGACGACGTGGTCTCGCGCCTGTTGAAAGAAGCCGGTTTCGATGTCGAGAACACCACCACGCCGTATGCGCAGGTGCGCGAGCAGCTCGAAGGCTTCCCGAAAGTGCACTGGGCCATCGTGCCGTTCTCCCTGATCACGGCGCGCAACCGGGAAAAGCAGACCGATCTGGACACCGTGCAACTGTCCACCGCCATGGCCCCGTTCTTCGGTGTGGAAGCGGGGCGGGCCTGTGGTTTCCTCGATTCCCCGGCTTGGAAGGTGCTGCGGGAAGAAATCAAGCTGGATGAAGGCGCATGCGGCAAGAGCGTGTTTTTCGCACCCAATCCCGGCGTCCTGTATCCGGCCATCCACGACCTGGCCGAGCGCGCCCTGGCGGCCGCCAAGGCGCTGCGCCCGTTTGCGCAATCAAAGCAAAAAGGCTGGCGTTGTTCCCTGACCGGCGAAAGCGAGTGGCTGACCACCGATCGCGCACAACTGCTGCGCTCCTACCGGCAGCAGACCGACACCTTGTGGGCGAGGATTGCCGAGGCCAAGCCGTCCTGGGCCAAGCCTGGCGAGCACCTCGGTGCGCTCTCGGCAATCAAGCGTCTGTGGCCCACCGTGTTCGCCGAGGAAGTCGGCATGGCATTGGCCACCGGCGAGCGTGGCCAGATGCAGGCCGTCGGGCGCTTCGTGGTCTCGACCCACACCATGGCGCTGGCCCATCAGCTCGATCAGTGGCTGGAACACGGCGGGGAGGTTTCCGAGGCCGACCGCGCTGCAATCGGCTCAAGCTCCAGCGTCGCACTGCCACGCCGTCTGATTGCCCGTCACGCACGCAATCCCGAACTGGGCTATGTGCGTCGTATCCCGGGGCATCTTGAAGACACGGACGACGATACCGCTGCGCGTCGAGTCCAACGCATTCTTGCCGGCGACGACGGCAGCAATCCCCGGCTGGAAACCTACTACGGCCTGCTGTTGATGGACGGCGACCGCATCGGCCGGATCCTGTCCGGCGACCCCGCCCATGCCATCACCTACCGCGACAGCTTCCACCCGCAGGTGCGCAAGGGCTTCGATGCACACGCCGCGCGCAGCCAGGCCATCAGGTCCTATGGCGAACAAAAACGCGCGCTCTCGCCCAATCGCCATCTGGCGATCTCCGGCGCGCTGAACGATTTCTCGTTGACCGTCGCCCGCCATGTGGTCGAGCACGAATTTCTCGGCCGCATCATCTACGCCGGTGGCGACGACCTGTTGGCGATGCTGCCGGTTGCCGACCTGCTGCAGGCCATGCAGCGTCTGCGCCACGCCTACTCCGGGCACGATCCCGAGCACAGCGGCGGTCGCCATCCGGAGGGCCTGACCCTGCACCAGGGCTTCGCCCTGCTGCAGCGCAATTCCAAGGGCCGCCTGAAGCTGATGCGGATGATGGGCGAGCACGCCACGGCTTCCTGCGGCGCGGTCATTGCTCATCACCAGGCGCCGTTGAGCGCCGTGCGGCGCGAACTCGAAGCCGCGGAAAAACGCGCCAAGCACGAAGGCGGACGCGATGCGTTTTCCCTCACCGTGATCAAACGATCCGGCGGCGCCTTGCGCTTCACCGCCCACTGGGGCGAGCCGCTGCGCCTGCTGGTGGATCTGCGCGAATTTCTTGCCGCGGACGATGTCTCGCGCCGCGCCGTGTACAACAGCCTGGAATGGCTGGTGGATGTGCCCGAGCCCGAGGGCGACGGTGGCATGCTCAAACACCTGTTGGCCTACCAGTTCGACCGCCAGTGCAAGGGCCAGAGCAAGGACCGCTGTGCCGGACTGGCCGGGCGCCTGGTCGATCTGGCACTCGCCCAGCCGGGCCAGCGCTTGGACTGGCTGCGCAATGCCCTGGGCGTGGCCGAGTTCCTGGCCCGTGAAACCCGTCTGCCGATGAACAAGGCCAAGAAGGAGGTGCAGGCATGCGTCTGATCTTTGCCGAGCCGCTGGACGTCCTGTTCCTGCGCGGCAACCGCCTGTTCGGCGCGGCCGGCAGCTACGGTGAGTCGCTGGTTCCGCCATGGCCATCGGTGGCCGCCGGCGCGCTGCGCAGCCGCATGCTGGTCGATGCCGGAATCGACCCGGCGGCGTTTGCTCGCGGCCAGTCCCCGCACCCGAGCCTGGGCACGCCGGACCGGCCCGGCAGCTTCGTGCTTGCGGCATTCCATCTGGCAAGGCGCCACGCCGATGGCCGCATCGAAGCCCTGTGGGCGCCACCGGCCGACCTTGCCATCGGCGAAAGCGATGCAGGCCAGTCCACGCTCACCCGCATCCACCCGGTCGCCTTGCACCCGGACCTCGCCACGTCGGCTGCCTTGCCGAAGCTGCCGGTGCTGGCCCAGGCCACGCGCGGCAAACCAGCCGGCGGCTACTGGCTGGGTTCATCCGGCTGGGAACGCTACCTGTCCGGAAAAACGCCGGCCGCCACCGATCTGGTCGCCAGTGCCGATCTATGGCGCATGGACGAGCGAATCGGCATCGGCCTGGATGCCGGCAAGCGCAGCGCCGCCGATGGCCAATTGTTCTCGATGCAGGCCATCGCCTTGCGCAAGCGCGAACACCACGCCGATGCCGAAGGCTGCGACGTCGGCTTTGCGCTCGGCATCCTGGGTGCCGAGCCGCCCAGCGACGGCTTGCTGCGCCTGGGCGGCGACGGTCGCGGCGCGGCCTTGCATGCCTCGTCAAGCCAGCTGCCACGGCCCGACCACGCGGCCATCGCCGCATCCGGCCGCTGTCGCATCGTCCTCACCAGCCCCGGCATCTTTGCCGATGGCTGGCGACTGCCGGGCTGTGATGCGGATGGCCGGTTCGAGTTGCGCGGTGTGCGTGCACGGCTGGTCAGTGCGGCCGTGCCCCACCACGACATCGTGTCCGGCTGGGACCTGGCCCGCCACCAACCCAAGACCGCGCAGCACGTGGCACCGACCGGCAGCGTGTACTGGCTGGAAGACCTCGACGCCAGCCCCGCCGCACTCGACAAGCTTGCCGCTGCGGGCCTGTGGTCCGAACCCTGCGATGATGCCGTCCGCCGCGCGGAAGGGTTCAACCGATTCACCTTCGCCGCCTATTGAAGCCGGAGAAACGCCATGTTCCAGGAACAAGCCGCCGTATTCCTTTATGCCGTCAGCCCGGTCCATCTGGGCGCTGGCCAAGCCGTGGGCGTCATCGACAATCCGATCCAGCGCGAGCGCCACACCGGCCACCCCTGCTTTGCAGGTTCCGGCATCAAGGGCGCGGTGCGCCACGGCTTTGAAGCCCTGGGTGGTGACAGCAAGCTGGTGGATCGCTTGTTCGGGCCGGAAGCCGGCGATGCGCTGCACGCAGGCGCGGTGTCCTTCGGCGATGCCCAACTCGTGCTGCTGCCGATCCGCTGCCTGCGCCGCGGCTTCGTCTATGCCACCTGCCCGCAGGCGCTGGCCCGCGCCCAGCGCATCCTGGCCCTGGTGGGGCACAAGCGCGACTGGATCATCCCGACGCCTGCCGAAGGGCATTGCCAGCTCGCCAACCCCGAACTGCTCACGGGCGACAAGCTGCATCTGGAAGCGTTTGAATACGTGGCCGATGAGAAGGAGTCCGCATCACTCAAGGCCATCGCGGATGATTTAGCCAGCTCGGCCCTGGCTGCCAAGGGCTACTTCGCCAACAAGCTGAAAACCGACCTGGTGCTGCTGTCGGATACCGATTTTGGCTACTTCGCCCAGCACGCCACCTTGGTCGAGCCGCATGTACGGATCAACCCCGAAAGCGGCACGGCCGACGATGGCGGCCTGTTCTACACCGAAAACCTGCCGCCCGAGTCGCTGCTGATCGCGCCGTTGATGGCCAGCCGGACCCGCAGCGGACAAAACGACCTGGAGGCCATCGAAGTGCTGGCGCAGATGCGCACGGTGCTCGAAGGCAGACTGTTGCAGATCGGTGGCGATGCCACGACCGGGCGCGGCCTGGTCATGGCCCGCCTGACGGGAGGCTGAAGCATGGATCCGACCCTGGAACAACAACGCGCCCGCAACGCCTGGGAGTGCAGCCAATGCTGCACCAAGGACTACGTCAACGCCGCCAAGGCGCTGCCGGCCCTGATCATGAACAGCGGGCTGTTGCAGGTGCTGGCGTTCTGCCACGACAAGGGCGGCGCCAATGAACAGGTCGCCACCCACTTGCGCCGTTGGCTGCAAGGTCGATTTCCCAAAGCCTTCCGCGACGACGAGTTCAACACCGTGATGCAAGCCCTGATGCAAGCCACGCCGGCCGATTATCAAGCCATCCACACCGAAGCCTTTGCCTGGCTGCGCTGGCTGCGGCAGATGGCGGCCGCACGCAAACCGGGAGCCTGACATGCCCATCGCCGCCGTTCCCGACTATCTCGGCAAGGATTTTTCACATGCTTCGCCGGGCCTGCGCTTTGGCATGTATCTCCCGTTGTGGGGCATCAATCGCCGCAGCGGCGACTATTTGTGGGAAACCCACGACCTCAAGTACGAACGGCGCGGCCAGGAACGAGACGAGCGAAAGATCAAGGACGAGAACAAAGACTCTGCGCTGCGCCAGGCCGTTGCCCTGACCCCCAACGACCTGGCCTGCATGCAGGCCCTGCAAGTCCGCCAGCAATCCGCGTTCGCCACCCTCGGCAAGGACGATTCACGTCTGTGCCTGCCGGCCATCTCCACCGCCCCGTTCACGACCGGCCTTGGCAACGAGCACCCGCTCGAGAACGGCTTTGCCTTTCTCAACCCTTACGGCCTGCCCTACCTGCCCGGCAGTGGGGTCAAGGGCGTGCTGCGCCAGGCAGCGCGCGAGCTGGCTTCCGGCGAATGGGGCGACGCGAAAGGCTGGAGCGACCGACGCACGCTGTCGATCACCGTCGCGAACAAGGAATTGCAGCTCTCACCCATCGATGCGCTGTTCGGTTACGAAGCCGACGCTGGTGAAACCACCCACGTGCGCGGCGCGCTCAGCTTCTGGGACGTGATCCCGCAGATCCAGGGCAAGGCGCTGGCGGTGGAGGTCATGACCCCGCACCAAGGCCACTACTACCAGCAAAAGCCGGAGCTCAAGTCCGGCAACAGCGCCACGCCACACGACTCCGGCCAGCCCATACCGATCAACTTCCTCACCGTGCCGCCCGGTTCGGGCTTTGTTTTCCACGTCGTGTGCGACCGCGCGCACCTGGCACGCCTTGCGCTCGAGCTTGCCCGCGACGGGCGCTGGAAAACCCTGCTCCAGGCCGCCTTCGAGCATGCCTTCGCCTGGCTCGGCTTCGGCGCCAAGACCGCGGTCGGCTACGGCGCACTGGCGATCGACGCCGAGGCCGTCGCCCGGGCCGAGCGAGCCGAGGCCACCCGAGTGGAGGCCGCGCGCCGCGCCAGCCTGTCGCCGGCGCAACAAACCATCGACGATTTCGTTGCCGCCTGTAGAACCAAACACGAACAGTTTCCCGCCTTCAAGGACAACCCCAACGGCAAGTTCCACGGGATGGCGCAGGCCTTGGCCAAGGCAGCACAGGAAACGACGGACTGGACCGCCGACGAGAAGCGGGCGGCGGCAGAGGCCATCGAAACATGGTTGCCGAAGCTGGTCGGCAACATCGACCTGAAGGATCAGCGCAAGAAGCTCAAGCTGGCGCAGCTCCGGGGCCAGGCCTAAACGCCTGTGAAAAAATCTCCCACCTGCTGCGGACGCCGCCGAACGCCTCTGGCGGCGGCCCGCTGCGCGAAAACTGCGGTCATTTGGTTCACCAAACTCCCTTGTTTTCACGCAACGCTCCTTGCCAGAGACGCCCGGCGGCGCCCTCGTGACGGCGTTCGAATTTTTCACAGGCTCTGAGCCATGCTCCAAGTGGCACGCTACCGGCTGGAGTTCGAGGTCGAATCCGCCGTCACCCTGCCCGCCTATGCCGGCTCCACCTTGCGCGGCGCGCTCGGCCATGCGTTTCGTGCCTCCGTTTGCGTCACCGGCAAGCCGACCTGCGAGGGCTGCCCGGTCCGGACCACCTGCGCCTACGCGGCGGTGTTCGAACCACCCGCACCGACCGAACCGCATGCGCTGCAAAGCTTCAGCCAGATTCCGCGACCCTACGTCATCGAACCGCCGTCCTGGGGCGAGCATGGTTACCGGCCCGGGGAATCCTTGGCCTTCCATCTGGTGCTGATCGGCCGCGCCCTGCGCCACCTGCCCTTGCTCCTGCACGCCTTCGATCGTGCCTTCGCCAAGGGCGTGGGGCGGCCCGGTTCGCGTGCCCGCCTCCACCGTGCGCACTGGTGCGGCGAGCAACACGAGCAAGTCATTCTCGCCGGACGGGACGGGCATTTGATCGAGCATCCGGCCGCCCCTGCTGCACCTCGGTTCCCGCCGACGGACCATGTCCGCCTGCATTTCGCAACGCCTTTGCGCCTGCAGGCCAATGGCCGCCGGGCGACCGCCGACGAGTACACCCCGCGGCGTTTGCTCAATGCCTTGGTGCGGCGCACCGCGCTGCTGGCGGAGTTCCACTCCGAGGCGCCGCTGCCGATCGATTTCGCCGGCCTGTCGGCCGCCGCCGACACATTGCACGGCGACAAGCACCTCACTTGGCGCAACTGGTCCCGAAGCTCGACCCGCCAGGGCGCGAAGTTCGACCTCGGCGGCGTGGTCGGTACCTGGGACCTGCGCGGTGGACTCACCCCCTTCCTGCCCTACCTGCACTTGGGCCAATGGCTCCACGTGGGCAAGGAAGCCGTGTTCGGCATGGGGGGCTACCGGCTCGAAGTGCTGGCATGACAAGCTTGCCATCGCGCCGTTCCGGCACCGCCGCGGCCATCCTTTGCGCATGCCCGAGCCCACCCCGACCGCAGCGCGCGCGGCCCTCATCTGGTTCGTCAGCCGCCATCCCGGCGCGCTCGCCTGGATGCAGCGCCACAATCTGCATTTCGATCGCCACGCCACCCACTTGGATATCCGCGACATCGTGCCGGGGGATACCGTGATCGGCAGCCTGCCGATCCATCTGGCCGCCGCGTTGTGCGCCGGTGGCGCCCGCTACGTCCACCTGTCGCTGGACCTGCCGTCGACCTGGCGTGGCCGCGAACTGCAGGCCGACGACCTGGACCGCTTCGGCGCCAGGCTGGAACCTTTTGCCATCCGGAAGCTGCCATGACCGACCAGATTTGCCTCGTCTCCGAGCAGGCCGCCGCCAACTTGCTGCCGGCACTGGATCACGCGCTCAAGCCGACCCGCGTCGTGCTGGTGGTCACCGCACGCATGCAGCAGCGCGCCGGCCATCTGGAAACCGTGCTGCGCGAGGCCGGCGTCACCGTCGAGCACCTGCTGCTGCGCGACGAGCACGACTACCAGCAGACCCAGAATGAATTGCTGGAATGGGCGACCGGCCACGCCGATCACGATGTCCACCTGAACCTTACCGGCGGGACCAAGCTGATGGCCCTGGCCGCGCAGCGGGTCGCCGAACAGGCCGGCTGGCGCCCGTTCTACGTCGACGTGGACACCGACCGGGTGACCTGGCTGGACCGCCCTGGCAGCCAGCCATTGAGCGAACAACTGCGCCTGCCCCACTACCTGAGCGGCTATGGTTTCAAGGCCAGCCGGCCACAGCCGCCGTCGCTGTCCGAACCACGTCAGCGCCTGCTCGGCGAGCTGATCCTGCAGATCGGCAGCCTGGAACAACCGCTGTCCCAGCTCAACTGGCTGGCACAGCAGGCCACCGACGGCAAGCGCCTGCACGTGGAGCTGGACGCAAGGCAGCAGGACAGCCGCGGGCTGGAAGCGATCTTGCGCAAGTTCGAGCAGGCCGGCTTGCTGCACCTGCGCGGGGCACGGCTGGAATTCGTCGACGCGCCGGCGCTGGCTTTCGCCCGCGGTGGCTGGCTCGAAGCCCACGTGTTCCGGGTCGTGGCGCAGTTGGCGCAGGCACTGCATGTGCGCGACAAGGCCGCCAACCTCGTCGTCGAGGATGCGACCGGCGTACGCAACGAACTCGATGTCGCCTTCCTGGCACGCAACCGCCTGTTCCTGATCGAATGCAAGACCGCACGCATGGACCGGCCGGAAGCGCCCAAGGCCAACGATACCCTGTTCAAGCTCGCGCAACTGGGTCGGCGGATCGGCGGCCTCGGCACCTGCTGCATGCTGGCCAGCTACCGCGACCTGGGCCCGAGCGAGAAGCGGCTTGCCGAGGCGCTGCGGATCGAGCTGGTCTGCGGGCCCGAGCTGCAAACCCTCGATCAGCGCCTGCGCCGATGGGTGCAGCCATGAGCACGACCCCGCATCGGCGCATCCTGCTCGCCGTGGTCGGCCTGTCGCCGCAGGTGGTGACCGAAACCCTGTACGCCTTGGCGATCACCCAGGCGACCGCGCCGCCACCCACCGAGGTTCACGTGGTGAGCACGCTGGAAGGCGCGCAGCGCGTGCGCACCTCACTGCTGCACCCGGACGGTGGCCAGTTCCACGCCCTGCTCGCCGACTACCCGGCACTGGGCCGTCCGCTCTTCGACGAGTCCCGCATCCACCTGATCGCCGGTGCCGATGGCGTGCCCCTGGCCGATATCCGCAGCCCGACCGACAACACCGCCGCCGCCGACACCATCACCGCCGTGCTGGCCGAACTCACCGCCGACGAGAACGCCAGCGTCCACGTGTCCATCGCCGGCGGCCGCAAGACCATGGGCTTTTTCCTCGGCTACGCATTCTCGCTGTTTGCCCGCCCGCAGGACCGGCTGTCCCACGTCCTGGTGTCGCCGCCATTCGAGAACCATCCGGAATTCTTCTTCCCGCCCGCCACCCCGCGCCGCCTAGCCACCCGCGAAGGCCGCCACCTGGATACCGCCGATGCCATCATCACCCTCGCCGAAATCCCGGTGGTGCGCCTGCGCCACGGCCTGCCCGACGCCCTGCAGCAGGGGCGGGCGCGTTACAGCGACGCCGTGGCCGCCCTGCAACGCAGCTTCGCCCCACCGCGGCTGCAGATCGACCTGCGCCGCCGCCAAGCCCGTTGCGGCGAGCAGGCCCTGGATCTGACGCCCGCGCTGCTGGCGTGGCTGGCATGGTGGGCCGAGTGCGCACTGCGCGGCGAGCCGATGCAGGAATGGCGCAGCGCCGACGCCGCGCTCTACCTGCGCCTGTACCGGCGCGTCGTCGGCGAAGACGCCCAGGCCTTCGAGAACGCCCGGCACCGGCTGCGCGCGGGCATGGAGCAGGAATTCTTCCAGCAGAACAACGCCAAGCTCGAGCGCGCGCTGCGCCAGCAACTGGGCGCCGCCGCGCCGCCGTACTTGCTGCAGGCCAGCGGCCGCCGCCCGCATACCCGCCGCGGGCTCGGCCTGCACAAGTCGGCGATCGAGCGGCTGGACGACTGACGGCAAGCTTGTCGCAGCGTCGCTGCCGCTTGCTCCGGCGCATGCTGGCACCCGTCCAATCCAGCACCGCGCCAGGATGTCCGCGACGGCATGCAACCGGCAGCCGATCGCCACGCCCGGGCGGCCGCCGACAGGGGCCTGATGATGCAACGTACCGTGTACATCGTCGCCTACGACGTGTCCTCCCACCCACGCCGCGACCGCGTCCGGCGCTGTCTCAAGGCGTACCGGGTCGGCGGCCAGAAATCGGTGCCGGAGGTCTGGGTCACGCCCGCCGAGCTGCAGCAGCTTCGCGCCAGCCTGGACGCGCTGATCGCGCCGGCCGAAGACCGTCTCCACCTGGTGGCGCTGGATCCGCGCAGCTTGCCGCGCAGCCTGGGCCAGGCGCAGACCTTCCAACCCGGATCCTTCGTGGTGCTGTGACCATGACCTGCCTGTTCGTCGATCGCAAGGGTGTGGAGCTGGCCTGGGAAGCCGGCGCCCTCGTCTTTCGCGAGGCCGGCACCCGCATCGCCACCGTCCCCAGCGGCCCCGTCGATCGCATCGTCCTGCGTGGCCACGTCCAGCTCTCGGCCTCGGTGCTGGGGCGCTGCGGCGAGCACGGCATCGGCGTGGTGGTGCTGTCCGGTCGCATCGGTCGGCCCAGCCTGTTTCTGCCGCGCGCCCACAACGACGCCAGCCGCCGCCTGCGCCAGGCCCGCTGCGCGCTGGACGCCGACTGCTGCCTGCAGCAGGCACGCCGCTGGATCGCCGCCAAACTGGCCGCACAAGCGACCAACCTGCGTAACTGGCGCGACGCCGATCCGGCGTCCCGCTACGAGCTGACCCGGCAGTTGGCGGCGGTCGAGGCCATGGCCGGCCAACTGGACGCCCAGAGCACCCCGGACAGCCTGCGCGGCATCGAGGGTGCCGCCGCGCGCGCTTACTTCCAAGGCTTGGCCACCCAATTGCCGGATCGTATCGGCTTCAAGGGGCGCAATCGCCGGCCCCCGCGCGATCCATTCAACGCCCTGCTCTCGCTGTGCTACACCCTGGTCCACGCCGAGCTTGCGCTGGCCTTGCACCGCGTCGGCCTGGATCCAGCCATCGGCCTGTACCACAAGCCCAGCTTCGGCCGCGAATCGTTGGCTTGCGACCTGCTCGAACCGTTGCGCCCGCTCGCCGATTCCCTGTGCCTGTCGATGCTGCGCTCGCGGCTGCTGGACGCCGACCATTTTTCCACCAGCACCGCCGGTTGTTTCCTGGGCAAGGCTGGGCGTGGCCATTTCTATGCCGCCTACGAACGCGGTGCGACGCCGCTGCGCGAGGGCATCGCCGCACAGGTCAAAGCGATGCTGG
The DNA here is from genome assembly GCA_964640525.1 of uncultured Gammaproteobacteria bacterium. Taxonomy (GTDB): domain Bacteria; phylum Pseudomonadota; class Gammaproteobacteria; order Xanthomonadales; family Xanthomonadaceae; genus SZAS-103. The sequence continues at coordinate 98,804 of CAZXGS010000002.1, read as the reverse complement.
AGACGGTCGGCACCGACGCGGACAGCGTCCAGGCGATCGACGAGGCCGACGCGCAGGACGAGGAATGGTGAGCCACTACCTGCTGTGCTACGACATCGCCGACCACCGTCGGCTGGCGCGCCTGCACCGGTTCCTGGCGCGTCGCGCGCAGGCGCTGCAGTATTCGGTGTTCCTGTTCCAGGGCGACGACCGCCAATTGCAGGTGGTGCTGGACGCTGCGGCCGAGCTGATCGATCCGCGCGTGGATGATCTTCGCGCCTACCCGCTGCCCTCACACGGCTTGCGCTGGCGGCTGGGGAAGGCCACGCTGCCCGCGGGCATCGTCCGCGGCGACATGCCGGCAGGCTGGTAGGATGGGTTGCGCGCGGGTGTGGTGCGGCTGGTGGATTTGGGACAGATCTCCGATGAGGCCTGGGATTTTCCGCGGACTGACTGGCAAGCGCTTGAATGGATTATGGTTTTTGTGGGTGAGCGGTTCGAAAGATGCCCTGAAGAGAAAGGGATTAAGACGCACGCTGGCGATCATCATTTCCCAAAATTCCATCGGTTCGAAAGATGCCCTGAAGAGAAAGGGATTAAGACCGCGCAGCATGCCATCGCTGAAAAGCCGCGCGAGGTTCGAAAGATGCCCTGAAGAGAAAGGGATTAAGACATGTCTGCATCGCTTCTGCGTAGGCCGGGGACTGGTTCGAAAGATGCCCTGAAGAGAAAGGGATTAAGACGGCAGCAACCTGCGCGCGGTTCATTCCCGACCGATAGTTCGAAAGATGCCCTGAAGAGAAAGGGATTAAGACGCCGTGCGCCTCGCGTACCATCGCCCGCAGCACGGTTCGAAAGATGCCCTGAAGAGAAAGGGATTAAGACTCCGTAGTGCTCGACGTGCCAATCGTAGTGGTATGTTCGAAAGATGCCCTGAAGAGAAAGGGATTAAGACCGATGATCCATTCGGCTAAGCCGGCGTTCCGTGCCGTTCGAAAGATGCCCTGAAGAGAAAGGGATTAAGACCAATCGCGCATCTTTCAATTCGCGGCGCGCGTCCTGTTCGAAAGATGCCCTGAAGAGAAAGGGATTAAGACTCGAGGAGCCGTACGCCGTCACCGTCGAGGATCGTTCGAAAGATGCCCTGAAGAGAAAGGGATTAAGACGTCGCACGCCGTCACCGTCGAGGAGTCGTACGCGTTCGAAAGATGCCCTGAAGAGAAAGGGATTAAGACCGCGCAGAGTCTTGACGAAGGTCTCGCCGTGCGGTTCGAAAGATGCCCTGAAGAGAAAGGGATTAAGACCGCGTCCCGGCACAATCCATACTTTGCGACGAGTTCGAAAGATGCCCTGAAGAGAAAGGGATTAAGACTTTTCTTTGCCTCTGCCATTTCTTTCTCCGTTCAGTTCGAAAGATGCCCTGAAGAGAAAGGGATTAAGACACGCCATGTTCGACATGGCGATCCTGAACTGGGTTCGAAAGATGCCCTGAAGAGAAAGGGATTAAGACTTGTGGCCGACGCGCTCCTTCGCCCGGGCGTGCAGTTCGAAAGATGCCCTGAAGAGAAAGGGATTAAGACTGCTCAGCCGAACACCCAGGATGCGCCGAACTTGGGTTCGAAAGATGCCCTGAAGAGAAAGGGATTAAGACCCTGCCGTGCACCCTCGTTCTCCAGCCGCGTGTTCGAAAGATGCCCTGAAGAGAAAGGGATTAAGACATTTCGGGATTACTCCGGAAAGTCTCTTGCCATACGTTCGAAAGATGCCCTGAAGAGAAAGGGATTAAGACCGCAGACGTAGTCTTGTGCGTCGCCTTGCGAGTTCGAAAGATGCCCTGAAGAGAAAGGGATTAAGACCGCAGACGTAGTCTTGTGCGTCGCCTTGCGAGTTCGAAAGATGCCCTGAAGAGAAAGGGATTAAGACCGCGGAACGTTTGTCGTCCTTGGCGCCGTCGTCGTTCGAAAGATGCCCTGAAGAGAAAGGGATTAAGACGTGTCCACGGCGAGCGGTGGCGCATCGGGCATTTGTTCGAAAGATGCCCTGAAGAGAAAGGGATTAAGACCCGTAGAACAGCTTCGCGCAGTGCCGGCGATTGATGCGGTTCGAAAGATGCCCTGAAGAGAAAGGGATTAAGACATATGCACCCCCGTACCCGCGCGCGAGCGCATAGGGTTCGAAAGATGCCCTGAAGAGAAAGGGATTAAGACGCCTCAAGGTCCTTTCTAAGACCAGCCAGGAATTGTTCGAAAGATGCCCTGAAGAGAAAGGGATTAAGACATTCAGCGCTTCCATCGCTTCATCGAAGTCCTCGAGTTCGAAAGATGCCCTGAAGAGAAAGGGATTAAGACCGGCCAAGCGAACCTCCGTACCGTGGACGTCTGTTCGAAAGATGCCCTGAAGAGAAAGGGATTAAGACATTGGGATTTGTTGCACGCGGGCATTGCCAAGCGCGGTTCGAAAGATGCCCTGAAGAGAAAGGGATTAAGACATGGTCGTGGTCACAGCTTACTTCTCCTCGAGAGCGGCCGGCGCGGCGCGGTTGTCAACTCCAGCTTGCCCATCTGTATCGCATTCGATACAATGCCGGCATGGAGTACGTCGTCCGACAGACCGAAGCCTTCGCCCAGTGGCGCGCGTCGCTGCGCGACATGAAGGCCGCCACGGCGATCCGCCGCCGCATCGAGCGGGTCGAAGCAGGCAACTGGGGCGACGTGAAGCCAGTCAGTGACGGCATTTCGGAGCTGCGCGTGGATGTGGGCGCGGGCTATCGGGTGTACTTCACCGTCCGCAACCGCATCGTGGTGTTTCTGCTGGTCGGCGGCGACAAGGCCACGCAGGCCCGCGACATTCGCAACGCCATCGCCATGGCGAAGGAGATTTGAATCATGACCCTCAAGACCGTTCCCTTTGACATCGTGGCCGAGCTGGACTCCGATGCGGCCATTGCCGAGTACCTCGGGCAGGTGTTCGCAGATGGCGAATCCGACGAGATCATCCGCGCGCTTGGCTACGTGGCGCGTGCGCGCGGCATGGCGCAACTGGCCAAGGACAGCGGGCTGGGGCGCGAGAATCTGTACAACGCGCTCAAGCCCGGCGCGAAACCACGTTTCGACACCATTTTGCGCGTGTGTCGCGCGCTGGGTGTGCAGTTGGAGCCGCATGCGGTGTAAGGCGTTCATCACGTCGCGTCCTTGAGCAAGAACCGGCGTGACGGAAAATGGAAAATAGGACATCCACTATTTGATAACCTGGCCGAAAAATTTCGCGTGGGCACGACGGCAAGGACGTAAGCTGCCTGCGGCGCGGTTGCGTTCTTGGTTTCGCCCACGCGCCATCCTCCCTTGCGGGCACGGGATCGTCGCGCGTGTTTTCAGTCGGCCTTTGCCAGCGCCGCCGCCAAACCGATGCCCTTGAGCCAGCGTTGCTGCACCTGGCGTGCTTTCTCGATCAGATCACCTACCTCGCCGACTACACGCCAGTAGCCCGAGCCGATGGCTTTGACGCGGGTCGCCCAGCGCTCCGGCTTGGCTTCGAATCGATCCAACACGCTCGGCGCGTCGGGAGCCAAGGCGCCGCGCTTGCCCGGTCGCACTTGCTGGCCCGTCCACTCCACCAACTCCAGATAATCGCCCAGCGTCAGCGGCAACATCGCCACCAGAGGCTTGCCGAGGATCGGCGCCAGCGGCTTGGCCGCGTCGGTCGGATGCGCCGCATCCAGCCGTGCCTTGATGCTGGTGTGATCCGAGTCCTGCAGCTGGCTGGCGATGCCGGCACGCACCGGATTCAGATCGACGTACGCCATCGCCGCCAGCACCGCACGCTCGTCGCACAGCACCTGGGCCTTGAAGCGACCTTCCCAGAACCGACCCTTGCAGTCGTCCTCGGCATTGGCACGGCGGGCGATGGGTTCGGCCAGACACTTCATGAACCACGACAGGTTTGCCAGCCGGGAGCGAAGGATCGCCAGTCGTTCCGGTTGCGCCAGCAGACGCTCGCGTTTGTCGGCGCGGGCGGCTTCCGAGTCTTCGCGCGGCGGGAACAACCGCACCCAGCGCGCGGCCACGTCCGCATCGGCCCAATCGGCTTGCCAAGCCGGATCGAACTGGAGCACCACGTGCAGATGGTTGCTCATCACCGCGTAGGCATGGATGGCCACGCTGAAGGTCTCGGCCAGCAGGGCCAAGCGTTGTTCCAGCCAGTCCTTGCGATGCTCGAAACTGCGGCCGCTGGCGTGATCGGCACCGCACAAGAAGGCCCGGCGGACACAACGCTGGACGCAGTGGAAGGTGCCGGGACTGCCGGAAGGAATGAGCTGGGAGCGTGCCTGGGTCATGGCCTCAGGTTGCCCCATCCCGGCGGGCGCCACAGTCGGAATCGGGTTGAATTTCGCGTAGGAAAAATCCTACATCGTGCGTGTCCGTGTCCTCCCTCGGCGGCGATCGCCTGGGCCAGTTCGGGATCGAAACCTTCGATGCGGCAATCGCGGGGGAACATCGGCACGGCCTCGGCGCTCGGGAAGACCCAAATTGTAGCGTTCATGCGGGTTTGCGGCCACAAGCGGTAGCGCCCGGAGACGGATTGGCCGATAATTTGCAGATATCGGCGAGCCGTTCGGCTGCATGCCGTCATTCCGGCGCAAGCCGGAATCCATTTTGGGCTTCAATGGCCTGATCAAGATGGATCCCGGCTTGCGCCGGGATGACGGTCAACAGCGGCCACGCCGGAATTTGCCCCCGCCCATCGCACCGCAGCCTTCCGGGCCGCGACGCTTCGTGCACACAACAGGCCATCCATGCAATACATCTACACCATGATCGGCGTCTCCAAGGTGGTCCCGCCCAAGCGCGAGATCATCAAGAACATCTCGCTGTCGTTCTTCCCGGGCGCCAAGATCGGCCTGCTCGGCCTCAACGGCGCCGGCAAGTCCACGGTGCTGCGGATCATGGCCGGGGTGGATACCGACTTCAACGGCGAGGCGCGGCCGCAACCGGGGATCAAGATCGGCTACCTCGAACAGGAGCCCAAACTCAAGCCGGAGCACAGCGTCCGCGAGGCCGTCGAGGAAGGCGTGGGCGAGTTGCTGCACGCGCAGGAACTGCTCGACGCGGTGTACGCGGCCTACGCCGAGGAAGGCGCGGACTTCGATAAGCTCGCCGCCGAACAGCAGCGGCTGGAGGCGATCCTCGCCGCCGGCGATGCGGCGACCCTGGAACACCAGCTGGAAGTGGCCGCCGATGCGCTGCGCCTGCCGCCGTGGGACGCCAACATCGGCAAGCTCTCCGGCGGCGAAAAGCGCCGCGTCGCGCTGTGCCGCCTGCTGCTGTCCAAACCCGACATGCTGCTGCTCGACGAGCCGACCAACCACCTGGATGCCGAGTCGGTGGAATGGCTGGAGCACTTCCTGACCCGCTTCCCCGGCACCGTGGTCGCAGTCACCCACGACCGCTACTTCCTCGACAACGCCGCCGAGTGGATTCTCGAACTCGACCGCGGTCGCGGCATCCCGTGGAAGGGCAACTACAGCGACTGGCTGGAACAGAAGTCCGAGCGCCTCAAGCAGGAGGAGTCGCAGGAGAAGGCGCGGCAGAAGGCGTTGCAGAAGGAACTCGAGTGGTCGCGCCAGAACGCCAAGGGCGGCCGCAGCAAGGGCAAGGCGCGCCTGCAGCGATTGGAAGAACTGCAGAGCGTGGATTACCAGCGCCGCAACGAGACCAACGAGATCTTCATCCCGCCGGGCGAGCGCCTGGGCGACCGCGTGATCGAGCTCAAGGGTGTGAGCAAGAGCTTCGGCGACCGGATGCTGATCGACGACCTGTCGCTGACCATCCCGGCCGGCGCGATCGTGGGCATCATCGGCCCCAACGGCGCCGGCAAATCGACCCTGTTCAAGATGATCACCGGGATCGAGAAGCCCGACGCCGGCGAGGTGAACATCGGCCACACGGTCAAGGTCGCCTACGTCGATCAAAGCCGCGAGAAGCTGGAGGGCAACAAGAACGTCTGGCAGGAAGTCTCCGGCGGTTCGGACATCATCACCATCAACGGCATCGAGATTCAGTCGCGCGCCTACATCGGCCGCTTCAACTTCAAGGGCAGCGACCAGCAAAAACTCGTCGGCACGCTCTCAGGTGGCGAGCGCGGTCGCCTGCATCTGGCCAAGACGCTGCTGCAAGGCGGCAACGTGCTGCTGCTGGACGAACCGTCCAATGATCTGGACGTGGAAACCCTGCGTGCGCTGGAAGACGCCCTGCTGGAATTCCCGGGGTGCGCGCTGGTGATCAGCCATGATCGCTGGTTCCTCGACCGCATCGCCACCCACATCCTGGCCTTCGAAGGCGACTCGCACGTCGAGTTCTTCCAGGGCAACTACCGCGAGTACGAGGAAGACAAGAAGCGCCGGCTCGGCGAAGCCGGCGCGCAACCCCACCGCCTGAGGTTCAAGGCATTGAAGTGAGCGAATCGGCACGCACTTGACGGACGTCGCGTGGGTGGAGGAAAGTAAGGAATCCTTGCAACGTCCCATCGCCATGCTCGCCAAGCTCACCGCCAAAAACCAGCTCACGTTGCCCAAGGCCGCCACGGCCGCGGTCGGTGAGGCCGAGTATTTCGACGTGGAAACCCGCGACGGGGTCATCATCCTGACGCCGGTGCGCATCCAGCGCGCCGATGCCGTGCGCGCCAAGCTGGCGGAATTGAATCTGGACGAGGGTGACATCGCCGATGCCCTCGCGTGGGCTCGCCAATCCACGCGGCGCGTGGCCGAACCCGGCACCGGATACCAAACCAAGCCAGCCGCCAAGCCACGCAAACCCGCCAAGCCCAGACCGTGAGCAAGCCGCTGCGCGTGGTGCTGGACAGCAACGTGGTGCTGTCGTCACTGCTGTTCCGCAACGCCGCCGCCGACCGCCTGCGTCACGGCTGGAGAAAGGGCGAATTCGTACCCCTGGCCAGCACGCAAACCGCCGGCGAACTGCTGCGCGTGCTGGCGTACCCGAAATTCCGCCTGACCGCGCAGGAGCAGCACGAATTGCTGGCCGACTACCTGCCCTTCACCGCCAGCGTGCGCATCCCGCAACCGCCGCCGTCGATTCCCGCCTGCCGCGACCCGCTGGACGCCGCCTTCCTCGAACTGGCGGCCGCCGGGCACGCGAAATGGCTGGTCAGCGGCGACAAGGATCTGCTGATCCTGACGGGAATGACCAGGTTCCAGATCATCACGCCTGCGGACTTCCTGCGTCGACTGGACGACAATTGATGCCATGAACTTCATCGCCGCCCTTCGATCCCGCTGGCTCTCCGCCCAATCCCTCGTCTGCGTCGGCCTCGACCCCGAACCGGCCAAGTTCCCCGCCCATCTGCGCGACGACCCCGACGCGGTGTTCACGTTCTGCCGCGCGATCGTCGATGCCACGGCCGAATACGTGTGCTGCTTCAAGCCGCAGATCGCGCATTTCGCCGCGCTGGGCGCGGAGGACGCACTCGCCCGCCTGATCGCGCACATCCACGCCGAGCATCCGGGCATCCCGGTGATCCTGGACGCCAAGCGCGGCGACATCGGTTCCACCGCGAAGAACTACGCTGTTGAAGCCTTCGACCGCTACCGCGCCGACGCGGTGACCGCCAATCCCTGGCTCGGCCGCGACTCGGTGCAGCCGCTGCTGGATCGCGCCGATCAGGGCGTGGTGATCCTGTGCCGCACCTCCAATCCCGGCTCGGCCGATTTCCAGGATCTGGACGTGTGCGACGACAGCGGTCGGGAACGGCCGCTGTATCAGCACGTCGCCCAGGCCATCGCGCGTGACTGGAACGGCAACGGCAACTGCGCGCTCGTGGTCGGCGCGACCTGGCCCGCGCAACTGCGCGAGGTACGCGCCATCGTCGGCGACATGCCCCTGCTGATCCCCGGCATCGGCGCCCAGGGCGGCGACGTGGAAGCGGTGCTGCGCAACGGCAAGTCCGCCGATGGCACCGGGCTGGTCATCAGTTCCTCGCGCGCGATCCTGTACGCCAGTGCCGGCGAGGATTTTGCCGAGGCCGCGCGCGCCGCCACACGGGATTTGCGCGATACGATCAACCGCTGCCGTTGAGCCGGCCACCGCCATAGGCAGGGCACACCGCGAATTCGGTGGCGCCCCGCGTTCAGACGCCTCGTCGCGCCCGCATCCACGCGCGCGGTGCGGCGATCGCATAGTGCGCCCACAGTGCGCACCACAGCAGCCCGCGCTCCGGCGGCGAGGTCTGGTTCTCTTCGAACTTGTCGAAATATCGCCACAAACCGCGGTGCTTGTGCCATTCCACCCATGCCGGGCGACGGCGGCTGGAGACACCGCGCAGGTGCACCACGCGCACGTCATTGGCGACCGCGATCGCGAGACCTGCCGCGCGGATGCGCCGGCACAGGTCGAGATCCTCGGCATGCAGGCGGTAGCCGGGATCGAACCCACCCACGCGCGCAAACACCGCGGCAGGGATCAGCATGAAGGCACCCGAAATGGAATCGACCGCCTGCAAGGACTCCGTGGAGGCGGCGATATGCACACTCGAACGCGCGCCGCGCGCGAGCAGCAATCGGCGCAAGGATGGATCGCGGCGGCGCGTCGCGGCGTCTTCGACCCCGCCGGCGTCGATCTGCACGCAACCCAGCGCGCCAAGGTCCGGCAAGTCGCGCGCGTGCGCGAGCAGGCGCTCGAAGGTGTCCACCTCGACCAGGCAATCCGGATTGACGAACGCCAGCCACGGCTGGCTGGCACCGACCACACCGGCGTTGCAGGCGCTGGCAAAGCCCGGGTTGTCCGGATCGCAGCGCAGCTGCAACCGCGGCTCGGTCGCCAGCAAGGGCATCACCCGCGCGACGGTATCGTCGTCCGAGCCGTTGTCGATCACCATCACCTCGGCCACCGCGCGCGCAGTGAACAGGCGGCGCAGGCAGTCTTCGATGGTGCTTGCGCTGCAATGGGTGACCACCACGACCCGCACCCGCTCGTCACCGCCCATGTCTGTCGGCGGTGGCTCCGATGCGTTGGCCTCACCCCAAGTCACTTGAGTATCGTCGGCTTCTTCAGCGGCTCCAGCGCCTTGAAGCGGCTGCCGTACTCGTCGGTCAGGCGGCGCGCATCACGCGGGTCGCGGATCACCGTGGGGGTCACCAGCACGACGACTTCCTGGCGCTCGTTCTTCAGGCCCTTGGTGCCGAACAGTGCGCCAATGAACGGCAGTCGGCTCAGGAATGGCACGCCGTTGCTGCTCACGCCCTTGGTCTGCTTGATCAGGCCGGCCAGGATCACGGTCTCCCCGCTCTGCACCACCACCGAGGTCTTCAGTTCGCGGTTGTCCACGCTGATGTTGCCGGCCACGGTCGGGCCGCTGGTGCTGGGGTTGGAGATGGTCTGATCGATGTCCATGAACACCATGCCATCCGGCGACACCCGCGGCTTGACCTTCAGGCTGACGCCGGTCTGCATGAACTGGACCTGGCTGTAGGTGTTGTCCACGCTGCCGGTGGAACCGCTGCCGTCGCTGGGCGGGGTGATGGTGCCCGCAGTGCCGATGCCGGGCGAGAAGATCGTGCTGGCGACCGGGATCTGCGTGCCGGAGTTGAAATCGGCCTCGACGTTGTTGCGCACCACCAGCGAGGGCGCGGAGAGCACGCGCACGTTGGTGACCTGATCGAGCGCGCGCACCACCGCCAGCGAACTGGGACCGAGGAAGGTCCACTGTGCGCCCGGGTTGGTCGGGTCGGTGTCGGCCAGGATGCTGCCGCCGATCGCGCCCCAGCCCTTGCGATGAGCCGCGATGCCGGCCAGGGTCGGGTCCGGGATCGAGTTCTGGAAGTACCAGCTCACCCCGTATTGCAGGTCGCCGGTCAGGTTGACCTCGATCACCTGCGCCTCGATGTGGACTTGCAACGGCATCACGTCGAGGCGGTCGATGGCGCGGCGGATGGATTCCCACTGCGCCGGGGTGGCGCGGACCAGGATCGAGTTGCTGTCCTCCACCGAGGTGATGCTGACCCCGCTGCCGTCGCCACGACCGCTGGCGGCGGCGCTGCCCGAACTGCCGCGAGCCGCCATGCCGCCACGCCCACCGCGGGAGCCGCCGTTGCTGGTCGATGTGCTGTCGCCGGCCAGCGATTGCAGGGTCTGCGCGGTGGACGGCACGCCGCCCTTGTCGCCGTAGGTGCTGGCCTCCACCGGCGTCAGGCCGGGCATGGTGGATGGCGGAGGGGTCGAGGAGGTCTGCTGGACCTGGATGCCGAACAGGCTGCCGATCTGGTTGGACAGGTCGGTGGCCTTGACGTTCTTCACCTCATAGACATACAGCCGCGCGGTCTGCCCGTCGCCGGCGTCAAGACGGTCGATCCAGGTCTTGATCTCGTCCAGGTACTTCGGCTGCGGGGTGATGACCAGCACCGCGTTGATGCCCTCCAGCGGCATGAAGCGGAACATCCCGGCGACCGGGGTCTTGCTCTGCTCGCCGAACACCTTCTCCAGCGCGGTGACCATGTGGGTGGCGTCGGTCTGCTGCAGCGGGAACACGCCCACCGACATCCCGGCCAGCCAGTCCACGTCGAAAATCTGCACCGTGCGCAAATAGTTGGCCAGTTCGTCGCGGGTGCCGGCCAGCACGATCAGGTTGCGCGCCGGATCGACGTTGACGATCGCGGCGGGGCGCGCATACGGCTTGAGCAGGGTCTCCATCGCGCTGGCCGAGATGAAGTGCAGCGGCACCGCGCGCACCTCGTAACCGCGCACGCCGGACAGTGCGCCGGTGTGCGGGCCGAGGTTGCCCGACAGCAGCGCCTGATCGGCGGGGACGATGTTGTAGCGGCCGTTGGCCCAGATCATGCGGGCGTTGTTCCAGCCCAGCACCATCTCCAGCAGCGACATCGCCTGGCTGGCGTTGACCGGGCTGGGGGTGGACAGGGTCACCGTGCCCTGCACGCCGGGGGCGATCACGTAGTTCTTCTGCAGCAGGTCGCCGAGGATGGCCTTGATCACCGCCTGCAGCGACTCACCCTCGAAGTTGAAGGTGGTCTCTCCGGCCGGCTCGGGCGCGGTCCCCGGCGCTGGGAGACTGGCGGCGGCCGAGTTGATCAACTGCCCGCTGCCCGGGTGCAGGGTGGGAGCGATTTTCGGCGGCGGGGCCGACTCCAGCGACTTGCTGTCGTCCTTGACCGCGGCGCTGCTGCCTGGCACCAGTTGGGTGGCGCGATCCATCCGCGGTTGCGGCGCGGAAACACAGCCGGCCAGCAGGGTGATCACGACCATCAACAGAGCGATCCACCCGGCACGGCCGCGGCGCATGGGCGCAGCCGCCGCGAGCGCATCGAAGGGCAAGGCGGGATCACGCGGGATCATGCGGGTCATTGGCTACTCTCGTTGGACTGGCGTGCCTGCAGGGCCTGCCTGCGGCGCGCCTCGATGCGGCGACGGATCATTTCTGCCTGGTGCAGCGCGGCCTGCGCTGTGGCCTGCGCGGCGGCATCACCGGCTGATGCCTGCGGGTCTGGCGCGGTGGCGTCGTCCTTGGCGGCGTCCTGACCGGCATCTTGGCCGGCATTGGTGCTGGCGGCATCGGCATCTGCGGGCACATCGGTGCCGGTGGCACGCTGCAGTACGCCGAGGACGCCGGCCGCAACCGCCTGCGGGGTCAGGCCCATGTGGGTGGGTTCCGGCCCGCCCTTGCCGTTGTAGATCCGCAGGTCGAGGGTGCTGGTGCCCTGCGAGTCGCTCTGGAACGTCGCCGCGCGCGGCTGGACTTCGGTCAGCTTCCAGCCGCCGTAGGGGCCGCCGATCGGCTGGCCCTCACGCACGCGCAGCGCGCGATGGGTCTTGGGATCCTGCACGATCGCCATCTGCAGGGTCGGGGTCTTGATGATGCCGGTCAGGACCGCATCCAGCGGATGATCGTCGGCGCTCTTGCCGGGCACGTGCGCGGCGGCGGGCTTGCGATCCGGGAAGAACAGCGGATGGTCGTATGCCTGCGCATAGGCTTCCAGCGGCCGCAGCGCCGGGTGCGCGGCGGTGTTGGGGACCGTCGGCAGGTCCGGCGCCAGCCCATGGTTGTCCGGCAGCGGCGCCGAGCGCCCGCCGAACCCCACCAGCGCCACCACCGCGAACGCCAGCGACCAGCCCGCCAGCGCCACCAGCAGCCACGAGCGCGGTTCCAGGCGGCCGATCATGGCTGCCGATTCGCGGGCTGGCCGCGCCGTTGCCGCCGGACGCTACCGGGCTCAGGGCGCATGGCTGGCGCTCCCCGGCCGCAGGTAACCGTACAGGTCGAAGGAGATGGTCAGCGGCTGCCCGGCGACGGTGGCATCGTTGTCGCCGATGTAGGTGCGCTGGCTGAGGATGTTGAGGTTGTCCACGAACAGTTCCGGCCGACCGCCCTCGAAGGCGTGCAGCAGTGCCGCGAACTCGTTCATGCCGCACAGCAGGCGCACCTGCACCAGCACGCGCGAGAAGCGCTCCGGAGCACCGGCCCAGGCGGTCGGGGTGCGCTGGACGATGCTGCAGGAGGTGTGGTCGGGGCTGACCTGGCTGACTTGCGCCTCGATCTGCTGGGTCAGGCTGGCCTGCGCCAGCTCGACCGTGGCATCGGTCAGGAACCCCGGGTTGGCCGCCTCGACCCGGCTCACGTCCGCCAGCGCCTTCTGGATGGCCGGCTTGCGCGCCAGCATCATGCGCGCCTGCAGTTCCTGCTGGCGCAGTTCATCGACCTGCGCGCCCAGCGCCTGCATCGGCGCCGTCCACCACCAGTGCAGGCCCAATCCATAGGCCAGCACCAGCACCAGCAGCAACAGGCCGACCGCCAGCGGGCGGCCATGTTCACGGGGAAGCCGCACGGTCGTCCTCCTGTGCGGTTGCGCTTGCAGGCTGCGCGCTCGCCCCTGCCACCGGCTTGCCATGGCCGACCAGGGTCGCGGTCAGGGTGAAGCGGTCGCGCTTGGCCGCCGCATCCGGCTGCACGCTGCCGGTCAGCGCGGGCGCCTTGAGCAAGGGCGAACCCTGCAGTTTGGCGACCAGGCTGGCCGCGTCGGTGCTCAGGCCGGTCAGGTAGATCTGCCCGTCCTGCTGGCTGAAACGCTCCAGGAAGGTGTTGTCGGGGATGCGCCCGCTGACGTCGGCCAGTACCGCCAGCATGGTCGGTTGCTCGGCGCGGCGGGCGGCGAGGAAGTTGGCACCGGCCAGGGCGGCGTCGAGCTGCCGGTTGAGCGCGGTGACCTTGCGCGCCTGCGCGTGCAGGCGATCGACTTGCGTTTGCAGGCGCTCGACCTCGGCACGCCGGTTGTCGAGGGTCTGGCCCAGCGCAAAACCCAGCACGATGAGCACCACGGCAGCCAGGCCGAGGTCGATCCACAGGCTGCGGCGGTCGGCGGGCTTGCGGCGCTCGACCGGCAACAGGTTGCAGCGCAGGGCTCGCCCGGCGTGGTCGCGGGCATCCACCCCGCTCAATCCCGCCGCCAGCGGGCCCAGCCCGGCGAGCGCGGCGTCCAGCCGATCCTTGGGCAGGACGAGAAGTTCCACCTGGGCCATCCGCGTGGCCTGGTCCACCGCCAGCACGCGGCAGTCATAGCTCACCTGGTCGGCGCGGAACGGCGTCTGCCGATCCAGTTCGTGCGCGACCACCGCACGCAGGCGCTCGGTCGCTGCGGCCGGCAGGCTGATCTTCCGCTGCAGCACCTGACCTGCCGGCAGCAGCAGCCAGCGCGGCCGTTCCACCCGCGCCGCGCCCAGCCGCGCGTCCGCGCGCGCGGACAGGGTCGATGGTTCGCCCTCCACATCGCGCGCGAGCCGGCCCAGCACCTGCTCGCCGGCACCCTCCTCCAGCCGCAGCTCGATGTCCTCGGCATCCGCCACGTACACCACCCGCGCCCGCGCCTGCGCAAACAGCGCCTGCCAGCGCGCCGGCAGCACGCCCATCAGCTCGCCGCCCCACCAGGCCAGGAACTGCTGCACGGCGCTGCCCGAAAAACGCAGCCGCGCCTGCGCCAGCGGCGCGCCCAGGCGGCTGGCGATCGAGGCGGAACCGGTGCTGGCGGGTGAAGCCGGGGTCAATGCGTGTCTCCGTCGCGCCACTGCAGGGGCACGTACAGCTGGCCGAACGGCCCGGGCTGCGCGCGCACGATAGCATCCACGGTCAGGCTCGTGCCGTCGGCGAGGGTGGCCTGGCTGGAGATGTCGTAGGTGCCGGTGCCGGCCTGCACGACGAAAGGCTGGCCGCCGGGCAGCATCGGCGGCGCGCCCGGCGCGTTGGGCTGCCACGCCTGGCGCTGGCCGATGAACGCCTTGGCATTGTCCGCGCTCATGCCCAGCGCCTGCAATACCGGCGCCTGCGCGAAGGTCGGGGTCGGGTCGCCGCTGGCGTACACGGTGACATAGGGACGCAGCGCCTGGTACACGGTCTGGTCGATGCCGGGCACGCGCTGCAGTTCCGACACCGCCTCGAAGGGCTGGTTCTTCGGCCCGTAGGGTAGACCGGCGCTGCGGTACTCGCTGGCCTCGGCACCGCCGGGGGTGAGCAGGTCGTCCGGGTCGCGGTAGTCCACGATCGCCGCGGCGATGTCCTGCGCCTGTGGATCCTTCGCGCCAAGCGCCAGCAACAGTTTGTGCAACAGATCCGGCGAGGCGCCGTTGAGATCGACCTTGCCCGACTCGTCCACGATGTGCAGGTTCACCGTCGCCGCGCCCACCGGCAGCGTGTAGAGGCGGCCGTCCGGCATCCAGCGCCGGTCGACGTCGCCGTAGTTCATCCGCAGGGCGGCGTATTCGATGCCGGCACGCGCGGCTTGCCGCGCCACCACGTCCGAGCGCAGTTGGTGCGCCTGCAGCGATTCGATGCGAGCGCTGCCGGCGAAGCCGCCGATCACCGCGGTCAGCAGCACCAGCAGCCACAGCACCAGGATCAGGGCCACCCCGCGCGCGTGCCGACGGTTCATGGCCCGTCCCCCTGCTGGAAGCGCGCGCCATCGTCCGGGCGTGCCTGTGCCCAGCCCAGCGGCAGGGTGGTGGCAAACGCCGGCCACGGCCGGCCTGGATCGGTGAAGGACAGCACCAGCCGGATCTGCAACGGCAGTTGCGAGGGGCGGTTCCAGCGCGATTCCCAGGGTCCGGCGCGGCCGTCCCGATCCAGTCCGCGATACTCGAAGCGAGCCTGGGCGATGCCGTCCAGCAGTTCCTCCGGCGCATGCCTGGTGTCCGCCTCCAACGCCTTGCCGTTGACCAGCATCGCCCAATCGAAGGTCAAGGCATTGCCGCGACCGCTGGGCGAGGGCGAGACCTGCAGGGTGACGACATAAGGGCCGCCGCGCGACATGTAGCCTGGCATCGGCGCCACCAGCTTGACCCGGCTTGCACTGCCCTGCAGCCAGGCCACTTGCTGGGTGGCGTCATCGCGCGCCAGCACGATCGGCTGGGCATCCCGCAAGGTGCGGTAGAGCACCGCCTGTACCGCGCGCAGGTGCTCGTCACGATCCGCCGCCAGATCGGCGCGCTGCACGGTGGCGTTGGCCGAGTGCAGGCTGGCGAAGGCGATGGTCAGCCCCAGCGCGAGCAACAGCGTGGCCAGGATGATCTCGATCAGCGTGAAGCCGCGCGCCGCGGATCGGCGTCCCGCACGCAACGACGGCGCCCTGCCGCGCCCGTTCATGGCGGTGCCGCCTGCGCTGGCAGGTAGGCGCGCAAGGTTTCCACCCGCAGCGCGCCGTGGGCGCCCCAGTTCATTACCAGGACCACCCGCAGCAACTGGTTCTCGGTGGACGGATCCACATTCACCGGCAAGCCGGGCGGACTGCCGGGCGGCGGGGTCAGCGCCGGAGTCGGCGCCGCGCTGACCTGCATCACCCAGCGGTAGCGGCCGTTCTCGAAACTGCCCTGGCTGCGTCCGGGCTGCAGGCGCCGGTCGCCGCCCAGGGTCGCGAAGATCCCCTGCGCGTACAGGCTGGCGCGGGTCGAATCGGCCGCATTGGCGACCGCGCGCACGCCCCCGGAAAGGATCGCCAGCAGGATGCCCAGGCCGACCGCGAGCAGGCTGAAGGCGACCAGCACTTCCAGCAGCGTGAAGCCGGCCTGTGACTGCGCATGCCCCCGCATGGCGTTGCGCGCGTTCATTGCGGGAGATCCGGCAGCCGCGCCTGGCTGACTTCGCCGGTCAGCCAGCGCACGTCCACGCGCTCGCCCACGCCGTGCACGCGCAGGCTGACCCGACCGCCGGTGGAGGCGCCGTCCGGAAAGAAGCGGATCGCCAGCGTGCGCCCGCCGGTCTGTTCGGCACGCACCGCGTCGAAGGTGACCTGCAGCGAGGAAGGCAACACGCCGTGGTGGTCGGCGGCGGTCCAGGCGCGTTCGTCCAGGTTCATCGCGAACACCTGCGGCTGCCCGGTCACCAGCGCGCGGGTGCGTGCGTAGCGCAATTCGGTGGCCACCGTGCGCACCGCCGCACGCAATTGCCGACCGTCGCGGCCCACGCCGAGGATGCCCACCGTCATGCCGGTCAGGCCGGCGATCAGCACGATCACCAGCAACAGCTCCAGCACGGTGAAACCGCGCGCCAACCGGCTCGGGCCAATGACCGATCGCACGCGGTTGCTGGCGCGCATGCGCACCGGGCCGACCTACTGGTGGCTGATGTCGGCGTCGTAGCTGTCGCCGCCCGGCTTGCCGTCGCGCCCGTAGCTGAGCAGGTCGTAGCCGCCGTTGGCGCCTGGCACCTTGTACTCGTAGGGATGGCCCCACGGATCCTTCAGTTCGGCTTGCTTGGCGTACGGGCCGAGCCAGCCGCTGCTGTTGCCGGGCGCCTTGACCAGCGCGTCCAGATTCGGCGGCAGGCTGCCCACGTCCTGCTGGTACTGCTCGATCTTGCCGGCCAGGGTCTCCACCTGTGCCTGCGCGAGGTGAACCTTGGCGCGGTCGGCGCCTCCGAGGATGCGCGAGAAGGCGAAGGTGGCGATCGCGCCGATCAGCACCACCACGATGATGATTTCCATCAGGCTGAAGCCGGAGGCCGCCGCGCGGCTGGCCTGCAGGCGTTCGGCCGCCGCGGCCGGCAACGGCCGGCGTCGGGTCGCGGCGCGGGGATGGGGGAATGCGTTCATGGATCAGCCTATCGAGTTGGTAAGGTCGTACAACGGCGTGAGGATGGAAAGGATGACCACGCCCACCACGATGCTCATCAGCACGGTGAGCGCGGGCACCAGCGCGGTCAGGAAGCGGTCCATCGCCTGCGCGGTCTCGCGGTCGAAGGTGTCGGCGGCCTTGAGCAGCATGGCATCCAGCTCGCCCGACTCCTCGCCGACCTGGACCATCTGCACCGCCAGACGTGGGAACACCTCGCGCCGCGCCAGCGCATGCGCCAGCCCGCTGCCGGTCTTGACCTCCTCCGCCGCCACGTCGACCGCATCGGCGAGCACGCGGTTCCCGAGCACGTTGCGGGCGATGGTCAGCGACTGCAGCAGCGGCACGCCGTTCTTGACCAGCGTGCCCACGGTGCGCGCCAGCCGCGCGGTCTCCAGTCGGGCAAGCAGCGAACCGAGCAACTTGCGACGCAGCATCCAGGCATCCAGCGCGCGCCGCCATGCCGGGTCGCGACGCTTGCGATCCAGCCAGCCGCCCAGCACGATCAGCACGACCGGGATCAACCACCAGTATGCACGCACGGCGTTGCCGATGCCCAGCACGATCCGGGTCAGCCACGGCAGTTGCACACCCAGGCCGTCGTACATCTGCTGGAATTGCGGCACCACGTAACCGAGCAGGAACAGCAGCGAAATCGAGATCATCGACACCAGGATCGCCGGGTAGATCAGCGCATTGACCACCCGCGAGCGCAGGCCACGGCTGCGGTCGAGGTACTCGGCCAGCCGCGCGAGCGTCTCGTGGAGGCTGCCGCCGACTTCGCCGGCACGCACCGTGCTCACGTACAGGCGGGTGAACACGCCGTGCTGCTGCTCCAGCGCCGCCGAAAGGGAACTACCACCGCGCACCGCGTCGCGCACGTTGGCGATCACCTTGCGCGCGGCTTCGGCCTCGGGCAGGTCGAGCAGGATCGCCAGCGCGCGATCCAGCGGTTGGCCGGCGCCGAGCAGGGTTGCCAGTTGTTCGGTGAACTGCTGGATCTGCTGGGCGTCGAGCGCCTTGGCGCGGAACAGATTGCGCCAGTCGCCGGCCTCGGCCATCTGATCAGCGCGCCTGGCCTCGATCGGGATGTGGCCGGCTTCCTGCAGCTTGGCGATGACTTCCTCGGCGCTGGCCGCGTCCATCTGCCCGGACAGGGTTTCGCCGCTGGCACTCAGCGCCTGGTAGCGGAACTGCGCCATTGCCTCAGCGCCTCGCGCGGTTGTTCCCTTCTCCCTCCGGGAGAAGGTGGCGCGCAGCGCCGGATGAGGGAAGATCCCCGCCCGCAAGCGACGCAATTCCCTCATCCGCCCTTCGGGCACCTTCTCCCGGAGGGAGAAGGGAAATGCGGGCGGCGCCGGCTGTGTCGACCATCCGCCTCACGCCTCCGAACACACGCGCAGCACTTCCTCGATGGTGGTCTGCCCGTGCAGCGCCTTGAGCAGTCCGTCCTCGTACATCGTGCGCATGCCCTCGCTGCCGGCGACGGTCTCGATCTCGCCCATGCCGGCGTGCTGCATCACCAGCCGGCGCAGCGAGTCGGTCATCACCAGGAATTCCATGATCGTGGTGCGGCCGAGGTAACCGGTGGGGCTGAACGCCGAGGGCATCGGCTTCCACAGGTAAATCGTGCCCTCCGGCTGCAGCTTGCGCAGGCCGAACTCCTCGATCACCTCCGGCAGCGGCTCGTAGCGCTGCGCGTGGGTCGGTTCGAGCCGGCGCACCAGCCGCTGGGCGAGGATGCCGTTGACGGTGGAGGTGAGCAGGTAGTCCTCCACCCCCATGTCGAGCAGGCGGGTGATGCCGCCGGCAGCGTTGTTGGTGTGCAGGGTGGACAGCACGAGGTGGCCGGTCAGCGCCGACTGGATGGCGATGCGCGCGGTTTCCAGGTCGCGCATCTCGCCGATCATGATGATGTCCGGGTCCTGGCGGACGATCGAGCGCAGCGCCTGGGCGAAATCCAGCCCGATCGCCGGCTTGGCCTGGATCTGGTTGATCCCGGTGATCTGGTATTCGACCGGGTCCTCGACGGTGATGATCTTTACCTCGGGGGTGTTGAGCTGGGACAGCGCGGTGTACAGCGTGGTGGTCTTGCCCGAGCCGGTCGGGCCGGTCACCAGCAGGATGCCGTGCGGCTGTTCGAGCACCTTGCGGAATTTGGGCAGGAACTCGTCGGTGAAGCCGAGCTTGTGGAAGTCCAGCACCACCGATTCGCGGTCGAGCAGGCGCATCACCACCGACTCGCCGTGCGCGGTGGGCACGGTGGACACGCGCAGGTCCAGTTCCTTGCCCTGCACCCGCAGCATGATCCGGCCGTCCTGCGGCAAACGGCGCTCGGCGATGTTGAGCTTGGCCAGGATCTTGATCCGCGAAATCACCGCCGCGGTGAGGTTGGCCGGCGGCGACTCGACTTCTTCCAGCACGCCATCCACGCGGTAACGCACCTTCAAGCGATTCTCGAACGGCTCGATGTGGATGTCCGAGGCGCGCGCCTCGACCGCGCGCTGGATGACCAGATTCACCAGTCGGATCACCGGCGCCTCGGAGGCGAGGTCGCGCAGGTGCTGAACGTCGTCCTCGTCGCCGCCGCCGCCTTCCTCGGACAGGTCCTCGATGATCGCGCCCATCGCGCTGCGGCCGGCGCCGAAGTAGCGCTCGATCAACTCGTCGATCTCCGAGCGCAGACCGATCCGCAAGCGGACCTCGCGACCAGTGGCCAGCGCCAGCGCCTGCGCCGGGTACGGATCCTGGGCGTCGGCGACCAGCAGGTCGAGCGTGCTGGCGTCCTCGCCGATCGGGCAGACGTGGTGGTGTTTGAGGAAACGGATCGACACCTGCACCGCCGGCGGGGCTTCCGGGCAGTCGCGTGCGGCGGCCAGCGGAATTCCCATGACCTCCGAGCTGGCCTCGGCCAGGTCCTTCTCCGAGACCATGCCCAGCCGCACCAGCAGCGAGGTCAGGCTGCCGCCGGATTCTTCCTGCAGACGGCGCACCCGGCCCAGATCGACATCCTTCAGGCGCCCACGTTGCAGCAGCGCATCGACGATGCGCGCGTCCAGCCCGTCGCCCACGGGGGCGGCATGCGATTCGTGGCTGGTCGCAGGTTCGGTGGTTGCGCTCACGCGGGCGGATCGATCCCAGGGCAGGTTTCGCACTGTAGCAGCCCCCGGCAACGGCCGGGAGCGTTGGCCGTGACGCGGCCCACAAACGCCAACGCGGCGCCGAAGCGCCGCGTTGGATGGTTTTCAGCTATCCGGCACTGCGCGGGCAGGCTTCCATCTGGAAGCCTGCCGCCGTTCGCGGATGAGCGCGTGCTTACCAGCCCACGCCCAAGCCCGCACCCCAGGTGCTCTCGCCATTGGAGAACGAGCCACCGATGGTGAGCGTGGTGTTGGACTTGATCAGGCGCTGGTAGCCGATCGACACCGCGTTCTCGCCGCCCTGGTGGCCGTAGCCCACCGCCAGTCGGTTCGGCGACTGGATGCCCGCCGCGCTGGCGGTCATCATGCTCATCGCCGTGCCCATCGAACCGATGCGGCTGATGCGCTTGTCGGTCTGCATGAACTGCTGCTGGATGGTGCTGTTCAGGTTGGCGATCTGGGTGTCGGTGTAGCCCTTGGCCGCATTCAGAACGGCGGCATCGGCAGCCTGCATCTGGCCGAGGTTGACCGCGTCGGTGGCACCCACGCCGGCCGCGACGTTGACGATCCGACGCTCGTTGCCGGCGCTGCCCACCGAGACCGTACCGGCCTGGTCTGCCACCGAGCCCGCGCCCAGTGCGACCGAGCCGGTGGCACCGGTGGCGACCGTCGCCCCGGCGCCCAAGGCGGTGCTGTAGGCGCCGCCAGCCGAGGACTGGACGCCCAAGGCGGTCGAACCCACGCCGGCGGACGAGGCCTGGCCGCCCACGGCAACCGACTTGTCGCCGGCCGCAGAGGACTGCGAGCCCAGTGCCATGGCACCGTACCCGGCCGCATTGGCCTGCGCACCCAGCGCCACCGCGGCATAACCCGAAGCCGCCGAGCCCACGCCGATCGAACTGCTGTAGGTGCCCGAGGCATAGGCGCCGTTGCCGACCGCAGTCGCCCCCGAGCCGGTCGCCTTGCTCAAACTGCCCAGCGCGGTAGCTGCGGTGTTGGTCGCCTGCGCACCGGCACCGAACGCGCTAGCCACATCGCCGGTGGCCGCAGAATGCGCACCCACCGCGGTGCTGTAGGCCCCAGTGGCGGAACTGTAGAAACCGGTGGCGACCGAACCGGCACCGGCGGCATACGAGTAAACGCCGGTGGCGGTGCTGCCGTCGCCGGTGGCCTTGCTGGCCGCGCCAGTGGCGGTGGAGAAGTAACCGGTGGCCTGGCTCAGGGCGCCGGTGGCCGTCGAACCGCGGCCGCTGGCGGTGCTGCCGAAGCCGGTCGCGCTGGAGAAGTACCCGGACGCGGTGCTGAAGGCGCCGGTGGCGGTGGCGTAGTAGCCCGATGCGGTGGAATAACCGCCGGTCGCGGTGGCGTACTTGCCGCTGGCGGTGCTGTGCGCGCCGGTGGCGGTGGCGTACTTGCCGCTGGCATTGGCGTAGCCACCCGTGGCGGTCGAGTACTTGCCGCTGGCACTGCTGGAGACGCCGGTCGCCGTGGCGCCTTGCCCGGACGCGTTGCTGAACGCGCCGGTCGCGGTGCTGTAGTAACCCGACGCCGAGGACGCCACGCCGGAGGCGGTACCGAATGCGCCGGTGGCGCTGGAATAGGCGCCGTTGGCGGTGCTACCGAACCCGCTGGCGGTGCTGCCGGCACCGGTGGCGGTACTGTAGCTGCCCGAGGCCGTGCTCTTGTTGCCCGACGCGGTGGACTTGTAGCCGGAAGCCGAGCTGTACAGACCCGAGGCGGTGCTGTAGTCGCCGGTAGCCGAGCTGAACGAACCGGTCGCGGTGGCACCCACGCCGGTGGCGCTGGAGGCAGTGCCAGTGGCAGTGCTGAATGCGCCCGTGGCCGAGCTGTAGGCGCCGGTCGCGGTGGCGCCGATGATGGCATTGCCATTGGCGTCGACGCCGCCGGCGTAGCTGCCAAAGCCGCTGGCGGTGTCGTAGGCACCGTTGGCGGTGCTCTTCACGCCACTGGCGGTGGCGCCGTTGCCGACCGCGGTGCTGCTGCTGCCGATGGCGGTGGAATTGTCACCGATGGCGTAGGCGTAGCTGCCGAAGGCCGAGGAGGCATTACCATTCGCGTAGGCGTAGCCGCCCACCGCGGTGGCACCGGTACCCAACGCAACCGCATGCGAACCGGTGGCCACGCTGCTGTTTCCGACCGCCGCACTCCTGTAACCACTGGCGGTGGCGCCCGTGCCGGCAGCAACACTCCCCGCGCCGTTGGCGGTGGCGAAACTGCCCGTGGCATAGGCGGCCACGCCGGTTGCGGTGGCGCCGGTCCCGTACGCCTTGCTGTAGGCACCGGTGGCGGTGGCACCGCTTCCGGTGGCCGAAGACAGGTAACCGCTGGCGGTTGAGCCGTAGCCGATGGCATTGGACAGCGCCCCGTTGGCGGTGGCGCCGCGACCGTAGGCAAACGACCCGGCGCCGGTGGCCGAACTCAGGTCGCCGTTGGCGTAGGAACCTGCCCCGTTGGCGGTCGCCGCATAGCCGTTGGCTTTGCTACCCGTGCCACTGGCCGAGGCGTAATTTCCGTTGGCATAGGAATTGCTTCCGTTTGCCATCGCACCCTTGCCGTTCGCATTGCTCTTGTAACCGCTCGCCGTGCTGTAGTCGCCGATGGCGGTGCTGTAGCCGCCGCTCGCCGTCGCGCCCTGGCCACTGGCCAGCGCATACGGACCCGAGGCACTGCTGTACAAACCGCTGGCCACCGCGCCGGTGCCGAACGCATTGGCATTGCCGCCAACCGCTATCGCGCCGGTGCCGCAGGCCACGTCACCCGGATCCACCGCCACCTCGCCGGTTGGGCCGGTGCAGGTCTCCTGCGCCCAGACGTTGCTGCTGATGGTGCCGACGGCCAGCGCAACGGCCAATGTCAGAAGGCGCTTCTGCGAACTCTTCATGTGTCCTCTCCCAGCCGTGATGGCTGCCTTAGGTTGATGACCGAACCGACCCCGGATACGAACCCGACCCCGGAAGCAAACATGCCCCTGCCGCCTGTGCCGATGCCACCCCCAACGTGATCGATGGCGCAAAGCGGACAATCCACTTGGCGAGCGGTGAACCCCGAACGCCAGAGACAGCACCACCAAAAACTAACACATTCCGTGGCGTTTCGTGCGATCGCGCACAAATTCGTGTTTTCGGCCACGAACTCGCGTCACCAGGCGCCTCGCCGGCCCCGTTCAGCCGACGAAACGACGGGCATTGCGGAACAATTGCATCCACGGCGAATCCTCGCCCCATTCGCGCGGCCGCCAGCTCAACTGGACGCTGCGGAACACCCGTTCGGGGTGCGGCATCATCAAGGTGGCGCGGCCATCGGCACTGGTCAGGCCGGCGATGGCGTCGGGCGAGCCATTCGGGTTGGCCGGAAAAGAGGTCGCCACCGCACCGGCGCCATCCACGTAACGCACCGCGACCTGTGCCGCCGCGCGATCGGCGTCGGCAGCGAACACCGCGCGACCCTCGCCGTGGGCCACCACCACCGGGATCCGTGATCCGGCCATGCCGGCCAGCAGCACGGAGGGCGAATCGACCACCTCAAGCAGCGCCAGTCGCGCTTCGTATTGCTCGGAGCGATTGCGCTGGAAGCTCGGCCAGTGGCCTGCGCCGGGAATCAGTTCCTTCAGTTGCGCCAGCATCTGGCAGCCGTTGCAGGCGCCGAAGGTGAAGCTGTCGGGGCGGGCGAAGAACGCCGCGAAGGCCGCGCGCAGGCCGTCGCGCTCCAGGATCGAGGTCGCCCAGCCACGCCCGGCGCCAAGCACGTCACCGTAGGAAAAGCCACCGCAGGCGGCAAGGCCGCTGAAATCGTCCAGACGGTGGCGGCCGCCGATCAGGTCGGTCATGTGGACATCCACCGCCGCGAAACCGGCACGGTCGAATGCCGCGGCCATCTCGACGTGACCGTTGACGCCCTGCTCGCGCAGGATCGCCACGCGTGGGCGTTGCGTGCGCAGGGCCGGCCGTGGCGGAAGTTTCGTCGACGCAGGATCGGCAACGGGGCTGGGGTCGCAAGGATCGAAGGTGAGGTGGGCGGTCAGCGGCGCGGCAGCAAAGTCGCGGCGCGCAGCGCGCTCCTCGTCGGCGCAGGCCGGGTCGTCGCGCAACGCGGACATGGCGTGGCTGACCGACCACCAGGCGTCGAAGGCCGTCGACCAGTCCCAGCGGGCGAGCAGGTGGCCAGCGCGGACGACAGTGATCGAGGGCACCGCGACCGGGTGGCCGATGACATGGCCGCAGGCATCCAGGTCATGCAGGGCGATCAACTCGGCGAACCGTGCGTGCTGCGCGCGGGCCACCTGGACAACCATGCCCAATTCCTCGTTGAACAGCACGCGCGCAGCATCCAGCTGCGCGGGCTCCAGCGCGATCTCCAGGCCGCAATGCGAGGCAAAGGCCAGCTCGCACAAACCCGCCAGCAGCCCGCCATCGGAGCGGTCGTGGCAAGCCAGCAACAACCCCTCGCTGCGCGCCTGGGTGATCAGCCCGAACAGCCGTCGCAGCAGCGCCGGATCGTCCAGGTCCGGGCAGGCGCCGCCGAAACCGCCGTGGCACTGGGCGAAGATCGATCCGCCCATGCGCTGCTGGCCGGCACCCAGGCCGATCAGCCACAGCTCCGAGTCCACCTCGACGTTCAGGACCGGCTGCAATTGCGTGCGGACGTCGGCCACCCGCGCGAACGCCGAGACGATCAGCGACACCGGCGAGATGGTCTTCCACGTCGTACCGGCGCGCGGGTATTGCGCCTGCATCGACAGCGAGTCCTTGCCGACCGGAATGCTGATGCCAAGATCCGGGCACAGCTCCATGCCCACCGCGTGGACCGCATCGAACAGCGCCGCATCCTGCCCGGGTTGACCGGCGGCGGCCATCCAGTTCGCCGAAAGCTTGATCTCCGACAGCGCCGCGACCGGCGCCGCCAGCAGATTGGTGATCGCCTCGCCGACCGCCATGCGCGCGCTGGCGGCGGCGTCCAGCAGGCCCAGCGGAGTGCGCTCGCCGACCGCCATCGCCTGTCCGCCGTAGCCGTCGAAATCGTCCAGGGTGATCGCGCAATCGGCGATCGGAAGCTGCCAGGGGCCGACCATCTGGTCGCGCGCGACCAGTCCGCCGACGCTGCGGTCGCCGATGGTGACGAGGAAGTTCTTGCACGCCACGCTCGGGTGGGCGAGCACGCGCAGACCCGCCGCTTCCAGCGCGGCGCGGTCGCCGTCCAGCGGCAGGGTCGGCGCCGGCGGCCAGGCCGACGGTGGCTCGCGGTGGGCATCGCGGTGCAGCTGCGGGGTGTTGCCGAACAGCACCGCCATTGGCATGGCGATGACTTGCCGAGGGTCGGCAACGATGGCTGGCGCAGCGCGGGAAGCCGACGGCGCGGCGTCGGAATCCTGGAGGATCAACGTCTGCTCGGCGGTGGCGGTGCCGACCACCGCGAACGGGCAGCGCTCGCGCTCGCACAATGCGGAAAAGCGCGCCACGTCTTCCGGCGCGATGCCCAGCACGTAGCGCTCCTGCGCCTCGTTGCACCAGATCTGCATCGGCGACAGCGACGGGTCGTCGCTGGGGATGGCGCGCAGGTCGATCACCCCGCCCACGTCCGAGTCGTGCAGCAGTTCGGGAATCGCGTTGGACAAGCCGCCGGCGCCGACATCGTGGATGCAGCGGATCGGGTTGGCCTGGCCCAGGCCGATGCAGGCGTCGATGACCTCCTGGCAGCGGCGTTCCAGCTCCGGGTTGTCGCGTTGCACGGAGGCGAAGTCCAGCGCCTCGCTGCTTTGCCCCGCGGCCACCGACGAGGCCGCGCCGCCGCCCAGGCCGATCAGCATGGCCGGGCCGCCGAGCATGATCACCGCATCACCCGGCCGCAGCGTTTGCTTGGCGACCAGCGCCGGCTCGATCGCGCCCAACCCGCCCGCCAGCATGATCGGCTTGTCGTAGCCGTGCTGGAGCCCCGGCGTGCCGGTGGCAAGCTCGAAGCTGCGGAAGTAGCCGCACAGCGCCGGCCGCCCGAACTCGTTGTTGAACGCGGCCGCGCCCAGCGGACCCTCGCGCATGATCTCGAAGGCACTGGCCATGCGCGGATTCAGAGGTCGCGCGGTTTCCCACGGCTGCGGCAGGCCCGGGATGCGCAGGTGCGAGACCGCAAAGCCGGTCAAGCCGGCCTTGGGCTTGCCGCCGCGACCGGTGGCGCCCTCGTCGCGGATTTCGCCGCCGGCCCCGGTGGACGCGCCGGCGAAGGGCGCGATCGCGGTCGGGTGGTTGTGGGTCTCGACCTTGATGCAGAACGCCCGCGGGCGCGATGCACCGGCCGCGTACACGCCTTGTGCGTCGGGCCGGAACGCGGCCGCCGGATGGCCCTCGACCACCGCCGCGTTGTCCTTGTAAGCCGACAGGGTCAGTTGTGGCGAGACCGCGTGGGTGTTGCGGATCATCCGGAACAACGAATGCGGCTGCGGCTGGCCGTCGACGGTGAAGGCGGCGTTGAAGATCTTGTGCCGGCAATGTTCGGAATTGGCCTGCGCGAACATCATCAGCTCGGCATCCGATGGATCGCGACCCATCTCGCCAAACGCGCGCTGCAGATAGTCGATCTCCGCGTCCGACAACGCCAGCCCGAGGCGGCCGTTGGCGGCGGCCAGCTCGGCGATCGGCACCCGCACCAGCGGCCCGGGCGCGGGGCTGGCGAACAGGTGGGCGGCCTGATCCAGATCGCGCAGCAAGGTCTGGGTCATCGGATCGTGGAGCGCCGCCGCCAGCGCCGGCCAGCCCGGCGCGTCCTCGCGCGGCAGTCCGGCCACGTCCAGCCGCATCCCGCGCTCGACCCGGCGCACCGGCAGGCCGGCGCCGCGCAGGATCTCGGTCGCCTTGCTGGCCCACGGCGACAGCGTGCCCAGCCGCGGCACCACGAAGAGGCTGGTCGCTCTGGTCGCTAACGGTCCCGTTTCGGCACTTGCTTGCAGGATGCGCGCCAGCGCGGCAGGATCCGGCCGCGCGCCGGCTTCCGGGTCGATGAAGTACGTCCACCACGCCCCGGCGATGGTGACATCGGGCTGATGGGGGCGCAGGTCAGCTTCGAGACGGTCGCGGCGGAACGGCGACAGGGCCGGCAGGCCCGCGAGGACGATCATGTCCGAGAATATGCGGCGGAACGGATGCGCAGTTTAGCCGATGCGCATGGCAAGCGCGCCACGTCACGTTCGCCAAAGTCCCACTCACGGTACGTCTGCAAGCATTGACATTGCCCGCTGTACTTGACGCCCCCCCCCCCCCCATCCTCTATAAAGTCGCGCCCAATGACGGGCTTGAATGACTCGGGGATTCCATGGAAATGACGTTCCGGAATTTTGTGTTGGTGGCAATGATCGCTGCAAGCGGTCTGGCGTTGACCGGATGCGAAACAACTACGACATCTACAGGAACCTGTAACGGCGGCGGCTCATGCGGCGCGGGAGGCGGGATCGGATGGCTGAATGGTACTCAGGCCCGTATCCTCTCCAGCGTACCGATCGACGCTGCGGGCGTCGTGCTTGACACCAGCGGCTCGACGATTGCGTACCCCAGTACGGGTACGGTGACCTTGAGCCTCTTCAATGCTTCTGGAGCCGTGGTGGCCTCCAAGTCTTTCCCATGGGTTAGAAGCGGAGCTGGCCTGATCTTTTCCAGTCCCGCTGCCGTCAATCAATGGGAAAGCGCCAACAACAACGGCGTCTCCCAGATCAACTATCAATTGGCCCCCTTCACGGCCGGTTTCCTGGCCGGAACCAACACCATGTCCATCGCCACCACCTATCAAGGCGTGACCCTCAGCCATTTCAGCAGCACTTTCAAGTCCGCCCGTGGCAGCCAATGCCCTTCATGCAAGATCCAGTAAAGCGTCCGGCCACGCACTTTCGTGCGTGGCTTCTTGCTGGCGCCAACGTGGCGATCGTGCTGTCGCTGTCGTCATGCGTCTCGATCCCCCGTTCCACGCGCGATCAATCCAACCGGTTCTTCGGTAACGGTGGAGCAACGCAGAGCACAATGGTCGGGCGCGCCGGATCGGCGACTTTTCTGGCCACAGCGACCTATGTCTCTGGCGCCAAGCCCTATCACCCTGCCACCATGCGATCGTTGGACTGCGGCAACCGGCAAACGCCAGTCACGGTTCTGTGGTCCTCGGCCGATGGGGTTGCCGATGAAAATGCACGGCTCGCATGCCAGTTGGTCACCATGACGCTCGCCTGGGAATCGCAGGCCACTCGACGACCGATCCCCGCGCTCGGCTACCGTCTGCTGCTTGTGCCGAAGGGTTACTCCCTGTACCGCCATGCCTTCAGCATGCGGCTGTTCGGCCCCGCGCACCTCACCTATGCCGTGCATGGCGGCGATGCCAAACTGCTGCGCACCGAACTCGTGCAAACCATCGCGCACGAGACGATGCATGTTTGGGCGGAATTCTTTCACGTTCCGGCCGCCCGCCGCGCCGGCACCCGTGAAGAACAGATGGCGTATCTCACCGAGGCATGCGCGGAGCTGGCCCTGACCGGCACCCTGAATCCGCGCAACAGCGTAATCGTGACACCGGGACTTGTGAAAACGACTCAATCCATCGATCGATCCCAGCGTGGCGGCATCACATTGCATCACGAACTGGCAGGCTATTTCAGCAGCAGCCCGACCCTGCAGCGCGACTCTCCATCGGGTCGCGAGTTCGCTGCGATGTGCCGAAGCCGGCTGGGGGATTTCTTCGCGCCCTGAGGTCGACCGGCGACCCGGTCGATCATCCTTGCGGCGCGATGCGAGAGTCCTCGACTCGGCCCAAAGCCAGCTTCGCCTCAGGACGCCGGCTTGGCCGCCAGCTGGTCGAGCTTGGCCTTCATCTCCGCCGGATCGAGGTAGCCGCCGATCTGGGTGCCGTCGCTGGTGTAGATCGCGGGGGTGCCGGTCACGCCGAATTTCTGGCCGAGTCGGTAATCCATCGTCACCGGGTTGGTGCAGTCGCGGCGCGGCATCGGCTTGCCGAGCTTGGCATCGGTCAGCGCCTGCTGGCGGTTGGGCGCGCACCACACCGACACCGCCTTGTCGTAGGACTCGCTGCCGATCCCGGTGCGCGGGAAGAACAGGTAATCCACCGCGATGCCTTCCTTGTTGTAATCGGCGATCTGCGAGTGCAGCTTGCGGCAGTAGCCGCAGTCCACGTCGGTGAACACGGTCACCGTGTACTTCGGGCGCGGCGGGGCGAACACGATCATCTGCGAGGGGCGGATGTCGCGCATCAGCACGCGGCGGGTCGCGGCCTGCGACGCCTCGGTGAGGTCGCGTTTGCTGGCCACGTCGATCAGATTGCCGGTGAGCAGGTACTTGCCGTCGGCGGTCATGTAAACCAGATCGCCGGAGGTATTCACCTCCACGATGCCCGGAATCGGGGTGGTCCTGACACTCTCCAGCCGGGTATCCGGGGCGAGCTTGGCGATCGCCTTGCGAATCACCGCCTCCACCGCGGGCGCGGCGGCCGGCGCGGCGGCCACGGGCGGCGCCGGCGCATGCGCCGAGGCGGTCTTGTTCACCGTCGGCGTGGCAGCATTGCAGGCGGCCAGCGCCAGCGCGCCGGTGGCGATGACGAGCAAGGCGAACGGTTGACGACGGGGAGACATCGGTTTCATTCCATTCCTCGGCGCGGCTGGCACGGCCGCTCGGACACAAGCGGGGTATTGTCGCACGCACCGCCAACGTGAACGTGAACGTGAACACATCATTCAAGACACATCATGCACGCGCCTCAACCACGCGGATGGTGCTTCGCGTGCAAACGCTTGAGCCCCTCGCTGGCGACCAGGGTGTAGATCTGCGTGGTGGACAGGCTGGCGTGGCCGAGCAGCATCTGCAGCGCGCGCAAGTCGGCGCCGCGGTTGAGCAGGTGGGTGGCGAAGGAATGCCGCAGACCGTGCGGGCTGACCCGCGCCGGGTCGATGCCGGCGCGCGCGGCCAGCGCTTTCAGTCGCGCCCAGAAATGCTGCCGGCTCAGCGTCGCGCCGTGGCCGTCGATGAACAGGTGCTGCGGCGCCTGCTTGCCGGCCAATCCCGGTCGCGCCTCGTGCAAGTAGCGCTGCAGCCAGTGTGCGGCCTCCTCGCCCAACGGCACCAGGCGCTCCTTGCGCCCCTTGCCGACCACCCGCAGCACGCCCTGGCGCAGGTTCACCGCCAGCGTCGGCAAACCGACCAGTTCGCTCACCCGCAAACCGGTGGCATACATCAACTCGATCATCGCGCGCTCGCGCAGGCCGCTCGGAGCACCCACGTCCGGCGCGGCGAGCAAGGCTTCCACCTGCGATTCCGACAGCGCCTTGGGCAACGACCGGCGCGGCTTGGGCGCGTCCAGCCACTGGCTCGGATCGGCCGCAAGCGTGCCCAACCGGAGCAACTGGCCGTAGAACGCGCGCAGCGCCGACAGCAGGCGGGCATTGCTGCGCGACGAGTAGCCCAGCGCAGTGCGCTGGGCGAGGTAGTCGAACAGCGCCGCGCGATCGGCGGCTGCCAGCGCCAACCCGCGCGGGCCGAGCCAGCGCGCCAGCCCTTCGAGGTCGCGGCGATAGCTGTCGAGGGTGTGGCGGGCAAGGCCCGACTCGGCCCACAGGTGATCGAGGAACGCCGCGATCGCCTGCGCATCGCGTTCGTCAATGACGGGCTGGTCGCGGGCATGGCGGCGGCGATCGGCAGGGGTCGTGATCGGCATGGCCACAGCTTAGCCAGCCGCGCCGGGCAGCCGCTATCCTTGGCGGATGACCGCGCCCCCCGAAGCGACCGCAGCCTCCGCGCCGGCGCCGTCCAGCACGCCCGCCCACCTCGGCTGGCGCCTGCTGGCCATGCTCTACGACCTGCTGCCGCTGGTGGCGATCTGGTTCGCGACCAGCCTGATCGTCTACCTCGTGCGCGGCAATCACGCGGCCGCGCCGGGCAGCCCGGGGGCATGGCTGATGCTGGGGCTGCTCTGGCTGGCCGCCGGCGCGTACTTCGTGCTGTGCTGGCGGCGCGGCGGCCATACCTTGGGCATGCGCGCATGGCGGCTGAAGGTGCTCGCCGCCGACGGCAGGATCGCGACGGCCGCTGCGCTCTGGCGGCGCTTCGCGGTGGCGACGACGCCGGTCCTGGCGCTCTGCGCGGGCTGGGCGATCAGCGCCGATGCACGCACCGCGGCCGCCGTGAGCGTCCTCGTGGCGGTCGTGGATGCCGGTTGGAGCCTGTTCGATGGCGAGCGCTGCACCCTGCACGACCTCGCATCGGGCACGCGCTTCGTGAGGATGGACGACGTAATCTGAGCAGGCGATGGTCGCCAGCTATCCCGCTGGATGGCGTAGCTTGCCCCTGATCCGAAGATCGGGAGATTCCCTTTCTGCCTCGGCAATCAGCTTCGAAAGCTGTTCACCCAACCCCTTGCTCACCTTTTCGAGGCTCTTGAGCGTCATGTTTCGGGCACCGCGCTCGATCGCGCCGTAGTAGGTGCGATGCATCTGGATGTGATCGGCGAACGCCTCCTGGCTGACCCCGCTCGCCTCGCGCAGACGACGGATGACTGCCGCGAGCGGCCGCTGGAGCGAAAGCATCCCCGCATCGATCTTCTGCACCCGGGAAGTTGTCGGGGCCGGTCGCGCCGCGGCGTTGCGCGCCGCGGAACCTGTCTTGATCCGTGAGGGGCCGTCCATGGGTGGACAACCTAGATGCGGCCATCCCGCGCATCCACAGCATGGATGTAGCCGCTCTATAGTATGGTTACATATACAGGTCTTCGTGGCGGGACCGTCGCGCGCATCGATGCCTCGTCCGGCGCAACGCAAGTCCCGCCCGCAAGTGGCGGGGAGTGCATCATGACCACATCTGCGATGCGTATCCGCCGTTCGCGTTTGAGCGGCCACCTGTCGCAGACGGACATGGCGGCCAGGATCGGTGTCACCCGCAGCGCCGTTGCGCAATGGGAGCGTGAAGCGGGCACGCGACCGAGCGTCGAGAACCTGGCCCGGATCGCCGTGGCCGCCCACGTGCGCTTCGAATGGCTGGCGACCGGAAGGGGCGCCATGAAGACCGGTGACTCGCATTCCACCTCCGTTCCGGCGCCGGCGGAAACCATCCACGACGAACTCGAACGCCGGCTCCTGCTGGCGATCCGTCGCCTGAACCGGGCCAAGCGGGAGGCCGTCGTCGGCATGCTGGAATCGCTCACGCGCTGAATGCCATTTGGGCCACCACGCGCGACCGCCATGCTGTCAGGCAAGTGATTCTGTCGGAAACTCGTGCAGAATCGCTTTTCGTCGTGCCACGAACCTGCAACGACGCGACCGCGCGATGACCCCGTTAGCCAGGCTGTCCTGCGTTTCCGGCCTGCCGGCGGCCCCATGGCTTGACGCGAGCCTGAGGCCAACGTCGAATGCGCGCCTTCAAACCGTGAGCGAGATCGCGTTTCTCGCCCGTCAACGGATCAGATGAGATGAACAGGAAGATTTGGATGGCAGCCGCGTTGCTGACAATCGGCGGCGGTGTCTTCTATGGGTGGTGGCGGCACCACAAACCCTCGTCGTTCCCGGCGCTGGCGGACAGCCGTAGCGCCGACCACGTGGAGATGAACCAGGCCGGCGACGGTTCTGCCTCAACCCGGGCATCGCCGCCGATCGCCATCAAGGCAAACCCAAGGACATCGAGCCTCCGCCAACACTTCGAGCAATCACGCGACTTGTACGGTCTGGTTCAAGAACTCAAGGCCACTGGCTCGGGCGATCCGGAAACAGAAACGATCATCGCCGATGCTCTTTATGAATGCGTAGCCATCGCGCAGCCAGCAGGCACGAGTTACATGGGAGCGCAACAGGCTGAAAAGCAACACCCGGAGCTGAAAACCTACGTCGAAGGCCTGATTGCGACCGACAAACAACGCTGCGGTCGTTTCGTCAAATCCGACATCGGCAACGCCGACGCAAAATCCATCGTCCGGATGTACGCGAAAGCCGCCAGCGACGGCAGCGCGAAGGCGATGGCGATCCAGCTTCAATATTCGAATATCGACGCAATGCCGGACGCGGCACTTGCTGCGGACGTGCAGCGGATCATCGCATCGCGGGATCCCGACGCCATCGGTGCACTTTCCAACTTGATGGGCGGGCGCGCGGAAGATCGCTCCGCGGCATTCGGCCCCATGTCAGGCAATGAAACCCAGCAATATGCCTGGCTCATGGCTGCATGCCAGATGGGCATGAATTGTGGCCCCGGCAGCTCTCTGCTGCGCCAATATTGTTTGAATGCCGGCGTCTGCGGCTACACGTCGATCAACCAGGTCATTGCATCCAACTACCTGACGCCAGCCGACTATCACACCGCCGTCCAGCAGGCACAACAAATCGTCAAATCGTTGTCCGCCCACCACTAAAAAGGGGAAACTCGTGGAAAAATCGAAATCGACCAGAAAACGAATCAGCGTCGCAGTGCTTATGCTTCTCTCTGCAGCCGCCCTGGCGGCTGGAAGCATATCCATTGATGCCAACAGTTCACCTTACAGCGGATACGCAAATATCAATTCGGTGAATTACACCTCGATTGATGCAGTCGTAACCTCAGGCATGACGTCGGCCGTTGCCGTGTACCGCACCATCCATGGACCAAGTTCAGCACCCGTGAACACGACCGTCACGGTCACCTGGAAGGACCGCAGCAAGTCGAAAGGAAAGGTCGTAAGCACGACAAGCAGCGTGGGTGTCGTGCCTAACGGCAACCCGACGCCTCCTCCGACCGGCGGCGGCGGCGGTAGCGGCGACCCCGGCGACGGCGCTGGCAGCAGCGGCAGCGGCGGTTCCTCGTCCGGTTCCGATCCCGCCTCCGGCTGCTACGGCCACTGCAAAGGCACGGTCATCGTCGGCCCCATCCAGACGTGATCTCCACGCAACCCGCTATCATTACGCGCCGCTGCCTCCGTGCAGCGGCGTCGTTTTTCAGGAATCCGCACCATGAAGACCCCCATCCTGCTGGCCTGCTTGGTGTGCTGCACACCCGTTTGGGCGCTGCAGCCCCCGCCCGCGCCCGCGCATCCCGCGCCGGCATTGTCGGACGATTTCCTTTACTACCACCCCGACCTCGGCGCCCGCCACGACGGGCTGGAAGCCTACGCGCACCGACACTATGAAATCGCGTTGCGTGACTTCACCCGTGCCGCGCATTTCGCCGACAAGCCCTCGCAGGCGATGCTGGCGAACATGTACTGGGATGGCGTGGGCACGGCGCAGGATCGGGCGACGGCGTATGCCTGGGCCGATCTGGCGGCCGAGCGCGGCTACCCCTGGCTGCTCGCCACCCGCGAGCGTTACTGGCAGTCGATGACCGCCGACGAGCAGCAACGCGCGTTGACGGTCGGCAAGACCCTATACGCCGAATACGGCGACGCCGTCGCCCAGCCGCGGCTGGAAGGTTGGCTCAGCCGCGGTCGCAAACAGACCACCGGCAGCCACACCGGCTTCGTGGGCACGCTGGAAATCAAGAAGGGCGATGGTTTCGGCGTCAGCGCGGCCGGCAGTGACGGCAACGACTACTACGCCGACAGGTATTGGAAGCCCGCGCAGTACTGGGGCGCGCAAGCCAAGGCGTGGAATCCGGGTTCGCATGGGACGGTTTCGGTGGGCACCTTGGAGCGCGTGACGCCCAAGCCCGCGACACCCGCGCCTGCCAACAACCCTTGATCCTGGGCACCCTCGCGTCCCAGCGTCACACCCGTCTGCGGAAATACCAGCCCGACACCGCCAGGATCAGCAACGGCGGCGCCACGTGCGCACCCCACGGCGGCAAGTGGTAGATGGTGGCCAGGTTCTGCGCGAAGCGCTGCAGCAGGAAGAAGCCCATGCCGCACAGGATGCCCACGAACAGCCGCTTGCCGTAGCCGCCGCTGCGCAACTGGCCGAACGCGAACGGCATCGCCGCCAGGCACATCGCCAGCACGTTGAGCGGATACACCCGCCGCGCCCAGAACGCGTTCTCGTAGTCGCCCGCGTCCACCCGGTTGCGCTGCATGTAGGCGATGTTGGCGCGCAGTTCGCGGGTGGACTGGTAGCGCGGCGGCTCCACGCCGGCCAGCACGGTCTGCGGGCGCAGGCCCGTGACCCATGCGCTGGATGCGGCGTTGCTGCGGGTAATCGCGGTGGCACCGAAGGTGGTGCGCTGCATGCCCAGCAGGACCCATCGATGGCGTTCGTACTCGGCCCTGGTGGCGTGGACGAACGCCAGCAGGGTGCCCTGGTCATCGAACTGGAAGATGCGCACGTCGAGCAGGTCGATGCGTTCGCGCCCCGCGCCGCGCAGGCGCTTGGCGCCGCCGCGCGCGTTGACGACGTCGTTGCCGTCGCGCGCCCAGATCCCGCCGCCCTTGCCCACCATCAGGTCGCCGGACTTGGCCGAGATCTGGATCGCTGACGCGGTCTGTTCGCCCCACGGCCCCAGGGTCTCGGCACTGGCCATCATCACCACGGTGGCCAGCGCCAGCCCGCCCAGCGCGCCCAGACTGATGCGCGTGCGCGAGATGCCGGCGGCGCGCAGCGCGGTCAATTCCGAACTGGCGGCCAGGCTTCCCAGCCCCAGCAGGCTGCCGATCAGTGCCGCGGTCGGGAACAGCTCGTAGGCCCGGCGCGGAATCGTGCACAGGATGTAGAGCACGGCGTGGCCGAGGTTGTAGCTGCCCTTGCCGATATCGCCAAGCTGGTTGGAGAAATCCAGGATGGCATCGAACGCAACCAGCACCGCCCACGCCACCGCCAGCGAGGCCAGCACCGCGCGCGCGACCAGCCGGTCGTGGAGCCTCGGGGCCAGCCTCATGGCTGCACCTTGCGCGGCGCACGCAAGCGGCCATCGCGGCGCAGCAACCACAGACCGAGCAGAAACACCGGCAGGTGCAGCCACCACAGCCCCATCCAGCCGCTGATCCGGCCCAGCGCCAGGTAACTGCGACCGATCATCATCAGCGAGCTGTAGATGACGTACAGCGCCAGCGCCAGCATCAACAGGGTGTAGCGTGGCTGGCGCGGTTCGGCGCGCGCCAGCGGAACGGTCAGCAGCGCCAGCAGCAACACCGCCAGTGGGGTGGCGATGCGCCAGTGCAATTCCGCGCGGGCATCCGGCCTGGCGCTGCCGAGCAGTGCCGAGGTCGGCGACGTGCTGATGTCCTGTTGCGTGTTGGCTGCGGTGTCTGCAGGCAACCGCACTTCGCTGCGCTCGTAGCGCAGCACGCGATAATCCTTCTGCCCCGGCACGCCTTCCACCCGCATGCCATCGAGCAGGCGCAGGTAGCGTTGTCCGGCATCGACGAACAGTTCGCCGCGATGGGCGGTGATCACGCTCATGCGCTGGTCCTTGTCGGACTGGATGAACACGTTTCGCATGCGGCTGCCGTCGGGGCTCAGCTCAGCCACGTACAGCACGCCATTGCCTCCCGGCAGGGCGCGAAAGCGCCCGGCTTCCAGACCGGCGATCAACAGCGAACGGTCGGCGGCGGCGATCATCGCCCGCGAGGTGTGCTGCGCCCACGGCCCGATCCACAGCGAGCACGCCGCCACCAGCGCCGCCGCGGGAAGCGCCACCCACGCCAGCGGTCGCAGCAGGTCGCGCGGGCTGCGGCCGGCGGCCGTCATCACCGCCATCTCGGAGTCGCGGTAGAGCCGTCCGATCGCCAGCAGCAGACCGAGGAACACACCCAGCGGCAACACCATCGGCAGCCAGCGCAGCACCCGCAGGCCGAGCTGGGAGACCATCAGCGCCACCGGCACCTTGCCGGCGGCGATTTCCGCAAGCAGGTCGGCGACCACCACGCCCAGCGACACGAACAGCAGCACCAGCGTGGTCGCCGCCACCGAGACCGCAAACTCGCGCAGCAGATAGCGATCGATGGTCAGCATGCACCGCCCCGCGTGCGCGGCGCCGACGCCGTGCCGGGCGGGCAGGGGTGGCGCCGTGCGGCCGGGGTGGCGTTGCCGATGCGCGGATTCATGCTCTCAGGACGGGGCCGGCGCGACGGGCGTCGCATGAAGGAGGGGGCGGCTTGGATTAAACTGGGCCATCCCGGATGACGTCGCTGGCCTCGTCGAGGCCGCGGCTGCGCCTTCCGCGATCCTCACATTCTACGGAATCCGCGCCGATGAGCCTCCAATTCGACCTCAACCACGACGGACCGACCGGCGTTGCCACCGACTGCCTCGTGCTCGGCATCTTCGCCGACGGCGCGTTAAGCCCCGCCGGCGTTGCTGTCGATCGCGCCTGCGGCGGTCGCATCAAGGCGCTCGTCGAGCGCGGCGACGTGTCCGGCAAGGCCGGGCGCACCAGTCTGCTGCATGACCTGCCCGGCGTGGCCGCACCGCGCGTGCTGATGGTGGGCCTGGGCGAAGCCGGCAAGTTCGGCGCCGCGGCGTTCCAGCGCGCGATTGGCGATGCGGTGCGCGCACTCAAGACCGGGGCCTGCCGCGCGGCGCTGTGCACCCTGACCGAAATCGAGGTTGCCGGCCGCAGCGCCGATTGGCGCGTGCGTCAGGCCGCGGTGGCTGCCGACCATGCGGCCTACCGCTACACCACCCACATCACCCGCAAGCCCGAGGCGGGGCTGGAGCGGCTCGGCCTGCATGCCGAAGCGGCCCACCGCGGCGCGCTCGAACAAGGCATCGCCATTGCCCGTGGCGTGGCGCTCACCCGCGACCTGGGCAACTTGCCGCCGAACGTGTGCAACCCCGGCTACCTTGCCGAGCGCGCGCGCAAGCTGGCCAGCGAGATCGCCGACGTGCAATGCGAGGTGCTCGAACGGGCGGAGATGGAAAGACTCGGCATGGGCTCGCTGCTGGCGGTCTCGCGCGGCTCGGCCAATCCGCCGCGGTTGATCGTGCTGCGTTACACCGGCGCCGGCGAGGCCAAGCCTTACGCGCTGGTCGGCAAGGGCATCACCTTCGATTCGGGCGGCCTGAATCTCAAGGTCGCCGGCGGCATCGAGGAAATGAAGTTCGACATGCTCGGCGCCGGCACCATGTTCGGCGTCTTCCACGCGGTGGCCAGCATGCGCCTGCCGATCAACGTGGTGATGGTGGTGGCGGCGGTGGAGAACATGCCCGACGGCGATTCCTATCGCCCATCCGACGTGCTCACCTCGATGTCCGGCAAGACCATCGAAGTGCTCAATACCGACGCCGAAGGCCGGCTGATCCTGTGCGATGCGCTGACTTTCGTGCAACGCTTCGAGCCGCAGGCGATCGTCGATGCGGCGACCCTGACCGGCGCCTGTGTGGTCGCGCTGGGCAAGGTCGCGCACGGGCTGATGAGCAAGCACGACGACCTCGCCGCCGAGCTGCTGGCAGCCGGTGAAACCGTCCACGACCGCGCCTGGCGCCTGCCGCTGTACGACGACTACCAGAGCCTGCTCGATTCGGCCTTCGCCGACGTGGCCAACATCGGTGGCAAGTACGGCGGCGCGATCACCGCCGGCTGCTTCCTGTCGCGTTTCACCGAGGGCCAGCGCTGGGCCCACCTGGACATCGCCGGCACGGCATGGGACGAGGGCAAGAAGGGCCTGGCGACCGGGCGGCCGGTGGGGTTGTTGTGCCAGTGGTTGCTGGACAGGGCAGGGACGAGGGGCTAGGGACGAGGGACGAGGGATGAGTCGCGAGGGCGCGCGGTTCGACACGTGTCCCGTCACGGCACCCTCACGACTCGCCCCTCGACTCTCATCCCTGTTCACACCATGCCCCGCGCCGACTTCTACCTGATCGCCAAGCCGCGCTTCCGCGACGATCCCTTGCTGCTGGTTTGCGAGTTGGCGCGACGGGCGCACGATGCCGGCTCGCCGACGTTGATCCTGGCGCGCGATGCGGCGCAGGCCGAAGCCATCGACGATGCCTTGTGGGCGTTTGATCCGGATGCGTACATCCCGCACCAGATCGTCGGCATGGACGATGATGAGGATGCCGCGCCGGTATTGATCGCGCCGCCGGAGAGCGCTGCGCCGGGTCGGGTGCTCGTCATCAACCTGCGCGATGCCGCGGTGATGCTGCCGTGCGAGCGCGTGCTGGAGGTGGTGCCTGCCGAGGCCTCCGCGCGCGAACCGCTGCGGCAGCGCTGGAAGGACTACAAGGCGCGCGGATTCGAACTCGCCAAGCACGATATGTGAATTGCGAGGTATTGGTCATGAGTTGCGAGCTGTGAGCGGAACCCGGCAACCACGCACCCCTCGCCCCTCGCCCCTCGCAACTCACCCCTCGCCCCTCGCAACTACCAACTCGCCCCTCGCAACCGACACCAGACGATTCCCGCATGGACAAGAGCTACGAACCGCAAGCCTTCGAGACCCGCTGGTACGCGCAGTGGGAGGCCAGCGGCTGCTTCGCGCCGTCCGGCCAGGGCAGGCCCTACACCATCCTGCTGCCGCCGCCGAACGTCACCGGCACCCTGCACATGGGTCACGCCTTCCAGCACACGCTGATGGATGCGCTGATCCGTTACCAGCGCATGTGCGGTCGCGACACGCTCTGGCAGGTCGGCACCGACCACGCCGGCATCGCCACCGAGATGGTGGTGGCGCGCAACCTCGGCCGCGAAGGCCTGAAGCGCGACGAACTCGGACGCGAGGCGTTCATCGAAAAGGTATGGGTGTGGAAGGGCGAGTCCGGCGACACCATCGCCCGCCAGATGCGCCGGATCGGCGCTTCGGGCGACTGGTCGCGGCAGGTGTTCACCATGGATCCGATGCCCTCGGCCGCGGTGGTCGAAGCCTTCGTGCGCCTGCACGAGCAGGGCCTGATCTACCGCGGACAGCGGCTGGTGAACTGGGATCCGGTGCTCAAGACCGCGATCTCCGACCTGGAAGTGGTGAGCGAGGAAGAGGACGGCTTCCTGTGGTCGATCGCGTACCCACTGAGCGACGGCAGCGGCTCGCTGGTGGTGGCCACCACGCGCCCGGAGACGATGCTCGGCGACGTCGCGGTGATGGTGCATCCCGAAGACGAACGTTACGCCCATCTGGTTGGAAAATCGGTGCGGTTGCCGTTGTGCGATCGATTGATCCCGGTGATCGCCGACACCTACGTGGATCGTGCGTTCGGTACCGGCGTGGTCAAGGTCACCCCGGCGCACGATTTCAACGACTACCAAGTCTGGCAGCGGCACAAGGACGATCTGCGTGATCTTCCAGGCGGCGGCTTGCTGAACATTCTGACTGCCGACGCGAAAGTCGTTGCAAGCCCTCGCGGCGAGTTGACGCTGCTTTCCCCTGAATTTGATGAGCCACGGGATTTTTGGAGGTGGTATTCGCAACTGCCTGACGCATCAGCGGAAGAGATTTCGAAATCGGCTGTCAATTTGTCCGAAGAGGGCTGCTGGACATACGCATTTCTGACGATCCCTGCAAGATATCGCGGCTTGGATCGCTTTGAAGCACGCAAGGTCGTGCTTGCCGACCTCGAAGCCGCCGGCCTGCTGGTCGAAACGACGAAGCACAAGCTTCAGGTGCCGCGGGGCGACCGCACCGGGCAAATCATCGAGCCCTATCTCACCAACCAGTGGTTCGTGAAGATGGACGTGTTGGCGAAACGAGGCTTGGAACTCGCCCACAACGGTTCGGTGAAGTTCGTGCCGCCGAATTGGATCAGCACCTATCGCCACTGGATGGAAAATATCCAGGACTGGTGCATCAGCCGCCAGCTCTGGTGGGGCCACCAAATTCCGGCGTGGATGGCCGTTGTGAAAGGCGAAGTCCGCACATACGTAGCTCGATCCGCGGACGAAGCTCGCACTCTTGCGATCGCTGATGGTTCCGACGGCTTCCTAATGCAGGAGCAGGACGTCCTCGAAACCTGGTTCTCCTCCGCACTGTGGCCGTTCTCAACCATGGGTTGGCCGAATCCGGCGACGATGGCCGCGCGCGGTTTCGACCGTTACCTGCCGAGCGACGTGCTGGTCACCGGCTTCGACATCATCTTTTTCTGGGTCGCGCGGATGATCTTCATGACCGACCACTTCACCGGTCGGGTACCGTTCCGTGAGGTCTACATCACCGGGCTGGTGCGCGACGCACACGGTCAGAAGATGTCCAAGTCCAAGGGCAACGTGCTCGATCCGATCGACCTGATCGACGGCATCGCCCTGGAAGCGCTGGTCGCCAAGCGCACCAGCGGACTGATGAAGCCCACCGACGCCCCGCGGATCGAGAAGGCCACGCGCAAGGAATTCCCCGATGGCATCCCCGCGTTCGGTGCCGACGCGCTGCGCTTCACCTTCGCCTCGTTGGCCACCCATGGCCGCGACATCAAGTTCGACCTGAAGCGCTGCGAGGGCTACAAGAATTTCTGCAACAAGCTGTGGAACGCGGCGCGGTTCGTGTTGATGAATTGCGAAGGCAGCATTGTCCCTTCCCCCTCCGCGGGAAGCTTGCGCGCAGCGCCGGATGAGGGCGCCAGGCCGATCCGTGTTCCCTCCGGTTCCACCTCTCAACCCATCCCCGCTACAGGAATGGGTGGGGCCTTGGAACCGGCAACCGATGCCGAGCGCTGGATCCTGGCACAGCTCTCGCGTACCTGCGCCGAGGTTCAGAAACACTTTGCCTCCTACCGCTTCGATCTGGTCGCGCAGACGCTGTACGAATTCACCTGGAACACGTTGTGCGACTGGTTCCTGGAGCTTGCCAAGCCGGCCCTGGGCGCGATCGAAGGCGCGGACGCGGCGGACGCGGACCGGCACGCCGCCGATTCGACCCGGCACACGCTGCTGTTCGTGCTGGAAGCCACGTTGCGCCTGCTGCACCCGTTGATCCCGTTCGTCACCGAGGAGATCTGGCAAGCCGTTGCACCCAAACTCGGTCTTGCCGAATCCAGCATCAGCCTGCGTCCGTATCCGCAGCCGCTGGACTTCGGCGGCGCGCAGGCCGATGCCGAGGCCGACGTGGAATGGCTGAGGGCGGTGGTGGGCGCGCTGCGCCGCATCCGCAGCGAGCTCAATGTCGCCCCGTCAAAGGCTGCGCCACTGTTGTTGCAGGGTGGCAACAGCGAAGATCGCCGACGCATGGATCGATTCGCGGCACAACTGCAGTTCCTGGCGCGGGCCGAGTCCATCGCCTGGCTGGACGCCGGCGCGCAGGCGCCGGCCGCGTCCACCGCACTGGTGGGTGAGTTGTTGCTTTCCATCCCCTTGGCCGGATTGATCGACCTGGATGCCGAGCGCGCGCGCCTGGACAAGGAAGTGGCCCGTGTCCGCGCCGAGGTCGGCAAGTGCGAAGCCAAGCTGGCCAATCCGACCTTCGTGGATCATGCCCCGGCCGCGGTGGTCGCGCAGGAGCGCGCGCGCCTGGCCGACTGGACGGCACGCCACGAGAGCCTGCAGCTGCAACTGCACCGGTTGCGCGGCGTTTGATGAGCCACAGGCCGCCGCGCAAGCAGTCAGGCCGGAACCGGCTTATCCTTGCGTACCGCTTTCCCCACACCGCATCGGGAACCACCATGTCCACCCAGACCGCAAACCCCAACCGCACCACGCGCTTTGGCATGATGCTGGCGATCGTTGCCTGCACGCTGTCGATGGCGGCATGGGCCACCACCCCGCCCGCCGCCTCTCCAGCCAAGCCCGCGCCGGCCGCCAGCCCGGCGCGACCGGCAGCGCAGGCGCCACACGCCGCGCCGGCCGCGGCGGCCGACAACGTGGTTTACAAGTGGAAAGACGCCCACGGCGTCTCGCAGTATTCGCAGACCCCGCCACCCAAGGGCGTCAAGTTCGAGGTGATCCAGAACGCGGCGGCGCCAGCGACGACGCCCAGCAGCACGCCGATTCCTGGTTCCGGGCAGAACTGATCGCGACATTCGCCGCCATCACCCACCCTGGCGCGATGGCGGCACCAGCTCGATGCCCATCACGATGGCGTCCTCGCGCCCGAGGTGGGAAGGGTAGTAGTTCTTGCGCACGCCGATCCGCCGGAAGCCTTCCGACGCGTAGAGCTCGATCGCGTGCGGGTTGGACGGACGCACTTCCAGGAACACCTGGCCGGCATGGTGCCAGCGCGCCAGATCCAGCAGGCGCCGCACCAGCAGGCGCCCGAGTCCGCGTCGCTGGTGTTCCGGGGCGACGCAGACGTTGAGGATATGTGCCTCGCCGGCAGCCGCGCTGAGCACGCCGTAGCCGAGCATGCAGCCGGACTGTTCCAGCACCCAGCATTCGTACCCTGCCGCCAGGCAATCGCGGAATATCCCTTCGGTCCATGGGAACGCGTACGCCCGGATCTCGATCGTCATCAATTCGGACAAGTCGCGCGCGTGCATGGCGCGCAGGTGCGGCAGCGGGACGACCGCCGCGCTCACGTTCGTGTTTTCCTCATGGCCCGCAAGTGCGGCCACAAGGCGCGTTTGGCGGCCGGATCGCTGCGCAAACGCGCCGGTGCAACCCATCCCTGAAGCAGCCACCAGCCGGTCACGTCATCCAGCATGGAGGCTTCGACGCCTGCCGCGCGCAGCACCGCCAGCACCAGGCGATCGTTCGCGTCGATGCCCGGCACCGCAGCCACCGACGGCAGCGCGGCTTGTGCCGGCGCATACAGCGTGTAGCCGAGCACGTCCAGGATGCGCTGCCGGGACGATGCGTCGAGCGTGCTCATGCGGCCTCGCGCGGAGGTGCCGGCGGCTTGCGACGCAGCTTGTTCCACGCCCACATCACCGGGCCGGACAGCGCGTACAGCCATGACCCCGCCAGCAACAGCATCGAGGGGTAGATGTAGATCGCCACGATCACCAGCACCACCACCAGCAACAGCATGAACGGCACGCGCTCGGTCGGCGGCGATGGATTGCTGCGTCCGCCCTTGAAACTCGTGTAACGCAAGCGACTGACCATCAGCAGCCCGGCGCAAACCGTCACCGCAAGCGCGACGTAGCGCAGTTGTTCGCCGCTGTAGCCAAGAAAGTCCATGGTCCAGACGAACGCGGCCACCGTCGCCGCCGCGGCGGGGCTGGCCAGGCCGATGAACCAGCGCTTGTCCACCACCCCGACCTGGGCATTGAATCGCGCCAACCGCAGTGCCGCGCAGGCCATGTACAGGAACGCCGCCGACCAGCCGGCCTTGCCCATCGCCACGCCGTCAAGTTTCAGATTGGCCAGCGCCCAGTGATACATCACCAACGCCGGCGCCATGCCGAAGCTCACCAGGTCGGCAAGCGAATCGTACTGGACGCCGAAGTCGCTGCTGGTGCCGGTGAGCCTGGCGATGCGGCCGTCGATGCCATCGAACAGGGCGGCCACGAACACCGCGATGCAGGCAATCTCGAAACGACCGCTGGCCGCGGCC
Organism: uncultured Gammaproteobacteria bacterium; assembly: GCA_964640525.1. Classification (GTDB taxonomy): domain Bacteria; phylum Pseudomonadota; class Gammaproteobacteria; order Xanthomonadales; family Xanthomonadaceae; genus SZAS-103. The sequence goes on along the minus strand of CAZXGS010000002.1, from coordinate 54,283 downwards.
AGGATGGCATAGAAGCCGGAGAACATCCCGCCGGTGGTGAGCAGGTTCGGCAACAGGTAGATACCGCGCGAGCGCGGCGGTGGCCGGGGCACGTCATCCATGGGGGGCTGGTTCGATTGCGGCCATGATTGCGCTAGAGTGTAGCCGCAGGCTGCCCGGCCCGCCCAATGCCCCCACCAAACCGCGTCCTTACGGAGGACACCATGCGTCAGCTCACCGCCAGCCCTGCCCGGGCCATCCTCGTTCTCGCGACGGCCATCGGCCTGCTGGTGGGCGCCACCGCGATGGCCGACACGGTCTACAAGTGGAAGGATGCCAACGGGCAATCCCATTACTCGCAGCAGCCGCCCGAAGGCAGGAAGTACGAGACCATCAATTCTGCCGGCGATGCGGCGTTGCGCAACGACCAACTGCCTGCGGCATCCGCGGCTTCCGACAAGCAGGACAGCGCCGCAGCGACAGGCAAGCCAGGCGCGCCGACCCCCGCCCAGCGCCAGCGGGAGCAGCTTTGCAAGAACGCCCGCGCCAACGCCGCCACCCTGACCCAGCACGCCGTCGTGACCGGCGACATCAATGGCGATGGCAAGACGGTCACGCTCAATGCGGCCCAGCACGACCAGGCGTTGAAGGACGCCAACAAGGCCATCGATCTGTACTGCGCGCACTGAAGGCGCGCGAAGCATCACGGATTGCAAGCCGGGGCGAAGGCCCGCGGCTGCCTGTGCCATCCGCCATGCCGCTGGCGAAGGCGGCCCTTGTGCGTGTCCTTGGCCGCGCCGCAGGCGTCCGTTCGGCACGGCGCTGACGCGTGTGCCGATCGGCTGACTCATCCACCATTTCTCCGTAACGCGAAAGCCCCATGCGCCTGTCGAAATTCCATCTCAGCACCAGCCGCGAGACCCCCGCCGACGCCGAAATCGTCAGTCACCAGTTGATGCTGCGCGCCGGAATGCTGCGCAAGCTCGGTGCCGGCCTCTACACCTGGTCGCCGTTGGGCCTGCGGGTGATGCGCAAGGTCGAGGCGATCGTGCGCGAGGAAATGGATCGGGCCGGGGCGCTGGAACTGCAGATGCCTGTGGTGCAGCCGCGCGAGCTGTGGGAGGAAACCGGGCGCTGGGAGAAGTTCGGCCCGCAATTGCTGAAGATCGTCGATCGCAAGCAGGCCGAATACTGCTTCGCGCCCACCGCCGAGGAAGTCATCACCGATTTCGCGCGCAACGAATTGCGCTCCTACAAGCAGTTGCCGGTCAACTTCTACCAGATCCATACCAAGTTCCGCGACGAAATCCGTCCGCGCTTCGGGGTGATGCGCGCGCGCGAGTTTCTGATGAAGGATGCCTATTCCTTCCATTTGACCCCGGCGGACATGGAACGCGAATACCGCAATATGCACGCCGCCTATACCCGGATCTTCACGCGCCTGGGCCTGGGTTTCCGTGCGGTGCGCGCGGATTCGGGCGCGATCGGCGGCGACGCCTCGCAGGAATTCCACGTGCTGGCCGATTCCGGCGAGGACGCGATCGTGTTTTCGGACGGCTCGGATTACGCGGCGAATCTGGAGATGGCCCAGGCCGCCGCCCCCGGCCCGCGTCCGGCAGCGGCGGAAACATTGCGCAGGATCGATACCCCGGTGCAAAAGACCTGCGAGGAGGTAGCCGCGCTGATGGGCATCGCCCTCGCACGCACGGTGAAATCGGTGGCGCTGATGGGCGATGCCGCCACCGGTTTCGTCCTTGCGCTGGTGCGCGGCGACCATGTCGTGAACGAGATCAAGTTGGCCAAGCTGACCGGACTTGCGCAGTACCGTCTTGCCACCGAGGAGGAGATCCTGGCGCACCTGGGCTGCGAGCCGGGTTTCCTCGGTCCGGTCCGACCGGCCGCAAGAATCCGCGTGATCGCCGATCGCGAGGTGGCGGCGATGGCCGATTTCGTGGTCGGGGCCAACGCAAGCGGATTCCATCTGGCCGGGGTGAACTGGGGCCGCGACCTGCCTGAACCGGACGTGGTGGCCGACATCCGCAATGCGGTCGAGGGCGATGTTTCGCCCGATGGCCAGGGCAAGCTCGGCATCGCGCGCGGCATCGAAGTCGGCCACGTGTTCCAGCTCGGCCAGAAATACGCCCTGGCCATGCAGGCGAGCGTGCTCGACGAGGCCGGCAAGGCGCAGGTGATGTACATGGGTTGCTACGGGATCGGCGTGACCCGGATCGTCGCCGCAGCGATCGAGCAGAACCACGATGCCAATGGCATCATCTGGCCCGAACCGATGGCGCCCTGGCAGGTGGCGGTGTGCATCATCAACCCGAAGCAACGCCCGGACGTCGCCGCCGCCGCCGAAGCGTTGTACCGGGAGTTGAACGCAGCCGGGATGGAAACCCTGCTCGACGATCGCGGCCTGCGCCCGGGGCCGATGTTCTCGGACATCGAGTTGATCGGCATTCCGCACCGGGTGGTGGTTTCCGAACGCGGTTTGGCGGCCGGGACGTTCGAATACCGGGGTCGACGCGATGCCGAATCGGCAGCACTGGATCGCAGCGCACTGGCGGCACGGCTGGGAATCGGCTGACACCCGGGAAGATTCCCCGCCCGGGAAAGCCGCATGCCGGGACGGGAGCGGCAGGCAAACCTGCCATGGGTTTGTCCGTGTGGTTTCGGAAGGTTTGACCTGCGCCGCGGCAGCGTTATCATGCGCGTACCGGGAAAACCCGGCCACTCTCCAAATCCAAAGGGATCCACCCATGGCGATCGACCTCGAAAAGCTGTCGGCAAAGGAACTGCGCACCCTGATCAGCAAGGCCAACCAGCGCAAGAAGCAGCTGGACAAGCGCAAACCTGCCGCCGGCGTGCGTCGCCAGATCGTTGCCATTGCCCGCAAGGCCGGTTATTCGGTGGCCGAACTGTTCGGTGGCGCGGCGCAAGCAGCCGAAACGGCCCCCAAGGCCAAGCGGGCCGCGCGCAAGGCCGGCAAGAGTGGCACCAAGGTGGCGCCGAAATACCGCCACCCCGACAACCACGCACAGAGCTGGGCCGGTCGCGGTCAGAAGCCGCGCTGGCTGACCGCGGAGCTGGCCAACGGCAAGAAGCTGGAAGATTTCCTGATTGCCTGATGCCGGTTCGCAGCGATGAAAACGCCGGCCATGCGCCGGCGTTTTCGCATGCGCTGGCCTATTTCAGCGCGTACCCGAACTGCTGGCGGAACTGCTCGGCGAACTCGGCGTAATCGAAACGCTGGTTCTGGGTGCCGGGGTGCTCGACCTTCAGCGCACCCATCAGCGAGGCCATGCGGCCGATGGTGGGCCAGTCGTATTCGCGTTCGATGCCGAACAACAGGCCGGCGCGGTAGGCATCGCCGCAGCCGGTGGGATCGCTGACCCGGCGCTCGTGCGCGGGCGGAATGTCGATGTCCTTGCCAGCGGCATGGATCGTGGAGCCCTTGGCGCCGCGGGTGACGATATAGGCTTTTACCTTGCCGGCGATTTGTGCCGCACTCCAGCCGGTGCGCTCCTGCAGCAGGTTGGATTCGTAATCGTTGACGGTGACGTAATCGGCCGCGTCTATGAAGTTGCGGAATTCTTCGCCGGAAAACAGCGGCAGCGCCTGCCCGGGGTCGAAAATGAACGGGATCCCGAGGCGGGCGAAATCGGCCGCATGCTGCAACATCGCCTCGCGCCCGTCCGGGCCGACGATACCCAGTTTTACGCCGCCGGCATCGCCGACGTGGTTTTCGTGCGAGCGCATCATCGCGCCGGGGTGGAAAGCGGTGATCTGGTTATCGTCCAGGTCGGTGGTGATGAACGCCTGTGCGGTGAACAGCTCCGGCAAGACCTTGACGTGGTCCAGGTTGATGCCGCATTCCTGGAAATGCTCCCGATAGGGACCGAAATCCTGGCCGACGGTGGCCATCGGCAGCGGATCGCCACCCAGCAGTTTCAGATTGTAGGCGATGTTGCCGGCACACCCGCCGAATTCCCGGCGCATCCGCGGCACCAGGAAGGACACATTCAGGATATGCACCTTGTCGGGCAGGATGTGATTCTTGAAACGATCCTGGAACACCATGATGGTGTCGTAGGCGAGCGAACCGCAGATCAATGCCGACATGGACGGGATTCCGTGGGGTTTGGCGGAACGACGTGCGCATCGTCGTGGCGCGCGTCGGGGTGAGGATGGTGGCGGCGCCGACCGGTCAGGTCAAGGCACGCGCGAGAGCGTGCTGGCGCCGGCCTGATACCATGCGCGCCTTCGCCGCGCACGCGCCGTGGCGGTTTCGCCCAGGGGAAAACCGATGTCCGCCATGCCCGCGCCCGCCATTGACCGCAGCTACACGCTGGAAGACAAATACACCCGCGAGCGCGGGCGGATCTTCCTGTCCGGCGTGCAGGCCCTGGTCCGCCTGCCGCTCATGCAGCGGATGCGCGACCGCGCCGCCGGCGTCAACACCGCCGGCTTCATCTCCGGTTACCGCGGCTCGCCGTTGGGCGGCTTCGACCTGGAATTGTGGAAGGCGAAAAAACACCTCAAGGCTGCCGGCATCGAGTTCACCCCGGGCCTCAACGAGGACCTCGGCGCGACCATGGTCTGGGGCAGCCAGCAGACCGGGCTGTTCCCCGGCGCCCGCCACCAGGGCGTGTTCGCCATGTGGTACGGCAAGGGCCCGGGCGTGGATCGCTGCGGCGACGTGTTCAAGCACGGCAACGCGGCCGGCACCAGTCCGTTCGGCGGCGTGCTGGCGCTGGCGGCCGATGACCACGCCTGCCGCAGCTCGACCCTGCCGCACGGCTCGGAGCTGGAGTTCGTCTCGGCGATGATGCCGGTGCTCAACCCGGCCGGGGTCCAGGACATCCTCGACATGGGCCTGATGGGCTGGGCGATGTCGCGCTTCACCGGCCGCTGGGTCGGCTTCAAGACCATCGCCGAGACGGTCGAGTCCTCGGCCTCGGTGATCGTCGATCCGCACCAGCTCGACATCGTGATCCCGACCGATTTCGAGCTGCCGCCGGGCGGCTTGAACATCCGCTGGCCGGATCCGCCGCTGAACCAGGAAATGCGCCTGCACCAGTACGGCGTCCGTGCCGCCGAGGCGTTCGCGCGCGCCAACGGCATCGACCGGCTGGTGATCGACTCGCCGAAAGCACGGCTGGGCATCGTCACCACCGGCAAGAGTTATCTCGACGTGCTCACCGCGCTCGAATACCTCGGTATCGACCGCCGGATGGCGGCCGAGATCGGTATCCGCGTCTACAAGATCGGCATGACCTGGCCGCTGGAGCCGGTCGGCATCCGCGCGTTCGCGCACGGGCTGGAAGACATCCTGATCGTCGAGGAAAAACGTTCGTTCCTCGAATCCCAGATCAAGGAACACATGTACAACTGGCCGCACGCCACGCGGCCTTCGATCGTGGGCAAGTACGACGAGGCCGGGCAGTGGATCCTGCCCTCGACCAACGAGCTGACCCCGGCGCGGATCGCGATGGTGATCGCCAAACGGCTGGCGCGCTTCTTCACCAGCGAGGCGATCGAGCAGCGGCTGCGCTGGATCGCCGCCAAGGAAGCCGAGCTGGCGCTGCCGCGCGCCAACTTCCCGCGGGTGCCGCACTACTGCGCCGGCTGCCCGCACAACACCTCCACCCAAGTGCCGGAAGGCTCGCGCGCGCTGGCCGGGATCGGCTGCCATTACATGGTCACCTGGATGGACCGCCGCACCGACACCTTCACCCAGATGGGCGGCGAGGGCGTGACCTGGTGCGGGCAGGCGCCGTTCACCGACACCGAGCATGTGTTCCAGAACCTCGGCGACGGCACCTACTTCCACTCCGGCTCGCTGGCGATCCGCCAGGCGGTCGCCGCGAAGGTCAACATCACCTACAAGATCCTCTACAACGATGCGGTGGCGATGACCGGCGGCCAGCCGGTGGACGGCCCGCTGACCCCGCCCGACATCGCCCACCAGGTGCGCAGCGAGGGCGTGGACACGATCGTGGTGGTGAGCGATGACATCCGCAAATGGAAGAACCGCCGCGACCTGTTCCCGGCCCACTGCGAGTTCCGCGACCGCGACGAACTCGATGCGGTGCAGAAGGAGCTGCGCGAGGTCAAGGGCGTGTCGGTGCTGCTGTACGAGCAGACCTGCGCGACCGAAAAGCGGCGCCGGCGCAAGCGCGGCAAGCTGCCCGATCCACAAAAGCGCGTGGTCATCAACTCGCTGGTGTGCGAGGGCTGCGGCGACTGCGGCGAGAAGTCGTTCTGCGTGGCGGTGCTGCCGAAGGAAACCGAGTTCGGCCGCAAGCGCGAGATCGACCAGAGCGGCTGCAACAAGGACTATTCCTGCGTGAAGGGTTTCTGCCCGAGCTTCGTCACGATCGAAGGCGGCCGCTTGCGCAAGGGTGCCGGGGCGGGTGCGTCGAAGGACGCCGCGGCCGCACGCCTGGCCGGGCTGCCGATGCCGACCTTCAAGACCGACCTGGCACAACCCTGGAACATCCTGATCACCGGCGTCGGCGGTACCGGCGTGGTCACGATCGGCGCCCTGCTGGGCATGGCCGGGCACCTGGAAGGCAAGGGCGCCAGCGTGCTCGACCAGACCGGACTGGCGCAGAAAGGCGGCGCGGTGACCACCCACGTCCGCATCGCCAAGTCACCGGATGACATCCACGCCGTCCGCATCGCCGCCGGCGAAGCCGACCTCGTGCTCGGCTGCGACCAAGTGGTGGTCAACGACTACTGGGCGCTGTCGAAGATCCGCGCCGGCCGCAGCACGGTGGTGCTCAACACCTACGAGGCGATGCCGGGCACCTTCACCATGCACCCGGACCTGCAGTTCCCGGCCGACGGCATCGTCGCCGCGGTGCGCACCGCGCTCGACGGCGGCATGCCGCTGCGGATCGAGGCGACCGAATTGGCGACCGCGCTGTTCGGCGATGCCATCGCGACCAACTCGTTCATGCTCGGCGTGGCCTGGCAGCAAGGCCTGGTGCCGGTGTCGCTGGACGCCATCCTGCGCGCGATGGAGCTCAACGGCGCGGCGGTGAAGATGAACCAGGAGGCGTTCGCCTGGGGCCGGCTGGCGGCGCTCGACCCCGACGCGGTGCGCGCCGCGGCGGGCTTGTCCCTTCTCCCTCCGGGAGAAGGTGCCCGCAGGGCGGATGAGGGAAAGCCTTTGCCGCTGCGTGACCCTTCCCCTCGCAAGCCCTCCGACGCCCTTCCCTCACCCGGCGCTGCGCGCCACCCTCTCCCGGAGGGAGAGGGGAACAGCGACAGCCGCCTCTCGCGCGACCTCGACGAGACCATCGCTCGCCGCGAGGCTTTCCTCACCGACTACCAGGACGCCGCCTACGCGCAACGTTACCGCGCGCTGGTCGACCAGGTCCGCGCCGCGGAATCCGCGCGCGTGCCCGGCTCGACCCAACTGGCCGAAGCCGTCGCCCGCTACGCCTTCAAGCTGATGGCCTACAAGGACGAGTACGAGGTCGCGCGGCTGTACAGCAACGGCGAGTTCACCCGCCGCATCGCCAGCCAGTTCGAGGGCGATTACAAGATCCACTTCCACCTCGCCCCGCCGTTGCTGGCCAGGAAGGACGCGCAAGGCCGCCTGCTCAAGGCGCAGTACGGGCCGTGGATGCTGCGCGCCTTCGGCCTGCTGGCGAAGCTGAAGTTCCTGCGCGGCGGCGCGCTGGACGTGTTCGGTCGCAGCGAGGAGAGGCGCTGCGAGCGGCGCCTGATCGAAGACTATTTCCGCGACCTCGCCACCATCGCATCGGCATTGTCGAAGGACAACCTCGCAGAGGCGGTGGCGATCGCCAGCCTGCCCGAACACATCCGCGGATACGGCCACGTCAAGGAGGAGCATTTGGCGCAGGTGTTGCCGCGCTGGCAGGCGGCAATGGCGGCGTGGGGCAAACCGCAGCGGCAAAAACAGGCGGCCTGAGCGGCGGGCGCAGGGGGCTTGCCGGAAACCTTGCGCTGGCCAAGAATGCGACATGCGTCACAATTCAAGCTCGTCCAACGGTGGCCCGCCATCCAAGGCGGGCAGCGGCGTGCGCAACATCCTGCTGGATTGCCGCGCCGCCCTGCGCCAGCACCACAAGCGGTTCGAGGACGACCCGCTGCGAACCAGAATCGACACGGCCCTGGCCGATCTGGACAAGCCCAAGGACGAGGACGAGTTGGGCGAGCCGGAGACGCGCACCGCGCAGCAGGTCGCCTACGCCTGGCAGATCGCGGTGCGCACCCTCAAGCTTACCCACCCGGACGTGTACGACAAGATGGCGCGCCGCGTGCGCGACATGCTCGATACCCAGGTGCTGGACGATCCGGCCTCGGAGTTCCTCAAACTCGAAGCCAAGCTGGCCACCGCATCCAGCGCGCGCCAAGCGGCCGAGCTGGAACTTGCGGATTTGCGCCGTGCGCTGGCCGATGCCATGCCGATGACCGGCGAGGATGCCGCGGGCAGCGAAGCCGAATGCGGCCTGCGGCGCGTCGACAAGCTGCTCAAGGCGGCCATGAGCGGGGCGATGGCGGCACCGACCGCGGCGGCCGGCATCGGCTTGGCCAACGCCGACCCGTTCGGCATGGAACACTCACGCGAGAGCCTGTTGGCGGTCGCCCAAGGGCGTCGCTCGCTCACTGGTGGCGAGCGCTCGTGGTGCATCGCCGAGGCGATGGTCGTATCCGAGTTGCGCGAAGCCGAGCTGCGCGCGCTGCCGGATCAGGAACTGGTGAACCTGGTATTCGGCTGATCCTGGTGGCAGGGCGACGACGGCCACGCTCGGCCGCCAGTGACCGATCTCGCCGCCGCGATCGCCCTCAGCGCCCAGGCCCGACGTCGATGAAGCGCAGGAACTCCGCACGGGTACGCGCGTCCTCGCGGAAGCTGCCGAGCATGGTCGAGGTGACCATGCTCACGCCGCGCTTGTGGATGCCGCGGGTGGTCATGCATTCGTGCGCGCCCACCACCACCACACCGACGCCGCGCGGCTTGAGCACGTCGGCGATGCAGGTGGCGATCTGCGAGGTCATCTTTTCCTGCACCTGGAAACGCCGGGCGAAGGTCTCCACCACCCGCGCCAGCTTGCTGATGCCCACCACCTTGCCGTCCGGCAGGTATCCGACGTGGGCCTTGCCGATGATCGGCGCCATGTGGTGCTCGCAATGCGACTCGAATTCGATGTCGCGCAGCACGATCAGGTCGTCGTAGCCACACACTTCCTCGAAGGTACGCGCAAGGTAAGCGTGCGGATCGTCGCCGTAGCCGGAGAACCAGTCGCGGTACGCCTTGGCGACCCGCCGCGGGGTGTCGCGCAGGCCCTCGCGCTGCGGGTTGTCGCCGGCCCAGCGCAGCAGGGTGCGGACCGCTTCCTCGGCTTGCTCGCGACTGACGGCGGTGGTTTCGGGGGGAGGTTCTGGGACCGACATGCGGGCACTCCGGTGCAGGCGATGGTGTGACGGGTTGGCATGCTACGCCAGCCGGCCGCATTCCGTCGCAAGGACTGTGCAAAGTCGGCGGCATGCCGGAAGCCTTGGCTCAGGCCGGCGCTGAAGCCGACTTCTTCGAACGTGCGGGGCGCCGCACCGGCTGCGCACCCAGCGGCGCCAGCAGCCAGTGGAGTGCCACCAGCTTGCCACCGCCGGCCGGCCGGGTCGCCAGCAACAGATCCGCGAGTTGGTTGAGCAAGCCGTTGACCTGCTCCAGTTGCGCGCCATCGACCCAGCCGCGCAGGCGACCGACCCAAAGTTCGCGCGCGGGGCCTTCGACGACCGTCTCGGGTCGCGCCAGCGCGCGCTGGAAGTCGCGCTGCGCCAGTCGCGACATGCTCGATGCCACCTTCGCGACCGCCTTCGCATTGGCGGTGGCGCCGGGCCGGTAGCGCAGGCGCATCGACGTGCCGGCGGGTACCGCCAACTGCAGCACACGACCCTTGTCGCCTTCCTGCTCGATCAGCAGCTTGCCGCGCACCAGCGCACGCAGGTGGTAATACAAGCCATCGGCCGGGCGGCCGAGTTGCGCCGCCAGTTCGGCGACCGTCGCCGCGCCCCCGAGGGCTTGAATCGCGGTCACCAGTTCGACCCGGATCGGGGTGGCGAACAGCGTGATCTTGCGCGGGTCCTCGACCAGGCCATCGGCCGCGGGCGGTAGGGAGTTCGTCGCCGCCGCGCGCTTGCGCCGAATCGTTGTTTCCTTCGCGCGTGCCATCGGTCGGGTTGCCTTTGTTGAAATTTGCGATCATTCTTCAACACGAACCCGATGACCGCAAGCCCGCCGACAGCCCCGGAGTCCACCATGCCGCGTCGCCTCTCCCTGTTCCTGCTGCCGCTGACCCTCGTCGCAACCTGCCGCGCCGGCGATGCGAGCGACATCCTCGCCCGCGCCAAGGCGGCCAGCGGCGGCGCCCGCTGGGATGCGCTGACGAGCTGGCGCGCCGAAGGCAGTGCCAGCATCGGCGGTTTGCACGGACGCGTGCAGGTCGTGGTGGATGCACGCGATGGCCGCTCCAGCGACACCTACGCGATCGGCCCGGTGCAAGGCGCCGACGGCTTCGACGGCAGCCACGCCTGGCAACGCGATGCCGGCGGCGAGGTCGCGGTGCTCGACGCACCCGCCGCGCTTCGCCGCGCGCGCAGCGAGGCGTGGCTGAATGCGCACGGTTACTGGTTTGCGAAGGCGCATCCGGCGCACTGGGGCGCGGTGCGCTCGGCGATGCTCGACGGCAAGCGCTACGCCGTGGTCGTCGCCACTCCGGCCGGCGGCGATCCGCTCCACCTGTGGTTCGCTGCCGACAGCGGCCTGCTCGCGCGCGTGCAAGCCCCGCAGGGCGCCCGTACCCGGACCACCGTGTATGCCGATTATCGCCGCGTCGATGGCCTGTACATGCCGTTCCACGTCACCGTGGACGTGACCGATGCCGCCGGCCGCACCGATCCGCGCGATCGCAGCGAGGTGGCGCTGACGAAGGTGACCCTGGATGGCGCCGTCGGCACCGCCGATTTCGCGGTGCCGACGATGGCGCCGACCGCGCGGATCGACAACGCCCGCGGCATCACGACGATTCCGTTCGATAAGGTCAACAACCACATCTACGTCGATGGCCGCATCGATGGCAAGCCGGTGCGGTTGCTGGTGGACACCGGCGGGGTCAACCTGCTGACCCCGGCCGCGGCCAAGCGGCTGGGCATGCACCCGGAAGGCAAACTGGCCGGCGGCGGGGTCGGCGATGCGCGCGTGGATCTGGCGCTCGCACACGCCCGCCAGTTGCGACTGGGCGAGGCGGTGCTGGCCAAGCCGGTGTTCTACGTCATCGACCTCGGCGATCTGCCCGCGGTCGAAGGCGTGCCCGCCGACGGCCTGGTGGGCTACGAGATGTTCCGCCGCTTCGGGGTTGAGATCGACTATGCGCGGCAGCGGCTGATCCTCAGCGAACCGGCCCGCTTCACGCCGCCGGCGGGCGCCGCCGCGATCGCCTTCCAGCTCGACGAGCACATCCCGATCGTCACCGGCAACCTCGACGGCATACCGATCCGGCTCAGCATCGACACCGGCTCGCGCACCTCGCTGACCCTGCACGCACCGTTCGCACATGCTCATCACCTGGTCGAGAGATACCACGCCGCATCTGCGGCGGTGATGGGTTGGGGTGTCGGCGGCGCCTCGCGCGGGCATCCGGCACGCTTTGGCGTCCTGACCATCGGCAGCGTGCGCATCGACGGTATCGCCGGGGACATCTACACCGGCGACAAGGGCGCGTTCGCCGATCCCGACCTCGGCGGCAATCTCGGCGGCGGCGTGCTGCGGCGCTTCGACGTGGCGTTCGACTACGCGAACAAGACCATGTACCTGAAGCCGAACGCCGACGCCGGCACGCCGGATGCCTTCGACCGCAGCGGGCTGTGGCTGCTGGCCGATGGCGACGCCCTGAAGGTGGTGGATGTAGCCGCAGGCAGCGCGGCGCAGCGCGCCGACCTACGCGACGGCGACCGCATCCTGGCCATCGGCGGCGAGCCGATTGGCGCACACAGCCTGGCGCAGTGGCGGGCGCGTCTGCGCACCATGCCGGCGGGAACTCGGCTGGCGTTGCGCGTGCTGCGCGATGGCAAGCCGGGCGATGCCACCTTGGTGCTGGCCGACCGAATTCCAGCAGCCTTCACGGACTGACCGTCCGCGCTGAGACGAGCCGTACCGCCCGCCTCCGCGCCATCCGGCTCCTGCTTCGGTAGGAGCGCGCCCTGCGCGCGAGCGCCATCCCCCGGCACCCCGTACGCTCCGACCCGCGAAACGTCCGATCGCCGGCATGGCCCGCTCCTACCGGGACGGCATTGATCACGTCATCTTGACACGACAATATGTAATCGATAAATTACATATTGTCTTGCAGGAGTGACATCATGAGCCGATCAATCCGTTATGCCGTGCTGGTACCGCTGTCGGTGCTGGCGTTCTTTGCCCTGTTCGTGTTGCCCGGCATTGACCTGGGCTGGTTCGGCGGCCTGGCCATGTTCGCCGCGGCGTGGCTGGTCTGGTACCTGCTCTGGGCGACCCTGCGCGAGTCGGCGGCGGCCGCGCAGAGCGACGAATCGGCTACACCGACCGCTTCGCCGGGCGAGCAACGCGCGTGGATCGGGCTGGTGTTCTCATTCGCGATCCTGGTCTACCTGGGCTTGCGGGGTCCGTTGCTGGTGGCCGCCGACGGCAGCCTCGCGCGCGGCGCCAGCGCAATCGGGCGGCACCTGGGTTTCCTGATCGCGGTCTGGCTGGTGGCGATGCAGGTCCTGCGCAAGCGCTGGCGCGACAGCGTGGAACTCGACGAACGCGACCGCGTCATCCATGCACGCGCGGTCGATTGGGCGCGCGGCGGATTGTCGGTGTTCGTGATCGGGGTCGCGGTGACGTTCGCGTTCACCCCGCTCGAGCGACTCGACTGGGCGCAGCCGATGGTCATCTCCAACCTGATGATGGCCGGCCTGATCGCCAGCTGCGTGCTCGAGTACGCGGTGACCGCGCTGTCCTACTGGATGGACCGGCGTTGAGCGCGCCCGGCACCCCGATCGCCAACGTCATCCGCAAGCTCCGCTTCGAGCACGGGCAGATGACCCAGCAGGCGCTGGCCGACGCCTGCGGGATCACCCGGCAGACGGTGATCGCGCTGGAGGCGGGCAAGTACGCGCCGTCACTGGAACTGGCATTCCGCATCGCCCATGCGTTCGGGGTCGGCGTGGAGACCGTGTTCCAGTGGCAACCCTGATACTCACGCACCCCGGGATTCGGGGCTTGGCATTTAATCCACCCGGCAGAACGCCGCCTTGAGGTAGCGACTCTCGGGCACGTGGGCCATGAACGGGTGGTCGGCGCCGGCGCCGGCCACCTTCAGCACCTGCAAGGTTCGTCCGGCGTAGAACGCGGCGCGGCGCAGCATGTCGAGGAACTGCTCCTCGCTGACCAGCCCCGTGCACGAGCAGCTCAGGAACAGGCCGCCCGGCTTGACCACCGCCATCGCCAGCTTGTTCATGTCCAGGTATTTCTTAAGCGCCGGGATGACCTGCTCGCGGTCGCGGGTCATCTTGGCCGGGTCGAGGATCACCGCGTCGAAGGTCTCGCCGTTGGCGGCGGCATCACGCAGCCATGGGAACAGGTCGGCCTGGATGAAACGCACTTTCGCGTCGTTGAGTTGGGCGTTCTTCCTGGCGATCGCCAAGATCTCCTCGTCGAGGTCCAGACCAATCACCTCCTCGGCGCCACCGCGGGCCTTGGCGTAGATGCCGAAGCCGCCGGAGTTGCAGCACAGGTCGAGCACGCGCGCGCCTTGCACGTGGCGGGCGAACCATTCGCGGTTGTCGCGCTGGTCGGCGAAGAAGCCGGTCTTGTGGCCGGAACCGGGGCTGGCGCGGAACTTCACCCCGTTCTCGCTGATGATCGCCGGCTGCGGCGCATCGGGTGCGCGATGATCGAAGCTCTCCTGTTTCTGGACGTGGTCCTCGGCATAGGCATAGAAGCGCGCGCCGGGGAACTGCTCGCGCAGGGCATCAAAGATCCATTCGCGGTGACGGAACATGCCGGCCGAGAAGAACTCCACCACCAGCAAGTCGGCGTAGCGGTCCACCACCAGACCCGACAAGCCATCGCCCTCGGCGTGAACGACCCGCCAGGCGTCGCTGACCGCGTCGAGTTTCAACACCTCGCGGCGCAGCGCCACCGCACGGGCGATGCGGCGGCGGAACCAATCGGCGTCGATCGCCTCGTTGGCGTCGTGGGTGAGCACGCGCAGGGTGATCCGCGAATGGCCGTTGTAGAAGCCACGACCGATCCAGTCGCCGGTGTTGTCGTGGATCTCGACCACGCTGCCGGGCTTGGGCCGCACGTTCGGCTTGTCCACCATCTTCTGGTAGATCCAGGGATGCTGGGCGTTGGGATGGCTCGCCGGGCGGGCGGTCTTGAGGCGGATCACGGGGTTGGCGGGTGTGTTCATCCGCACATGATATCGGGCGCGCCGCCCGTGGGCCGGATTCGGCGCGGAGCGTCCGACTTGCGTGCGTGGTGTCGGTCAGTCGCCGCCCCACGTCGGCACGGCTTGCCTGTCGCGCAATCAACCCCACCTGTAACGGATGGATCTGCCGCTTCCCGACCCGCACGCCGCCCGCAGGCAGGCCAAGCCGCTGGACCGGCGGTTCCGGCATGCCGCGTGGATCAGCGCCTGCGGGGTGAGCGTGCTGATCGCGATCAAGGCCTTCGAGCTGCTCACCGGGGCGCCGCTGGACGCGCTTGCGCTTCGGCCACATGCGATCGATGGACTGATCGGCATTCTCACCGCACCACTGCTGCATGCCTCGGTGGAACATCTGGCCTCCAACGTGGTGCCGCTGCTGATCCTGGGTACCCTGGCAGGCACCTTGTATCCACGCGCGAGCGCGCGCGCGTTGCCGCTGATCTGGATCGGCGCCGGCATCGGCACCTGGCTGCTGGGCGCGCCCGGCAGCGCCCACATCGGCGCCAGCGGGATCGCCCACGGATTGATGTTCCTGGTGTTCTTCCTCGGCCTGGTGCGCCGCGACCGCGCGGCGATCGCCGCCGGCATGCTGGCGTTCTTCCTCTACGGCAGCATGCTGTTGACGATCTTCCCGCGCGAGTTGGGAATCTCCTGGGAATATCACCTGTCGGGAGCGGTATCCGGGGTGCTGGCGGCGATCCTCTGGCGCGGCAGCGACCCGGCGTTGCCGCGCAAGCGTTACAGCTGGGAAGACGAGCCTGAAGACGAGGAGCCGACGCCGCCGGTGGACGCGCCGGGGGCCTGATCGATCACGGCCCGGAAGCGGCGCCGGGATCGTCGGCGCCCTGCGCCGCGCCGGCTGCCGACGCGGCCTGCCGCTGCTGACGCTGTTCGCGGCGTTCGCGGAACTTCATCCGCGCGGCCTGGATCTCCTCGCGCGACAGGTAGCCGTCGCGGTTGCTGTCGATGGCATCGAAGTGCTTGGCCAGGAAGGGCTTCACCGCCGCCTCGCTGCGGCTCAGGCGCCCGTCATGGTCGGTGTCGGCCTGCGCGAAGGTCACCCGCGGCTGCCGCACCGGCGCGTTGCCGCCCTCGTCGGCACCGGATGGAGGGCCGTCCTGCGCGATGGCCAGGCCGGAGATCATCAACAACGGAACCAATAGCAGGGTGGGGAGCGTGCGTGTCATGGAATGATCCTGTGAGAGGTGCCTGCTCGCCAACGCGTCTGGATTGCCACGGTTGACGCGGGCCGGTCGCGCGTTCAGCTCGCCGGCCTGTGCGTGCGGCCACCGCGCCGCGCCACTCAGAGCCTGTGAAAAATTCGAACGCCGTCACGAGGGCGCCGCCGGTGGGCGATTTTTTCACAGGCTCTCAGGTCCGCCGCGATCGCCCGGCCGCACCCGCGGGGGCGCGCAGGTGGTGCAGCGGCAGCGCACGCTGCTGCTTGACCGTGCGCAGGACGAAGCTGGAATTCACGTCGGCCACGCCGGCATCGTTGAGCAGGTGATCGAGCAGGAAGCGCGAAAAGTGCTCCAGATCCTGCACCACGACATGCAGCAGGTAGTCCATGTCGCCGGTGAGCGCGTGGCAGGCCACCACGTCGTCCCAGCCATCCAGGCGATCGACGAAGGCCTGCACCGTGGCCGCATCGTGATCGCGCAACTGCACGCGCACGAACGCCTGCAGGCCCAATCCCACCGCAGCCGGCGTCACCCGCGCGGCATACCCGGCGATGATGCCCTCCGCCTCCAGGCGCTGCACGCGCCGCAGGCAGGCCGAGGCCGACAGGTTGACGCGCTCGGCCAGCTCGGCGTTGCTCAACCGACCGTCCTGCTGGAGGGCGCCAAGGATCGCCAGGTCGATGCGATCAAAGTCGGCATCACGCGCATTCATTGCAACATTTCACATTTCGAGGCAACGATGTTGCGTAGTTGGCGCCTTCAGACGCAGCAAAGCAAGCCACTTGCGCGACCCTCGCCCTACACTGCAGATACGCTCCTTCCCCCGGAATCCACCATGTCCAGCACGCCACAGCGCGTCGAACACCAGATGACCGACAAGGGTTACGTGCCGGTCTATACCACCGCGGTCATCGAGCAGCCGTGGGACCGCTACACGCCGACCGACCATGCGACCTGGGCAAGCCTGTTCGAACGCCAGCAAGCCCTGTTGCCGGCGCGTGCGGCGCAGGCGTTCCTGGACAACCTCGCGCGGCTGGACTTGCACGCCGATGCCATCCCGCGCTTCGACGAGCTCAATGCCGTGCTGCGGCGAATCACCGGTTGGGAGCTGGTGGGCGTGGAGGGCCTGCTGCCGGAACTGACGTTCTTCGACCACCTCGCGCACCGCCGCTTCCCGGTCACCTGGTGGATCCGCAAGCCCGAACAGCTCGACTACCTGGCCGAACCGGACCTGTTCCACGACCTGTACGGCCACGTCCCGCTGTTGATGGAACCGGCCTTCGCCGACTACATGCAGGCCTATGGCCAGGGCGGCCTGCGCGCGCACGGCCTGGGGCCGGTCGCGCTCAGCCAACTGACGCGCCTGTATTGGTACACGGTCGAGTTCGGCCTGATCCGCGATGCCGCCGGTTTGCGCATCTACGGTGCCGGAATCCTGTCGTCCAAGGGCGAGTCGATCCACTGCCTGGAATCGGAGGCGCCCAACCGCATCGGCTTCGACCTCAAGCGCATCATGCGCACCCGCTACCGCATCGATACCTACCAGAAGACCTACTTCGTGATCGACGGCTACCGCCAGTTGATGGACGCCACCGCGGTCGACTTTGCGCCGATCTACGCCGAACTGGCTGAAACTGACTCGATACCTGCTGGCAACGTGCTTGCTTCCGACGCCCTGCTCCAGCGCGGTACCGGGGTTGGCTGGGCAACCGATGGCGACGTATGAACGAATAATTAACAAAACTGCCCAACCGACCCCAAATCAACTTGGGATTCAGGTTTTGGAGCCCAGATTGTCCTCGCTCGCTCCTGAGCTGACGATACGAGTTCCGATCATGACCAAGACCCTGATGATGGCCTGCCTGCTCGCCTTGGCGGGCGCGACCACCACCGCAGCAGCCGCCGACAATGGCTGGTTTGTCCGCGGCGAGCTGGGCCAGAGCACCCTGCATTCCAACGCGTTTGGCAGCAGCGATTCCGACACCGCCGGCAGCGGTCGCGTGGGCTACTACTTCAACCCGCACTTTGCGGTGGAAGGTTTCTACGCCGGCTACGGCAGCCGCAGCGACGGCTTCGGCAACAAGCTCAGCGTCGATGGCTGGGGCTTGGGCGTGGTGGCCAAGCAGAACTTCAACGCCGACAACACCGGCTTCTTCATCCAGGGCCGCGCCGGCATCGCCCGCGTGAGCGCCGACCTCACCGTGCTGGGTACGCGTGTTGCCTCGGACAACTCGACCAAGGGCTACATCGGCGCCGGTACCGGTTACGATTTCAACCGCAACGTCGGCCTGGGCCTGAATTACGACTACACCTCGGCCGGCAGCCACGGCTGGGGAGGCCACATCGGCACCTGGACGGGTTCGGTCGAAGTCCGCTTCTGATCCCGGCCAGGCCCGGGATCGACCGCGACGGCCACCTTCGGGTGGCCGTCCTGTTTTGGTAACGCCAGCCTGGCGTGGTGCCAAACGGTTCAGTTGGCCGGCAAGGTTCGTTCCAGCGCATTCGCCTCGGCTTCGTGGCGACGCAGGATCGGCAAGGTATCGCGCACCATCTCGCGGATCGCGGTGCCATGCTGTGGACCGTCGGCGCCCGCGAAACGGGTCGCCAGGCGATGGTCGTAGTTGGCCATCAAGCCCACGTAGGTGCGGTCGAAGTCGGCACCGGTCTTGCCGAGCAGGTTGATGCCGGGCTGCGTGCTGGGTCCGGGCGCAGGCACGATGCCGTCGTTGGCCTTCTGGAACCGCGCCGCCAGCGCCTTGTGTTCATCCACCCGCGCCTTTGCGAAGGCACGCACCTTGTCCGCGTGCGCCTGCTTGATGGCGTAGGCCGACATGTCGATTTCAAGCTGGTTGGTACCCAGCGCATCGGACAGGAACATGCGGTCGGACGTGGAGAGTTTGGCGGGGGCCGCGGCCGGTTGCGCGATGGCCATGCCGGCGAACAGGCCTGCCGCAAGGACGGCCAAAAGGTGATGTTGAAGCTTCATGGCAAGTCTTCCTCCGGTACGTGGTGACCCACCGAAACGGGTGGCCAGGATGTCGGACAGGCAACGTACAATGTCTGTTCCCCGCCGTCGAGTCCGCCATGCCGTCCATCTCCCTGACCCGCTACCTGATCGAGGAACAACAGGCCGGTCGCATCTGCGCCGACCTGCGCCTGCTGATCGAAGTCGTCGCCCGCGCCTGCAAAACCATCGCCATCGCGGTGGGCAAGGGCGACCTGGGCGGCGTGCTCGGCGATGCCGGCACCGGCAACATCCAGGGCGAGGCGCAGAAGAAACTGGACGTGCTGTCCAACGAAATCCTGCTGGAAACCAATGCCTGGGGTGGCCACCTGGCAGCCTGCGCCTCGGAGGAAATGGACCACAGCCAGCCGATCCCCGACATGTATCCGAAGGGGAACTACCTGCTGGTGTTCGATCCGCTGGATGGCAGCTCGAACATCGACGTCAACGTCACCGTGGGCACGATCTTCTCGGTGCTGCGCTGCCCGGACGGCGTGGCCACGCCGGGCGACGAGCACTTCCTGCAACCGGGTACCGCGCAGGTCGCGGCCGGCTACGCCGCCTACGGGTCGAGCACGCTGCTGGTGCTGACCATCGGCCACGGCACCCACGCCTTCACCCTGGATCGCGAGATCGGCAGCTTCATCCTCACCCGGCGTGACATCCGCATCCCCGAGCAGACCAAGGAGTTCGCCGCCAACGTCTCCAACCGGCGCCACTGGGAGCCGCCGATGCAACGCTACGTCGAACAGATGCTGGCCGGCAAGGAGGGTCCGCGCGGGAAGGACTTCAACATGCGCTGGGTCGCGAGCATGGTCGCCGACGTGCACCGGATCCTCACCCGCGGCGGCGTCTTCATCTACCCGCTGGACGCCAAGAACCGCGCGCAGGGTGGAAAGCTGCGCCTGCTTTACGAGGCCAATCCGATGGCGATGCTGGTCGAACAGGCCGGCGGCGCCGCCAGCACGGGACGCATGCGCATGCTGGAGGTCGTGCCGGAAAAGCTGCACCAGCGCGTGCCGGTGTTTCTGGGTTCGCGGGAAGAAGTCGACTACGCGGTATCCTTGCACCTGGCCCACGACGGCGCCTGAAACCTTGCCACGCCGACGTTGCAGAGCGGAGGTTCCCGTTGCCCTGGCTGTTGTTCCTGCTTGCCACCGCGGCATTGGTCGCCGCCCCCATGCTCGGCTCCCTGGCGCTGGCGATGGCCTGCGTGCTGATCAGCATGCTGTTGACCTTGTGCGCCACGCTGAGCCTGCTTGCGGATCGTGCGGCGCACGGCGCAGCGTCCCTGGCGCGCCGGAAGGCAAGCGAACCGGGACTGTCGCCGCCCGCAGGGTGAGAATGGTGCTGCTGGCAGGCCATTGGCGGGGCTCGCGCATCGAAGATCAGTTTGGAATTGCCCACTGGTAAACTCGGCGGCGTTGCGCGGCAGAGGATGCGGAAATGCCCTGGATGATGTTCTTGCTGGCGGTGCTGAGTTTCGTGGTGCTTTGCTACGCGCATTCGATGGCGGTTGCCGTGGCATGCATCCTGCTCATCATCGGATTCGTGCTGGCCGGCTTGCTGCGGCTGATGGCGGCACGCGTGGGTGACAGCAGCCGCGACAGCGGCCACATCATCACCACCGAGGAATTGCGCATGTACCGCGAACAGGCGCAGGCCCGCAAGCAGGCGCAGGCAGACGCCAGCGCAGCGCCCGCCGCGCCTGTCGAACCGCAGCCACCTGCTGCCGGCTGAGCTTTCCGGGCGCCCCGTCGCCGTCGATCTGCAGGTCGGGTCTGCCTGTTGCGACCCGTTGCCATGGCCACGCTCTGGATGGAAGGACGAAGGCTCGGCATGGATGGTGCGCAGGTCCTGGACTGGCGCCGTCCGCAGCCTATCCGTCGCCCACTTCGACACGGTTGCGACCGCGCCGCTTGGCCTCATACAGCTTCTCGTCCGCACTGCGCATCAGCGCGGCGGGGCTGTCGCCGTCTTTGGGCACGCGCGCGGCCACGCCGATGCTGACCGTCACTTGCGCACCCTCGTCGGTGAAGGACTGGCGCAGCTTTTCCGCCCGCTGCGCGGCGACCATCGCGCCGGCCCCCGGCAACAGCAAACAGAATTCCTCGCCACCGTAGCGCGCCAGCAGTTCGCGTTGCGGGTCCAGCCCGGCGCCGAGGCGACGGGCCACCGTCTGCAGCACCTCGTCGCCGGCCTGATGGCCGTGGAGGTCGTTGTAGCGCTTGAAGTGGTCAACGTCGATCATCAGCAGCGCGATCGGCACCTGTCGGTCCTGGCAGCGTTTCCATTCGCGCTCCAGGCCCGTTTCCAGCGCGCGTCGATTGGCCACGCCCGTCAGACTGTCCTCGGTCGCCAGCTCGGCCAGCTTGCGGTTGGCCTCCTCCAGCGCGACGGTGCGCTCGGCAATGCGCTCTTCGAGAAACTGCTGGCGCTGCAGGTAAACCCGTGCCTGGCGTGCTTCACGCCAGCGGATCACCACCCACAGCACGATCAAGGCAGCCAACGCCAGCAACAGGCGCACCACGGTGATCTGGTACCAGCGCGGGACCACGCTGAAGGTGTAGCTGGCCGGTTCCACCGCGCGACCACTGGGCGTTCTGCCCTGGATTTCCAGGGTGTAGTCTCCGGGTTGCTCCAGGTTGGTGAGCGTGATCGCGGTCTGCTCGCGCCAGTCGGACCATCCCGTCGCCTGACCGCGAATACGGTATCGGTATTCCACCCCGGGTTCGGGACTGAACACGGTGAAACGCAGGCTCAAGGATTCAGACTGGCGCAGGGCGAGGCCGCCACTTGCCCCCACCTGCAACGCATCCACCGCACCGTTTGCATCGATCCGGTGGATCGAAATCAGGCGCACTGCCAACGGCAGTTGGGCCGGTGGCGCGGCGGCATCCGGCCGGTACTGCAACAACGCGCGCCAGATGCTCAGGCGCAGGACACCGTCGTTGCCGTAACGCAGCACGCTCTGCGAGGCGACCGGCTGGGCGCCGAAATCCTCCCGGCGCCAGTCCTGGCCTCGGACCTGGCGGTACAGGCGATGGCCGGTGAACGCGAACACACCCACCGGCGTGGTCAGGACCTGGAACTCGTTGGGATCATCCAGCAGCGAGAAGGGCTTGCCATCGAACGGGACGAAGCTGTGGCCGTCGAAACGGTAGGCACGCTTGCCGATCACCAGAAACACGTCCTTGCCCAACGCATAGATCTGCGTGGAACGGTTGGCGTCCGGCGCCGCCGCGCCAGCGGCAAGGGGAAAACGCTCGCGGGAAGCCCGGCTTGCCTTGGCCGGATCGATGCGCCAGCGCTCGGGCATGCCGCGGGTGTTGTTGACCCACAACTCGCCCGGCGCGGTTTCGATCAGCGACTGGGTTGCCAGTTCCGGTGCCGGCATCAGCCCTGCCAGAGTCCATCGATGGTCGATCCGGCGCAGGACATACACCCCGGCATCGCCCGGCGCATACACCAGGTCGCGGTCGTAGTGCGAGCGGACCAGGCCGAACACCGGCTCGTCTCGGGCGAACAGATGTTGCACGTGGTCGTCGGCGGCAACGACGTCGATGCCGCCATCGCGCGCCACCAGCAAACCGTCAGTGGTGTCCAGCACGGCGAAGATCTGTGTCTGGTCCTCGCCTGCGATCCAGTCGGTTTTCACGCCCTGCACGGTGGCGGTCATCCGTGCCAGCCCCTTGACGCCCACCGCGAGCCACAGCGCACCTCGATGCATGGTGCAGTCGTTGACGATCCCGCCCAGGTCGGCGACGTCGATCCGCGACCACGGTGAAGGAATCTGCAGGCGAACGAGCTCATCCTCGCTGATCGCCCACAGGCCGTTGTCGGCATCCGCCGTCATCGCCAGGATCGCGCTGCGCGCAATCCGGTGCTGCGAAAGCAGGTGCGCCGCGGCGTCGTACTCCAGCAGGTTGCCGGTGGCGGTGGACAGGACGAAGTCGCCATCACGGAGGGCGGCGGCGGCCTGGAAGACTCCGGCTTCGGCCGGCGGTGGCGGCACGTCCAGCGCCACCACCCCGCGGCCATCGAGCCGGTAGAAGCCACCAACCGAAACCACCAGGGCGTGGTCGCCCTGATCGACGATGTCGATGCCGGCATGCCCGCGCATCACCTCGCCGCCGGTCACCGGCACCAACGCGCCTTTGTCGAAGCGCAGCAACCCGCGCTCCTTGTCCAGGGTGTACAACGCGTCCTGCCACGCGCTGTAGCCGCTGTCGCCGCCGCTGGTCTTCCAGCGCTCACCACGGCCGGAATAGCTGACGAAATACATCTGCGTCGGCGCGCGGAAATAGACCCCGTCGGCGGTGGGGATCACCTGCCGCATCCAGCCCAGGGCGCGATCCGCGCCACGCAGGCCGAAGTCGTCGCGCAGGTCGTGATACTGCGCGCTGCCATCGGCGGCGGTCAGGATATAGCCCATGGTGTCGTAGCCGCTCAGGTACACCCGGCCGTCCTGGCCACGCGCCAGCGCACCGGCGGGCACGCCGCCGGGCAGCAGCACCGTGTCCCAGTCGCGGCCCTGCATGCGCAGCACGCCGTTGGTGTTGCCCAGGTACACCCGGCCATCGCCGTCCCGAGCCAGGCCCAGCAGGTTGGGCACGGACTTGAAGTCGGCCGGCGTGAAGCGCTGCAGCAGCGGCTCACCCGGAAACGCCTGAATCGGCTGGCCAAGACACGCCAGCAGCAGCGCTACCAGCAGATCTACCCACCACGGGCGCAGTCCGCCTTCGGCGGTTGGCGAAACCCGGATTGACGGTGGATGGCCGGCTGCGAACATGCGCATGCTCCCGAAGCGCGGTGGAATGCGATGGCCTGGTGTCTCGCGCGCGTCGCACCCGGAACCGATCAACGCCTGCCCCCACGCAATCACGGCAACTGCTAGGCTACACGAATGCGTGCGCCTGCCACCGTGCTCAGTGTCAACCTCAACAAGATCGCGGTCCTGCGCAACGCCCGTGGCGGCTCGCGTCCGGACTTGCGCACCGCGGCCGAGACGGTGATCGCGGCTGGCTGTGGCGGCATCACCGTGCACCCGCGACCTGATCAGCGCCATATCCGCCCGGATGACGTTCGCCTGCTGGCACAGCTGTGCCGCGGCAGGGTCGAGTTCAACATCGAAGGCAACCCTTTCGCGCCGCCACGCGATGGTTATCCTGGCTTGCTTGCGCTGGTTGCGCAGACGCGGCCAGACCAGGTCACCCTGGTACCGGATGGCGACGGCCAGCTCACCTCCGATCACGGGTTCGATCTGGATCGTGATGGTGCGCGGCTGGAACCGCTGGTGCGCGACCTGGCGGCACAGGGTTGCAGGGTATCGTTGTTCATGGATTGCGACGCACCATCACTGGAGACGGCGGTCGCCGTCGGGGCCCAGCGCATCGAGTTGTATACCGGCCCGTTTGCGCATACGCACGCGACAGGCAATCCCGCCGCGACGCTGGCCGCGTGCGCGCGCACCGCGCGACGTGCGCATGCGGCGGGCCTGGGCGTGAATGCAGGTCACGATCTGGATCAGAGCAATCTGGGCGACCTGCTGCGTGCGGCACCGGAAATCGCCGAAGTTTCCATCGGCCACGCGCTGATCGACGAGGCGCTGTATGCCGGCCTGCGCGCAACCGTGCAAGCCTACCTGCGGGTGATCGGAGAAGGTCGCGGCGGCAACGACCGCGCGTGAGGACGCGGCCTCAGCGGGAGCGCCCGTCGGCAACGAAGCCGACTCGATCCATGCCGGCGTTGCGCGCGGCCGAAAGGACCGTGGCCAACCTACCGTATTCGGCATCGGGGTCGGTGTCGATCAGGACTTGCGGCTGATCCTTGGGATCGGCATGGCGCGCCGCCTCCACGGCCAGCGCCCCTTCCAGCACGGCCATCGGCATCGCGCTGCCATTCCAGGTCAACTGGCCGGCACGATCGATGCGCAGGTTGATCGGATGGGGTGGCGGAGGCGCATTCGGGACGGCTTGGGGAAGATCGACCGTCAGCGCGATCGTCCGCAAGGGCATGGTCACCATGAAGATGATCAGCAGCACCAGCATCACGTCCACCAGCGGCGTGATGTTCATTTCGGCCACCGGGTGGCTTCCTGCTGACAAGGTGAAGGCCATGGCGATCTCCGGCTTCGGGGCGGTTTCACCCTACTCCGGATCCATCCGATCGTAAATGGCTCCGCCAGATGCAAAGACGCCGCCCGCAGGCGGCGTGGTTGCGTCGTTGCAACGATGCGGTGCTTCAGCCGCCCTTGTCCACGAACCCGACCTTGATCATGCCGGCGTTCTTGGTGGCCGCCAGCACCTTGGCCAGCGCGTCGTACTCGGCATCGTTGTCGGTGTCGATCTGCACCACCGGCTGCTGCATCGGATCGGAGTAGCGGTCGGCCTCGACCTGGAACTGTTCGCGCAGGCCTGTCAGCGGAACCGGCGTACCGTTCCAGGTGATGCTGCCACTGGCGTCGATCTTGATGGTGATCGGTGGCGCGGTCGACGGCGGCGGCGGGTGGGTGGATGGAATCGGCAGGTCGACGCCGATCGGATACGTCAGGGGCGGCATGGTGACCATGAAGATGATCAACAGCACCAGCATCACGTCCACCAGGGGCGTGACGTTCATGTCCACGATCGGGCCACCGCTGTTGCTGGTCGAAAATGCCATGGTCGGGTCTTTGCTTGGTC
Source organism: uncultured Gammaproteobacteria bacterium (assembly GCA_964640525.1). Lineage (GTDB taxonomy): Bacteria > Pseudomonadota > Gammaproteobacteria > Xanthomonadales > Xanthomonadaceae > SZAS-103. The sequence goes on along the minus strand of CAZXGS010000002.1, from coordinate 28,944 downwards.
AGCTCAGTTCTGGCCCTTCGGGGCCGAGATGAAGCCAATCTTCAGGATGCCATTGGTCTGGGCCGCCTTGACGACCTTCCAGATGACCGAATAGTGGGTGTTCTTGTCGGCGCGGATGTCCACCTCCGGTTGCGGCTCCTGCTGGCCGGTGGTGTACAGGCGGCTGTCGAACAACTGCGGATCGATCAGCTCGTCGTTCCAGAAGATGCTGCCATCCGCCTTGACCGTCACCGTCACCGGCGGGTGGGTGAGTGGCGGTGGCTTCTGTCGAAGGATCGCATTGGGCAGCTTGACCGGAATCTTGTGCCGCATCAGCGGGGTGGTGATCATGAAGATGATCAGCAGCACCAACATCACGTCCACCAGGGGCGTGACGTTGATCGAGGCCATCGGGCCGCCGCTGTCGTTGCTGCTCATTCCCATTGCCGGACTCCGTGCATCTGCCGCGCGAGGAAACCCGTCCGGCGCTTACGCGCCGACGCGGGCGCCGGTCGCGAAGAAGTCGTGCAAGTCGTGCGCGAAAGCGTCGAACTGCGAGTTGGTGACGCGGTTCATGCGCACGAAGAAGTTGTAGCCCAGCACCGCCGGGATGGCGACGAACAGGCCCAGCGCGGTCATGATCAGGGCCTCACCCACCGGCCCGGCGACCGCCTCGATCGAGGACTGGCCGGACGATGCGATGCCGGTCAGGGCGTGGTAGATGCCCCACACCGTGCCGAGCAGGCCGACGAACGGTGCCGTGGAACCCACGGTGGCCAGCAGGGTCAGGCCGTTCTCGAGGTTCTCGCTCTCGCGCGAGACCGCCTGGCGCAGGGCGCGGTCGATGAACTCCGAGCGGTTCAGGGCGCCGGTCAGGCGGCCACCCTCGTTGCGCTGATGGTGCGCCGCAGCCTCGGCGCAGTCCAGCGCGATCTTCGAAAACGGCTCGCTCTTGGCCTGCTGTTCCATGAACTGGATCGCATCCTGCGCATTCTGGGTATCCCAGAAGGTGGCAATCACCTTGTCCGAACGCGTGCGAATGCGCACGTTGCGGAACACATTGACCACCATGTAGAAGAACGACAGGAACATGAACACGCACAAGGTGATGAAGACGAGCAGGCCGACGTTGTTCTCGCCGGACACGAACGTGCCCCACATGTGTCCGAAGCCGATCGCGTTGAGCGCCTCGGCGTTGGACGGACCGCCGGTGGCGCCGGCCGCGGAGGCGGCCGCAGCGGCCGTGGAAGTGGGATCTTGCAACATGGCCTAGCCCTTGGTTGATGAAGTGAGGGAAATCACAGCTTGAACTCGACCGGCACCCGTACGACGTCGGGAACGCGCACGCCGTTCTTGATGCTCGGGTTGAATTTCCAGTGTTGCGCCGCGTCCATGGCCGCCCGCTGCAAATTGCGATTGTGACTGGTGTCGCGTTCGACCTTGCAACCGGTCGGCGTGCCGTTGGCGTCGATGTTGCAGATCAACGTCACCACGCCGGTCACGCCCTCGTTCATTTCCTTGGGCGGATAGACCGGCGGGTTGGCGTGCATGAAGGAGATGTCCACGCTGGCGCCGATATTCTGGGCCTGCACCGGTGGTGCCGGTGGTGCCGGTGGCGGCGCCTGCACCGACATCGGCGTGGGCGTGTTGGTGACCACCGGGGGCGTCGGCGGCGGCGGCGGGGTGTTGACCACCTTCGGCGGCGGCGGCACTTCCTTGGGCGGCGGCGTCTTGACTTCCTGCGGCTTGGGCGGCGGCGGCGGCGGCGGTTTCGGCGGCGGGGTGATGATGACCGCGCGCGGCTTGTCCGTATCGTCCTTGCTGGTGTCCTGCATCGAGGGCGGCACCAGCAGCATCATGAACAACGAAGCCTGCACCGTGATCGCGAACGCGATGCCGCAAACCCGCGACCAGTTGAAGGTGTCCGGCTCGGCGTGGTGCATGTAGTAGGAGGACGACATTCGCGTGGCGACCTGCTGGCAGACCTGCGTTGGACCCCGGACCACCGCGCCGGCATTGCCTGGCGCGGAAACCTTTAGCTTATAGCAAACAACCGCGCGGTCAAATCACCGAACGGCATTGTGTAGGATTCGTCACTTTTTCTTCCGCGGCGGCGTTCCGCCACCGGAATTGGCCTCGATCAGGCGCTGGGCCGCTTGCCGATCCCCGGCAGACAAGCCTTTGGAGATCGCCGCCTGCGCCGCCGCCCTGGCTTGTGCGCGCTGTCCTGCGTTGTTGTACATGCGCGCCAGGTTCAGGCCGGCAGCGCCATCGCTGGACAGCGCATCGGCTTTCTTGTAGGCCTCGATGGCCGGCGCGTTCTGCCCCAGCGCGACATAGCTTTGGGCCAGCACCGCGTACACGTCCGCGCCCGGTTGCAGGATGCCCTTCTGCAGCCCTTCGTTGATCAACGCAACCGTCTCGCCCTCGGCACCCGGCGTGGTGGAGTAAAGCTGGATCAGCTTGCGGTAATCGCCGGAGGTGGTGAACAAGCCTTGCGCACGCGCATCGGCAAGCAGCGCCTTGGCCTTGTCGCGCTGCCCTGCGGCATGGTAGGCGGCCACCAGGTTCATCAACGCGTCCTTGTCCTGCGGATGCGCGCTGTGCAGGGCCTGGGCGAGCGCAACCGCCTTGTCGTTCTGCTTGAGCGCGTAATAGCTGGCGAACAACATCTGCTGTGCGTTGGCATCCGGCGTGCCTGTTCCTGCCTGCGCCTTCTCGAGCGCTGCCACCGTGTGGACGTAATCCTTCTTTTCGAAGTACGCATACCCGCGCACGCTGTCGTACTCGGGCTTGTCTTGCGCTGTTTCCCTGGCCAGCCGGTCGATCGTGGCCAGCCCGGCATCGGGTTGGTTGGCCGCGACCTGCGCCTTGGCGAGATTGAACATCGCCTGGAAATGGTCGTTGTTGGGCAGGCCGTTGGCATCGATCGCACCCTGCAACGCCTGTGCGGCCTTGGCGAAATCGCGCTTGCCGAAACTGGCATACCCGATGCCCTGCCACGCCGCCGACTTGTCGAATGCGTTGGCTTTGGGGTCGGCAAGCATGGTCTGCGCCAGCGCGATCGCCTGGTCGTCCTGATGGGACGCGACCAGCGCGTGCAATTGGTTCACGTTCTTGGCCATCGCCGGACTGGAGGCCTGGTTTGACGGCTCGGCGCGGGTTGCCTGGGGGTACAACTGGACGACCTTGACCGGGCGCTTCTTGACCAGTTCGTGACGTTCGGTCTGCTCGACCTGACGGTCGTCGTCCTGCGCCGCGGCCACCATCGGCATGAGCAGCAAGGCGCCGGCCAGCAGCGCGGGGAGCAGGGTCGGTCTGGGGCGAATGCGCATGCGCTGAATCCGATGTCTGGCCGCCCCTTTCGCGGGGCCGGGCCTGACAGGGTAAACGCTTTTAGTGTCTTTACTCAAGCGTGGTACTGCGCTTGGCGCCACGCGTCGGCGCGGGTGAGGGCAGGCGCTTGCGAACCACCGGTTCGCGCTTGGCCGAACGGCCGTGGCACGGATGCCACGGGCCGGGTTGCGAGATGAGCGCCGGCCGAAAATTGCTCCTGCATGTTCGGCATTTCCGCCATCCATGGCGGTCAGATGCCCGAATCCGCAACGCCTCGAGCCGCGCCTCGTTGGCCGTCAAACGTCCAGGTTGCTCACCCGCAGCGCGTTGTCTTCGATGAAGTCGCGGCGCGGCTCGACCACATCCCCCATCAACGTCGCAAAGATCCGGTCCGCCGCGACCGCATCCTCGATCCGCACCTGCAGCAGTCGGCGCGTCTCGGGGTTGACCGTAGTCTCCCACAACTGTTCCGGGTTCATCTCGCCCAGGCCCTTGAAACGCTGGATGGTGCGGCCCTTCTTGGCCTCCTCGAGCAACCACGCCTGGGCGGCGGCGAAGCGGTCGATGGCCTGGCTGCGGCCACCGCGACGCACGCAGGCATCGGCCTGCAGCAGGCCCGCGAGGGTCCGCGCGATGGCGCCTACCGGTCGCAGTTCGCCGGCATCGAGCAGGTTCAGCGGCAGGGTCTGGCTCACCGTCAGGCCATGCTGGCGACGTTCGATCGCCAGCGCGGCCGGATGCCCTTCTCGCGCATCCAGCAGACGCAAGGCGTACGCCGCGTGGCCCACGCCGGCGCCGTCCAGCAACGCCTGCAGGCGCGCCAGCCATGCCTGGGACGTCTCGGGGGAGCCGGCTGCGGGCGGCGGCTGGTCGAGCAGTGCACGCAAGACGGTGGCATCGAAGCGCCAGGCGTTGCGCTCGATCGCGTCCTGGGCCAGCGACAGGTCGAGCATCAAGCGCTCCAGCGCCACGCCGGTGATCGGCGGCGCGCCGCCGCCAGGATGCAACTCCGCGCCCTCGACGGCATTGCCGATCAGATACTGGTTGAGCGCCGCATCGTCCTTCAGGTACAGCTCGGCCTTGCCCTGCTTGATCTTGTACAGCGGCGGCAGGCCGATATAAACGTGGCCGCGTTCGATCAGTTCGGGCATCTGCCGGTAGAAGAAGGTCAGCAGCAGGGTGCGGATGTGCGAGCCGTCGACGTCGGCGTCGGTCATCAGGATGATGCGGTGGTAGCGCAACTTGTCCGGGTTGTATTCGTCCTGGCCAATGCCGCAGCCCAGCGCGGTGATCAGGGTGCCGATCTCGGCGCTGCCGAGCATCTTGTCGAAACGCGCGCGCTCGACGTTGAGGATCTTGCCCTTGAGGGGCAGGATCGCCTGGGTCTTGCGGTTGCGGCCCTGCTTGGCCGAGCCGCCGGCCGAGTCGCCCTCGACGATGAACAATTCCGACAGTGCCGGATCCTTCTCCTGGCAATCGGCCAACTTGCCCGGCAAGCCGGCGATGTCGAGTGCGCCCTTGCGGCGTGTCAGTTCGCGTGCCTTGCGCGCGGCCTCGCGGGCGCGCGCGGCGTCGACCACCTTCTCGGCGATGGCGCGCGCCTCGGACGGATGTTCTTGCAGGAAGTTACCCAGCTTTTCGGCGACGATCGCTTCGACAACCGGTTTGACCTCGGAAGATACGAGCTTTTCCTTGGTCTGCGAAGAGAAGCTGGGATCGGGAACCTTGACCGACAGTACCGCGATCATGCCCTCGCGCATGTCATCGCCGGCCAGGGTGATCTTGGCCTGCCTGGCGAGCCCGGCCTGCTCGATGTAAGCGTTGAGCGTGCGGGTGAGCGCCGCGCGATAGCCGGCGAGGTGCGTGCCACCGTCCTTTTGCGGAATGTTGTTGGTGAAGCAGAACATCGTCTCCTGATAGGCATCGGTCCACTGCAGGGCGATGTCCACGGTGATGCCGTTCTGCTCGCCGGTCGCGGCGATCACCGAGGGGTGCAGCGGGGTCTTGAGCTGGGCGAGGTGCTCGACGAAGCTGCGGATGCCGCCCTCGTACTTGAAGGTGTCGCGGCGGCCCTCGCCGCGCTCGTCGACGAGTTCGATGCGCACGCCGGAGTTCAGGAACGACAGTTCGCGCAGGCGCTTGGCGAGGATGTCGTAGTGGAACTGCGTGTCGGTGAAGATGCTCGCCGCAGGCTTGAAGCGGATCCGGGTGCCGCGGCGGCTCGATGCATCCACGTCCTTGAGCGGGTACAGCGGTTCGCCTAGCCCGTATTCCTGCTGGTGGTGGCGGCCGTCGCGCCAGATGTCCATCCACAGGCTTTCGGACAGCGCATTGACCACCGACACACCGACACCGTGCAGGCCGCCGGAGACCTTGTAGCTGTTGTCGTCGAACTTTCCGCCGGCATGCAGGACGGTCATGATGACCTCGGCCGCGGAGACGCCTTCTTCCTTGTGGATGTCGGTCGGGATGCCACGGCCGTTGTCGGTCACCGCGACCGAGCCGTCGGCGTGCAACACGACCTCGACGTGGTCGCACCAGCCGGCCAGCGCCTCGTCGATGGCGTTGTCGACGACCTCGAAGACCATGTGATGCAGGCCCGTGCCGTCGTGCACATCGCCGATGTACATCCCGGGGCGCTTTCGCACCGCCTCCAGGCCGCGCAGCACGGTGATGCGGGAGGAATCGTAGGTGTCGCTCGACCGGGCTTCGTCCGGCGTGGATTCGTCGATCATGGGTGCCTGTCGGGCAGCGGAAAGGTGGCGTCGAGGAGTGACGCGAGCCAACAGGGCATTATACCAGTCGACGAACTTGGCCTTGTTCCACGTGGAACAGCGCAAGACGAGGGCACGTCTCCACCAAGGCAGGCATGGCTTCCGTCGCCGTGACAAGGATTTGTGCACCGCTGCCCACAAGTTCTTCCAGGACTCGGCGCTGGTGGTTCTGATCCAGTTCCGAAGCGAGATCATCCATGGCCATCACCGGCCAGTGGCCGCGATTCACGGCATGCACGCGCGCTTGCGCCAGCAGGCAGGCAAGCGCCAGAAGTTTTTCCTGGCCGCGTGACAGCGCATTGCGGCTCGGTAAATCGGCAAAACCGATCCGCCAATCAGCGCGATGTGGCCCGACGCCAGAATGGCCGCGCGCGATGTCCCGTTCGCGACTGGCGAGGAGGGCCTCGGACAAGGACTGTTCGTCGCGACGCCATCCGGGCAGGAACGTCAGTGTTGGAGGCCCCAGCTCGGGGAGAAACGCGGCCACGGTCCGCTGGAGCTGCACGTCGATGCGCGCCATGTGTGCGGCGCGCATCTGCGTGAGCGGTTCACCGGCGGCTGCAAGCTCCCTGTCCCACGTTTCCAGCAGACCGGGTTGTGGGCGCGCCTTGAGCAGGGCGTTGCGCTGGCGTGCTGCTCGCGTGTAGCGCCGCCACAGCGCCATGAATTCTGGTTCCACGTGGAACAACGCCCAATCCATGAACCGGCGCCGATGCTCGGCGCCCCCGGCGATCAGTTCGTGACTGCCCGGCTCGAAGGTGAGCATCGAGAATGTCTCGCACAGCTCCAGCAGGCTTTCGACGTTGCGACCGTCCAGCCGTGCATCCCAGTCTCGCCCGCTGTGCCGAAGCCCTGCGCGCCTTGCCGGGCCGCCCTCGAGCCGCCACTCGCCGAAAATCTCCAGGTCCGCGCAGCCGTGGCGAACCAGTCCGTCGCGGACGCGGCCACGGAACGACCTTGCGTTCGCCAGCACGTGCGCTGCTTCCAACAAGGAGGTCTTGCCGGCGCCGTTGCCGCCGGTGATGAGGTTGGCGCCCTCGATCGGTCGCCACTCGGCATCCTCGAAACCCCGAAAGCGAGCCAGCGCCAGCCGTTCCAGTCGCATGCAGGCTCCGATCGCCCGCGCCGTGGTCGTGTGGATCGCGGAGCCGCCGCGTGTCCGTTCAGAGCCGCAGCGGCATCACCACGTGGCGGCTGCGATCGTTTTCGGTCTCGCGCAGCAAGGCGCTGGAATTGGCATCACGCAGCGCCAGCGTCACTTCTTCGCCACGCAAGGCGGTGAGTGCATCCAGCAGGTAGTTCACGTTGAATCCCACCGCCACGCCCTCAACCCGCGTGTGCGCATCGATTTCCTCTTGCGCTTCTTCCTGCTCGGGATTGTGGGCCACCAGGCGCAACTGGCCCGGGCTCACCTCGACCTTGACCCCGCGGTACTTCTCGTTCGACAGGATCGCCGCCCGCTGCAATGCGGCGCGCAGCGCTTCGCGGTCGATGCGGACTTCCTTGTCGGCACCGATCGGAATGACCGCCTCGTAATCCGGGAACCGTCCGTCGATCAGCTTGGACGTGAAGGTCACGTCCTCCCGCCGCAGGCGCAGGTGGCTGCGGCCGATCTCCAGTTCGATCTCGCGGTCGGCCGTCTCCAGCAGGCGTTGCAGTTCGAGTACGCCCTTGCGCGGGAGGATGATCTGCTTCCGGGTTTGGCTGCCGCCAGGCAGCGCCGTTTCGCATAACGCAAGTCGGTGCCCGTCCGTGGCCACGCAGCGCAGCGCGTTCTCGCGCAAGTCCAGCAGCAGGCCGTTGAGGTAATAGCGCACGTCCTGCTGCGCCATCGCGAATGCGGTGCGCTCGATCAGCTCCTTCATCGCCGCTTCCGGCACCCGGATGCGTTCGAGCAACTCGATGTCGTCCACCGATGGGAAATCGTTCGGCGGCAAGGTCGCCAGGGTGAACCGGCTCCTGCCCGCCTTCAGGATCGCCTTGTCCTCGGCGTGGCTGAGGCTGACCCGACTGCCGTCCGGTAGCGAGCGCACGATGTCGAACAACTTGCGCGCCGGAATCGTGGCCTCGCCGTCCTGGCCGTCCTCGACGGCGGTGCGCGCCAGCATCTCCACTTCCATGTCGCTGGCCGTCAACGACAGCGTGCCGTTCCTGACCACGGCAAGCAGGTTTCCCAGCACCGCCATGGTCTGGCGTCGTTCCACGACGTTGATCACCTGCTGGAGCGGCTTGAGCAGAACTTCACGCTGAAGGGAGAAACGCATGGGCTGTCCAGCCTTTGATGTTGATATTAAAGCTTGAAATCTGGTGGTGATGGGCGCCTGCAGGAACCGGGATTTCAAGCTCAACTGTTTGAATTCAAAGAAGAATCAACGACGATAAAGCTGTGGATAACCGCGGTGGACGTGGCGCATGGCACGGCAAGGTTTTTTTCGCCCCGTGATCGTCCGCAAGATATCCACAGGTCATTCGGTCAGCTTTCGGATCAACTTCGTCCAGTCCTCGCCGATGCGGGGGTCGGACTTGGTCAGCTTGGCGACCTGCGCGCAGGCATGGATCACGGTGCTGTGGTCGCGGTCGCCAAAACGACTGCCGATTTCCGGCAGGCTGTGGTCGGTGAGCTCGCGTGCCAGCGCCATCGCCATCTGCCGCGGCCGGACCACGGCACGCGAGCGCAACTTGGACGCCATGTCCGCCAAGCGGATCTGGTAGTAGTCTGCCACGGTCTTCTGGATCTTTTCGATCGCGATCGCCTGCTGTTGCGCACGCAGGCTGTCGCGCAAGGTCTCCTGGGCCAGTTCGACGGTGATCGGCTGGTTGCCGCAGTAGGCTTTCAGGGCCAGGGTCTTGAGTGCACCTTCCAGGTCGCGCACGTTCGAATGCAGCTTGCGCGCCAGCAGGTAGGCCACGTCCTCGGGCAAGCCAATGCCGCTCTCGCGAGCCTTGGACAGCATGATGGCCGCGCGGGTCTCGAAGTCGGGTGGTTCGATCGGTACCGACAGGCCCCAGGCCAGCCGCGAGCGCAGTCGCGGCTCGATGCCCTCCACCTCGCGCGGGTAGCGGTCGCAGCTCAGGATGATCTGCTGGCGCGCATCGATCAGCGCGTTGAAGGTGTGGAAAAACTCTTCCTGGGTGCGATCCTTGCCGGCGAAGAATTGCACGTCGTCGATCAGCAACGCATCCAGTTGCTGGAACTGCCTCTTGAAGGCGTCCATGGCGTTGTCCAGCATCGCCCTGCGCATGCCGGCGAAGAACTGCTCCGAGCGCAGGTAGAGCACGCGTGCGGCAGGGTTCAGCCTGCGCATCTGGTGGCCGATCGCGTACATCAGGTGGGTCTTGCCCAGTCCGGTGCTACCGTACAGCAGCAGCGGGTTGTGGCTGCGGTCACCGGGGCTGTGCGCGACCTTCCATGCCGCGGCCTTGGCAAGCTGGTTGGAGCGGCCTTCGACGAAATTCTCGAACGTGGAGTTGGCTGCCCCGGGATTCGGGCCGACACCATCGCCTTCCTCGATCGCCACCGTGGCGGAACTGCCGGGCGCGGGTGCACCGTTGGCCGCCGTCACGCTTGCGCGCGGCAAGCTGCCCACCGCGAGCTTCACCTCCACCGGCACGCTGGCGAAATGGGTCGCCAACTCGTTGATGCGCTGCAGGTGGGGTTGCAGGTGCTCGACCACGTAGGCATTGGGTGCGAACAGGGCCAATTGCCCGTTCCCCTCGCTGGCCTGCAGGGGATGGATCAGGGTCAACAGCACGTCGGTCGGCAACTCGGCCTTCAGGCGTTCCAGGCAACGGGACCACAGGTGCGACATCGGGATCGGCAGCGTCGAGGGTGGGAAATGGACCTGGGGTCGCGAAAAAAAGCGGCAACCCCGCGAGTAGCGATCGCGGACGAAAAAGCACCGGGGTCGTCCGCAGTGTAGCCCCGTGCCCGGAGCGTGCCAAGCAGGCTGGCATGTGCTTGGGCTTGCCAATCGATGCGTGTGACGGCTATACTTGAAAGTCTTGACCTTGCAACGCCGAGTCCCACGCCATGGCCACCAAGCGCACCTATCAGCCCAGCAACCTCAAGCGCAAGCGCGACCACGGCTTCCGCGCCCGCATGAAGACCGCCGATGGCCGCAAGGTGCTGGCGCGTCGCCGTGCCAAGGGCCGCGCACGCCTGTCCGCCTGAGCGCGACTCCACTTCGGCGGTGCCGGATCTGCCCGTCGTGAGTGCGACGACCCTGGAGGGCAGGGATCGTTTCCCGCGTTCGGCCCGGCTGCTCAGGCCGGGCCAGTTCAAGGATGTCTTCACCCACGGCCGCCGTATCGGCGGGCCCGTGTTCCGTCTGCATGTCTGGCTACGGGGTGGCACAAACGCGCCTTGCTGGGCGCGGCTGGGCATCGCGGTGCCCAAGAAGGTCGCCGCGCTGGCCGTCGAGCGCAATCGCGTGCGGCGAATCGTGCGCGAGAGTTTCCGCTGCCGGCGCGCACAGTTGCCTCCCGGGGATTACGCCTTGGTCGCCCTGCCGCCGGCGCGTGGCGCCACCGGCGCGCGGCTGCGCGAGGCCCTGGACGCGTTGTGGTCCCGCGCCGGTGCGTTGAAGCCCGATCCGGCCGACCCCACAATGCCCGGCCCCACGTCCCGCTTCGGCGCGCAGCAACGCACCGAGTCTGTCCCGGCACCTGCTTTGCAGTCACGGACCGACGACCGAAGTGCGGCGGGCTGCGACCCCGCGCCGCGTGATCCTCAGGATGCTTCCGACCGATGAACCAGACCCGCACCATGCTGATGTTCGCCTGGCTCATGCTGGCCGTGCTGTGCTGGCAAGCCTGGGAGCAGGATCACGCGCCGAAGGCGGCAATCCCGGTCGCAAGCGCTTCCTCGAATGCGGCCGCGCCCTCGGCACCGCCGTTGCCGACGCCGATCGCGGCCGCGTCAACGTCCGCCGCAAGCGGCGCCGCGCCCGCCGCTTCGGCGACGACCGCTACCGCGCCCGCACTGCCGCCGGTGCTGTTGTCCAACGATGTCCTGCAGTTGAGCATCGATCCGCGTGGCGCCAACCTGGTCGGCGCGCGCCTGCAGGCCTACGGCCAGACCGATCAGCGCGGCAGCCCGCGGGTGGACTTGCTCAGCAGCGATCCTGGCCACCTGTTCGTGGCCGAGTCGGGGCTGGTCAGCGCCAGCGGCCATGCGCCCAGCCATACCGCGGTGTACCAGGTCGAGGGCAAGCATGGCGGTTCGTTGCCAACCGGCGCCGAACGCATCTCGCAGTCTTTCCTCTGGACCGGTCCGGACGGCCTGCAGGTGCGCCGCACCTGGACCTTGCACCGCGGCAGCTACGTCATCGACCTGCGCGAGGACGTGCGCAACGGTGGCACCTCCACCTGGACCGGCAACGACTACCGCTGGTTGCGTCGCGTTCCGCCGGTCATCAAGCACTCCGCCGGTGGCAGCCTGACCAACCCGGAGGCCTATGCCTTCGTCGGCGCGGCCTGGTACAGCCCGGAGGAGAAGTACCAGACCCGCGCGCTGTCGAAGTTCGAGCCGCCGCTGAACCAGACCGTCACCGGCGGCTGGATGGCGATGGTCCAGCACTATTTCCTGGCGGCTTGGATCCCGGACCCGAAGGAAGCCACGCGGCTGTCGATCGCCAGCAACACCGCCGGTGGGCAGACCTACTACAGCATCATCGCGCAAGGCCCCGGGATGCAGATCCCGGCCGGCGGCAGCCACACCACCAGCTCGCGCCTGTATGTCGGCCCGGCGTTGCAGGATGTGCTCCCCGGCGTCGCCCCGGGCCTGCAACTGACCGTGGATTATGGCTGGTTCACCCTGTTCGCCGGGCCGATCTACTGGCTGCTGTCGAAGATCCACTGGCTGGTCGGCAACTGGGGCTGGTCGATCATCCTGCTGGTGCTGCTGATCAAGCTGGCGATGTACAAGCTGTCCGACACCCAGTACCGCAGCATGGCCAGGATGCGCGCGCTGCAGCCACGGCTGGACGCGCTCAAGGAACGCTACGGCAACGACAAGCAGCAGTTCCAGATGGCCATGCTGGAGCTGTACAAGAAGGAAAAGGTCAACCCGGCCGGCGGCTGCCTGCCGATGCTGATCCAGATCCCGATCTTCTTCGCGCTCTACCGCGTGCTGCTGTACAGCGTCGAGCTGCGCCACGCGCCGTGGGTGGGTTGGATCCACAGCCTGTCCGACGCCGACCCGTACTTCATCCTGCCGGCGCTGTACCTGGTGGTGATGTTCTTCACCCAGCGCCTGACCCCGACGCCGGGGATGGATCCCACCCAGAAGAAGCTGATGCAGGCCATGCCGATGGTGTTCGGCGTGATGTTCGCCTTCTTCCCGGCCGGCCTGGTGCTGTATTACGTCGTCAATGGCGGCCTGGGCCTGCTCCAGCAGTGGTGGCTGATGCGCAAGCACGGCGCGCCGGGCGTGATGGCGAAGAAGGCCTGAACTCGGCTTGAGTCCTTGCCCGGGGGGCGAATCTGCCGGCAACCGATACCATCGCCGCGATCGCCAGCGCCGCCGGTACGGGGGGCATCGGGATCGTGCGCCTGTCCGGACCCGGGGCATGGCGGATCGGCGCGGCGATGGCACGCCGCAAGCTGCGGCCACGCCACGCCCACCACGTGGTCTTCCGCGACGATCAGGGCCAGGTCATCGACGATGGCATCGTCCTGGCGTTTCGTGGCCCGCATTCCTACACCGCCGAGGATGTGGTGGAATTGCAAGCCCACGGCAACCCGGTGCTGCTCGGGATGTTGCTGCGGCGCTGCCTGCAACTGGGTGCGCGGATGGCCCGGCCGGGCGAGTTCACCGAGCGGGCATGGCGCAACGGACGGCTGGACCTCGCCCAGGCCGAGGCGGTCGCCGACCTGATCGCGGCGGGCAGCGAGGCGGCGGCGCGTGCCGCCAGGCGGTCGCTGGACGGCGCGTTCTCCGAGCGTGTCCAGGCCCTCCAGGCCGGGTTGACTGCCTTGCGCGTGCAGCTGGAGGCGGGGATCGATTTTCCGGAAGAAGAGCTCGATGTTCTCGCCGACGCGCGGCTGATGCAGCAACTGGCCGCGGTGCGTTCCACGCACGCCGCCCTGCTTGCCGACGCCGCCCGCGGCCAACGCCTGCGCGATGGCCTGCACGTGGTCATCGCCGGCCCGCCCAACGTCGGCAAGTCCAGCCTGCTCAATGCCCTGGCCGGCCACGCGCGCGCGATCGTCACCCCGCAGGCCGGGACCACGCGCGACCTGCTGCGTGAAACCGTCGTGCTCGACGGCATCGAGCTGACCCTGGTGGATACCGCCGGCCTGCATGCGGCGACCGATGCGATCGAGCGTGAGGGCATCCGCCGCGCACGCCAGGAGCTGCGGACGGCCGATCTCGTGCTGGCGGTGCTGGATGCCACCCAACCGGAAATCGCGCGTGCGCAACTGCGGTCCGACCTGGCCGACGCGGCGTCCGTGTTGTGGTTGCACAACAAGGCCGACCTGATCGACGCCGCGCCAAGGCCGCAGGCAGCGGCGGATGACTTGTGGATTTCGGCGCGTGATGGCGGTGGCCTGGAGGCCTTGCGCGAGCGGCTCAAATCGATCGCCGGCGCCGGCAACACGCAGGGTCAGGGCAGCTTCAGCGCCCGCGCCCGTCAGGTCCAGGCCCTGCACAGGGTCGGTACGCATCTTGATCTGGCCAGTTCCCGCTTGCAGGTCGAACGCGCGGGCGAACTGGCGGCCGAGGAACTGCGCCTGGCCCAGCACGCGCTGGGGGAAACCACCGGAGCCTTCGGCAGCGACGACTTGCTGGGCGCCATCTTTTCCACGTTCTGCATCGGCAAGTGACGCACCGGCGCGCGCTCACGCGTGGCCTCGCCGATGCCTCACCCCGACGTGCGGCAACCGGGCGACCGGCCGCGGTCGGCCCGTCGGCGTCCAGCCAAGCGTGGCCGGGCAGCGCGCCGGTCGCCGAAGCCCGGTGGATTTTCAGAGCGGTGAAACGACTCACACCATCCACGAAAAATCTGGTTAAACTCGGCCCATCCGGTCACTGGCGAGGTGTCTCATGAAGCATCCTGCAGGCAAGGTGGGCTGGCAGCACATGGCTTTGGCATCGGCGGTGGTGGCGGCCCTGGGTATCGCCGGGTGCGGCAAGAAGCCGGCGGCGCCGCCGCCGGAAGCGTCCACCCCGGCGGCATCGCAAGCCGGCACCGAAACCCCGGCAGCAGCCGAGCATGTCGATACCGATGCGGAACTGCTCACCAAGGCCAAGACCGCACAGAACGAGAAGCGCTACTACGCGCCGGCCGGCAACAATGCCATCGAATACTACTTGCAACTGCGCGCGCGCAACCCAAACGACGAGAACGTCAAATCCGCGCTGACCGACTTGTTCCCGTATGCGATGATCGCGACCGAACAGAATTTGAAGAAGGGCGACGAGGCGGGCCGCCAGGAGGCGGCGCGCATCTTCGCCCTGCTCGAGCGGGTGGACGCCAACGCGCCCTCGCTGCCACGCCTGCGCACGTTGATGCAGAAGGAAGCGGCCGACGAGCTGAAGCAGCAACAGGATGCCGCCAAGAAGGCGCAGGCCGACCTGGAGAAGAAGGCCGCGGCCGACAAGGCCGCAGCGCTGGCCAAGCAGCAGCAGGAGCAGCAGGCGGCCCAAGCGGCAGCCGCGTCCGCCGCGCATCCGGCAACGCCACCGCCAGCGCACACCACCACGTCGCCGTCGGCGACGCACACCCCGGCCACGACGACACCGGCCACCACGGCAGCCGCATCGCCCGCGACCCCCCCGCCGGTGGAGCCGCCCAAGCCCAAACGTGCTCCCGGCTCGCTGCCGCCGGCGATCAGCTCCCCGCAGCCCGAATACCCGCGCGCCGCGTTGCGCAACGGGGTTTCCGGTGAAGTCACGGTGTCCTTCACCGTGAACGCCGACGGCAGCGTGGGCGACGCCAGGGTGGTCAACAGCAATCCCCGCCGGACCTTTGACGGTGCCGCGCTGGACGCGATCCGGAAGTGGAAGTTCGAGGCGCCCGGCGAGGCGGTGACGGGCCGGCGCACGTTCGTGTTCAAGCCAGACGAGTGAGGCCGGACGCAGGATAGGGCGGCACCCGATCCGACGGGCGCGGGATGCGGCCTGCGGTCGATGGCGCTGGCATGCCGTCGTCGGATCAACTCGGGACGCACGTTTTGCATGTCGCCACGACGGCGGTCGCCGCGCAGCGCTGCGCACGTGGCCCGGTCCATTCGTTTCCGTTGCACCTGAAGCCCGTTGCCGCGCGGGCCGAGCGGCGCCGCGGCGGCGCACCCGCCGCCGCAGGCTCACGCCGAGATCGCCAGTTTCTCGCGGTGGTACAGGCGCGCCGCCGCGACCCACAGGCTGGCGCCGACGATCAGGCTGCTGGCCAGATAGACGCCCCATTCGGCCGCGCTCACCCCCTCGGCGCGCAGCAGCTTCATGATCAGCTGGTTCTGCGACAACAGCGGCACCGCGAACTGCCACAGCTCGTTGCGGATCGGGTTGATCATCAGCACCAGGGTGGGCACCAGTGGCAGCAGCATCAGCACGCTCATGTAGCTCTGCGCTTCCTTCACCGATTTGCTGGAAGCCGCGATCAAGGTCAGCAAGGTGGTGCCCAGCACCACCACCGGCAGCAGCACGAGCAACAGCTTGCACAGGGTCGGCGCGCTGATGTCGAAGGTCAGGCCGGTGTGCGGGCCGAACGAAAACGCCAGCTTGAACATGATCAGGGTCAGCGCCAGGGTGAGCATGCCGAAGGCACAGGCAGCAGCGATCTTTCCGCTCATGATCGCCCCGCGTCCGGCCGGGGTGGTCAACAGCGGCTCCAGCGATTGCCGCTCGCGCTCACCGGCGGTGGCGTCGATGACCAGCGCGGCACCACCGAGGAAGCCGCTCAGGATCAGCAGGTAGGGCAGGAACGAGAGCGCGACGCCGGCCTTGCTCTCCGGGGTGGCGAGGTCCCGGTCGGCCACCTGCACCGGCGCCATCACCGCCGGGCTGACCCCGCGCACGACCAGGCGCAGCGCGCCCACGGTTCGGGCATAGGTTTGCAGGAGCCCTTTCAGGCGCTCGGTCGGGATGTCCGAATCCTGGCGCGAACTGTCGTGCATGATCGAAACCCTGGCCGGCGCGCCGGCACGCCAGTCTTTCGGGTAACCCGGGTCGATGCTCAGGATCACCGCCTCGTCCTGGTTGCGGATCGCGGCTTGCGGATCGGCCGGCGGCTTTTTCACCTGCACGTTCTGGCCGCCCAGCCATGCCACCAGGTTGGGCGCGTACTGCGCGCCGACCACCGGCAGTTGCAGCGGCGACTCCAGTTGACTGCTGACCCGATGCTGGGTCAGCAGGATGATCCCGAGCATCAGCAACGGGGTGAACACCGGCCCCATCAGCAGCGCGACGCGGACGGTGCGCTGGTCGCGGAACAGGTCGCGCAGTTCCTTGACCAGCACGGTGATCAGGGTGGCGATGGCGTCGCGGTTCATGCGTGCAGTCCTTCGTCGGATCCGATCGCCTTCACGAAGGCGTCCTCCAGATTTTCTTCCCCGGTCTGCGCCCGCAGCTCGTCGGCGCTGCCCTGCGCCACCACCCGCCCGCGCGCGATCACCACGATGCGGTCACACAGCGCAGCGACCTCCTGCATGATGTGGCTGGAGAAGATCACGCAGCGGCCTTCCTCGCGCAGGGCGCGCAGGAAATTGCGCAGGCTGCGCGTGGTCATCACGTCCAGGCCGTTGGTGGGTTCATCCAGGATCACGTTGCGCGGGTCGTGGATCAGCGCGCGCGCGATCGCGGTCTTGGTGCGCTGCCCCTGCGAGAAACCCTCGGTGGGGCGGTCGAGGAAGTCGTCCATCTCCAGCGCCTTCGACAGCAGCACGGTGCGTTGCGCAATGGCGTCCTCGCGCATCCGGTGCAGGCGCCCGAAGTAGGCGATGTTCTCGCGCGCGGTCAGGCGCTTGTACACGCCGCGCGCATCCGGCAACACGCCCAGCCGGCGACGCACCGCCTCGGCATCGCGCACCGAATCGAAGCCATCCACGGCCACGTTGCCCGGCTCGGGCTGCATCAGGGTGTAGAGCATGCGCAAGGTGGTGGTCTTGCCGGCGCCGTTGGGGCCGAGCAGACCGGTGATCTGGCCGTCGGCGGCGGTGAAGCTGACATCGTCCACCGCGATCACGCGGGCGTCCTTGGCGGTCTTGCCGGGGAAGGACTTGTGCAGCTTGCTGGCCTGGATCATGGTTCCCATCCGTAGTAGCCGGTGAATGGCGGCGTCCGCGGCAACGCGTCCAGGCAGGACGCGTCCATGCCCCGGGCGTCGGTGGTGTCGAGGAAGCGCGCCATCAGGTCGGGCATGCAGCCGACGCCGATCACGTTGTGGCCCTGGCCGCGCAACACCAGCAAGCGGCCGTTGCGCAGGTTCTTCACCACCTGTTTGCCATAGCGCGGCGGGGTGACCGGATCGAACTCGCCTTCCAGCACCAGCGCCGGCACGCTGCTGACCAGCGGCTGGTGGAAATCGGCCGGACGTTGCCCATGCGGCCAGATCGAGCACTGCGTCTGCAGCGCCGTGACCAGTTCGTTGCCGAGCACGCTCGCGTCCTGCGCCGGATCGGCCTTGAGTCCGTCGGCGTCTTCGCTGCAGATCACCGACAACTGCATGCCGGTGGTCATCGAATCGGCGAGGCTGCCGTTGAGCAGGCTTGCCTGCGCCTTGAGTGGACCGTAATGACCCTTGAGCGCGTCGGCCAGGGTCAGCGGCAGCACCGCCAGCGCGATCGGCTGGTAGGAGTACATGCGCGCCAGCATCGCCACGTCGGCGCGGGTGAGCGTGCCATGGATGAAGGCACCGGTCAGCGGGTCGCGGTAATCCACCGCCTGCGGCTGGGCCTTAAGTCGGGTGAGCAGGGCGTCGAGGTTGGCGTGCGGATCGCCCACCGCCCGGCTGCAACCCGGCTCATCTGCACACAGCTTGAAGTTCAGCGCCAGCGCATCATCGAGGTTGCGCGCGAAATCGTTGCCCAGGATCAGCTCGTTGGGCGCCACCGAATCCAGCACCAGCGCGCGGGTGTGTGCGGGATAGGCGCGTGCGTACTGCTGCGCTACCCGCGTGCCGTAGGAAATGCCGACCAGGTCGATGCGGTCGGCGCCGATGGCCATGCGCACGGCGTCCAGATCGGCGATGGCATCGGTGGTGGTGTACAAGCGCAAATCGGCCTTTCGCGCCAGCTCATCGCGGCATTGCGTGGTGTACTTGCGCAGCGCGGCCGGGTCATCGGCTGATCCGCCGGGCTGGTCGTCGTTGCCCGCAGGGCCTTTGCATTGCAGCGGGTTGGAGCTCCCCGTACCGCGCTGGTCGACCAGGATCACGTTGCGCTTCTTGAGCGTCTTGGCGAAAGCGTTGGCGAGGCTCGGGTAGGTCTGCAGCGCGGACTGGCCGGGCCCGCCGGCGAGCATGAACACCGGATCGGGCGCGGCATCGTCATCGGCGGTCGGCACCCAGGCGATCGCCAGCGCGATTTTTCGACCGCCTGGATGCGCCCGGTCCTCGGGCACGTCCAGATGGGTGCACTGGGCGGCCACCGTGGTCGGAGACTGCTTCGTCGCCAGCGTGCACGGCTGGAAGCGCAGGCGACCGAGCTGGCGCGGTGGCGGCGGTGGCAGGGCGTCGGCGGAGGCGGCCGCGGTGGCGGGCGTGCCTGCCGTGGCCACGTGCGGCGCCCATTGCATCCAGCCGATGTAACCGGCGGCCGCGATGGCAACCGCGAGGCGAAAGACATTGCGCTTGGTCACGGCTTCACGGGTCCTTTCCGGGCAGGAAGATCGTTTCGATCGGTGCATGGAACAATCGCGCGATGCGGAAGGCAAGCGGCAGGCTCGGGTCGTACTTGCCGGTCTCGATGGCGTTCACGGTCTGCCGCGAGACATCCAGCCGCTCGGCCAGCTCGCCCTGCGACAGCGCCTGGCGCTCGCGCAGTTCGCGCACGAGGTTCTTCATCCTTCGCAACCCGAGCCGCCGTAGCGGCGGCTGAAAAGAATCCGGCTGACGCCATACACCAGGCACAGGCTCGGGAACACCCAGATCAGGATGTCGCCGTCCAGCACGAGGACGCGCACCGTCTGCAGGAAGCCGACGATCAGGCTGGCCGCGGCGACGATCGCGGTGGCGCAACTGAGCGCGATCAGGTGCAAGCGCTGCTGCAGTTCATCACTGCCCATCACCCGGCGCAGCATGAACCAGATCGTCGCTACCACCGGGCTGACGCACACGATCGCCAGCGCGGCGCGCACGTCGCTGCTGCCGGCGTGGCGTGCGTACGGGAACACCACCAGCATCAGCACGACATAGACCGACATCAGAACCCAGATCCACGCGCGATACTGTTTTTCGGTCAGGCGGGTCATCGCTCGCATCCTGTCAAGCAAACTTGACAGGCGCAGAGTACGCCCAACCCGCCAAGCCTGTCAAGCATCCTTGACACAGGATTTCGACCTTGTTTGTTACGCTGCCCCGATGCCATCCGCCAAACCCCATCCTGCCGATGCCGCCGTGCTCGCCGCGCCGGCGCGGCGCGAGGGTCGCGCTCACCTGTACTGGCGCCTGATCCGCGGCGACCGCCCGATCGGCACCCTGCTGCTTTTGTGGCCGACCTGGTGGGCACTGTGGCTGGCCGCGGACGGCTTCCCGAGCTTGAAACTTTGGGCGATCTTCACCGCCGGCGTGTGGTTGACCCGCTCGGCCGGTTGCGCAATCAACGATTTCGCCGACCGCTGGCTGGATCCGCAGGTCGAGCGCACCCGCCAGCGCCCGCTGGCCAGCGGCGCGATCGGCGGGCGCGAGGCGCTGGTGGTGTTCGCGCTGCTGATGCTGATCGCCTTCGGGCTGGTCCTGCTGACCAATCGCCTGACCGTGCTGCTGAGCGTGGTCGGCGTGCTGCTCGCGGCCAGCTACCCCTACCTCAAGCGCCACACCTACCTGCCGCAGGTGTACCTGGGCCTGGCCTTTGGTTGGGGCATCCCGATGGCCTTCGCGGCGACCCAGGGGCGGGTTCCGATGCTGGCCTGGCTGCTGTTCCTGGCCAACGTGGTGTGGTCCACCGCCTACGACACCTGGTACGCGATGGTCGATCGCCAGGACGATCTGCGCGCCGGGGCAAAATCCACCGCGATCCTGTTCGGCGATGCCGATCTGATCGCGCAGGGCGTGCTGTACGCGCTGATGCTGGCGGCGCTGGCGCTGGTCGGCGCGCAGGCCAGGCTGGCGCCGGCGTACGACGTTGGGCTGGTGTTGGCGGCGGTCCTGGTGGTGTTCGAGTTCCGCATGGCCTGGCGACGTGAACGCGCCGGTTGCTTCAAGGCCTTCCTGCACAACAACTGGATCGGCGCCTGCGTGTTTGCCGGCATCGTGCTCGGGGTGACCATGCGGTGACGCATGTTGCGGACGCTGCGATCGGGCGTCCGTAGCGCTTGTGAAATGCCGCGCGCGGTTGTATTGGAATGGCATGGGCAGTCGATGCGCAGGCTGCTGCCCCGCACTCGGTCGTTTGCGCTGGATCAGCTTGGCGTCGCGGGCGATGTGGGGACAATCCAGCCACGGCCATCCGGAGGCGATCGCCATGAGCCATTCCTTCCTCAGCTTTTTCCCGGCGGCGCTGCTCGCCTGCGGATTGCTCGGCAGCGCGAGCTCGCGCGCGCAGGACGCCGCGCCGGCGCAAGCGCCCGCCGACATCCGCGAGCATCTGGCGACCCAGCTGGAACGCGGGACGTCGCCACGCGACTGGGCGCTGGCCACGCAGTTGCTCGAAGCCCGTCCGCCGACCGGTGCGCATCTGCGTCAGCGGCTGGTGCTCCTGCGCAAGGCGGCGCAGGCCGCGCCGGGGGACAGGCTGGTGCAGGCGATGTGGTCGTCGCTGGTCTCCAGCCAGCCGTGCCGCGGGCGAAGCGGGTGTGGCGATCGGGGTGGCATCGCGCGACTGGATCCGGGCAATGCGGCGACGTGGGTGCCGGTCCTGGATGGCGCGTGGAAAAGCGGCAGGACGCGCGTGGTCGATGACGTGCTGGTGCAGATGGCCGCCAGCGGTCGCTACAACGAGCACTTCGGTCAGGCGGTGGGAGCGTGGCTGGACGTGCTCGCACGGCACCCGCCGGGCGCGGGTCCCGGGCAAGAAGGCGCCGCCCTGCAACTGGTGCTGGACGAAGCTCGTGCCACCGCGATTCCCGACCCCACCGCGCTGGTGGACGCCTGCAGCAAGGCCCGCCACCCGGAAACCGCGCAACGCCGGTTCACGCTCTGCGGTCGGGTTGGCCGCCTGCTGATGGATCGGGCGCAGACCGTGGCCGGGCGGATGGCCGGCGTGGCGGTGCTGCGGGCGTCGCGGGAAGGCACCAAGGACGACATCGAGCGCATCCGCACGGTGACCTGGCAAGCCGAACGGATGGAGGCCGTCTCCGCCAGGCTCGATGCCGACCCGGTCGAACTGCAGAACTACCTGAACCTCATCCAGATCAACGGAAGCCAGATGGCTGCGGTGCAGTACGAGCTGGCGATCCACGGCATCGCCACCACCCCGCCGGAAGGCTGGACGCAGACCGTGGACGGCCATCCGGTGGAGCCGCTGGACGACCGCGCCGCGCCCTGACATGGCGTGCGCGACGGTTCAACGCGGGGTCGGAACCCGCGCTGCCACCCAGGCGTCCACCCTGGCCACGCCGGCCTGGCGCAGCAGCTTGGCGCAGGCGTGCAAGGTGGCGCCGGTGGTCATCACGTCGTCCACCAGCGCGACATGGGCCGGCAAGCCACCCGAACCCAAGGCAAACGCGCCGCGTGGGTTGCGTCGCCGCGCCAGCGCGCTCAGGCCGCTCTGCGGCACGGTGGCGCGGGTGCGGCGCAGGCCATCGCCGAGCAGTGGCAGGTCGAACGCCCGCGCCAGCGGACGCGCCAGCTCCAGCGCCTGGTTGTAGCCACGCTCGCGCAAGCGCGCCGGATGCAGCGGCACCGGGATCAGCGCCAGCGGTCGCGCGCCGGGCGCGTCCAGCGCCGGCACCAGCGCGGCGCGCATGGCCTGCGCCAGTTCGCGCCCGGCGGCAAGGTCGTGGTGGAACTTGAACCGTGGCAGCAGTCGATCGATCGGGAAGGCGTAGGCAAACGCGGCAAGGACCCGGTCCAGCGGCGGCGGTTTGCGCAGGCAGCGCCCGCAGGCCGGTGTCGGTTCCGCCATCGGCAGGCCGCAGCGCAGGCAGCAGGCGTGGTTCCAGGGCAGGGCCTGCTGGCAGGCGGCGCACAGGTCGTGCCCGTCCGCGCCGGGCTGGCCGCAGACCAGGCAGCGCGGCGGCAGCAGGATACGACCCAGCCGTGCCAGCCTGCCGTCAACCGCCGGCAAGCCATCGAAGTTGACAGGTGGCGTGGCCATTCCCAGACTTTCGCATTCCCTCCGCCTGCTTGCGAGCCCCCGATGGACCGTTCCGCACCCGTCCTGAATCCCACGCGCGAGCAGGTGCGTGCGCTGTTCGAGCTGCCGTTCACCGAACTGGTGTTTCGTGCCGCCGCCGTGCACCGCCAGCACTTCGATCCGACCCAGGTGCAGATCTCCACCCTGCTGTCGATCAAGACCGGCGGTTGCCCCGAGGATTGCGCCTACTGCCCGCAGGCCGCGCGCTACGACACCGGCGTGGATGCGCAAAAGCTGCTCGACACGGACACCGTGCTTGCCAACGCACGCGCCGCGAAGGACGCCGGTGCGACGCGCTTTTGCATGGGCGCGGCGTGGCGCTCGCCAAAGGACCGCGACATCGGCAAGGTCGCGGTGATGGTGGGCGCGGTCAAGGCGCTGGGGCTGGAAACCTGCGCTACCCTCGGGATGCTGACCGCCGAGCAGGCCGGCACGCTCAAGGCCGCGGGGCTGGATTACTACAACCACAACCTCGACACCGCCCCGGAGTTCTACGGGGAGATCATCCACACCCGCCAGTTCCAGGATCGCCTGGACACCCTCGGCCACGTTCGCGACGCCGGCCTGAAGACCTGCTGTGGCGGCATCGTCGGCATGGGCGAGACCCGCGACGAGCGTGCCGGCCTGCTGCACGCTCTGGCCAGCCTGCCGGCGCACCCGGATTCGGTGCCGATCAACCGGCTGGTGCGCGTGGCCGGCACACCGCTGGCCGAAACCGCCGAGCTGGACCCATTCGAATTCGTGCGCACCATCGCGGTGGCGCGGATCCTGATGCCACGCGCGATGGTGCGGTTGTCGGCTGGACGCGAGAGCATGGGCGACGAGCTGCAGGCGCTGTGCTTCCTGGCCGGTGCCAATTCGATTTTCCATGGCAACAAGCTGCTGACCACCGGCAATCCGGAAACGGCAGCGGACACGGCATTGTTCGCGCGCCTCGGGCTGCAGCCGATGCCGGTCCCGGAACCGGCGGCGGCGGCGACCGATGGCGGCTGCGGCGGGCACTGCGCGTGCGCCGCCAACGCCCGCAGCGAGCCGCTGCAGACCCTTGCCACGCGGGTGTGAGGTGAGACCACGTCGCGTCGTGCCGGCTGCCGTCGACGAACGCACGCCAAGCGCGGCATCGGTCGCAGTGTGCGCGGGCGCTGCCGGTGCAGGTTCGAACATGGCAACCTCGCCGACGCGCACATGCGGCGGTCGCGACATGGGTAGGGATCGGGCCAGGGTGGACCTGCGCCAGCGCTTGCTGGAGGCGGACGAACGCCGTGCCGCCGACGGACTGGTGCGCCAGCGTCGCCAGATCAGTGCCTGCCGCGGCGCCCACGTGGTCTGCGAAGGCCGGCGCCTGCTCAACTTCGCCGGCAACGATTACCTCGGCCTGGCCCATCACCCGGCGATGGTCGCGGCGATGCAGGTGGCCGCGCAGCATTGCGGCGTCGGGGCCGGCGCCTCGCACATGGTCTGCGGCCACCATGACGAGCACGCGACGCTGGAGCGTGCCTTCGCCGACTGGCTGGGCTACCCGCGCGCGCTGCTGCTGGGTTCGGGTTACCTGGCCAACCTGGCGGTGCTGCAGGCGCTGCTGCAACCGCGCGACGTGTGCCTGCAGGACAAGCTCAACCATGCCAGCCTGATCGACGGCGCCAGGCTGGCGCAAGCGCAACTGGTGCGCTACCCGCACGCCGACGCAGCGGCCGCGCGGCGGCAGGCGCGGGTGCACCCGGGCGGTGCCCTGTTGCTGGCCACCGACGGCGTGTTCAGCATGGATGGCGACCTCGCGCCGTTGCCCGAGCTGGCGGCCATCGCCAGCGCGCAGCGCGGCCTGCTGTATGTGGACGAGGCGCATGCCATCGGTGTGCTCGGGCCGGAAGGCCGCGGCAGCGCGGCGGCGGCCGGGTTGGGACCGGAGCAGGCGCCCTTGCTGCTGATCACCCTCGGCAAGGCGCTGGGCGCTTGCGGCGCCGTGCTGGTGGGCACGCAATGGGTGATCGAGCATCTGCAGCAGGCTGCACGCACCTACATCTACACCACCGCCGCGCCGCCTGCGCTGGCAGTCGCCGCGCTGACCGGGCTGAAACTGGCGCGCGAGGAAGGCTGGCGGCGCGAGCACCTGGCGGGGCTGATCGCGCGCTTCCGCGAGGGCGCACGCGCACGCGGCTTGCCGTTGCTGGACTCGCACACGCCGATCCAGCCGCTGCCGGTGGGCGACAACGCCCGCGTGGTGCAGGCAGCGCGCGCGCTGGAGGCGCGCGGTTTCCTGGTCGGCGCGATCCGCCCGCCCAGCGTGCCGCCCGGAGGCGCGCGGCTGCGCATCACCTTGAGCGCGGCGCACGACGAACGCGACGTGGATGGGCTGCTGGAGGCGCTGGAGCCGCTGGCCACGCGTTTGGATCGCGACCACCCCCACGCCGGCAGGTCGGGCTGATGCAGATCGAACGCAGGGGCAGCGGCCCGCCGCTGGTGATGATCCATGGCTGGGCGATGCACTGCGGCCTGTTCGGGTCACTGCTCGATGCCCTGGCCGCACGGCGCAGCCTGTATCTGGTGGACTTGCCCGGCCACGGCCGCAGCCGCGAGGACGCTTCCACGCTGGACCTGGGCGCCTGCGTGCGCGCCATCGCCGCGGCAACCCCGCCGTCGGCGTGGCTGGGTTGGTCATTGGGCGGCCTGCTGGCGCTGTCCGCCGCCGCCCGCGAACCCGGTGTGCAGGCGCTGGTGATGCTGTGCTCGACGCCACGCTTCGTGCACGCCGACACCTGGCCGCAGGGCATGGACGTGGAGGTGTTCCGCCGCTTCGAGGCCGGCCTGCAGGCCGATGTCCACGCCACCGTGGAGCGTTTCCTGGCGCTGGAAACCCTCGGCTGCGAGCAGGCCAGGTCGCGCCTGCGCGAGCTGCGCACGCTGGCCTTTGCACACGGCGACCCGGCGCCGACGGCGCTTGCCGCCGGCCTGGATCTGCTGGAGCAGGCCGACCTGCGCCACCTGTTGCCCGGCCTGCCGGTACCGAGTTTGTGGATCGGCGCGCGCCGCGACCGCTTGGTCGATCCGCGTGCGGTCGCCACGGCGGCGGCGCTCGCGTCGGATTCGCGCCACATCCAGCTCGACTCGGGGCATGCGCCCTTTCTCACCCATGCGGAGGAACTGGCAGGGGCGATCGTCGCGTTTCTCGAATCGTCGTTGCCGGCGCCTCGCCAGCCCCTCTCCCCCACCCCTCTCCCGGTGGGAGAGGGGCTCGACAGCCGCACGATCGAGCCGACGCACGACCTGCTTTCAAGCCCCTCTCCCACCGGGAGAGGGGTGGGGGTGAGGGACGACGGCGCGTTCGCCGACAGCACGGCGTTCGACGATCCGCCATGACCCGCACCGCCCCTCCCTTCGACATCCCGCGCGTGCGCCGCGCGTTCGCCCGTGCTGCCGCCGGCTACGAGGCCGCCGCCAGCCTGCAGCGCGAGGTGCAGTCGCGGCTGCTGGAACAGCTCGACGTGCTCGGCAGCCGCCAACCCGAACGCATCCTCGACCTGGGCGCCGGTCCCGGCCGCGCGGCGCAGGCGATGCACGCGCGCTGGCCGCAGGCGCAGGTGCTGGCGCTGGATTTCGCCTTGCCGATGCTGCGTCCACTGGCCGCACGCAGGCCGTGGTGGAAGCCCGGCGCAGCGCGCCTGCAGCCGATTTGTGCCGACGTGGCCGCGCTGCCGCTGGCCGACGCCAGCGCCGAGCTGCTGTTCTCCAACCTGTGCCTGCAGTGGACTCCCGACCTGCCGGCGGTGCTGCGCGGTTTCCATCGCGTCCTGCGCCCCGATGGCCTGCTGCTGTTCTCCACCTTCGGCCCGAACACCCTGCGCGAATTGCGCGAGGCGTTCGCGCAGGCCGGAGCCGGCGACCCGGTGTCCACGTTCGCGCACATCCAGCAGGTTGGCGATGCGTTGCAGGAGGCCGGCTTTCGCGATCCGGTGCTGTACGCCGAGCACTTCATCCTGACCTACCCCGACGCACGCGCGCTGATGCGCGAGCTGCGCGCGCTGGGCGCACATAACGCGCGAGGTGATCGCCGCCGTGCGCTGATGGGCAAGGCGCGCATGCAGCGGGTGGTCGATGCCTACGAGGCGCTGCGCCGCGACGGCGTCCTGCCAAGCACCTGGGAAGTGATTTACGCCCAGGCCTTCGCACCACCGGTCGGACAGCCGCGCCGCAGCGACGGGCAGGAGATCGCCAGCGTGCCGCTGACCAACATACCCATCCGCAGGCGCGGCGGTTCCTGACCCAGCGCAAGCACCGGCGCGGCCAGCCGTGCGACAATGCGGGTTCCCGGCCCTGGCTTGCATACGCGTCGCACGCGCTTGTAACGCGCAGCCGCGGTCGGCACCGGACGGTTCCTCATCCTGCATCCACGGACCTTCGCATGAGCATCGCCGCACGTTTCGAAATCGAATACCTGCAATACCTCGACCCGTCCGGCAAGCCGGTCGGCAAGGATCTGCCCGAATGCGCGAAAGACGGCGCCCGGCTGGTCGAGCTGTTCAAGCAGATGCTGTTCGTGCGCGTGTTCGACACCAAGTCGATCGCCCTGCAGCGCACCGGCAAGCTCGGCACCTACGCCGCCTGCCTCGGCCACGAGGCCACCCACGTCGGGATCGGGGTGGCGATGCGACCGGAAGACGTGTTCGCCCCCAGCTACCGTGAATACGGCGCGCAGTTCGCGCGCGGGGTGAAGCCGCGCGACGTGCTGATGTACTGGGGCGGCGACGAGCGCGGCAACGATTTCGAGGTGCCGCGCAACGACTACCCGTGGTGCGTGCCGATCTCCACCCAGTGCCTGATGGCCTCCGGTGCGGCGCTGAGCTTCAAGCTGCGCAAGCAGGCGCGGGTCGCGGTGGCCTGCTGCGGCGACGGCGGTTCGTCGAAGACCGACTTCTACGCCGCGCTCAACGCCTCCGGCGCCTACACCTCGCCGCTGGTGCTGTGCGTGATCAACAACGGTTGGGCGATCTCGGTGCCGCGCAAGGCGCAGACCGGCGCGCAGACCCTGGCGCAGAAAGGCCTGGCCGGCGGCCTGCACTGCCTGCAGGTGGACGGCAACGACCTGCTGGCGGTACTGGAGGGCATGCGCCGCGCCACCGAACGCGCGCGCAACGGCGAGGGCGGCAGCGTGATCGAATTCATGACCTATCGCCTGCACGACCACACCACCGCCGACGACGCCCGCCGCTATCGCGACGAGGCCGAGGTCAAGGACGCCTGGACCCGCGACCCGATGCCGCGCATGCGCGCCTACCTGACGGGCCGCAAGCTGTGGGACGAGGCGCAGGAGAAAGCGTGGGCCGAGGAATGCGCGGCCAAGGTGGACGTGGAGATCAACGCCTACCTCAACACCCCGGTGCAGCCGGTGGAGGCGATGTTCGATTACCTGTACGCGGAGCTGCCGGCGGACCTGGCTGGACAACGCGCCGAAGCAATCGCAGGAGACAAGCGCTGATGGCCGCCATCACCCTGATCGAAGCCATCACCCAAGCCCTGGCGTGGGAGATGAAGCACGACGAGTCGGTCGTCGTCCTCGGCGAGGACGTCGGCGTCAACGGCGGCGTGTTCCGCGCCACCGCCGGCCTGCAGCAGACCTTCGGCCCCGAGCGGGTACTCGACACCCCGCTCGACGAAACCACCATCGCCGGCCTCACCGTCGGCATGGCCAGCCAGGGCATGAAGCCGGTCGCCGAGGCGCAGTTCGACGGCTTCGTCTATCCGATGGTGGACTTCATGGTCTGTCACGCCGCCCGCATGCGCTACCGCACCCGCGGCCGTCTGACCTGCCCGATGGTGCTGCGGGTACCGTGGGGCGGTGGCATCCGCGCCCCGGAACACCACAGCGAGGCCAACGAGGCGATCTTCACCAATGTCCCCGGACTGCGCGTGGTGATGCCCTCCAGCCCGCAACGCGCCTATGGCCTGCTGCTGGCGGCGATGCGCGACCCGGACCCAGTGATCTACATGGAGCCCAAGCGCATCTATCGCCAGTACAAGGAACTGGTGCCGGATGACGGCGAAGCGCTGCCGCTGGACGTGTGCTACGTGCTGCGCGACGGCAGCGACATCACCCTGGTGACGTGGGGCGCGCAGGTCAAGGAAACCCTGGAAGCGGCCGACGCGCTGGCGAAGGAAGGCATCAGCGCCGAAGTGATCGACGTTGCGACCCTGACCCCGCTGGATTTCCCGACGATTGCCGAGTCTGTGAAGAAGACCGGCCGCTGCGTGATCGTCCACGAAGCCCCGCGCACCGCCGGATTCGGCGGCGAGATCGCGGCGCGGATCGCGCACGAATGCCTGTTCGACCTGCTGGCGCCGGTCGAGCGCGTGACCGGCTACGACACCCACATCCCGCTGTTCCGGCTGGAAATGAAGTACCTGCCGA
>CAZXGS010000001.1:0-228439 GCA_964640525.1 uncultured Gammaproteobacteria bacterium | reverse complement strand
TCACCCCCTCAGGTGGATGAATCAGAAGAACGGACAACTATCGTGACAGAGGGGGACACGCCGCGCACGTCAATCACGAAATCGAACTGCGCCGAGGCGCTTGCGTCGGGGGGAACTCGGCTCGACTCAGGAATTGTGGCTGTCCTTGTCTTCTGTCGCTTGTCTTCTGTCCAAATCTTGCGTGTCCTCGTGTTTTCTCGTGTTTTCTCGTGTGTTCCCCCCCCTCCAGAGGTTATTTCGACCGCCCTTGGAACACGTCCATGGAAGGCGAGAACTGCGCATCCTTTCCCTTCTTGCGAAACTTGAAAGTTCTGACTGAATAAATGTCGATCGATGCTTCCTTGGTGCCTATCCGTCGGTAGATCCCTACAACGACGACGTCCACTCCCTGTAGCTCTGGAGGCTCGCGCTCGATGTCTTCGTCAAGCATCTTTCCAACGCGTATGCGACGACGCGC
The DNA here is from genome assembly GCA_964640525.1 of uncultured Gammaproteobacteria bacterium. GTDB lineage: Bacteria > Pseudomonadota > Gammaproteobacteria > Xanthomonadales > Xanthomonadaceae > SZAS-103. Next base: position 227,982 of record CAZXGS010000001.1, on the reverse strand, counting down.
GTTGTCCGCGCGAGCATCCGCTTGCGTGTCATACAGGAAATAGCCTCCGTTCTTTTTTTTCACCACCCCCAAGACTTCGACGCCGATCTCGCCGTTCTCCAGCTTTCGGGTATCCAACTCCAGCAACGAATCGAAATCAAAAATACACATCCGTCGGTCGATAAAACCATTCACGATGCATCTTTGCGGGATGTGTTTGCCTTCGATGGAAGCCGGGCTCGCGTTACCGTCCGATACCGACGTCGAAACGTCGCATGAGGTCAATGCGCAAGCTAGGACAAGCGCGGACGCGAGCAACTTCACTTGACATAATCTCCCAGTCGAAGCACCGCCATCTGGTCCTTGGCCTGAGCCGCCGCGTATGCAGAATAACTCCAGGAGTGCATACCGTTGGCGTCGACCATGTAGGCGTTGAGTTTTGCTCCATAAGCCGTGACGAGGTCGCCGCTCATGTTCGGACCAAGAGTGTATCCGCCAATACCACCCTCATCTGGAGCCTCCTTGTAGGAGAACCCACGATCCACCCCGGAAAATCCACCGACGTCGGGATGGGTATGGATAAACGCCGACGGGGTACCCTGGAAGTAAGCTCCTTTGTCGAGAACGCCCGAAACCTGATTACGCGCCCCATCGCTGTAGGCGCCGCCGACGTAATAGCCATTCGTGTCGCGGGAAATGATGGCTCCGATTTCGACTCCGTCAGCTTTGGCGATCGGGAAAACCGCTGCCGCAAACGCATCGGCAGCTTCTGCTTCAGTATGGAATGCATGGCAAACGATACCGTCGCTGGTGATCGTGTACATTCCCGCGTCGGCCATGGCCCAATCCGCATCCACTGATCTTGCCCCCGAATCACGGACACCGGGTTAAGCGACACGGGATAGCTCGAACTGCTCTGGGCTGACGTAGCCAAGAGTCGAGTGGAGCCGGTTTCGATTGTAGTCCACCTCGATGTACTCGAACACGTGGTTGCGAGCTTGCTCGCGGGTGTCGAAGCGCTCGCCATGGATTGCCTCGACCTTGAGGCTGTGGTTCCAGCTTTCCATCGCTGCGTTGTCGTAGCAATTGCCCTTGGCACTCATGCTCGCAATCAGCCCATGGGCTTCCAGCAGCGCGCGATGCTCCTTCGAGCAGTACTGGCTGCCACGGTCGGTGTGCATGATCGTCCCGCGTGGCATCCCGCGTGCGAACAGCGCCATCCGCAGCGCGTCGCACACCAGGGTGGCGGTCATGCGGTCGGACATCGACCAGCCCACCACCTTGCGCGAGAACAGGTCCAGCACCACGGCCAAGTACAGCCAACCTTCGACGGTGGCGATGTAGGTGATGTCGCCGACCCACACCTGGTTGGGCTGCTGTGCGCTGAAGTCCTGCTGCAACAGGTTCTCGGCCACCGGCAGGCTGTGTGCCGAGTTCGTGGTGGCCTTGTACTTGCGCGCGGCCCGCGCCCGCAGGCCTTGCTGTTGCATGCTCTGGGCCACCTGCCGTCGACCCACCTGCAGGTGGCGCGCAAGCCTCGGCGCGCCTGCACGGCCTTTCCTGCGCTCGAACTCAGCCTTCACCTTCGCATTCAACTCGGCACGTGCTTGCGCCCGGCGCGAAGGCTTCCGGTTGCGCCAAGCGTAGTAACCGCTCGCCGAGACAACCAGCACCCGGCACATCAGCCGCACGGCGAACTCGCTCTCGTGCATTCGCATCGTCGCGTACTTCACTTCGGCTGCTTCGCGAAGTACGCCGCCGCTTTTTTTAGGAACGCGTTCTCTTCCTCCAGGCGCGCCACCTCACGCTTGAGCCGTGCATGCTCGGCCCGCTGCACCTGCTGCGCCTCAGCGTCCTGTCCTTGTTGCTGCGCCTTCCCACGCCATGCGTACAACTGCGCTGGCTGCAGGCCCAAGTCACGCGACGCGACGGCGACACCATCCTTGGCCGCCCGCAGCAGCGCCTGCTGCTTGAACTCCTCGCTGTACCGCTTGCGCCCTTGCTGTCCCTCTGGCTTCTTCTGGGTCATCTCTCTCACTCCGGTTGGCGACATTGAATCGCTAATCCGGGTGTCCGAGAAACAGGGGCAAGATCAGGCGTAGGTGAGGGCGTAATGGCGCACGGCCGCGCCATTGGCCGAGACCGTCACGCTGTCCAGGCGCTGGGTTTGCCAGATCGTGAGCCCGGAGGCGAAGGCGAGCGAAAACTCCGTGCTCGGCAGGGTCGAATAGTTGAAGTCGATCTTCTGGGTCGGCGCTTTCGGCGCGCCGGACTGGCCCGGCAACACGTTCTTGCCGGTCCAGGCGATCCGCGACAGGTGCTGCTCGCCGGCATGCTGCGCGCCGGCCGGGTTGACCAGGTACGAATAGTCGATGTAGTTGCCGGTGGAATCCTGGAAGCGGGTGAGGTTCCAGTTGAGGATGCCTTTGACGGTGCCGAACGCCCCATTGCCATAATCGCCGGCGCTCCCGCCGGCGGTGTCGCGGCGGTCGCCGAACCATGAGATCGACCCATCCTTGCGCTCGACGGTGAAAAACCGCGGGCCGGTGGCGTCGAAGGCATAGGCGCACACGCGCGTTTGGGTGTCGATCTCGGTGCGCAGTTCGGTTACCACGGGCACGCCGGTCAGCGCGGCCGGGATATTGCACGTTCCGGGGCTGGCGACCCGGAGCAGGCGTTGTCCATCCAGACAGTCCTGGTCGCTCGCGGTGAAATTGATCGGTTGCGGATTGCCGTCGATGGGCACGCCGCCGGAAATGAAATCCCCCGCCTCGCGGGTGGCGCGGCAGCGGCTGATGCTGGAGGTGCCGGAGATCGCCCAGCCCTTGCCCGCCGGGCCGTTGCCGCCTTGGCTCGAATACGCCAGCGCGACCTTCGGCACGACCCCGGCGACGCCCGGCGGGGTGAAGATCGGGATCGAGTAGGTTGCCTGGCCGGACTCATCGACCCGGAACGATCCCGGCGTCGCCCCGACCGCATCGCTGATCGCGTCCGGCCCGGTGACCGGCTGCGCGGCGCGCTTGGCGAAAGCCGGCGCGGCCAGCCGCGCCGCGGACGCTGCGGCGGCGGCCACCCCCGCATCCACAGGCGACCGATCCGTCACCGCGGTGTAGATCCGGGGCTCGTGGCTGGGCAGCAACGCGCTGCCGGCCAGCACGATGCCGGTGAGAAACACCATCGCGGCGGCGACCGCGGCGACCGCCTTGGAACGTCGATTCATCGAATGACTCGCGAAAAGAAATAGGCCGTGCGCTTCGGCCATATGACATCGGCAGACGAGGACTGGCCCGGCACACAACCACGGCGACACACCCCAACGCCATGAACGCCGATCTGGATGGCCTGTGCCAGCGCACGCACGAACCTCGGCCTGCGCACTCGTCGCTGACCTGCGTGTCGGTGCTGGAAGTCCCCCGTCGCCCCGCGGCGCACCCTACCATCGAAGTGTGATGCGTTTGGCGTTTCGAACATTACAAATGCGTCATGAAGGGCGGCTCCATGCCCTCCGAACAGTGCGAGGTCGCCTTTTTTCGAACGAGTGCGCCAGGCGCATCGCCAACGCGGTGATCGACTACAACACGGCCTTGCTTTCGCGGATATACGAGAACAAGCTGGCCGCCGGCGACGTCGCCGCGATCGAGCTGCTCAGGAGGATCTCGCCGGTGGCGTGGCACAACGTCAACTTGTACGGAGCCTTTGAATTCAACGAATCCGGGGTGGACGTTGACCTTGACCGGATGGCCCAGCGATTCGGCGACCCTTCGTTGTGGGGTGTTGTGACCAGCAACGTTGAATCGAGTGTCTTCGACTGACCTGAGCCGGCGTTCCGCCGTTGACATTCGCAAACTTTACATTTCGGGGCGCTGCGCAAACTTGGCCAGGAAGGGAATCACGATCGCGAGGATGACGGCATAAAACAGCGCATCCGCGTCCAGCCGTATCCACTGCCCCAATACCAAGGCCGCGATCGCGCTGACGGCCACCATCGCGACCAGCTTGAGCATCTGCAGCGTTCCGCCCACGCCGAGCGCGAACACGATGGTGGCGCGGTTGTCCGCACGCTCGATCACGTCCGCGAAACGGTCCAGGCGCGGGCGCACGAAGCGTTGCAACTGCGCGCCCATCTTGACGCCTTCCCAACGCACGCCCTGCGGATAGATGGAGTTCACGCCCACCAGTGCGATCCAGTACGCACGCGCAAACAGGTGGACCACGAAGGTCGCCGCCAGGGTGAACGCGGCGATCCTGGCGTACACGTAGCCGAGGTTGATGATGTTGGACCAGGCCCGATCCAGGTTCGGCACCAGGTCCAGGAAACGCTCGTCCAGCCAGCCCGGCAGTTGCAGCATCGAGAACACCGCCACGCCGGAGATCAGCAGCTCGACTTCCCAGGTCGGGGTCGTGTGCTCGGGCAGCGCGTCGGGGTTGCCGGCGGCAGGCGGCGTGGGCGTGGTCTCGTCGGTCATGACGCGCAGTGCGGTGACTGATGGATGGAACTGGCGCCAGCGCTTGCGCGAGAGCGCATGACCGTGCCGTGGCTGCAGACAGGGCCGGGCGATGCGTGCCGATGGCGGGCGCCACGTTTCATCCCGGCATGCCCCGACTCATTCCATCCCGCTCATGCCCAGGATGTTGTAGCCGGCATCCACGAAGGTGACCTCGCCGGTGATGCCCGAGGCCAGGTCCGAGCACAGGAAGGCGGCGGTGTTGCCGACTTCCTCGATGGTCACGTTGCGCCGCAGAGGCGCGCTGTGGGCGGCGAAGTCGAGCATCTTGCGGATGTTGCCGACGCCGGCGGCGGCCAGGGTCTTGATCGGCCCGGCTGAGATCGCGTTCACCCGCGTGCCCTCCGGGCCGAGGTTGTAGGCCAGGTAACGGACGCTGGACTCCAGGCTGGCCTTGGCCAGGCCCATCACGTTGTAGTTCACCAGCGCGCGGTCGGCGCCCAGATAGGTGAGGGTGAGCAGGGCGCCGTTGCGGCCCTTCATCAGCGGCCGCGCGGCCTTGGCCAGGGCCGGGAAGCTGTAGGCGGAGATGTCGTGGGCGATGCGGAAGTTCTCGCGATTCAGACCGTCGAGGAAGTCGCCCGCCAATGCCTCGCCGGGCGCGAAGCCGATCGAGTGGACGAGAATGTCCAGCCCGTCCCAGCGCTGGCCGAGGTCGGCGAAAGTCTGCTCGATCTGCGCATCGCTGCCGACATCGCAGGCCAACACGATGTCCGAGCCGAAGTGGCGCGCAGCTTCCTCCACCCGCGGCTTGAGCTTTTCGTTGGCGTAGGTGAAGGCGAGCTGCGCGCCCTCGCGATGCATCGCACTGGCAATGCCCCAGGCGATCGAGCGCTGGTTGAGGATGCCGGTGATCAGCGCGCGCTTGCCGTGCAGGAAACCCATGGTACCTCCAGAGTGTGATCGTTGACGGTCGAGCCGGGACGGCGCGGTCTGGCCGCGCCGAAAGGATGCAAGGATAGTCCGTTTGCGCGCGACGCGGCTCCGCCGGGATGACGGCGGGGGCTGATCGGTCGCAATGCGGTGTCAGGGCCCCAGTTTGAGCACCTGGTCAACGTACAGCGTTGCGTCGATTGCAAGGTGGTTCCAGGTGCGCAAATCCTCCACCTTGACGCCGAGTTGCGTGGCGATCGACTGCAGGGAATCACCCAGTTGGACCTTGTAGGTTCGAGGTGGCTGCGGCACTGGCGTGGGCGCGTGGGCGGTCGTGTCCTGGAGCGAGGACGGCGTGCGCTCCTGGCTCGCGCTGCCGGCGGGTGCGACGGGCTGCGCAGCAGGGTTGGTTGCGGGAGCTCGCTCCAGACGCAACGGCGTGGCCGCTGGCGATGCCGGCGGCGGCGATTCGGTGCGCGGCGGCGCGGGTGTGGTCCTGCCCGAACCGTTCCCGACGGAGTGATCCATTGTCGATGCCGTCGTTGGTGCGTTGTTGGGGGCAGGGAGCGTCGCCTCGGTCCTGGCAGGCGCAGGAGTCATGCCGGACTGCGCGCTGCCGGGCGGCGTCCCCGGGTTTGAACCCGGCGTCGGCTGCCTCGTTGCGTGCTCGTTGTGTTCCGGGCCGCTGGTGCCGGGACCCGCGCCGCGTGGCTCGGGACGCGCGGCGGCATCCGCGGGCGCAGGGGAATCCTGGCGACGTGCCGGAGCATGGAACGTGGCTGCCGATGGCTCGGTGGTGGACGCAGGACGTTCGGCTTGCGTCGCAGGTGCCGGCGCTGTCATCGCCGGTGACGACAGCGGGTGCGAAGGTGGCGTGGCGCTGGCTGCGTGTGTACCTGCAGGGATTGCCGTCGCACCCTGCGGCGATGGCGTCGTGGCGGGCGCCGAAGCAGTGTTCGCAGGCCGGAGCGCAGGCGACGTGCCCGGTGGCGGAACTGCCGGTGGCGGCGGCGCATGCGTGGACTCCGGCGTCGGCTTGACGGTGGGCAATCCCGGCTCGATTGGCATCGGGCGCAGCCCGGGGGGCGGGGTCACGACGGGAGGGACCCTCGCCGGTGGGGTCGTGACAGGCGCGGACTTCGCTGGCGTGGTCGCCACCGGTGGGGTCGTTGCAGGTGGGATAGTTGCAGGTGGAGTCGCGGTGGGCGGGGTCATCGCGGGCGCGGTCGTCGCCGGCGCTGGCGGGCCCGACCCGGGTTCCGTGGCAGGTGCCGCAGGAAGCATCGCCGCCGCGCTTGCAACCTCGGCCCAGCGCGCGCGCGTGCTGCCCGGGACATACAGCACACGCGGGGCATCGGCGGGAATCCTGCTGCGGCGGTAGCCGTTGAAGCTCTTCAGCGCCTCGGCATCGGTACCAAGCCGCTGTGCCAGATCGTCCAGATCGTCGATGCCTGGTGGCACCGTGTAGCGCACCCAGTGGATCACCGGCACGGTGGGGTCGAGCGGGATGTTCTGCCTTGCCGGCTGGTCGAGCAGGCAGATCAGCGCGCGCATCTTGGAGACGTATTCGTAGGTGGCCCAGGCCAGTCCGCCAGGCCGCCGGTAGCGCACGATCGCACCCGATCCGCGCTCGGCCAGTTCCTCGGGGCTCATGGTCTTGGCCAGCCGATACTCCCCGGAGTTGTAGGCCATGCCGACCAGCCGCCAGTCGTGGAACATGCCGTCGAGCATGCCCAGATAGCTCATCGCCGCGTCAGTCGAGTCGAGCATCAGCAGGCGGCCGTCGTAGTCGTCGCTGACCACTGCACCGTTGTTGCGCGCGGTCTGGGCCAGGAACTGCCACATGCCGACGGCGCCGGCGAAACTGCGCACGTCCAGGCGGTACCAGCTCTCCACGATTGGTACGGTGGCGAACTCGGCCGGCAGGTGGTGGGCCTCCAGCGCATCCATCACCACCAGCATGCGCGGCAGGATGGCCTGGATCTGGTCGGCGAAATGCTGCGGGTAGCCGGCGTACTTGTGCCGCCAGCGGGTGTTGTTCGGTCCGACGATGCAGGCCGGTTGGCTCAGGCGTGCGCGCAGGCGGTCCAGGACTTGCCCCGAGGTGAGGACGTCCGCCTCCGGCGGAAGCGGTGCATTCGAGGGGCCGGTGAGCGGGCCGCGATCCTCCGGAGGCAGGTCGGTGATGACCAGTGGACGGCCCTCGGGCAGCGGCACCGGAACCGACACCGGCCCTTCACCGCGGGTGTTGCCTGGGGGTTGGCATGCGGCAAGCAACAGGGTCGCGGCGACGATCGCGGCAAGCAGCGAACCCTTGCGGATGGCGACCGGACGGGTCATGCGGCAAAGCCATCCTTCCAGCGGCGCAGGGCGCCGAAGGTTTCCACGCGATCCAGCTCGGGCACGCCCGCATGGCTTGCCACCGCCGCGCGCACCGCGGGCACATCCACCCGCAGGAACGGATTGCAGGCCAGTTCGCTGGCCAGCGTGCTGGGTACCGACGGCGCGCCACGCGCGCGCGCAGCGCGCGCTTCCTCGATGCGGGCGGCGAGGTCTGCGTTGTGCGGATCCACCGTCTGCGCGAAGGCGCCGTTGGACAGGGTGTATTCGTGCCCGCAACACACCTTCGTCGCGCCAGGCAAGGCGGCCAGCTTGTCCAGCGAGGCCAGCATCTGTGCCGGCGTGCCCTCGAACAGGCGCCCGCAGCCAAGGCTGAACAAGGTGTCGCCGCAGAACACCAGGCCGGCGCCGTGGTAGGCCACGTGCGAGCGGGTGTGACCGTGCACTTCCAGGGTCGTGAACTCCAGTCCCAGTTCGGGAATGGCGAACGCCTCGCCCTCCGACACGCGCCGGCTCGCGCAGCCGATGCGCGGATCGACCGGCGCGATGCACGGGACCGCGAATCGCTCCAGCACCGCAGATGCGCCGTCGATGTGGTCGGGGTGGTGGTGGGTGAGCAGGATCGCCACCGGGCGCAAGCCGGCGTCGATGGCGGTCAGCACCGGCCCGGCTTGCCCTGGATCGACCACCAGCGCGCGTCCGTCCTGCCCGGACAACGTCCAGATGTAGTTGTCGGTCAAGGCGGGCAGGGCAGTCAGGCGGTGCGGCTGGGGCATCGAAGTCGGCGCTCGGGTGGGTGACCGCGGCGGGCGAATCCCGCAAAATCGCCACCATGCCCGCTGCCAGCTCCCCGCGTCAACCCGCCGACCCGGCGCTCTCCCGCTTGGAAAGCGCGCCCATGCGCGGCCTGTTGCGCTGCGCCAAGCGCGACGCTGCGGCGGACGTGGCACGGCTGGGTGGGCGTTTTGGCCTGTTCGTGGACGCCATGGCCGATCCCGGATTCGACCTGGCCGCACCGAACGTGCACACCTGCATCCGCTTGTGGCGCGAGGACGCGGAACTCGCCGGCGACCTGCGCTGCCTGCCGGAGGCGTTGCCGTTCGCCGAGGACAGTTTCGCGCTGGTGTATTTGGGCCTGGCGCTGGAAACCGCAGGCGACGCCGTGGGCCTGGCCGCCGCGTGCGCGCGCCTGGTCGAACCGGAGGGCACTGTGCTGGTGCTGGGACTCAACCCATTGAGTCCGGCGCGGCTGCGCTGGATGTTCGGCGGACTGCGCGCATGGTCGCCGCAGTCGGTGGCGGCGCTGTGGTCGGGCCTGGGCCTGGAGGTGATCGGCTGGCACTACATGGGCGCGCGCTGGTCCGCAGACCCGCACACCGCGGCGATCGACGTGGCCGGAGGCAAGCCGCATGGTTCGCGCTTGAGCAGCGCTTTCCTGCTGGAGGCGCGGCGCCGCGACGTCGGCCTGACGCCGCTGCGCGTCGCGCGCGAGCGGGTGAGGATCGGTGCCGGTGCCAGCGCCGGCTCGACCCGAATTCGCACCTCGCGCACGCGGGTGGACCGATGAGCAGGGCGATGCAGGGCGGGCCGACGAACACCGCGGACGTCAAGACCGTGAACGTCAAAATCGTGGAGATTCACACCGACGGCGCTTGCCTGGGCAATCCGGGTCCTGGAGGCTGGGCGGCCTTGTTGCGGCATGAAGGCCGCGAGAAGGAATTGGCCGGCGGCGAGCCGCAGACCACCAACAACCGGATGGAGCTGATGGCGGCGATCAAGGCATTGCAGGCCCTTCGACAACCTTGCGAGGTCGCCCTGCATACCGATTCGAAATACGTCCAGCAGGGCATCAGCGAATGGCTGCCGGGCTGGATTCGGCGGGGCTGGAAAACCGCCGGCGGGCAGCCGGTGAAGAACCAGGACCTGTGGCAGATGCTGCATGCCGCCGCTGCCGGGCACCGGGTGCGCTGGCTGTGGGTCAAGGGCCATGCCGGCCACCCCGACAACGAGCGCGTGGATGCGCTGGCGCGCGCGCAGGCGCAGCGCGTGCAGGCGCAAGGAGTGCGCGGATGAGCCGCCAGATCGTGCTCGATACCGAGACCACCGGGTTGTCGTGGGAGAAAGGCAATCGCATCGTCGAGATCGGCTGCGTGGAACTGGTGCAGCGCCGCCCGAGCGGGAAGCGCTTCCAGTGTTACCTCAATCCCGACCGTGAAATGGAAGCCGGCGCGGTGGAAGTCACCGGGCTGACCACCGAGTTCCTCGCCGACAAGCCGCGCTTTGCGGCAATCGCGGACGACTTCCTGGCCTTCATCGATGACGCCGAGTTGATCATCCACAACGCCGCCTTCGACGTCGCCTTTCTCGACTACGAACTGGCGCTGCTGGGCGCGGGCCACCGGCGCATCGGCGAGCGCTGCACCATCCTGGATACCCTGGCGCTGGCGCGCGAGCGCTTTCCCGGCCAGCAGAACAGCCTGAACGCGCTGTGCCGTCGGCTTGGCGTGGACAACACCCAGCGCACGCTGCACGGGGCGATGCTCGACGCCCAGTTGTTGTCCGAGGTCTACCTGCGCCTGACCGCAGGGCAGGGCGACCTGGGGTTCGATGCGTTGCCGACGGCGGCGGTCGTGGCGACGGCGGCCGGCCCGCAGGCCGACCACCCGCGCCGCGTGCTGCGCGCTGCGGCCGAGGAGTTGGCCGTACACGAGGCGCGGCTGGTGCGGATCGCCAAGGCCAGTGGCGACAGGCTGCTGTGGCGCGAAGAGGTGGAGGCCGGTTCTGGCAATTGACGGCATCCCTCGCCACGGTCGCGTTTGCGCCGCATTTTCGGCATCATCGGCTGGCGGTCGCGGCCGAAGGGGCTGACCCCTGCGGCAGGCGCTTCGCGTTGAAGCCGATGGCGGCCGGTCGCTGCCGCCGTCGGTGCCTGCCGATCCCACCTCGCAAGCCAGCAGAGGATCTGCGTGAGTTCATCGTCCACCGTCCTGCTGCAATCGGTCGATATCGCGATCCCGGGATACAAGATCCTGCGCCCGATCGGCGAGGGCGGCATGGCCTCGGTGTTCCTGGCAGTGCAGGAATCGCTGGATCGCGAAGTGGCGCTCAAGGTGATGGCGCCGGCGCTGGCGGCAAACTCCGAATTCACCGAGCGCTTCCTCAAGGAAGGCCGGATCACCGCCAAGCTGCAGCACCCGAATCTGGTGACGGTGTACGACATCGGCACCCACGCCGGGGTCTATTACCTCGCCGCCGAGTTCATTCCCGGCGGGACCCTCAAGGAGCGCATTGCCGAGGGCGGGCTGTCGATCGGCGAGATCCTCGACATCGTGGTGGAGATGGCGCGCGGGCTGGACTTCGCGCACCAGAAGGGCTTCGTCCATCGCGACGTCAAGCCCGGCAACATCCTGTTCCGCAAGGACGGCACCGCCGTGCTGGCCGATTTCGGCATCGCCAAGGCGATGGACTCCAGTTCGAGTTCGACGGTCGCCGGCGCCTCGATCGGCACCCCGGACTACATGAGCCCCGAACAGGCCCGCGCCGAACCGGTGGACGGCCGCTCCGACCTGTACAGCCTGGGCACGATGCTGTACGAGATGCTCACCGGCGCACCGCCGTATCAGGCGGCCGATCCCTTCACGGTGGCGCTGATGCACGTCACCCAGCCGGTGCCGCAATTGCCGCCGGAGTTCGCCTGGCTGCAGCCGTTGATCAATCGCACGATGGCCAAGAGTGCGGCGGAACGGGTCCAGTCCGGTTCGATGCTGGCCGAGGAAGTCCACGCGCTGCTGACCACCGCACCGGAAGGCGCCACCGCACTGAGCAAGGTCGCCTCCAAGGGCCAGGCGCGGATCAGCGCCACCCAGCAGGGGCGTGGTGCCACCGCGCAGCGCACGCGCATCGTCAATCGCGAGACCGGGCTGCCGCGCTGGCTGTGGCCGGGCGTGGGGGCAGGCGTGCTGGCGATCGCGGTGGGGATCTGGTTCGCGGTGCGCCCGGCACCGTCGTTGCCGCCGGCCAAGGTGATTCCGGACACGCCGGTAGGGCCGGTGCACATGGGTTCGCCGGGTGCGAGCGGCACGACGGCGGACGCCGGCGCGAGTGCCAGTGGAAGCGAGGGGATCCAACTGCCCAAGACCATCGAGGAGCAGTACGGCGGCGACGTGCAGATGATGCTCGACCAGGCCGATGCATGGAAAAAGCATGGGATCACCAGCGAGATCGATCTGGGTCGCAACCTGATCATCCCCGAGGGTGCCAATGCCAACGATCTGTATCACGCCGTGCTCCAACTGCAGCCCGGTAACCAGCGCGCCCTCAATGGCTTGCAGGACATTGCCGCGTTCTATGCCAATTTTTCGCAACGTGCCTGCGACAAGCAACTGTACGAAGCGTGCAAGATAAATGCGGAAATGGGGCTCAAGGCCGACCCGGGCAATGCCAAGCTCAAGGCAATAGAGAAGCTCGCCGACGACCAGTCGCGCGGGATCACGCCTGGAGGGCAGTAGTCGGGCAAGGAAGGTGCCTGCACGCCTGGGCGTGGATCTGGATTCGATGCCGGCGCGGCGGGCCGCGTAGTTTGCCGGCCCTGCGCTCCGAGCATGCCTGCGGCGCGCGGCGAGCCGGCCGATGCGGCCGACAAAACGTCAGAGCTGCCGCACCAGCAGCACAGTGATGTTGTCGGTGCCGCCGCCATCCAGCGCCGCGGCAATCAGGTGGTCCACGCATTCCTGCGCGGTGAACTGGCCTTGGGTCAAGATGCGGCCGATGGCCGCGTTGTCCACTTCCTCGGTGAGCCCGTCGCTGCACAACAGAAGCTGCATGCCAGGCTTGAGTTCGCCGACCACACGCTCGACCTTCAGGTGAGCCGGGTCGGTCACGCCCAGGGCCTGGGTCACCACATTTCGGTGCGGGTGACTGCGGGCCTGCTCGGCGGTGATCGCGCCCTGGTCGATCAACTCCTGCACGTAGGAATGATCCTGCGAGAGCTGCCGCAACTGGCCGTTCCACAGGTACACGCGGCTGTCGCCGACCCAGGCCACCTCGTAGGATGAGCCTTCCAGGCGCGTGGCCGCCACCGTGGTGCCCATCGGCAGGCCCTCGGTACGCAGTTTGGAATGGCGGATGATTTCCTCATCCGCGAGCCGGATCGAATCCACCAGCGACTTGCCCTTGCGGATATTGGCCACGATCGCTTCGCGGGCGACCGCGCTGGCGACCTCGCCGAACTCGTGTCCGCCCATGCCGTCGGCGACCAACCAAAGCCCAAGCTCGGCATCGCCGTAATACGTGTCCTCGTTGAGCTCCCGTCGCAGGCCGACGTGGCTGAGGTGGCCGAATTCGATCATGGAGCGCGCCCGCGCGCCGGAGGGAGCATGTTCGCCTGGACCGGCCGGTCTGGCTGTGGTTTGCCTGCTGCGGATTCTGGCATGGCGACGTCCCACCGCACGACCGGCCCGAACGAGGCGCGGCCGACGGCGGGACGGCATCGGTGACCGGGGAAAGCCTCCATCAGAACTCCAAGCGGAAACCGAAGCTGAGGTTGTACGCGGTGATGCCTCGTTGTCCCACGGTGCGATCATACAACAGGAACGCCGAGCGGCCCTGGGTGAACACGAACGACAGGCCGGCACCGATGCGGAAGAAGTTGGAGTCGGCGTCATCGCCGCGGATCAGGATCGGCGTGTTGGTGGGGTCGTTGAGGAAGTAGGCGGTAAAGGTGTTCGGATTGGTGCGGAACTCGTGCTGCCATTCGACTTCGGCATGCGGCACCAGCACGCCCCAGTTCTTGCTGATGTTGTAGTCGATCTTCGCGCCCAGCACCGAGGCGATCGAGGTGGTCGAACGCGCATCGACCCGCAGGCCCAGGCCGCTGCCTGGCGCACCGGCGTTCAGGCGCTCCTGGAAGCCGTCGAAGCTGGAGTGGTCGTACTGCAGCTTGCCGTAGAACCCGTAAGCCAGCGCCTTGTCGTGGAAGTCCCGACCGAAGCTCACCGAGCCGGCGAAGTCGTTGCCGCCCGAGGATGAACTGGCAATCTGGTTGACGATCGCGCTTGCGCCACCCGGCAGTGGCAGGACGTAGACGATTGCGCGGCGTGCATCGAAATTGTTGCTGCTCCAGGTCAGCGAGCTGTCGATGTACCAGTCGGACTTGTTGTACCAGGTCGCGTAGCCGGAGAAGCTCCAGCCGTTCATCGACATGTCGCCCTGGCCTGCATCCAGGGTGGTGGACTGGTGGGTGTAACCCAGGGCGCCACCGACCACGAGTCCGTCGTTGACGCGGTAGTCCACGCCGAAGGTCACCCCGTTGCTGCCGAAGCTGTAACCGGGCGTTGCCGCCTGCGCGCTGGCATTCTGGCGCTGGATCTGGCCGGAACCGAAGAAGCCCCAACGGGAGAAGCCGCTGCCGGCTTCCTTCTTGTCATCGGCTGCGCCGAGCAGCGCCGAGCCAAGGTCGCCAAGGCTCAGGCTGCCCGTGTCGTTGCCGAACGCCAGCCCGGCGAACGACACGCCGTGGGCGCCGCCGCGCAGCGCCTGCATGCGACCGGCCAGGTTGTTGAACTGCGTCGTGGTGGCGCTGGTGGCCGTGGCGGTCTGTGCTTCGGCAACCGCCGGGATCATCTGGTGGATGGCCTCGGCAACCGCGTTCTGATTGTCCGTGCCGGCTTCGGTCAAGGCCAGGCATTGGTTGAGCATGTCCTGCTGCTGCGAGGTCCGATCAGGCATGTTCTGCAGGGCCGTGCAGGCGTCGTCCAGGGCGTGGGCGACCGATGCGTCATTGGTCGAAACGGCGACTTCGGCGGCCAACGCGGTGTTCTCGGTGAAGGTGATCTGCGCCGACGGATACGGGGTTTGCCCCGGGAACGTGGCCGTGACCGTGATCGGACCGGTTCCGGAAGGCGTGAGCGTGATGCTGGCCTGGCCCTTGCTGTCGGTCGTGCTCGAATTCGCCGAGAGCGTCCCGCTGCTGGTGCTCCAGTCGATGGACATGCCCTGCAGCGGTGAGTTGTTGGCCGTCAACTGCACCACCAGCGGCTGCGAGGCGACGCTCGGAGCGATCTGTTGGTTGTTGCCCGAGACGATCGACAATCCACTGGGTGTGCCACTGCTGACCGTGGCCGAAAAACTTGCGATGGTGGTACCGCCGACGATCGCGTTGACGGTGACCGGCCCGGGCGTGAAGCCGAGTTGCAGTTGGGCGGACGCGTTGCCGCTGGCATCCGTCACGGTCGGACTGCCGATCACCGTGGCGCTGCCGGAGGTGACCACGAAGCTGACCGGGATGCCGGCGATCGGCGGTTGCACGTTGACCGAAAGTGGCGTGGGAAGGGTAACGCCAGGCTGCCCGGTCTGGTTGTTGCCGCCGACGATGTTGCCGCCGCTGGCCGATGCGCTTGCATTGAACGCACTGTTGACCGTGCCGCCGAGCGCGGACGCCTGGACGGTGACGGTTTGCGGCTGGTTGCCGTAGTTGACCCGGACCTGGGCCTGGCCCGCGGCATTGGTGTTGGTCAGGGTTGCCGACAGGGTGGCCGCCCCCGGGGAGATGGACCACGACACCGGCTCGTTCGCGATCGGATTTCCGCAACCATCGCGCAGCTCCACCGTCATCCATCCGGAAACGCCGCCGACCGTACCCTGCTGATTGTTTCCGCCGACGATGCTCATCGTCGATGCCGCAATCGGTTCGACGAAGGTAGCCGTCGCCGTCGCATCGTCCGCGCGGCTCGCGGTGATGGTCACCGAGGTCGGGGTGCCGACGTAGACCCGACCGATGTTCGTGACCCGCACCCTGGCGATGCCATTGACACCGGACACCGTGGATGCGTTGCTCAGCACCGTGCTGCCGCTGGCGAGCCAGTTGACGGTGACGCCGGCCGCAGGGGCGTTGTTGGTCAGTGTGCGCACCGCAAGTCCTTGCGGCAGCGCCTGCAACGGACAGGCAGCCTGCGCGTTGCCGCCCACGATGGTCAGGGAATGGCTGATCGCCAGATTGAGGCTGAAGGTCTGGCTGAGACCGACATCGGTACGGGTCGCGGTGACCTGCACCGGGCCTTGGGTGGTACCGAAATCGACGATCGCGCTGCTGCGTCCATTGACGTTGGTGCGCTGGTTGTTGGACACGCTCGCGATGGTGGCATCACCGCCGGTGACCGCCCAACGGATCGGCACGTCCTGCTGCGGACCGGAGCCCAGCAGGGCTTCCACGACCAGCGGTTTGGACAGGCTGTTGGGTATCCCGCTTTGCCCGTCTCCGGACACGATCGTCAATCCGGGTTGCAGGATGGTCGCGGTGAACTTGACGGTCGCGCTGGGCAGGTCGGCGCGACTGGCGGTGATCGTCACCTGGCCGGGGCCCGGCCCGACGCTGCTCACGCGGATGCTGGCCAAGCCGTTGCCATCGGTGGTGCTGGTGGAACCGGAAAGCACCGCGCCGCCACTTGCCGACCAGTTGACCTGCACGCCAGGGACGCTGGTTCCACCACCGGTCGCGCGCACGGTGAGGGGATCGGCCAGGCGCAGGTTGGCGCCGGCGGACTGACCATCACCGGAAACGGCAATCAAGTCGCGTGCAAGCGGGGCGACGTTGCGATCGGACCCGTGGGATGACGCGGCGACCACTGCCAGCGCACCGCCGACGAGCGCCGCAGCGGCGGCCAGATGGCCATCATGGCCGGCGTCACTCGCCCCGCCTGCAGCAGCGGCATCGGCCTGCGCGACATTGACCGCGAAGCGGGTGCTGACCCAGCGCGCGCATCGGGCGCCTGTGCACCCGGGGTTCTTCTGGGTGCTGGCGGTGACCACGTAATCACCGGGTACGCTGGCATGGAAAACGGTACCCGCCGTACCGGCCTCGGCGGTGGTGGATTTGGCCAGGGTCAGCGAATGCGCGGGTGCAAGTTCGACCTTGCCGGGCCCCGTGGCCGTCCACTCGACGCGTTGTCCGACGATGCCCCGGCCATCGACGCGCTTGACCACTTGCAGCGGCAGGTCGGCTCCGGTGCGGGTGGACAGGCTGGAGGCATCGGGGTCGGAGGGCGACAAGGTGGCCGAGGGTGGCGGAACGACGGCCGCGCCGGCGGCACTCATCCCCACCGCCGCGACCACGATCAGCGAGGTCAGCATGCGCCTGAAGCGCGAGGGCGGGTCCGTGGCCTGACTTGCATCCTTCCCGCACGACACGTAATCGGTTCGCATGGTTCCGCCCCGAATGGCTTGATGACACCGGCAAGTTCCGGATCGCCCGGAACACCTGGATCCATTAAACGCTCGCCCCACAGTCGCCGATCAACCGCCAAGCATCGGCTTTCTCACCACCATGTAATCCAATTCCCATCCGGCCGCAAGCATTTCCTGCAGGCCTGCACCGGGGTCGAAACGGCGGACGCCAAGGTGCGGAACACGGACGTCCTTCGACCCTTCCCCGAGAGCAAAAACGACAGCCGCATGCCACTCCGGACAAGGCCGTTTGCACATGCGCACGGATCGCTACTGGCATCTCCGCCGCAAGTCCTGCGGCGACGCCACGGCCCGCCACCGCCTGCGCAATGTGCCGGGTGATGGCAGGGCCTTGGTTGGTCGGTCGTTCGCGCTTGCCAGGCACGCGTCCGCACCGAAACGAGGCGCGCAGAAGTCAGGCCGCGCGGCCCGCTTGCGTCACGAGGGTGGAGGCATCCGAATGCGACCGAGCCCGCACGGAGGCGGGCTCGGCAACGTGGGCGAGGCGTGTTTGCCGCCGCGAAGGGTGGGTCAGAACTCCAGCCGCAGACCGAGCGCGATGCTGTCCTGGCTGATCCCCGAGCGTCCCAGGGTCTTCTCGTAGTACACGAAGCCCGAGCGACCCTGCGGGAACACGAACGACACGCCCAGGCCAAGCCGGAAGTAATCCTGATCGACCGGGAAACCGAAGGCGGTGATCGGGGTCTTGGTCGGGTCGGCCAGGAAGTGCGCGGTGATCGTGTCCGGATTGTCCTGGAACTCGTGCTGCCACTCCACCTCGGCATGCGGCATCATCACGCCCCAGCTCTGGCTGGAGGCGTAATTGACCTTCGCGCCGAGCACGGTGGCGGTGGACTTGAGCGTGTGGGTCTGCACGTCCAGGCCCAGGCCGCTGCCGATTCCTGGCTGCAGGACTTCCTGATACCCGTCGAAGTCCACCCGCGTCCACGTACCGCGGAAGTACGGCCCGAACGACCATGGTCCCTTGTTGAAGTCGCGTCCGACGGTCAGCGCGGCAGCCAGCGTGTTGCCGCTGTCGTTGCCGTTGGCGAGCTGGTTCACCGTGGTCGTGCCCGCAGGGCCGGTCAGGGTATAGACGATCTTCCGGGTCAGGTCGTAGCTGTTGCTGCCCCACGACAGCACGCCATCGACATACCAGTTGTCCTTGCGGAAGAAGGTCGCGTAGCCCGACAGCGTCCAGCCGCGGGTGTCCATGCCGCCGTACTGCGCGTCCAGGTCGGCGCGGTATTTGGCGTACCCGGCGCTGATGCCGGCGATGAACTTGTCGCTGAAGCGGTAGTCCACGCCGGCAGTGATGCCGTTGGTGTTGAAGCCGTAGCCGGGCAGGTACTGGCGTGGGTCGGACGAGCCGTGGCTGAAGGTGCCCGAGAGGAAGAAACCCCAGCGATCGAACCCGGTACCGGCTTCCGTCTTGTCCTTGGCGTTGCCGCTCAGACCGTTGAACGCGGCCACGGCCAGCGAGCCCACCGGCAAGCTGCCGTCAGGCGTGTTGAATGCCAGCCCGCCGAAATGGTCGCCACCGGTGCCGCTGCGCAAGGCCGCGATACGCGCCTTGATGTTGTCGAACTGGGTGGTGGAGATCAGCATCGCCGCACTGGTTTCGAGGTAGGCGGTGTCAGAGAACAACTGGTCGATGGCGCCCAGGGCCTGACCCGGATCCTGCCCGGCGGACGAAGCCAGCGCGTTGCACTGGGCAAGCAGGTCCTGCTGGGCCGGGGTCAGTTGGGACATCGCCGCCAAGGCCGCACAGGAGTTGTCCAGCGCGCCGGTGACCTGGCCCTGGATCGGGCTGAGGCCGGCAATGAAGGACAACCCGCCGTTGAGGCCGAACACGACCGGGCTGGTGGCCGGGTTGACGGTGGAGGCGGTCACGGTCGCCGCACCGATCGCGGTGACCTGCGCGGTGTTGCTGGCCTTGCCGGTGCTGTCGGTCACCGACGTCGGCGAGGCCAGGGTCGCGTTGTTGCTGGCCACCCAGTTCACCGTCACGCCCGACAGCGGTACGCCGTTGTCGGTCACCTGTACCACCAGCGGCTGCGAGGCGGTGTCAGGGACCAGTTTCTGGCCACTGCCGGAGACGATCGCCAGCGCTGCATTGCCGGCGACGGAGTTGATGCTGAAGGTCGCCGTGGTGCCGCCCGGCACCGCCACCTGGACCTGGTTCAGCCCGGTGCTGTTGCCAAGGGTGTAGTGGTTGCTGGCGTGCCCGCTGACATCCGTGAGCGTGGTGGCGCCCTGCGACAGGCTGCCGCCACCGGACAGCACGCTCCAGTTGACCTGCACACCGGACAGGCTGGGCAAGGCATGGGTTCCCGCGCCGTGGGTGCGGGCCAGCGTGGTCATTCCGGTCGGGAAGGAGACCTGCACCACGAAGTCCTGCGGCAACGGCTGGCCCGGCGCCGCGGACTGGTTGTTGCCGCCGAGGATGGCCACGCGGTAGGCCTGCGCGCTCGCGTTGAAATCCACGCTGGATGCACCGAGGTTGGCACGGATCACGATGGCACCCGTGCTGGCACCGTAGGCGAAGCCGATCTGGGTGTTGCCGCTGGCGTCGGTGACCGAACTCGGCGTCGTCACGATGGCCGGGCCGCTGACCACCTGCCAGTTGACGGCCTGGCCGACCAGCGGCTGGCCATTGCCATCCAGCGCGCGCACGACCAACGGCTGCACGGCATCGGCACCCACCACGCCGACCTGGTTGTTGCCGGAGACCAGGCTCAGCGTCGGGCCGGCGATGGTCGCGGTGAAACTCGTGCTGACGGTGTTGTCGTCGGCACGGGTCGCACTCACGGTGACCGTGCCCAGGGTGGCGCCAAGGTTCAGCGTGTTGGAGGCATGGCCGGAAGCGTCAACCACCGAGGTCGCGCTGGCGAGCGTGGCCGTGCCGGAAGTGACGAGCCAGTTGATCGTCGTGCCGGTGGCGGGATTGCCGCTGTTGAGCACCGAGACCACCAGCGGGGCGGGCAGGGTGGAGTTCGGATTGCCGCTCTGGTTGTTGCCGCTGACGATCGCGATGGTGCGGGAGAGCGTGGTCACCGGCGTGGACAGGGTTTGCGTCACCGGGGTGGTGATCTGGGCTCCGGCAGTCGCCGAACCCGTGTTGCTGATCGATCCATTGGTGGCATCGGCGTTGGTCACCGTGTAGCTGCCGGTGAGCACGCAGGTGGCGCCGGCGGTGACATTGGCACAGGTCTTGGTTGCCGGGGCGGTCAACGGGTCGTTGACTGTCACCGTCGCCAGCGGCACGTTGCCGGTGTTGGTCGCGGTCACCGTGTAGGTGAGCACGTCGCCCGGGGTGACCGACTTGGAGCCGTCGCCGTCGGCATTCGCGGTCAGAACCTTGGTCACCGACATCGACGTGGTGGTAACCACCGGTTCGGTCACGGTGTTGCTGGGCACACTGACCGTCAGCTGTTTGGCTGCCGCGGTGCCGGTATTGGCGATCGTACCGCGGGCCACGTCGGCGGCGGTCACGGTGTAGGTGCCGGTGAGCACGCAGGCAGCACCGATCTGCAGGATGCTGCAGGTGGTCGAAGACGGCGAGGTCAGCGGATCGCTGACGACGACATCGTTGAGGATCTCGCTGCCGCTGTTGGTCGCAGTCACGGTGTAGGTGAGCACGTCGCCCTGGGTCACGATGCCGTTGCCGTCACCGTCGGCGTTGCCGGCAAGGACCTTGGCAACGGTCAGGCCCGGCGCACTGCGGCCCACTTGCGTATCGAGGGTCGCGGAAACGGACTTGGTCAACTCGCGCGCGCTCGCGCTTCCCGTATTGCGGATCTGGCCAGTGCGCGCATCGCCTGCGGTCACCGTGTAGGTGCCGGCCAGCGCGCAGGTGGTGCCGACGGCGAGGTTCGCGCAGGTTTTGGTCGCCGGCGTGGTCAGCGGGTCGTTGACCACGACATTGGTCAACGGTGTGGCGCCGCTGTTGGTCGCAGTCACGGTGTAGGTGAGCACGTCGCCCGTGGTGACGGTGCCGGAATGGTCGCCGTCGGCATTGCTGGTCAGGACCTTGGTGATCGTCATGCCCGGGGTTGCGGTCACCGGCGTGTTCAACGTGGTGGTGACGGGTGCGCGCAGCTGCGGCGAGGTCGCCGTGCCGGTGTTGGAGATCTGGCCGTTGCGCAGGTCGGTGGCAGTGACCGTGTAGATGCCGTTGAGCACGCAGGTGCCGCCGATGGCGACGTTGGTGCAGGTGATCGTGTTGGGGGTGGTCAGTGGATCGGTCACCGTCATCTGGTTGAGGGTGACGTTGCCGGCATTGGTGCCGGTGACGGTGTAGGTGAGCAGGTCACCGACGGTGACGGTTCCGGAATGATCGCCGTCCTTGTTGAACGCCAGCACCTTGGTGACGGTCGCCTTGGGGCTGGTGAACACGGTCGTGTTCAGCGTGCTGGTGAGGCCGGCCGGGAACTGGTCTGAGGTGGCCTTGCCGGTATTGGCGATGTTGCCTGTGCCGACGTCGTTGCGGGTGACGATGTAGTCGCCGGAGAGCGTGCATGTGCCGCCGATCGCAACGCGCGCGCAACCCCTGCTGCCCGGGCTGGTCAGCGGGTCGGTGACGGTGACGTTGGTCAGGGCACTGCCACCGTTGTTGGTGGCCGTGACGGTGTAGGTCAGCCTGTCACCCTCGGTGACCGTGCCCGATCCGTCGCCATCGGCGTTGCGCACCAGGGTCTTGAGGACCGTCATCGACGGGCTGGCAAGGACGCGGGTGGAAACCGTGTTGCTGGATACCGCGGTCGTGACCTGGGTGGATGTGGCGGTGGCCTTGTTGCGCACCACGCCCGCCGTCAGGTCGGCGGCCGTGACGGCATGGCTGGCGGTCCAGGTGCAGGTGTTGCCGATCGGCAGGTTGGCGCAGGCCGTCGGAACCAGCACCGCGTTGACATCGTTGACCACCACGTTGGTGAGCGCACCGCCACCGGTGTTGCGGACCTGGATCTGGTAAGCGAGCACGTCACCCACGGTGACGTTGCCGGATTTGTCGTTGTCGGTGTTGCCGGTCAAGGATTTGGACACGGTCAGCGCCGGGCTGGCAAACACCGCCGTGTTGACGGTATTGCTGGTCACCCCGCCCGGAAACTGCGTGGAGGTCGCCGAAGCCGTGTTGCTGGCCCGGCCGGCGCGCAGGTCGGCCGCATCGACCGTGTGGGTGGCGGTGAAATTGCAGGCATTGCCTGGCACCAGGCTGGTGCAGCCGCCGCTGACGGTCGATCCGGGGTCCGAAAAAATGATGTTGGTGAGATTGCTGCCGCCGCCGTTGGACACGCGGATGTTGTAGGTGATCACGTCGCCGACGGTAAGGTTGCCGCTGGAGTCCGGATCGGTACTGCTGACGAAGGTCTTGTTCAGCGTCATCGCCGGGCTGGCTGCGACGGCCGTGTTCAGACTATTGGTCTGAGCTGCCAGTTGCTTGGAGTTCACCGTCTCCAGGTTGGTTACCCTGGTGTTGGTGGCGTCAGTCGAGGTCACCGTGTAGCTGAAGGTGAGCGTGCAGGTGGCATTCACCGGAAGCGGGTCACAGAATTGCGTGGCAGGCGTCAACGAGCTGCGCACGGTGACCGAGTTGAGTACCACGTTGCCGCTGTTCCTGGCTGTCTCCGTGTAGGTGAGCACATCACCTGGGCTGACGTTGCCGCTGTTGTCCGGATCGGTGCTGCCGGTGACCGCATTGCCCAACGTCAGTTGTGGATTGGGGACCACCGCGGTGGCGGTGTAGGTCAGCGTGGGGGTCGGGCCGCAGAACGCCGTGCAGGTCACGTTCACGGTCACGGTGCCGGCGCTCGGCCCGAATTGCAGGGTGAACGGGACGTAAGCATTGGCGCCACCGACGTATTGCGCCGGTGCGGGGGCGATGATCGACGCGCCGCCAGTGGTATCGCTGGCGATGGTGATGGTGTCGGTCGTGGTGTTGCCCGGGACGGCGCCGTTGCAGAAGGCGATGTTGACGACCTGGAAACTGAAGGCGACCGCGCCGCCGGTGAACCCGTTCTGCGAGGTCGGCGCGTTGCTTGCCAGGTTGCACTGGGTGGGGGCCCTGGCGGCGAGCGCGCCGTGGCTCCAACTGCTGCCAAGGATCAGCAGCAGCAACATCATGGCCCTGGAGAACACCTTGCGTGGATCCATCCGGCGAGCCGTGAGGCGACTGACGGACGGTAGCCCGGCAAGGTGTGTACGCATCGCATTTTCCCCCAAGGAATGCCTATACTCGGCGCACCCAGTATAGCGGCTCGCGCGCCGCTGCAACGGGCGGCGCGGGTCGCGAATGTCCTCCACGGAGCTTCGCCCCATGAACACATCGTTGCGCTGTCCTGTTTCCCTTCGTTTCACCGTTTTGACGGCCGCGATCGGCCTTGCCTTCGGCGGTGTCGCTGCGCCGAGCGCGCAGGCGGCGACGATTCGCAACGCCGAAGACCTGCTGGTGGTGGACTGCCTGCTGCCGGGCCAGATCCGCCGCCTCGGTGCGCAGGCGACCTTCATGAGCGCGCGCCGCCCGATCCGCACCACCCAGGCCGACTGCCAGATCCGCGGCGGCGAGTACGTGGCCTTCGACCGCGCCAACTACCAGACCGCGCTGAAGGTGTGGATGGACTCGGCGATGACCGGCGACGTGGACGCGATGAACTACGTCGGCGAGATCTACCTCAAGGGCCTGGGCACCGACCCGGATTACGCGATGGCGATGGTGTGGTTCAAGAAGGCTGCCGACAAGGGCAACAACCGCGCCATGATCAATCTCGGCTACATGTACGAGGAAGGCCTTGGCGTGCCCAAGGATGAGGTGCAGGCGATCAACTACTACCGCCAGGCGCAAGGCATCACCGGCGACGACCTGGTGTTTTCCTCCACGGTGCAGGTGCAGTTGCAGCAGAAGGACACCCAGATCCAGAACCTGCAGCAGCAGGTCAAGGACTTGCAGAACGAGCTTGACGAGAAGAAAAAGGCGCTGTCCGCGTCACAAAGCCAGTTGAACGACACCCAGGCCCGGCTGGCCAAGGTGCGCGCCTCGGTGGGTGCCGAAGTGGCCGCCAAGGTCGCGCAGGCGCGCGCGGAGCTGCAGGCCAAGGCCGACGCACTGGCCGACGCGCAGGGCGACAACGCCGATGCGGCCGAAGTGGACAAGCTCAAGGGTCAGCTCGCCAGCCAGCGTGCGCAGTTCCAGAACCAGATCCGCAACCTGCAGACGCGCGCGCCGGCGAAGAAGAAGCAGGACTTCGAATTGATGAAGCTGCTGGAAAACCAACTGGTGGACAACCAGATCCAGGTGCGCCAGCAGAATCGCCAGATTGCCTCGCTGCAGCAGCGCATCGGCATCGACCGCTCCGGCGGCACGGTGCTGGCCGGCGGCTCGCCCTCGCTGCAGATGCTCGAACCGGTGGTCATCGCCACGCGTGGCAAGAACACCGCCGTGGTCCGTGGCGCACCCGGTCCGCATGAGCTGGTGGGGCAGGTGACCCAACCGCAGGCGATCGCCAGGGTGACGGTGAACAACCAGCCGGTCGCGGTCAGCGCCAACGGCACCTTCACCGCCAAGATCAGCGTCCCGGCAGGTGGTGCCGCGGTGGCGGTCGTCGCCACCGGCAAGGCCGGCGGACGCATGGGCATGGATTTCAACGTGATCGCGCAGGCCGGCGGTGGGTCGACCGCCAGCGCCGGGGGTTCCGGCGGCGGCATCGGCTCGGTTCCAGCCGGGTTCCGCACCGGCAACGGCTATGCGGTGATCATCGGCAACGACGACTATCAGGACGGCGGCTACCCGACCCTGAAGAGTGCGCGCAGCGACGCCACCGCGGTCTCGCAGGTTTTGCGTGCGCGTTACGGTTACCAGACCACCTTGCTGCTGGATGCCTCGCGCCTGGAGACATTGACCGCGTTGAACACGATGCGTGAAAAACTCGGCCCGAACGACAATCTGCTGGTGTATTTCGCCGGCCACGGCGAGCTCAAGGGCGCGCAGGGTTACTGGATTCCCACCGACGCCAAGGCCGGGGTCGCCACGACCTGGATCTCCAATGCCGCCATCAGCGACATCCTGAGCACGATCAAGTCGCGCCATATCCTCGTGGTGGCCGATTCGTGCTATTCGGGCACCATGACCCGCGCCTCGGTGCCGGTGTTCGATCCGTCCGTGCTCTCGCCCAGCAAGTGGGCGGACTGGGTGAGCAAGATGGATGCCGGAAAGTCACGTACTGCGCTGACTTCCGGTGGCGTGCAGCCGGTTGCCGACGTCGGTTCGGGCAAGCACTCCTACTTCACCCGCGCCTTCGTCAACGCGCTGCAGGACAATACGCGCCTGCTCAACGCGCAACGCCTGTACCGGCAGGTGGCCAGTTCGATGGCACTGACTGCGGTCAACGCCGCGCTGCCGCAGGATCCTGGCTACGCGGCGATCAAGTTCTCCGGCCACCAGAGCGGCGACTACTTCTTCCTGCCCAGCGGCGGAAAGACGGCGGCCGTGGCGGTCCCGGTGTCGCCATCGATCCGCGCACGGGTCGGACTTGCCGCGCCCGCACCCCGCGACCCGCTCCCGCAGTGGGTGCTGGCGCCGATGCCGGCGATCGTTCCGCGCAGTTGATGGAGCGGCCAGGCCCACGCCATGGCCTGGCGTGGGCCGCGTAGAGGAAAAGCTAACGTCGTCCTGTCAGGCTCCGCGCCCTCTTGCGGCGGGGCAGTTGCGATGGACGTTGATCTGATGGAAACGGTCGAAGGCGCGCGTGACGAAGGCGAGCCGACCAGGGACCGTGCCAACGCGCGGCTGAATGCCTGGGTTGCGATCACAGTGGCGCTGCTGGCCACGTTCATGGCGGTGTGCAAGATCAAGGACGACAACATCTGCCAGGCGATGGCGCAGGCGCAGGCCGACCGCATCGACGACTGGGGCTTTTACCAGGCGCGCAACCTGCGTGAGGAAGTCGCCAGGGCGGCGCTGGCCCAGGTGAACTTGCAGGCGGCGACGGCACCACCCTCCGCCCAGCCTGCCTTTGCCTCGGCCGCAGCCCGCTTCGACGCGCTGGTCAAGGACCAGGAGGCCAAGAAGCGGCAGGTGAAGGCCAAGGCCATTGCCGATGGCGCGCAGTACAACGCCCTCAATTACCGTGACGACCAGTTCGACCTGTCCGATGCATTGCTGGCGATCGCCATCTCGATGCTGGCGATGACCGCGCTTACTCACAAGCGCTGGCTGTACGGGATCGCGTTGATCCCGACCGGTTTTGGCGTGCTGATGGGTCTGGCCGGGCTGCTGGGCTGGCACCTGCACCCGGATGCGTTGTCCGGCCTGCTGAGCTGATCGAAGCTGTGACGATCGCGTTACCGGATTGCCACAGCGCAATCCGCACGTTCAGGTGCGAGCGCGGGCCAGGCGTGGCCAGGCCAGCAGCAGCGCGACGGCGCAGGCCGGCAGCAGCAAGGCCTGCAGGCGCAGGGCGTCCGCCGGATGCGCTACAACCGCCAGCGGGCCGACGTTCTGCACGCCGGCGTAAGCCAGTGCGACGATCGTGATTTCGAACGGTCGCGGGCTGCGGCAGGCTGCACCGAGGGCCAGACCAGCCAGCGCGACGCCGCCGGCGGTCGCAACCAGCGCAAGGAAGGCCGATGCGTCATGCCCCGCCATGCGGATCATCGCAGGGGCCACGACTGCGAGCCCGATCGACAGGGCAACGCCGATGCGTGCGAGCAGCACGCGCGTTACGGCTCCTGCCGCGGCAAAGACCATTGCGCCGGTGCGCGTCTCGCGCTCGCGCAGCACGGCGCGGGCGAACAGGTCCGTGCAGAACAACCATGCTCCGATCACGCCGATGCCGATGGCGTCGCCGCTGCCGAAGGCCTGGATTGCCAGGCATGCCAGCATCACCAGCCACCATCCGCTGCCGCGCTGACGCAGCACCAGCCGGCATTCAGCGGCGAACAGCTTGCCGGTCGCGGAGAACTCGAAAGGACGCAGCAGCGGATCGAGCCAGCGCAACTTCGCTCCTGCTCTCGTCTGGGGATTCGCGGAGGACGACCCGGCTTTCCCGGCGGCGCGATCGAGCAACGGCGCCAGCGCGGCGACGCCAGCCATCGGCAGCACGAGCCAAAGCAGGCGCCCGAGGACGTCGACCGACCGCAGCGACCAGTGCGTCCAGGCAAAACGGGTGACGTACGAGGTCGGATTCACGCCGATCGACAGGCCGCTGTCGTCGGGGCGCAGGCCCTGGGCCACGGCATGGCGGTAGAGATCGCGCTCGGCCAGGGCGACGCCATTCGGATCGCTGAGCCAGGTGTGCTGTGCCCAGGCCGCGTGGCCGGAATCGATGAAAGTCATCGCGGTCACGAACACGAACATCCACACGAAGAAGTACAGCACGTTGCCGCCAGTGCGGCGCAGCCATGGCACGAGGTCGAACACGATCGCGAAGAACGCCGTCATCGCGAACGACGGCAGCGCGATCACCAGCAGCGGTTTCGCCAGTTCGATCAAGTCGAAGCTGCGGTCCTCGGCGCGCAGCCACTGCACGACCAGCCCGATTGCCGTGCCGACCAGCATCATCAGCGTGAATACCGCCATGTGGCTGGCCCACTTCGCCAGCAGGTAACCGCGGCGTGTCATCGGCGTCGCCACCAGCAGTTGCCACACCCGCGTCTCGAAATCGCGCACCAGGGTGCCGCGCACGAGGTAGAAGCCCAGCAGCGACAGCAGCGTCGCGTACATCAAGGCCAGCACCATGCCAATCCACGCGCTCGAATAGGCGCCACGCGCATGGTCGCCCAGACCGACCGTGATGTACCCGGCGCTGGTCGGCGGGAAGCACCACCATGTCGTGGCGGCGACGAGTCCCAGCACGACCAGGAAGCGCGGCGTGCGACTGCGGTCGCGCAGGTCAGTGGCGAGGATCGCGAGGAAGCGGCGCAGGGCGTCCATGTCAAGCCGCCGCGCGCGTCAACAGGCCGAGGTAGGCGTCTTCGAGGTCGGGCGTGCAAAGCCGCGCGTCCGGCGAAGGCGGCGCATCGCAAACCACGCGCAGGCGCACGCCATCCGGACGCCGCAACGAGGCGCTGATCGCCAGCCGCGTGCGCAACTCGGCAACCTTGGAATCGTGCACCAGCCATTCCCAGACGCGGCCGTCCGCCTGTGCCAGCAGCGGCTCGGGGGCACCGTGGAACAGCAGCTTTCCCTTCGCCATCACCGCCAGATCGGTCGCGCTGGCCTCGACATCGGAGACGATGTGGGTGGACAAGATCACCAGGCGCTCGCCGGCAAGGTCCGTGAGCAGGTGGCGGAAGCGCAGGCGTTCCTCGGGATCCAGTCCCACCGTGGGTTCGTCGACGATCAACAGCTTCGGATCGTTGAGCAGGGCCTGGGCGATGCCGACGCGCTGGCGCATGCCGCCAGAGTAATCGCCAAGGCGGCGGTCGGCCGCTTCGGTCAATCCAACCTGCGCGAGGCAAGTTTCGACGCGCGACTTCGCACGCGCCGACGGCAAGCCCTTGACCGCCGCCAGATAGGCGAGAAATTCCCGCGCGCTCAGGGTCGGATAGACGCCGAAGTCCTGCGGCAGGTAGCCCAGTTCCGTGCGCAACGCGTCCGGCTTGCGCGCAATGTCCACGCCGTTCCACAGCACGCGGCCCGAGGTGGGCTTCGACAGCGTCGCCAAAATACGCATCAGCGTGGATTTGCCGGCGCCGTTGGGACCCAGCAGGCCGAGGATGCCCGGACCCATCCGCAGATCGATGCCCGCCACGGCCTCCTGGCCTCCCGGGTAGCGGTATTGCACCGCATCGATGACAAGTTCGCAGTTCATGCATCCCTTCCATGCGTGATCGCGCGCCGTGCGCGCCCCGGAATCAGTCTGCCGGGACGCACCGCGCCTCTCTCGTGCCGTTCGTGAGGGTGACTTCCGGCGGATCCAGCGGTGGATCCAGCGGATCCAGGACACCCTCTATTCTGGTTGGCAGGCTTGAAATTGATTGTGGATGTCCTCGATTGCCCCACCGTCGCAGCCCCCGAGACTCAGGCTGGCTGCCACGTCACGAACGGTCGGCTGCGGACCGAGTTCTTCCGGCACGACCATCTTGGGTGCGGCCTTGGGAACGGGCTTGCGCAGGCCATTGCGCTCGAACTCGAGCACGTCGCTCATCGCATAGCGCACCGTCTTGCCCAGCTTGACGAAGGGTGGGCCGCGCCGGAGGCTACGCCACGTCGTCAGCGTCTGGGCGTGCAGTGCCCAGCGGATGGCTGGATCTATCGGAGAAAGGAATTGTTCGCTCATCGTTGCGTCCATTGAAATGGCACGATGAAGGCGCTGAGACTCAATGCTGGCAAGCGATTCTTGAGCAGGGTGCCCAGCCCATCGCGGATGACTTGAATACTGACAACGTATATACTTGGTCAGTATGCAAGACGTTAGGGAACAGCCAATTGGATTCCGTTCGTGGTGAGCCTGTCGAACCATGAACGGAATCAACGGTTTGCGGCAGCAAACCGGTAGGGCTTTCGGCTTGTTCAGACTTTCCTTAGGAGGCACACCATGTCCAAAGAAGCCGTTTTCACCATGAAGCTCGAGCCAGAGCTGCGCGCTGAGTTCATGGCCGAGGCTGAGGCCAGCCATCGCCCGGCTTCGCAGATCCTGCGTGAATTGATGCGTGAATTCGTGCAGCGCCAGCGCCAATCGCGCGAGTACGAGGAATTCCTGCGTGGCAAGGTCGCGGATGCGCGGGAGCAAATCCGGGCCGGTGACTACGCCAGCGCCGATGAGGTCGAGGCACGCTTCGCTGCACGACGCGCACAGTCGCTGGCCAAGGCTGGCGGCGCAGGGGCATGAGAGTCATCTGGGCGACCGCCGCCGAGCAAGACCGTGCCGACATCTTTGACTACATCAGCCAGGACAATCCGCTCGCCGCCATCCGGATGGATAAACTGTTCGCTGAGACGGCAGGTCGCTTGGCCGAACCCCGCACCTTGGCAAAGCAGGACTGATTGCAGGGACACGCGAACTCATCCCGCACGAAAGCTACCGACTGGTCTACGAGGTGCAGGACAACACCGTGTGGATTCTGGCCCTGGTGCATACCGCGCGGATGTGGCCACCCAGACAGCCGTAAAACAATCGCCACCTGCAAGGGCTGTCAAGGCCAACTCCCGCTCATGCGCGTCAAAATCGGCAAATGAAAGTGGCCGAATCCTTGATAGGCCGCGTGCGGTCGCCTCAGCACCACCAATATCCAGCGCCCAAGCGTTCTCGGTTGGGCGTTTTTGTTGTGCGCCCGACACGGGCGCACTCTTGGAGGTGAAAGTCCTCTCACAAGCGGATCACGGCGAGTGAAGCGAAGCGCAACTGCGGAAGGGCGACCGACCGTCGTGCGCTACGAGGTACCTGCGCCAATCCGCGCTTGCGCGCTCACTTCCGCGCGCATCGAGCTGGGCCGACGATCGATCCATCGCAACCACGGCTCACGAAAAATGCCGGCGGAAATTCGATGCCCGCAGGTACCTTACTGCAACACCAGCTCCACGCGACGATTCCTGGCGCGTCCATCCTCGGTCGCATTGGAAGCAACCGGCGCCAACGAGGCCACGCCGTTGGCGATCAGCCGACCCGCGGCAATCCCGTATTCCTGCGTCAGCGCCTTGGCGACGGCCTCGGCGCGGCGGCGCGAGAGCTGCAGATTGCTTTCGAAGCTGCCGACGCTATCGGTATGGCCCACCACGTGCAGCTTCACGCGCGGATTGGCCTTGAGGAACGTCGCGATCTGGTCGATCGAGGGCCGCGAGGCGGGCTTGATGATGGCCTTGTTGGTGTCGAACAGGATGCCGTAGATGGCCACCTTGCCATTGGCGGTCAACGACTGGCTGATTTCCGAAGCACTGACCACCACCATCTTCTGTGCCATCGCCTGGGTTTCCATCACGTCCACCGCGATGTAGGCGCCCTGCACGGCCTTGAAGGACTTGTCCTCCTGCGGCCAATCGATCGCCGTCAGACGCACGGTGACATTGCCCTTCTGGAATGTGCCAGTGTGAAGGGAACGGCTGCTCGCCGAATAGAACACGTACTGCGAACGATCGTTCTTGATGTAATCCGTGCCATCGCTGGACATGGAGGCCAGGAAGTTCGTCCATTGGCCCGCCGCCGGGTCGCGGGTCGAATCATAAAGTGCGTGGAATCCGTGCGTCGTCAGCTCGTTGGCGTAGTTGCGATAGATCTCCAGCGACCGGGTCTTGCCCGGCGCCTCGTACCAGAAGCGGGTGAGCTTGCCCTCCAGATGCAGGGGTGGCTTCACATACACGCGCGCATGCTTGCCGAGGTCGAACTCCTTGAACGTGGAGGTCTGGAAGTCCAGCGCATCGAAATCGTGCACCTCGTAGCCGACGATGCTGCTGCCGGCAAACCGCTCCACCGCAGGGTGATCCGAAGCCCCCGGCATGTCCGCTGCGCGCACCTGTCCCAGCGCAAACGCAGCCAATACCAACATCGCCAGAGTTGCCAGCCAGTTCCTGAATGCCATGGATTGCTCCCGTGATCGCCATGCGTATCCAATCATGTCGATACGGCAAACGGATGCGACTGCGGACATCGCCTGGATCGCGACCGACAGGCCGCGGATCGGAAGACGTCCACGATGCTGATCGTGGTCGATTCGGATCAGCAGACAAGATGAACGCATGAACGCCAGGCAGGTCGCCACGCGCACGCTGGCCCCGCAACGGGGCTTGGCAACGAGATCCGAATCCGGGCCGACCGCAGGATCGCCCACCTCGCGGTGGCCGGTCAGCGTTCAAGTCTTGCCGGTTGCATCCCGCATCGCCCGCCAGCGCGCCGCCTTGGCGGCGTGGCCGTGGCCCGGCTCGGCCTTGTCCCAGGCGGCGTACAAGTCGGCCAAGGCGCGCCGGCAGGTCCGGGTGGTCGCATCTTCCGCGCCCATGACCTCCGCCAAGGTGGGTTCGGCTTCGAGCAGGTCGCGCTCGGCGTCCGTGTAGCGTCGCAGCGCGGCCCGGGCCTGGCCGCGATGGAGCAGGTAGAACGCCAGCCGGCGGCTCTCGTTGTCGGCGAAAGCCTTGCGCGCGGCCGCTTCGGCCGGTGCCAGCAAGGCTTCGGATTGCGCAAACTGGCTCCTGGCGAGCAGCAAGCTGGCGTAAGCGTCGAGGGCGATCAGGGTCGCCGGCTGGTCGTCGCCAACGATCTGCCGGCTGCGATCGAGCGCTTCACGCAAGAGCGGCTCGGCGGCGTCGAGCTGGCCGTCGATCCGCAGTTGCTCGCCGAGGTTGGTGGCCAGTTGCAGGGTGCGCGGGTGGTCGCCGCCCCAGGCGCGGCGTGCGCTGGCCAGCGCCTGGCGCAGAAACACCACGCCCTGGGCACGCCGGCCGTGGTCGCACAGCAGGTTGCCCAGGTTGTTGGCGACGATGATCGTCTGCCGATCGTCGGGGCCGTTGATCCGTTGCGACAAGGCCAGCACCTGCCGGTAGGTGCGCTCGGCTTCGGCGGCCTTGCCCTGGTCATCGAGCACCAGGGCCAGGTTGCCGAGCGCTTGCAGCGTGTCCTTGTGGTTCGGCCCGAGCGCCTGTTGCCTGCCGGCGACTGCCACGCGCGCCAGCGCCTCGGCTTCCGGAAGATGCCCCTGTTTGTCCAGCACCACGGCCAGTGCGTTGACGGCGGCGAGCGTGCGCGGATCGCGCGGGCCCAGTTGCCGGCGCAGACCGGCCAGGGCCTGCCGCAACAGCGATTCGGCCTCGGCGAAATCGTGGGTGTACGACAGACTCCCCCCGAGCTGGCTGAGCGCGACCAGGGTCCGCGAGTCGTTCGCGCCCAGTTCGCGCTGGCGGATCGCAACCGCCTGCCGCAGCAGCGTCACCGCCGTCGCGTAGCGGCCCATCCGCCGATACGCGCTGGCGATCGCCTCGCGCAAGGCCGCGTCCACCAACGGCTGGCGCTTGAACTGGCGGTCGATCGCCGCCACCGCCGGGTCGAGCATCGCCTCGTCCACCAGCCCGGTCGCCGCCGCGGCCGCGTCCACCTGTTGCCACTGCTGCGCGAACTGCGCGCGCCTGGTCTCGCGTTCGGCCGATGGGATCGAATTCCACTGCAGCCGTTGCGCGACCTGCCCGCGCACCTGTTCGCCCAGCATCCGCCCGAGCTTGAGCGCGTCGAGCTGCTCGAACATCGCGGCCTGGAAATCCGACACCTGCTGCAGTTCGTCCGCCCGCTGCTGCGCCACCCGCGCCTGCTCGCGCGCGATCCGCGCCTGCCAGGCAAACGCCACGATGCCGGCGACCAGCGACACGGCCACCAGGGCTGTGGCCGCCACCATCGTCTTGTGGCGACGCACGAACTTGCCGGCCCGGTAGCCCGGCGAGGGCGGCACGGCCGACACCGCCTCGCCGTCCAGATACCGGCGCAGATCGTCGGCGAACTCGGCCGCGCTCTGGTAGCGGCGCGCCGGCTCCTTTTCCAGCGCCTTCATCACGATCCAGTCGAGGTCGCCGCGGATCGTCCGCGCCAGCCGGCGCGGATCGGCCGGGCGGAAGGTCACCACCGCGTTCAGCGCAGTCGCCTGGTTGAGCACCCGCGCGCTCGGTCGCGGCGGGTCGATCTCGCAGATCAGCTTCTGGGTGTCGGCGATCGAGGCCGTGGCCAGCTTCTCGCGCTCCACTGGCGTGCTGCCGGTAAGCAGCTCGTACAAGATCACGCCCAGCGAATAGATGTCGGTGCGGATGTCGATGTCGGCACTGCCCATCGCCTGCTCGGGGCTCATGTAGCGCGGCGTGCCCACGACCTGGTGCAACTGCGTGGCCTGCGCGTCCCGGCGCCCTTCGTCGCCGGTCGCCTTGGCGATCCCGAAGTCGATCACCTTGGCGAACGCACCGCCGTCGTGTTCGCCGACCAGCACGTTGCCGGGCTTGAGGTCGCGGTGGATGATGCCCTTGGTGTGGGCATGGCCCACCGCCGCGCAAACCTGCACGAGCAGGCGCAGGATTGCCGCCACCGCCAGCTTGCCGCTGGCGCAGTAGGCGTCGATCGGCACCCCGTCGACGTACTCCATCACGAAGTACGGCCGCCCGGCCGGGGTGGCCCCGGCGTCGATCACGTGGGCGATGTGCGGGTGCTCCATCCGCGCCAGCGCCTGCCGCTCCAGTTCGAAGCGCGCCACCACCTCGCGGGTGTCCATGCCCAGCTTGAGCACCTTCAACGCCACCCGGCGCTTGACCGGCTCCTCCTGGGTGGCCTCCCAGACATCCCCGAAGCCACCCTCGCCAAGCCGCCTCACCAGGGTGTACGCACCCACCACCGTGCCCGGGCCCTCGCTGCGCGCGCCGTCCCAGGTGTCGTCCTGATGCAATGTTTCATCGACCATCGCGTCCGCCCCCGCCGCACGGATCGGCACGAATCACGCAAGGGCATCCTACAACGCACGCTGGAACCGAGGTTGCCGATTCACGAGAATCGAAAAGGTCAGACTCTGAGGTATCCCCACGAAATCATGCCGGCAACGCAAGTTGTTCTCACCGTGCCGGTGGTGGGCCGGTGAGTTGCCTGACGCGTTGCTCGACGGTCCAGTCAAGCCAATTTCGCACGGGCGATTCGCGTCCCGGGCGCATGCATGCATTGACTGACAATCGGTCGCGGCGGATCAACGATGAGCCGTTGTTCGTTTGCAAGGTGACCGACGAGAACCGGATTGCCGCGGCG
Organism: uncultured Gammaproteobacteria bacterium; assembly: GCA_964640525.1. Classification (GTDB taxonomy): domain Bacteria; phylum Pseudomonadota; class Gammaproteobacteria; order Xanthomonadales; family Xanthomonadaceae; genus SZAS-103. The sequence continues at coordinate 193,379 of CAZXGS010000001.1, read as the reverse complement.
TTGCGATATCACGACCGACGGCGCTCCGCGCCAGGATGCGCACGATCAACCGCCCCTGCGTGGCGGCGGCTTGCGCGAGGAATGACTGGCGCCGCGGTGCGGCGGTGGTTTGCGCGCGTGGGGTGCCCGTGGCGGTCTGGACGGCGGCGCCTCCGCACCTTCCGCCGCCACGCGATGGATCCGGATCGGTTGCCCGGCCACGCGCACGCGCTTGAGATGTTCCAGCAGTTGCCGCGGCATGCCCACGGGCAGATCCACCAGGCTGAATTGGTCGCGGATGTCGATGCGTCCGATGTAGCGGCTTTCCAGGTCGGCTTCGTTGGCGATCGCGCCGACGATGTTGCCAGGCTGCACGCCGTGGATGTGACCGACCTCGATGCGGAAGGTTTCCATGCCAGGCTCGGGTTCGTCGCGCGCACGCCGCGTCGCCTTGCGCGGTGGTTCGTCGTGCTCGAAGTGCGCTTCGGCGGTGTTGTGGACGATGGGGCGAGGAGGTTTGGATGCAGCATCCGGCGTGGCTTGCGCATCGGCAGCTTCCGAACCGCCGGCATGCCTGCGGCCGGCTGCGCGCGATTCCGCGCCTCCCGGCGCTGCCCGCGATGGGCCGTGCCCAGGGCGCTGGGCGGGCGCGGCGGGTTCGTGCCGGGTCGCGGTCGGCGCGAAGGTGGGTGGGCGATCCAGCAACAGCGGCTGCTTGCCCTGCACCAGCCTGGCCAGGGCGGCAGCGATTTCGATCGCCGGAACCTCGCGCTCGCGCTCGTAGCGGGCCACCAGTTCGCGGAACAGGTCCAGGCCATCGCTGGCCAAGGTCTCGTCGATGCGGCCGAGGAACTTCGCCACCCGCTGGTCGTTGACCGTCTCGATGCTCGGCAACTGCATCGGCTCGATCTGCTGCCGGGTCGCGCGCTCGATTGCCCTCAGCATGCCCCGCTCGCGCGGGGCGACGAACACGATCGCCTCGCCGGTGCGCCCGGCGCGCCCGGTGCGGCCGATGCGGTGGACGTAACTCTCGGTGTCGTAGGGAATGTCGTAGTTCAGCACGTGGCTGATCCGCTCCACGTCCAGCCCGCGGGCAGCGACGTCGGTGGCGACCAGGATGTCGATCTGGCCTTCCTTCAGGCTGGCGATCGCGCGCTCGCGTTGCGGCTGCGCGACATCGCCGTGAATTGCCGCCGCTGCGAACCCGCGTGCGGCCAGCTTGCCGGCCAGTTCCTCGGCGCCCTGCTTGGTGCGCGCGAACACCAGCATGGCCTCGAAGGGTTCGGCTTCCAGGATGCGGGTCAAGGCGTCGAGCTTGTTGACACCGCTCGCTATCCAGTAGCGCTGGCGAATCCCCGCGGCGGTGGTGGTCTTGGCCGCAATCGCGATTTCCACCGCGTCGCGCAGGTAGGTTTGCGCGATGCGCTTGATCTGGCCTGGCATGGTGGCCGAGAACAGCACTACCTGGCGCTGCTCGGGAATCTTTTTCAGCACCGTCTCGACGTCGTCGATGAAGCCCATCCGCAGCATTTCGTCGGCCTCGTCCAGCACCAGGCATTCCAGCCCCGACAGGTCCAGGGTGCCGCGCTCCAGGTGATCGATCACCCGTCCTGGCGTGCCCACGACCACTTCCACCCCGCGGCGCAGGGCCGACAGTTGCGGGCCGTAGCCCTGGCCGCCGTAGATCGGCAGCACGTGGAAGTCGGGCAGGTGCGCGGCGTAGCGCTGGAACGCCTCGGCGACTTGGATGGCGAGCTCGCGGGTGGGCGCCAGCACGAGTGCGCGCGGTGGACGCGGGCTGGCTGCGCGCGCCGGCGCGGTATCCACAGCGCGAATGCGCGCGGCATGCACCCGCGCCAGGATCGGCAGCGCGAAGGCGGCGGTCTTGCCGGTGCCGGTCTGCGCCTGGCCGATCAGGTCGCGCCCGGCCAGCAGCGGCGGCAGGCTTGCCGCCTGGATCGGCGATGGCGCCTCGTAGCCGACGTCGGAAAGGGCGCGCAACAGCGGTTCGGGAAGATCGAGGTCGGCAAAGCGCGCGGGCGCGTCGGGGTTGGGTGTGCTCATGACGGCTCTCGCGCCGCCAGCAGGGCGACCGTGGCGACAGTGTAGGCGCCCTCAGAGCCTGTGAAAAATTCGAACGCCGTCACGAGGGCGCTGCCGGGCGTCTCTGGCAAGGCGCGTTGCGTGAAAACAAGGGAGTTTGGTGAACCAAATGACCGCAGTTTTCGCGCCGCGGGCCGCCGCCAGAGGCGTTTGGCGGCGTCCGCAGCAGGTGGGCGATTTTTTCACAGGCTCTCAGCCCGGCTGTGGCACAGGATGTGGCGGATTGGCGCGGCGCCGCCGCATTCGCGCCTGCAACTTTTCGAAGTACAGGTACACCACCGGTGTCAGGTACAGCGTCAGCAACTGCGAGGCCAGCAGGCCACCAACCACGGTCAGGCCCAGCGGCCGACGCGATTCGGCGCCGGCGCCAAGGCCCAAGGCGATCGGCGCGGTGCCGAGCAGTGCCGCGAAGGTGGTCATCATGATGGGCCGGAAGCGCACCATGCAGGCCTCGAAGATCGCCTCCCGCGCCGGCCTGCCTTCATGCTGGGCAGCGATCGCGAAGTCGATCATCATGATCGCGTTCTTCTTGACGATGCCGATCAGCATGATCAGTCCGACTGCCGAGTACAGGCTCAGGTCGATGCGGAACGCCAGCAGGGTAATGAGCGCGCCGAAGGCCGCGGTGGGCAGGCCGGACAGGATCGTCAGCGGGTGGATGAAGCTCTCGTAGAGGATGCCCAGCACGAGGTAGATCACGAACACCGCCAGCACCAGCAGCAGGCCGATGCCGCTGACCGAGGACTGGAACGCCTGCGCGGTGCCCTGGAACGAGCCAGTGATCCCGGCCGGTGCATGCAGGTCATTGGCCGCCTGTTGCACCCGTTCCACCGCCTGGCTCAGCGACACGCCGGGTGCGAGGTTGAAGGAAATCGTCACCGACGGCACCTGGCCCAGGTGGGTGATGGTCGCCGGTCCGACCGAACGGTCGAAGTGTGCCACCGCCGACAGCGGCACCGGCTTGCCGCCGCTGCCGTGCAGGTAAATCTGGCCGAGGATCGACGGGTCGTCCTGCAGTTTCGGATCGACCTGCAGCAGCACCCAGTACTGGTCGATGGCGGTGTAGATCGTGCCCACCTGTTGCGGCCCGAAGGAGGCGTAGAGCGCATCCTCGATCTGCGCCGCGGTGATCCCGACTGCCGCCGCGGCGCCACGGTCGATGCGCACATCCACCTGCGGGGTGGCGATCTGCAGGTCGGATACCACGTCCTGGAAGCCGGGCAGACGGCCGATCGCGGCGGTGAGCCTGGGCACGTAGGCGAACAGCTCGCGGGTGTCCACGTCCTGCAGGGTGTACTGGTACTGGGTCTGGGTGAGGTGGCCGCCCAGGCGGATGGTCGGGATCGCCTGCAGGAACACCTTGAAGCCGGGGATGCCCTGCAGCTTGGGCCGCAACTCCTGCACCACCTGCGCGGCCGGCAGGCGCTGCCGGGCGGGCTTGAGCGCGACCACCATGCGCCCGAGGTTGAGGGTGGAACTGCTGTAGGACACGCCGATGAACGAGATCACCCGCGCCACGTTCGGGTCGGCCTGGATGATCCGCGCGGCCTGCTGTTGCCGCTCGGCCATGGCATCGAAGCCGATGTCCTGCCCAGCTTGGGTGAACACGAACAACTGACCGATGTCGTCATCGGGCAGGAACCCCTTGGGCACGATCCAGAACAGCCCCGCGGTGGCCAGCAGGATCGCGAAGAATCCGCCCATCACCCAGCGATGATGGCGCAGCCCCAGGTCGAGCGTGCGCCGGTAGAACGCCTGCATGGCGTCGAACATGCGCTCGAACGACTGGTACAGGCGGCCGTGGGTCTCGCCTTTGTGGGAATGCAGCATGCGGCTGCACAGCATCGGGGTCAGGCTCAGCGACACCAGCCCGGACACCAGCACCGCCGCCACGATGGTCACCGCGAACTCGTGCAGCAGGCGGCCGATGATGCCGCCCATGAACAGCAGCGGGATGAACACCGCCGCCAGCGAGATGGTCATCGACACGATCGTGAAGCCGATTTCCTTCGACCCATCCAGCGTGGCCTGCAATGGCGTCTTGCCCATCTCGATGTGGCGGGAGATGTTCTCCAGCATCACGATGGCATCGTCCACCACGAAGCCCACGCACAGCGTGAGCGCCATCAGCGACAGGTTGTCCAGGCTGTAGTCGCACAGGTACATCACCGCGAAGGTGCCGATGATCGCCAGCGGCAACGCCAGCGAGGGAATCAGCGTGGCCGGCAGGTTGCGCAGGAACACGAAGATCACCAGCACCACCAGCGCCAGCGCCAGCGCCAGGCTGAACTGCACTTCGTCCACCGAGGCGCGGATCGATTCGGTGCGGTCGTAGAACACCTTCATGTCCAGCCCAGCCGGAAGCTGCTCGCGGAACTTCGGCAGCACCGCGCGGATGCGCTCGACCACCGCGATGGTGTTGACGCCGGGCTGCTTCTGGATGGCCAGGATCACGCCGCGATGACCGCCGTTGACCCACGCGGCGACCCTGTCGTTCTGCACCCCGTCGTAGACGCGGGCGATGTCCTTCAGACGCACCGGGGCGCCGTTCTGGTAGCTGACGATCAGGTCGGCGAACGCCTTGGCATCGGTGAACTGGCCATCGACCTGGACGTTCCAGGTACGCTTGCTGCCGTAGAGCACGCCGGTGGGATTGTTGACGCTGCCCTTGCCGACCGCGTCGGCGACCTGGTCGATGCCCAGCCCGCGCGCGGCCATCGCCGCCGGGTCGAGGTCGATGCGCACGGCGAACTTCTGCGAGCCGTACACGTTCACCAGCGCCACGCCCTGGATCATCGACAGGCGTTGGGCGAGCAGCGATTCGCCGAACTCGTCCACCTTCGACAGCGGCAGCGTGGACGAGCTCAGGCCGAGGTAGAAGATCGGCGCGTCGGCGGGGTTGAGCTTGCGGAAGGTCGGCGGCACCGACATGGTCGAGGGCAGTTGCCGCATCGCCGCCGAGATCGCCGACTGCACGTCCAGGGCGGCGGCGTCGATGTTGCGGTCGAGCGCGAATTGCAGGGTGATCTGGGTCTGCCCGGTGCCGCTCTGGGAGGTCATCGAATCCAGTGCGGGGATCGACGAGAACTGCTTCTCCAGCGGCGTGGCCACCGCCGAGGCCATGGTCTGCGGCGAGGCGCCGGGCAACTGCGCGCTGACCATGATGGTCGGAAAATCCACGTTCGGCAGGTCCGAGACCGGCAGTTGCCGGTACGCGGCGATACCGAACACCAGGATGCCCAGCATCACCAGCAGGGTCATCACCGGCCGGCGGACGAAGATCGCGGAGACGTTCACGGCGAGGCGTCGGCCTGGCCGGAGGATGCGGGCGTGGTCACCACGATGACCGGGCCGCCATCGACCAAGCGCGACTGGCCATCGGTCACCACGGTTTGCCCGGCTTGCAGGCCGGCAGCGATCAGCGTGCGTCCATCGACGCTGCGGCCGATGTTGACCTTCTGCTGGTGTGCCTTGTTGGCCGCGAGCACGAACACGTAACTGCCGTCAGGGCCGGTCTTGACCGCCGCATCCGGCACGCTGAGTACCACGTCGCTGCCCACGTCCAGGGTGATGTTCACGAACTGGCCGGGCCACAGTCGCTGGTCGGTGTTGGCAAAGCTGGCGCGCAACTTCACCGTGTTGGTGGCCGGATCGACGGCGTTGTCGATGAAGGCCAGGCGGCCGCTCAGTGGCGCACCGAGCTTGTCGCCGCTGGCGCGCACGTCCAGCACGCCCTTCGCCTGCGCCGCGCGCACCCGCGCGACCTCGTCGCCGGGGATGGCGAAGCTGACGTAGATCGGTGCGATCTGGTTGATGGTCAGCAGCGCGCTGGTGTCGTTCGCCTTCACCAGGTTTCCGGGCTGCACGAGGATGCGGCCGGCGCGCCCGCCGATCGGGGCATGGATGTCGGTGTAGGCCAAGGTGAGGCGCGCGGCATCCACGTTGGCCTGATCGACCCTGACGCTGGCGCTGGCCGCAGCCAGCGCAGCCGCGTATTGCTGCATCTGGTCGGCGGAAATGAAGTGCTGCGCGGCGATTGGTCGGTAGCGATCCACCTGCGCCTGCGCCAGCGCGCGCGCGGCCAGGTCACGGGACAACGCGGCCTGCGCCTGCGCCAGCGCCGCCTGCGCCGGGCGTGGATCGATGCGGAAGAGCAATTGGCCGGCGGATACCTGGTCGCCATCGTGGATCAGGCTGGTCAGCAACTGGCCGTCCACCCGCGATTTCACGGCAATGGCGTTGATCGCTTCCACGGTACCGACCGCCTGCACGCGGTCGGGCAGGGCACCCCGATCGACCGTGGCCACCATGACCGGCGACGCGCTGGCAACCTTGTGCTTCGGCGCCGGTGAGCAGGCGGTCAGCAGCGAGAGGCACAGGGCCAGGCCAAGCCCGGGCCTTCCGGTAGACGGACGAAGCAGGCGGCGGGGCAGTGGCATGCGAAGGCGAGGGTGACGGTAAGCCGTGGATATTATGTCCCAAGCATATTTTTGTACCAGGCCGAAAGTCATGGTGCAGCCAGGGCGCCGGCGAGGACGCCTGGCCTCCGGCGCAACCCAGCGAAGGTCTGAAATCGTCGATTCCGTTCATGGTTCGACAGGCTCACCACGAACGGAGTCCGCTTGTTCATAGGTTTCCTGGCGCGACGCCGAATGCCTTCGTGGAGCGCGCGCGCGTCGCCGCGAGGTCAGGTGCGGCCGGTCTCGGGCGGTTCGCTCGGCAGGTGGATGGCGTAGTGCAGGCCCTTGCCCGGCTGGCTGTCCACCGTGAGCGAGCCACCGAGCTTGGCGGTCACCAGGTTGTGGATGATGTTGGTGCCCAGGCCGCTGCCGCCCTGGCCGCGCTTGGTGGTGAAGAAAGGCTCGAACAAGCGACGCAGCGCCTGCGGCGCCATGCCCACGCCATCGTCGCGGTAGTCGAGGGTCACGCCCTGCGGGTCGGCGGAGGCGACGATGCTGATGTGGCCGTGTTCGAGGTTCTCGAAGCCGTGGGTGATCGAATTGAGCACCAGGTTGGTCAGTACCTGCGAGAGCGCGCCGGGGACGCAGCGCAGGCGCAGGTGCGAATCGCAGGTCACGGCGATGGAATGGCCGGTGCGCTTGAATTTCGGACGGATCGAACGCAGCGTGTCCTCGATCGACTCGGCCAGCACGACGTCGCGTACCTGCTCGGAGGATTGATCCACCGCGACCTGTTTGAAGCTGCGGATCAGCCCGCTGGCGCGCAGGGTGTTGCTGGTCAGCACGCCCAGCAGTTCATCGCTGGACTCGAAAAAACCCTTCAGCGCCGGTTCGGCAAGTTGCTCGGGGGCGAAGGATTCGCGCAGGCGCCGCGACTCCTCCGCCAGCAGGCTCACCGCAGTGTTGCAGATGCCCAGCGGGGTATTGATCTCGTGGGCGATGCTGGCCACCAGCGCGCCCAGCGAGGCGAGCTTTTCCTGCCGCACTAGCTCCGTCTGCGCCATGCCCAGGTGCATCAGGGTCATTTCCAGCTCGCGGTTTTTTTCCTGCAGCGCGGCGTTTCCGGCGGCCAGGTGCGCGTGTGCGGCACGCAGCGCCTCGTCGGCCTGCTTGCGCGAGAGCGCGGCGGCAATGTGCTCGGCCACGAAGGTCAGCAGCGCCAGGTCGTCGTCGCCGTAAACGTTGCTGGCATCGTAGCTGCGCAACATCAGCACGCCGAGCACCTTGCCCTGATGGATCATCGGCGCGCCGATCCACGCGGCGAACTCGGTGTTGCCGGTGACGTGGTGGAGTACGCCGGATTCGACCAGCGCCTGGAAGCGCTGCTGGTCGACGAGCTGCGGCATGCGGCTGCGCAGCACGAAACCGGTCAGGCCATGGCCGGCCGGACGGCGATAGCTTTTCTCCGGCTCGCCCTCGCGCTCGTCCACGAAGTAGGGGAAGCCGACCAGGTCGTGTTCGTCGTTGTAGTACAGCATCACCGCCATGTTGCGGGCGTACATCAGCCCGCGCAGGATCCGGTGCAGCTCCGCATAGGTTGCGTCCAGCCCGACGCTCTTGGCCGACAGCGCGGAAATCTCGTAGAGCGCGCGTTGCAACAGCTCCGAACGCCGGCGCTCGGCGACCTCGCGCTCCAGGCTCCGGGTGCGGTCGGCGATTGCCTGCTCCAGCCGGTTCGCGAACTGCACCCGCTCGACGGCGTCGGCCACGTGGCCGGCGAGCATCCCGAACAGCGCGATGTCCTCGCTGCCATAGCGAAACCCGCGCGCGTAGCTCTGCATCACCATGCTGCCGAACGCACGCCCGTCGTTGCCGAACAGCGGCATGCCGACCCAGTGCTCGGGCCGCGTGCCGATGCCGCGATGCGGGCCCTTGCCGCGGCGCCCGATCCAGTCCTCGCTGGCGATGACCCGCGCCTCGCCGGTGCGGATCACCGCCATCGTCGGCGTATCGCCCTCCAGCCGCAGCGGATGCACCTTGTCCGGATCCGGCGGCGGATCCTTCTGGTCGATCCAGAACGCATACCGCACGCCATGCGCCGCCGCGTCGTAGAGCGCGATGTAGAAGTTGTCCACGCGCATGATCCGCGTCATCGCCGCGTGCAGGGCGGTGAAGAACTCGCGCAGGTCGTGGCAGCGCGCGGCGCGGTGGCTGATGTCCAGCAGCACCGCTTGCACTGCTTCCAGCCGGGCCAGGCGGTCGGCAGACGATGTGGCCTGTGGGGTGTCGGTCATACGGACATGCCGGCTGGGATCCTGGTTTGCGAGCATGCCATGCGGACGACGGCGGCGGTGAGGCGTCCGGCAGGTGCCCGCGCGCGACGGCGCATCCTCGGCCGGGTGGCGGACGGCGCATGTGGAAGTCCCGCCGACGCCTTTTCACGCCTGCCGGACGAACCTTTTGCCGCGCTTGCGGGAGAAGGCCGGGATGGGAGCCAGGCGCGCCGGTCGTCCCAGTGCGTGGCAACGGTCATGGAGTCGCGAAGGACCGCCGAGGCCGCAGGCCGGTTCAGTGCGGCGCCGAATGGCATGAACATGGCGGAGAGGGTGCGCCGCACGCGACAACACCTGCGCGTGAGGCCAGAGCACCGGCAACACGTACAATGCACGGATGAACAACGGCAACGCCTCCGCAAGCAGTGCACCGCTGATGCCAGACCGCATGGCCGTGGTCGAACTGCTGATGGATGGGGACGTAATGGCGCGGCCTGCACTGTTCGTTTTTCGCACGCGCGCCGGTTACGCATGGGTTGAGCCGGGCTACCTTGACCCGTTCGGAAGCCCGAGGCCGTGTAACCACGAATGGCTGGGCACAGTGCGAACGCTGCCCAACGGGTTCGAGTGCGAGGGTGAGCGTGGCTCCGCGCTGGCGCTACCTGTCGCGGAGAGCGAGGCACTGGTGGCGCGAGAAATCACGAGTGCGTTCCGCTGAACAGAGGAGCGCCTGCGCGAACGGGGTACGACGGTAGATGCGGAGCGCGATCACGTGCGCAGCTTGCTGGCGAAATCGTACGGAATCGCGGCGGATTGACCAGCGCGCAGCGCACGCGGCGGTATGGGCGCCAGTCTGCACAAACGATTGGATGACGCGTGAATCGTCTGCGTTTTCAACGTGTTTCAGTGTGAACATGGCGGAGAGGGTGGGATTCGAACCCACGGTGCGCTATGAACGCACGCCTGATTTCGAGTCAGGTACAATCGACCACTCTGCCACCTCTCCGGTGGTTTGCGTGTCCCGCGGGGCGGGGCGCAGATGATACGGGCTCCACGATCGCGCCACAAGCCACCGACGGGATTTTCGTCGCGGCCGCGGGCGGTACCGTGGTGCTGCCCCTTCCGGTTTGAACCTTGCCTGTCTCCATGAGCCTGATTTCCGTTCCGGTGTCCTACGGCGAGTTGCTCGACAAGATCGCCATCCTGCAGATCAAGGCCGAGCGCATTGTCGATCCTGCCAAGCTGGCCAACGTCCGCCACGAACTGGTCACGCTCGAGGCAGGCTGGGCAGCGCACCCGGCGTCGGGGCAGGACGTGGCGGCCTTGCGCGCGCGCCTGAAGGCGGTCAATGAGCGCTTGTGGGAAATCGAGGATGCCATCCGCGTCTGCGAGCAACGCCGCGACTTCGGCGAAGATTTCATCCGCCTCGCGCGCGCGGTGTATTTCGAGAACGACGAGCGCGCGCAGGTCAAGCGCGAGATCAACCTCGCGCTGGGCTCGCAACTGGTCGAGGAGAAGTCCTACCAGGATTATCGCTTGCCGGCAGCCTGACCGCGACCGCCACCCACCACCGGCGCACAGCCCGAAGGCGCCCGGACGAACACTTCCCCTTGGAGCAAACCATGCAACATCCTTCGTTCGGCCTGCATTGCCATGCGTCTTCCGCCCGCCTCGGTCTGCTCGGCATCGCCGTGGCGGCAGCCTTGCTCGGCGCGGGCAGCGTCCGTGCAGCCACAGGTCAGGATTCGGTGCGGCCGCTGGTCGCCAGCGTGCCGATGGCGGTGATGCAAGGCGCAGCCGAGCGTCTGGCACCGATGGAGGCGAGCCAGAAGCTGCATTTCTCGCTGGTGCTGCCGCTGCGCGACGAGGATCAACTCGACGCGCTGCTGGTCCGCCTGCAGGATCCGTCGAGCCCGGACTATCACCGTTATCTGTCGGTGGATGAATTCACCGCACGTTTCGGCGCCAATGCACAGGACTACGCCGAGGTGGTGCGCTGGGCCGAGGCCAACGGGCTGGCGATCACCGAGATCGCGCGCAATCGCCACATCGTCGGCGTGCAGGGTTCGGTCGCCGCGATCAACCGCGCCTTGCACGTGCAGATGCGCCACTTCCGCAACCCGGGTGAAACGCGCACCTATTTCGCTGCCGACCGCGAACCGAGCATCGACCTGCGCGTGCCCTTGCTGGCCATCACCGGTCTGGACGATGCGCGCCCGAAGGTCAATCGCATGCGCCGTGGCAGCACCGTCCAGACGCTGGACGCCGTGACCCAGGTGCATGGGTCCGGCCCATCGGGCAACTACCTGCCGAGCGACATCCGCGCGGCCTACTACGGCAAGAACGGGAAGTTGACCGGGAAGGGCCAGGTCGTGGGCATCTTTTCCTTCGACGGCTACCACGTCGGCGACCTGAACCTGTTCTACTCCAGGACCGGCATGGTCGCGTCGGTACCGGTGGAAAACGTCCTGGTCAATACCGGCGGGGCATGCAGCGGCGGACTGAACTGCGACGACGGCGAACAGATCCTGGATATCGTCAACGTCATCGGCATGGCGCCGGGCCTGAAGAAGGTGCAGTTCTACGAAGGCCCCAGCGCGACCCAGATCCTCAACCGCATGGTCAGCGACAACACCGCCAAGGTGATCAGTTGTTCGTGGGGTGGCGGTGACTTCGACAACCGCACCGACGATGCGATCTACAAGGAAATGGCCGCGCAGGGGCAGACCTACCTGAATGCGACCGGCGACGACGGTGCCTACAACGCACAGACGTGGCTGGATCCTTCGGCGGATCCGAACATCGTCAACGTCGGCGGCACCGTGCTGACCACCTCCGGGCCGGGCGGGCATTGGGTGTCGGAGAAGGGGTGGTCGTACAGCGGCGGTGGCTATTACGCCAAGGCGAACGAGAAAATCCCGTCGTGGCAAAAGAGCGCCGGTGTCATCACCGCCACGAATCACGGCTCCAAGACCTACCGCAATGACCCGGACGTTGCCGGCGAGGCCGATTTCGACAATCCGACGGTCAGCAACGGCCAGTTCCAGACCGGCTGGGGCGGTACCAGCTTCGCCGCGCCACGCTGGGCGGGCCTGCTGGCGCTGGCCAACCAGAAGTCCGTCGCCCTGGGCCACGGCACCGTCGGTTTCGTCAATCCCAAGCTGTATGCGATCGGTCGTGGGACGTCCTACGCGACCACATTCCATGACATCCGGCAGGGCAACAACAAGCCTGATCTCGGGCAGGGCGCTGGCTTCAATGCAGTGGCCGGTTACGACCTGGTGACCGGGTGGGGCAGCCCTCGCGGTGCGGCGCTGATCAACGCTCTGGTGACGCCCTGATCGCACTTGGCCGGTCCACCGGGGACTGCCAAGGGTGGGCATGGCAGGCGCGGCCTTTCGATTCGTGATGCTTGCAAGACGGAGATCCGGATGAACGCCAGTCGGTGCAAACCCGATTGGCAACCGGCACCTGCCACCTCGCCTGGCGCAGCCCGCGTGCTGTCTCATGATCCGACAGGGCGGCATCGAATCACCCTGTCGCGGCGTGCCGGAACGCTGCGCTGAACCGCGCGATGGTTGCCGCAGGCCGGTTCGTCCATCCCGTTCGACGATGGGTCAATGGCCTTCGATATCCGCCGCACAGCGCTCGAACGCGTCCACCACGACTTCCAGTTCGATCAGCTCCATCGCGCCGGGGCGCTCGATCTTGCTGCCCCAGCGCAGTGCGCTTGCCGGTTTGCCGAGCAGGGCCTGCGCCGCTGCCGCGTACCGATCCACCGTCCAGCGCAGGTCCGAACTTGGCCCGCTGCGGCGCGGGTCGGTGCAGGCGTACAGACCGATCACCCGCGTGCCGACCGCGTTGGCGATGTGGACCGGCCCGGAGTCTGGCGAAAGCACGATGTCGGCACGCTGCAGCAGGGCCGGCATTTGCTGCAGGCTGTCCTTGCCGGTGAGGTCAAGCGCGGTGTGCTTCATTCCGGCCAGGATGGTGTCGGCCATCTGCCGTTCCATCGTGCTGCGGCCGCCACACAGCACCACCCGCCAGCCACGCGTGGCGGCATGGTCGGCCAGCGCCGCGTAGCGGGTCGGCAGCCAGTTGCGCAGCATGTGGCTGGAGCAGGGTGAGATCACCAGCGTGCGGCCCGCGGCCGGCCACTGCGCGGCGGCCCAGTCGCGGGCTTCCTCGGTGATCGGAAAATCCCACACCGGCGCGGCCACCGGCAGGCCCAGCGGTTCGACGAATGCAGCCAGCACCTCGCGCACGTGCGGGACCTCGCCCGCAGGCCGGGATGGCGCCAGGACGCGGCGGTTGACGAACAACCCGTGCATCTCCCTGGAGAATTCACGCGGATAGCCGACGCGCTGCCTGGCGCGCACTGCGCGGGACAGGATGTTGGCGCGCAGTGCCAGTTGCATCTGCAGCAGGACATCGAAGCGGCGGCCGGCCAACTGCCGGCGCAGGCGCTTGAAGCCGTCCCAGCCGCTGGTCTTGTCCACCACCAGGAACTCCACGCCGGCAAGGCCGGCCAGCAGCCGATGCTCGGGCTTGCCGATCACCCAGGTCAGGGCGACCTCCGGCCACGCGGCGCGCAAGGCGCGAACCACCGGCAGCACGTGGGTGACGTCACCCAGCGCCGACAGGCGCAGGATGCAGATCGAGCGGGGAGGCGAGGGCATGGCCTTGCTAGACTGCCAGACCGTGGACGCCCCTGCCTATTCCGGATCCGAAGCGGTGATCGAATTTCGCGATGCCGGCGGAAGTGGCGGCATCGTGTTCGATCCGGCCCTGCTGCCGCGGGTGGATGCCTCGTTGCTGGAACCGCGTGGCGACGGCGGCAGCGGAACCGCGGTGGCGGTCGGTGGCCGCGGCGCGGCGTGGTTCGTGGACACGCCCGCCGGCGCGGCGGTGCTGCGCCAGTTCCGGCGCGGCGGACTGGCTGCGAGACTCAGCCGCGATGGCTACCTGTGGCAAGGCGCCCAGCGCACCCGCGGCTTCCGCGAATTCCGCCTGCTGCAGGCGCTGCGCGAGCAGGGCCTGCCGGCGCCCACGCCGCTGGCCGCAGCCTACTGGCGCATCCGTGGCGGCTACCGCGCGGCGCTGCTGACCTTGCGCATCGCCGGCGCGCGTTCGATGGGGCAGTGCCTGGACCAGGCCGGCGCACCGCCGTGGGATAGAATCGGCAGGTGCATCGCGCGCTTCCATCGCATCGGCGCCTGTCACGCCGACCTCAACGTGGATAATGTGCTGATGGATGCGCAGGACGACTGCTGGCTGATCGACTTCGACCGCGGGCTGCTGCGGCGGCCGGCGCTGTCCTGGCAACTGGCCAACCTGGCCAGGCTGCGGCGCTCGCTGCGCAAGCGGATCGGCGCACGCGCGGACGCGCCAGCGAGCATCGACGGCTGGGAGGCACTGATCGGCGGCTGGAATGCGCAGATGCGGGGCGAGGCATGAGCTGCGAGCTGCGCTTCCTCGGCGTAGGCAATGCCGCGGCGACCGCGTTGGGCTCGTCCTCGGCGGTGCTCGAACGCGACGGTGCCCCGCTGTTGATGATCGATTGCGGCCAGGAAGCCCTCACCGCCTACCTCGATCACTACGCGGCGACGCCGACCGCGCTGTTCATCACCCACGTCCACATGGACCACGTGGCCGGAATCGAGCGCCTGTTCATTCGCGCGTTCTTCGACGAGGCCCTGCGCGGGCGGCTGAAGCTGTACGTTCCGGTGAGGGTGCTGCCGCACCTGCAGTCGCGCGTGGCCGATTACCCCGGCGCGCTGGCCGAGGGCACGGTGAACTTCTGGGATGGTTTTCAGGTGATCCCGGTATCCAACGGCTTCTGGCATGGCGGCCTGTGGTTCGACGTGTTCCCGGCCCGCCACCATCTTCCGGAGACCGCGTACGGCCTGCGCCTGCGCGGCAGCTTCGCCTACTCCGGCGACACCCGGCCGATTCCCGAGATGCTCGCCCGTCACGCCGACGCCGGGGAGATCATCGTCCACGACTGCGCCCTGCACGGCAATCCATCGCATACCGGCGCGGATGACCTGGAACGCGAGTATCCGCTCGAGCTGCGCCAGCGCATGGTGCTCTACCACTACGAATCGGCCGCCGACGGGCTGGCGCTGGAGCGGCGCGGGCATCGCATCGCCAGGCCGGGCCAGGTGCTGGACTTGCCCGAACCGGCCGTCCCGGAGACCGGCGCGCGATGAACGCGGTCATCAAACCCACGCCTGCGCAAGCCGCACTTGCACAAGCCGAACCGCGCGATCGGTTGGGCCGACCGTTGCGCGACCTGCGGGTGTCGGTGATCGAGACCTGCAACTTCCGCTGCCCGTACTGCATGCCCGAGGCCACCCACCCGGACACGCCGCTGCTCGGGCGCTCGAACCGGCTGGAGTTCGCGCAGATCGAGCGCGCGGTGCGCGCCTTCGTCGGCGTGGGCGTGCGCAAGGTGCGCTTGACCGGTGGCGAGCCGCTGCTGCGCAAGGACCTTCCGCACCTGGTGCGCAGGCTGGCGGCGATCGAGGGCCTTCAGGACCTGGCACTGACCACCAACGGCAGCCTGCTGGCCGCACAGGCCCGCGCGCTGCGCGAGGCCGGCCTGCAGCGGCTGACCGTGAGCCTGGACACTCTCGACCCGGAGCGCTTCCACGCCATGTCCGGCCGTCGCGGCCAGGTGCGCGACGTGCTCGCCGGAATCGCGGCCGCCGAGCAGGCCGGATTCACCGCAATCAAGATCAACGCAGTCGTGCAGCGCGGCGTCAACGAGCCCGACGTGCTGGCGTTGGCCGACCACTTCCGCGGCAGCGGCCACGTCGTGCGCTTCATCGAGTACATGGACGTGGGAACCTGCAACGGCTGGCGGCGCGAGAACGTGGTCCCTTCGGCGCAACTGCGCGACACCATCGCCGCGCGTTGGCCGCTGCAGGCGCTGGATCCGAACTATCGCGGCGAAGTCGCGCGCCGCTACGCCTACGCCGACGGCGCCGGCGAGATCGGTTTCATCAGCTCGGTGAGCGCGCCGTTTTGCGGCGACTGCCACCGCGCCCGGCTGTCGGCCGACGGCAAGCTCTACACCTGCCTGTTCGCCGCGTCCGGGCACGACCTGCGGCCGTGGCTGGACGATGCGGCCGCGCTCGACGCGCAGTTGCGGCAGCTCTGGGGCCGCCGCAGCGACCGCTACAGCGAACGCCGTGGCGAGGCCGGCAACGCCCGCCACATCGAGATGTACGTCATCGGTGGCTGACCTGATGGCATCCAGGCCAACCCTGACCCACGTCGATGCCTCCGGCCGACCGACCATGGTGGACGTGGGAGACAAGGCCACCACCACCCGCATCGCGGTGGCCGCCAGCCAGGTGCGCTTCCCGGTCGCGGTCGCGCTCGCCCTGCGCGAGCAGGGCATGCACAGTGCCAAGGGCCCGGTGATCGACACCGCGATCATCGCCGGCACCATGGCGGTCAAGCGCACCCACGAACTGATCCCGTTCTGTCACCCGCTGCCGATCGACGGCTGCCGGCTGGCCATCGACTGGCACGACGCGCGCACCCTGACGATCTCCTGCAAGGTGCGTACCACCGGCCGCACCGGGGTGGAGATGGAAGCCCTGACCGGTGCCGCGGTCGCCGCGTTGACCGTGTACGACATGTGCAAGGCGCTCTCGCACGCGATCGTGATCGGGCCGACCCGGCTGCTGGGCAAGCGCGGCGGCAAGCGCAACGTCGGCGAGGTGGACTGATGCGCGTGCGATTGCTGTATTTCGCCAGCCTGCGCGATGCCGCAGGGTGCAGTCACGAGGACGTCCAGGTCGAAGCGGCCACGCTCGGTGAGCTGTACGATGCGGCACGTGCTCGCCATGCCTTCGCACTGCCGCGCGAACGCCTGCGGGTGGCCTGCAACGGCCAATTCGCGCGCTGGACCGACGCGACGGCCGAGGGCGACGAGATCGCCTTCATTCCACCGGTATCCGGGGGCTGACATGGACGCCTTCCGGATCAGCGATGCACCCATCGATGTCGCGGCATGGCGCGATCGCCTCGGTGATCCGCGTGCCGGCGCGCTGGCCGCCTTCGAAGGTCGCGTACGCGACCACAACGACGGCCGTGCGGTGAACGGCCTGCGCTACGAGGCCTACGTCGAACTGGCGCAGGCCGAAGGCGCGCGCATCCTCGCCGAGGGCCGCGAACGCTTCGACCTGCTCGATGCCTGCGCCGTGCACCGGATCGGAGAATTGGCGATTGGCGACGTGGCGGTGTGGGTGGGGGTGATTTCAGCGCACCGCGGCGCCGCCTTCGATGCGTGCCGCTGGATCATCGACGAGATCAAGCAGCGTGTGCCGATCTGGAAGCACGAGAAGTACGTCGCTGGTGGGGCAGGGTGGTTGCACCCGGAACCGTAGGGCCCGCTGCACGCCATGTGCGTTGCGGCAAGGCCTGCCTTGCCCGGTGCGATGGTCATGTCTTCGTGCGCGGTGGACGTGGGCTGCGATGGCGCACCTGACGTATCGCCGGCGCAGGCAGGTGGCGAAACGGTAATTTTGATCCGGAAACGCAGCACGCCAGGACGTGACGGCGCGATCGCAGGCCACACGTGCCGCGAGTGAACCCGCGTCGGGTAGCCGACGCTCGCGCGGGAATGTCGGGGGAGGGAGGCGGCCCCGCCAGCGACACCCCGGCGCCCGAATCACTCGCTACCGTTGCTGCCTTCCGGCCCTGGCGGGGTTTGCGAGCTATCGTCGCGAGGGCGCCGACGGGGCCACCGTAGAGCGCTTTTGCGTACCGCGCGTGCGGGAGTGGATCGGGCAACTGGCGGAGAGAGCGGGATTCGAACCCGCGAAGCGGGTATAAGCCGCTTACACACTTTCCAGGCGTGCTCCTTCAACCACTCGGACATCTCTCCGAAGTCGCTGCGATACCACTTCCGGCCTCGCCGGAGCCGCGCATTCTACCCGGCAATCGGCGCTTGTACCACTGCCAGCCTCTTCCAACGACACATGAGCCTGGAGGGGGTGCGTCCGCGTCGCTACAGCCAGCGCATCCGCTTGAGCGCCACGTACAGGATCACGCAGGCGATCGCCGCGGCGAGGGTGAGCAGGAAGTAGCTGTAGCGGCCATCGAGTTCGGGCATGTTGTGGAAGTTCATGCCATACCAGCTCGCCATCAGAGTCGGCACCGCCAGCAGCGCGCCCCAGCCAGCGATGCGCTTGACCGATTCGCCCTGGGCCACGGTCACCAGCGCCAGGTTCACCGTCATCGCCGCGGTGAGCATCTCGCGCATCGTTTCGGTGGCCTCGTTGACGCGCGCCACGTGGTCGCTGACATCGCGGAAATACACCCGCACGTCGTCGTGGACCAGCGGCGCCGGCAGGCGCTGGATCTGGATCAGGATGTCCTGCATCGGCGAAACCGCCAGCTTGAGCGAGGTCAGTTCCTGCTTCAGGTCGTAGAGCTTCTGGATCGTCGCGCGGCTGTAGTCCTCGGCGAAGATGTCTTTTTCCAGTTCGTCCAGTTCGCTCTGGAACGCCTGCACCACCGGCATGAAGTTGTCGACGATGAAGTCCAGCGTGGCATACAGCGGGAAGCTCGGACCCAGCGCCATCATCTGTTGCGCGCGTTCGCAGCGCGCGCGCGCCGGGGCGTAGGTCAGCGAGGCGCCGTGGCGGATCGTCACCAGGTAGCGCGCGCCGAGGAAGATGTGGGTCTCGCCGAACGCGACCCGGCCTTTATCCGCTTGCGCGGTCTTCACCGCGATGAAATGCGAGTCGCCATAGGACTCGATCTTCGGGCGCTGGTGGGCGGCATGCGCGTCCTCGGCCGCCAACTCGTGCAGGCCGAACTCTTCCTGCAACTGCCGCATCATCGCCTCGTCGGGCTCGTACAAGCCGACCCAGACGAAACTTCCGTCGTCGCGCGCCAGCACGTCGCTGACCTGGGCAAAACTGATCTCGGGCAGGCGCGCGCCGTTCGCGGCATAGGCCACGCAGGCCATCACCTTGCCCTGTGGGCTTGCTTCTTCGTGCATCGGAGCCTGCCTCGCCTTTCACGGAATCATCGCGGCCGCGGAAACGCCACCTTCCGGGCAGCGTAAGCCATGGCCAGGTGGATCGGCAAAAACAACGCGATCCAGTCGCCGTTGCGCTGGATGCGGAACGGCAGGAACTTCAGGAACAGTGCCAGCCCGGCGCTGATCGCCAGCAGGACCAGGATGCGCGGGAACCAGCGTCCAGGCGTGCGCCCGCGCAGGATCGCCCATGCGCCCGGCAGCAGCGCGAGGCTGATCGGATTGGTGAGCAGGATGTTCTCGTTGCCGGCGATCGCCACGTGCGCGGTGAACGCCCATATCAGCATCAGGCCGCTGCCGAGCAGACCGGACGCGGTCCAGAAAGCCGCCGCGAATGCCGCGGTGGCGCGCGGCAGCCAGCGCCACCCGGCAAGGAAAATGCCCGCCAGCGCCAGCCCGACGCCGACGAACCACGGCCTCCAGGCCGGCTCGTCGGTCGGTGCCGGCGGCAGGTTCTGCGGCAGCAGGCGTTGCTCGCCAAGGACCAGCGGCGTGCCGCGCGCGGTGTGCAGGGTGCGCAGCGTGTCGTGCAGTCGCGAGGGAATGAACGCCTCGTCCCACAGCGACAGCGGGCGGTCGGCGAAGGGTCCCAGCGCGAAGTGCATCGACAGACCGAGCCACCATTCCGGCGCGCCAAGGCGCAGGGCTTCCGAGCGGTAGGTCAGCCCGTGCGAGGGCGTGGTCATTTGTGCGCGCAGCAACCCGCCGGTGGCCTCGTCGAGGGCGTCACGCACGCGCGTGGTGCAGTCCTGAGTGAAGTAATCGTAGCGGTAGCGCGAATTTTCCGGGCGCGCATTCCACTGCAACTTCTGGTTCAGCCGCAATGCCTGCGCAGGGCTGAAGTCGAGCCACTGCACCACCGCGCCGCGCCCTTCCTGCGCGTACTGCGCCAGGTCCTGGTCGGCCGGCACGGCCACCAGACGGTAGTTCGCGCGGCCCTGGACGAAATGCCACATGAAGCCGGGCTCGTCCAGATCGAAGTAGCCAAAGTTGTAGAGCACCGGCACGCTGGCCGGATCGTCGCCGCGGTCGTCCACGAGGATGGCGTCGTGGCCGAAGCGGGCCCAGTATTCTTCCCCCGGGCCGAAGGTCACCACGCCGATGCGCGGTGCTGCCGATGTGCCGGCACACAGCCACAGCGCAAGCATCCAGAGCGCCGCCTGCAGGGCAGGGCGCATGCGGCGGGCCGGTCGGCGCAGGCGCGCGCCGTCAGTCATCCGCCTGCACGCTCACGATCAGCGCTTTCACCCGGCGCGCATCGGCGCCGGCGATGCGGAAGTGGAAGCGACCCATCGCCAGTTCCTCGCCGGACTCGGGCAGGTGGCCGATGGCCGCGGTGACCAGGCCGCCGACGGTGTCGAAATCGTCGTCGGGGAACGTCGCGCCGAAGCGTTCGTTGAAATCGGTGATCGGCGTGAGCGCATCGACCACGAACTGGCCGTCGGCTTGCGCGGCGATCTGCGCGACCGGATCGACGTCGTCGTGCTCGTCGTCGATCTCGCCGACGATCTCCTCCAGCACGTCCTCGATGGTCACCAGGCCGGACACGCCGCCGTACTCGTCCACCACGATCGCCATGTGGTTGCGCGAGAGCCGGAACTCCTTGAGCAGCACGTTCAGCCGCTTGGACTCCGGGACCAGCACCGCCGGGCGCAGCAGCTCGCGCACGCTGGCCGGGCCGCCATCGCTGACCACGCCGCGCAGCAGGTCCTTGGCCAGCAGGATGCCAAGGATCTCGTCCTTGTCCTCGCCGTGCACGGGAAAACGCGAGTGCCCGGACTCGACGACCTTCTTCATCAGGTCGATGAAGCGCGCGTCGGCCGGCAACACCACCATCTGCGCGCGCGGCACCATCACCGCGGCGACGGTTTGCTCGGAGACGCCGATGGCGCCTTCCATCATCTCCAGCGTGTCCGGGGCGATCAGGCCATCGTCCTGCGCCTCGCGCAGCATCTCGACCAGTTCCTCGCGGTTGCGTGGTTCGCCGGAAAACGCCTGGCTGAGGCGTTCGAGCCACGAGCGGCGATCCGGCGCCGGATGCTCGGGCGTTCGACTGTCGTCGGACATGGGTATGTGCATGCGCCCGATGGCGGGCGGTGTGACAGTGTAACGCAAGCGACGGGAAGCCCGTCGCGGCGCTCGACACGGATGGGTCAATGCGTTTGCAGGCTCACGTCGTCGATCAGGAACGTGGTGGCATCCATCTTGTCCTCGCTGCCGACAAAATTCAGTTGCACGCTCTGGCCCTTGTACGCGCTCAGGTCGAAGCTGCGCTGCACGTAGCTGCTGCCCTTGTCGAGGTTGGAGTACGTGTGCAGGGTCGCCAGCACGTTGCCGGACGCATCGCGCACCTGCACCGCGAGGGTGTCGTACACCTTGCTGGTGGTGGTCTCGTCGCTGGCGACCTGCAGCCAGAAACCCAGCGTTGCCGAGGTTGCGCTGGACGGGATCGTTACTTGCTGCATCAGGGTGTCGGTGTGGGTGGTGCCGGTGCCGTCGAGCGTGGCCTTCCAGCTTCCGGCGTGGGCGGGGTTGCCGGAATCGTTGTTGATGACCGCGGCCGTGGATGGCATCCACGCGCTGTTGCCGGCCTCGAAGCCGCCGTTGGTGATGCGTTCGGTCGAGCCTGTGGACGTCTTGTGATAGGCGACCGCCAGGACATACGACGCGGTCGCGCTGAAGCCCGACTGGCTTGCGACTTTGGCGTACACGACCAGGCCCTTGCTGCCGGTGTTGGCATAGCTGAGCGACTGCGCGCCGGAGGCAAGCGTCGATTGGGCGAGAATCACGTTCTTCGAATTGGTCAGGAACACGTCGTAGACGACGCCGCCGGGGCTTGGAAGATTCAGCGTCAGCGTGGAGTGGGCCGGAATGTTGAGCTTGAAGTAGTCCTTGTCGGTGGCGGTGCCGACGGTCCCGACGATGCCGGCGTAGCTGCGAGCCACGTGGTTCGCCGTGCCAATCCGGTCGTTTGGCTCGACTTCATTGAACTGATTGCCGGTCGAGTTGCTGATGCTGAAACTCACCCCGCTGGACGTTCCGACGTTGCCGGCCGCATCGTAGGCCTTGGCTGTCAGGGTGTGGCTGCCGTTGGCCAGCGTCGTGGAGTCCAGGGCCATGCTGAACGGGCTGGATGCGTCGTTGCCCTTGAGCACGCCATCGACGTAGAACTCGACCTTGCTCACGCCGACGTTGTCGCTGGCCGAAGCCGACAGGGTGATCGTCCCGCTGCCGCCGGTCTCGGTGGCGCTGACCGTGGGCGGCGTGGTGTCGCCACCGCCAGCGGTCTGGTTGACCCAGATCGGCGCCGACCACAGACGGTCGCCATTGGCCTGGGTCACCTGCACGTAATAGAAGTGCGCGCCCACGCCCGGCGTGGTGGTGTAGGTGCCACTGCCTTCGTACAACTGGCTCACCGTGCCATTGCTGCCCGGCACGCCGGTGAAGAATTGCACGCGCGATGCGGTCTGGCCGCTGCTGCTGGCGTAGTTGGCGGTGAGCGTGAGCGGGCCGGAATTGCTGATCGTCTGCCCCATCAGTTGGCCGTTGGCGGTCAGGATCAACTGTCCGCTGTCGTCCTCGGCGGCGAAGACACGGCGCGCGCGCAAGGCGTCCAGGAAGTTGGCGACGTTGAGCGGGGTACCGGTCGGCAGCAACACGCCGGTGCGGTTGTGGTAGCTCAGGCCCCAGTTGGAGCAGTGGTTGTCCTGGCCACTGGTCGGTGCGACGTGATAGCCGCGTTCGAGCAACTGGTTGAAGGCGTTCTGGTAGTTGCTGCGCTGCGACTCGGTCTGCGTGGTGTTGGTCGAGAAGGCGTAGCTGTTGAGGATCTCCGCGGCGACCATCACCTGATCGCCGTTGGCGTCATACGCGGTGCCCGTTCCACCGATGGCGAACTGGCTGGCCTGCGGATGGTTGAACTGGCCGATCCAGCCGTGCGCCTTCATGGTCGCGTAGATGCCGGCGTAGTCGGATTTTGGCGTGTAGTAATCGCCGATGAGCTGGCCGCTGGAGTTGTATTCCCACTCCGGCAGGCCGTCGGCGTTGAAGATGTTCATGTGGCCGCCGTTGCTGATCACGCCCCACTCGACCCCATACAGCGCAAGGAAGCCGGGGTGGGCGGAGTTGTAGTTGGCCATGTCGGTCAGGCCAGACGCGAACAGCGCCTTGGCGGTGGCCGGGTTGGCCGAGGCGTTGGTGGAGGTGGATCCATCGAACATGTGGTTGTGTTCGGAGGTCATCAAAAAATCGCCGTGCGCCTGGTTCTGCATCATCGCGTAGGCGTCGGGCGGTCCGAACTGGCCGGATTGCGGATTCTGCTCGCCGGTGCACTTGGTCAATGGGCCCGCGCCATCGCTGTGGTTGGTCTGGCTGTGCAGGTTGCCGTAGTAGATGGTGTAGGGCAGGGAGCCGGTGGCGGAAACGGATTGCCGATGCGGCTGGTGCAGCCGCGCCGCCTCGCCGCGGGTGCCGACCGCCAGCGCCGCGAATGCCGGCATCCGCGGCGCGCGGAGCTTGCCGACCATCACGTCCTGCGCTTGCTCGTCCTGTTCGCTGCGGAACAACACGAAGGCATCGTGCACGCGATTGAACAAGGACGCCGCAGCATCCCGGGCCCCGCCGCGCACGCTGGGAACCGCGCGCAGGCGGACGGTGTAGAACCCGGGAGCAAGGCGGGCGCCGGAACGATCCAGGCCATCCCACGCGATGCGGGTGTGGGCACGCTGGTGCGGCAACGGCATTTCACCTATCCAGCGACGCAGCGAATGGCCGTGACTGTCCTGGATGTCGACTTGCCATGCCGCGAGCGTGCTCGTCCCCGCGCCGGGGAAGTCGAACCACAGATCCAGTTGCCGATTGCCGCTGGCGTCCGCCCGCAGTGGCGCGTGCAGCGAGGCGCTGAACTCGTAGTGGTCCGGGTATTGCAGCATCGGATCGGACACCGCCGCGGCTTGCGCGATCGCCACGGACACGACACTGCAAAAAAACACACGGGCACCCAAGGCGCGGATCTTCATGCGTCGATTCCCCAATCGGATGGAAGCTCGCCTGCGACCGTGGGCGTCGATTCTTGCGGACGCGCGGCAGACGAAACCCGCGCATGGTATGCCCCTTGGCACGCAATGCAACCTGCGCTGGCGCATTGACGCGCCGCGCCATTTGAAATGATTTCAGCCCGCGTCAGGCGTACGGATCGGGCAGCCCGAATCCGGCGAGGATGCCGCGCTCGATGGTTTCCATCGCCATGGCCTCGCGTGCGTTCTGGTGGTCGAAGCCGAGCAGGTGCAGCACGCCGTGGATGGTCAGGTGGGCGTAGTGGGCCTGCAGCGGCTTGTGCTGCTCGCGCGCTTCGCGTGCGATCACCGGTGCGCACAGCACGATGTCGCCAAGCAGCGGCATCTTCACGCCCTCGGGCAACTCGGCCGGGAAGCTGAGCACGTTGGTCGCGTGGGTCTTGCCGCGGTAGTGGCGATTGAGGCTGCGCCCCTCGCGTTCATCGACGATGCGCAGGCCAAGGTCTGCACGCAGGATGCGTGTTTCCAGCGTCGCCGCGATCCACTTGCGGAAACTGGCCGCGGCCGGCAGGCCCTTGCGCGGCAAGCCGTAGCTGACGGCGACATCGAGCTGGACCGGTCCGCGGGTCATGGCGCGAGGGCAGGGTGCGGAGGAGTCGTCATGCGGAAGGGGCGGGTTTTGCGTCACGCGCATCGTAGGCCTGCACGATGCGCTGCACCAGCGGGTGGCGCACCACATCGCGTGCCTCGAAGAAAGTGAACGAAATGCCTTCCACGCCTCGCAACACCTCGACGGCATCGCGCAAGCCGGACTTGATGGTCTTGGGCAGGTCGATCTGGGTCAGGTCGCCGGTCACGACGGCCGTCGCGCCGAAGCCGAGGCGGGTAAGGAACATCTTCATTTGTTCGATGGTGGTGTTCTGCGCCTCGTCGAGGATCACGAACGCATCGTTGAGCGTGCGACCGCGCATGTAGGCCAGCGGCGCGATCTCGATCACATTGCGCTCGAGGAGCTTGGCGACGGTCTCCACCCCGAGCATTTCGTACAGCGCGTCATACAGTGGGCGCAGATAGGGATCCACCTTCTGCGCCAGGTCACCGGGCAGGAAGCCGAGCTTCTCGCCGGCCTCCACGGCAGGTCGCACCAGCACGAGCCGTTGCACACGACCGGCGTTGAGCGCTTCCACGCCGCTGGCCACGGCCAGAAAGGTCTTGCCCGTGCCTGCCGGACCGACGCCGAAGTTCACATCGTGGATGGCGATGGCGTGCAGGTAGCGCGCCTGGTTGGCGCCGCGGCCGCGAATGCTGCCGCGCTTGACCCGGATCACCACCTCCTGCGGCTGCGTGGCCTTGTCTGCCGGATGCAGCACCGGGGTGACCTGATCCACCTCGTTCACCACGTCGGCAAGCAGCAGGTGCAGTTCATGCGCGTCCAGCGGCTGTTCGTCGAGGGCACCGTAAAGCTTGCCGATGAAGCGCTGGGCGTGGCTGGCCATCGGTTCCGGTCCGGTCACGCGGAACACGTTGCCGCGGTTGGCGATCTCCACGCCAAGCCGCAGTTCGATCTGGCGCAGGTGCTGGTCGAACGGCCCGCACAGGTTGGCGAGGCGTTCGACATCCTCCGGTTCGAGGACGAAATCGTGCTGGGTCGGTTGGCTCACGCCGACAGGGTAGCGCGGCGGCAGGCCGCGGTCATCCGTGGCAAGGGATCCATCCGCCATGTCGCAGGACAGGGCCGAGGGCAGCGACGCGAGCAGGCGCGCCCATGCGCCGGTCGTCCGGAACGGCGGTCACGCCATTCACCGTTCTTCCGGCGAATGCCGGGGTCCGATCGCATCCATTGGCAGGACGCGTCGGGCCCATGGAGCATGGGGTACGCCGACGGCACGGAACGGATGGACGGCGCATGCCGGTCATCCAGGGTGCTTCGGGTTTCGACACGGGCGCGGGGCGGTCGCGGCGAAGACGATCAAGCGCTTCATCGCGGCTACAATCCGTGCATGGCCTCTGGATTCTTCGCCCTTTTCGACGACATCGCCTCCCTGCTCGACGACGTCGCCGCATTGGCGAAGGTTGCGGCAGGCAAGACGGCCGGCGTCCTCGGCGACGACCTGGCACTCAATGCACAACAGGTGGCCGGCGTGCACGCCGACCGTGAATTGCCGGTGGTCTGGGCGGTGGCCAAGGGCTCGCTGTTGAACAAGGCGATCCTGATCCCGGCCGCGCTGGTCATCGCCGTGGGCGAGGATGGTTTGCGCGGCGCAGGGTTCGACTGGCCGTTGATCACCAGCCTGCTGATGGTCGGCGGCGCCTACCTCTGTTACGAGGGCGTCGAAAAACTCGCCCACAAGGTCCTGCACGGGCAGGGCGAAGAAGACGCCCAGCATGCGCAATGGGTGCAGGCGGTGGCGGACGGATCCGTGGACCTGGTCGCGTTCGAACACCAGAAGATCCGCGGTGCGATCCGCACCGACTTCGTGCTGTCCGCGGAAATCATCGTGATCGCCCTCGGCACGGTCGCCACCCAGCCGTTCATGACCCAACTGGGGGTGTTGATCGCGATCGGGCTGGCGATGACGATCGGCGTGTACGGCGTGGTTGCCGGGATCGTCAAGCTGGATGACCTCGGCCTGCATCTGACTCGGACTGGCGCCGGGCGTTCGTCCGCGGCGCTGGGGCGCATCATCCTGGCAGTCGCCCCGCGCCTGATGACGTTGCTGTCGGTGGTGGGTACCGCGGCGATGTTCTTGGTCGGTGGCGGCATCCTGATCCACGGCATTTCGCCGCTGCATCATTTGCTGAAGACGTTCAGCGAGGGCTGGATGGGATGGGTCGTGGGCAGCATGGCCAGCATGCTGTTGGGTCTGCTGGCCGGCGCCGTGGTGCTGGCGGTGGTGACCGGCCTGGCGCGGATTCGCAAGGCCGGGGCAATGCGCGCCGGATGATCCGGTTCCTTACATAATATCCATTATGCGAAATGATGGATACGGATGGCCGGTTTCCAAACACGCATCGCCAGTCAACGAATGGCATCCACCTATCTCCCCACCGAGAATCGACTACCGTCCTGATTGCCTCTGAGCAACCACCCCTGCGGCTGCCATCAAACCGCCTCATGGCGACCAACAATCGCCCCGCAGTTCTCGAAGCGCCTACAAAATGCCCTCCGTTCAGTTCTGCTGCCAACCAACCACCCCGAAGTCGTCGCCACGCCCTCAGGAATGAGCCCGCGATTGATCGGCGAACTCCATACAAGAACCGCCCCGTAGCTGACAGGTCTACCGACAATCGCCCGTCAGAGATGCTCCTTCTCCCAACGATCGCCTCGGGCCACTGCCGGCCAAGCCGGTCATGGCGCAATAGCCATTTCCTCAGGTGAAGGCGCCGGCCGCCGGAGCGCCCGGGCGCGAAATCTGAGACGCTGGCGCGGTTGAATCCTCAAGCAACGACGACGTGCGTCCGCACAAGACGAGCGAGCCAGCCAGCCCTGATGCCCCATGACCGCCGTCTCGCCCCGTTATGAAAAGGCGCTCGCTCGCAACCTCGCCGAGCTACAGAAGGTGCTTCTGATCCGCACGACCCTCCTTGGGATCGAGGATCAGCGCTACACCACCAAGACCTTTACCCGCGTCATTCATGACGCCCTTCATAACGACTACATATCACACGCCATAAAGATCTTCGAACGCAGCTCGAAGGCCTCTTCCTTCTGGTATCTGTACCGCACCGATCCACGGCTGATCGACCGCTACGCGCGCCAGGTTGGCTACAACATTGCGGACCTGCAGACCGTTGCCGACAAGCTCAAGATCATTCGCAACGGCACGCACTTTCATATCGATGAGACCGGCGTGCTCGATCCGAGCGTGATCTGGCACGGCGCCGACCTCAAAGGCTCGGAGTTGGCCGCTGCACTGGATTTCGCATGGGGTGCCCTGCTGGCCGTCCAGCGCAAGATGGGCCTTCCCGAGACGACTTTGCTCGACTACACCCGGTAGGCGGCTCATGCCGCGGTTCAGCGCATCGAAGCTGGCAAGCCATAGTTGATTCACAGACCACAGCGACGGACTGACCAAATTCATCCGACGGAACGACCACCGACTTTGCGTCTCATGGGAGATCGGCGTTCAAATGTCCGGGAACTGTCCGGTAGGTGTCGCGTGGTGCGACCTTGCTAGCGGGCACACTAGCTTCGCTTAGTCATGCCAGCGGAGCAGGATCCATGAACATGAAGATTGCAGGCGAGATCGTGCGGCAGCTCAGGATCGAGCGTGGTTGGACGCAGGAACACCTGGCGGCTATCAGCCAGACCAGCGTCAAGACCATCCAGCGCGTCGAAAGCACCGGTTTGTGCGGATTGGAGACGCGCTCTGCTCTGGCTGCCGTATTCCAGGTCGATCTGAAGCAACTCGACGGTACGGCACGCATAGAGCAGGCCAAGGGCAAGGGTGACGACGACGAGACGATGTTCCTGCACCGGCTTACGACGGGAACGGAAGTGGTCGCGGTGTTTGACGGCTGCTACTGGTACCGCACATCGCACGAGGATCCGCGAAGCAGGGAGGATGTCGAGATTATCGCCGATGCCGTGCAATCGATCGTCGATTGGTCAGAGATCTGGGGCGACATCGATTCTGGGAGCAAGATCAAGGCTGCTTTCGAACTCGGTGAGCTTTTGAAGGACTTGGAGATGCGTGGCATGTGGGTGTTCGGATTGCGGACGAAGGCCACCTTCAACGCGCCCCATCGCGACGGAACGGTCGAGAAGATCCAGGGGTCTATGTGCAACCTGCACGTGGCCTATCGGGACAGCGAACGCGTGATCGTGCTGGGACCAGAACAGGGCTGAGGCGCGAATGCCTACGCTATTTTTGGACAGATCCCCAAAAGTCGTCGACCCACACAACATTGTTTGCGTAGGACTGGAGGTCCCCGGAAATGCTCCCTTGGAAACCGGCCAGCCAGAACTCCTTCCCCAGTTCGTCTTTCACGTATTCCACGGCTGACTCGAAGTCCCCGTCACCAGCAGACAGGATCACACGGTCGTATTTCTTCTGCACCGCCAGCTTGATCAACAAGGTGGCAATCGAAACATCGACGCCCTTCTGTACCTGCCGGTCAAACTTTGCATGGCACGTTGGACATTCGCAATGCATGCCCTTGAGCTTGAATAGCTGAATGCGCATTTTCGGGCCATTCGGCGGGGCCATCTTGATCCAGGAGTGAAAAGCATCCTGGGCGTCCGTGGCGGGATTCGGCGTGGAATTCAGGTAAAAGCTTTCGCTGAATTGCGAGCCGTTGATCCTTTCCAATTCGTTCTTCAGCTTGACGTAATCAAATCGTCCTGGTGCGCCTTTCATCATGTAGGCGCCGTCAACAATCCACACGGTTGTCATGGTTGTTCCCGTCGGTTCGCGAAGCGCAAGGTGTCTTTGGAATCGAATTGCGTCCAGGACTCTAAAGCAGAATCATGTCGGAGAGCTAAAACCACGCTCCAGGCAGTCCAACGCCTCATCCCCTAACCGTGCCAGGTCGTCCTTTCCGCCCCCGGCGAACCAGTGCCGCATGGTCGCTCGGATCACGCCGATGGCGGCTCCCGCCAGCACCCGTGAACGCAGTTCGCCTTCGAAGCCGTCTCCCGCGCGGGCGCGGAACGCGAGCGCCATGCCGTTCTCCCAGTCGCGGTCGATTTCATTCTCGCGGGCTAGCAAGGCCGGCGCCGTCTGCAGCAGTTGTTGCTGGGCCACAAGGCGTTCGCGCTTCTGCATGTATTCCTTCGCGAACATCCTCGAGATCCGCCGCAAGCTTGCGACCGGGCGCTCGCTGGCAGGCGCGCTGGCCAGCAGTTCAACGAAGCGCTCCAGGCGCTCGCGCCGGTGCGGAAACGCCAGCGACTCCTTGTCCGGGAAATACCGGAAGAACGTCCGCCGACTGACCCCGGCGTCCTGACAGACCTCGTCGATCGTGGTGGCTTCGTAGCCGTTGTGGTGGAACCGCTTGTTCGCGGCGGCCAGCAAGGCGTGCCGGGTGGCGTCCTTCTTGCGCTCGCGCAGTGGCATCGACGGCTTTTTCATGGGCCTAAGAATATAACTGCGTGATTGCACAGAACTCTTCTCGGAGAGATCCGCCCTGCTCTGAAGTTCTGCCTAGGTTCGAACAGCTTGTTGAATCGCTCTATTTGGTGGAACGTCGTTTGGATCGACGGACCATGGAATTCGCCGGGCGCGATGCGGGCGCCGGCGAGTAGCTGGGAAGGACCATCGGTTTCGAACTCTGAGACGTCTTCTGGCGCCTTTTTTGCACCGTTGCCGTCGATGCTACGCGTTCGCCAGCGGCGCTGGCGAGGGCGGTCCCCAGTTGGCGGTGCAACCGTTCGAGTTGCTCTTCCAGTGCGACGATCCGCGCGTCCTTTCGGGCGAGGTCCTGCTCGGCCTTTCGCACCTGCGCCAGATGCTGGGCGAGTTCTGCAGCGGCTTTCTCGCCAATCGCCTTGCCGGCGGATTCCACGTGCTGGAGCCGTGCCGCGGTCCTGGCTTCGCCCTGTCGGGCCTTGTCGACTTCCTGCATCCAACGGTCTTCGGCGGCGCGGTGCGAAGCCTCCAGGGACGAGCGTTCGGTCGCGGCCTCGCTGCGGGCCGCCAGAACGGACTGCTGGGAGGCTTCCAGCCGGGCCGCCAGGTCTTCGCTGCTCTGTAGGGCAAAGGCCAGCCGGCCCTGGACATCGTCCAACTGGGTGGCCTGATGGTCGAGCAGGCGCTGCAGGTCGGTCAGCCGGCTATTGGCGGCCTCGCGCTCCCGAACGGCGTCGGTGACCGCCGCCGAGGCCGCGGTCAGACGTTGCTCCCAGGTCACCTGCGCGGCCTCGAGGGCCACCTGGTCGCGAGCGAGGGCCTCGCGCTGCGCCGCGGTGCCCTGCTCGGCCTGTGCGCTGGCGTGCTCGAGCGCCAACTGCCACAACCGCGTGGCGGCGAGCGCGACGTCGTCTGGGGCCTCGGGCACGGCGAGCCTGGCCTGCTGGCGCGTGAGCCGTTCGTGCAGTTGTGCCCACCAGGTGTCGAGCATGCGCGTGAGCGTGTTCGGCGATCCGGTGCCGAGCTTGAGGCGCACGCGCTCGATGGTGGGGCGCTCGCCGGCGGCGACGAGCGCGTCGATCGCGGCGTTGACTTGGTCCTGCGTGACGCCCTTGGGCATGGGGTTCTCCTCGGGATTTTTCGGCGCCCTACTCTGCTTGACTCTACCTGTGATAAGGGATACTTATCACAGGTAGATACCCTATTTCGTATCTTTCAGTACATTCTACATATGAAAAAGAACGAAAAAACCGCCGTCGTCGAAATTCCGGCGACGCCCCTGCCCGAGCAGCTGGCCGAGCGCGCCCGCGAGGCGGTCCGCGAGATCCTCGCCGAGGCCGCCTCCGCCAACACCACCCGCAGTTACGACAGCGCCGCGCGCTACTGGGCGGCCTGGCACCAGGGGCGCTTCGCCGAGCCGATCGCCCTGCCCGTCCCCGAGGCCACCGCGATCCAGTTCGAAGTCGACCACCTGGCTCGGCGGTCGAAGGACGGCCTGAACTGGGAACTGCCGCCGGCGCTGGACACCCAGCTCGTCGCCGCCGGCCTCAAGAAGCGCCTGGGCGCGCTCAAGCTGTCGACGATCGTCCACCGCATGGCCGTGCTGTCGAAGATCCACAAGCTCAAGAAGCTCGCCAACCCGTGCGAGCAACCCGCGGTCCGGCACCTGCTGGCGCGGGCTCGGCGCGCGGCGGTCAAGCGCGGCGAGCGGCCGTCCAAGAAGACCGCCATCACCAGGCGCGAGCTCGAGGCGCTGATCGCCACCTGCGACGGCTCGCTGGAAGGACTGCGCGACCGCGCGGTGCTGTATTTCGGGTTCGCCAGCGGCGGGCGCCGGCGCAGCGAGATCGCCGCGGCCGACTTCGCCGACCTGCGGCGCCTCGACGAGCGCCAGTTCGTCTACCGGCTCGAACACAGCAAGACCCAGCAAGCCGGGCCGAGCGCGACCTCGACGCCGGACAAGCCGATCCTGGGCGTCGCGGCGGACGCACTGGCGGCGTGGATCGAAGCCAGCGGCCTGAAGGAAGGCCGGATCTTCCGCAGGTTGTGGGGCGATCGGATCGGCGAGGGGCTCTCGCCAGGAGCGATCGCAGCCATCGTGCAGCGAAGGGCCGGGCTGGCGGGCATCACTGGAGACTTTGCCGGTCACAGCCTGCGATCGGGCTTTGTTACTGAAGGCGGCCGCCAGGGTGTCGCCCTGCCCGCGCTCATGGCTATGACCGAGCACCGTTCGATGGCCAGCGTCGTGGGGTACTTTCAGGTCGGATCGGCGGAAAACAACCCCGCGGCCAACTTGTTGGAATGATCGTTGACTAGGTCAGCATCACGGACTGCAGCGCATTGGCTGCCGAACGCCGCGTGTATCGCTCGAGCCATCCAGGCCGCAATTGCCCGGCAGAGGTATCGGGGAGTGCTTGCGGTAAATTGGCCCACGGAGATTTGGCGATGGGCCGCCGAACCGCTGAGCCAAGGGGACCGCAATGGATAGTGCTTATTATCAAATGTTGCTTGATCGCGTCACTGCAGCCCAAAAGGAGCTCAAGCGATTCGAGCAGGCCGCATTCGGGGACAACGGCATTGACGGAAAGTTGTTCAGCGCTGTCATCGATGTCTGTTTGGATGACCTGAACTTGCATGAAGAGCTTCGTAAGGATCTTGGAATAGTGAGAGCGGCCGAATTTAAGCGCGAGGCCTTGCAGCTAAAAGAGAACCGCAAGTCTTTTCATCAGGCGCCTGGGAGGAATCTGCCCGTGGCCAACGCTTTGTTCTCGATCGCGCGATTAGCCAGTGAGTTGAAAGCCGAGGCACTGACCCGAGAGCAGGCGTCGTTCAACACGACGGAGCCGACCCCGCCGCAGGATGGTCGATGCTACGTCGATCCAATACGAATCCATGAGCTAAAGGCCGCCAAGAATTCGAAATTCGACACCACTCGGTTGGTTCGTCTGCTGGAGGAGCTCAACGAGGTGGCGGCAGCCGAGTGCTGGATGGCAACAGCGATGATTGTCAGAGCCATCACAGATCACATTCCGCCGGTGTTTGGGTACACAGCGTTCGAGCAGGTGGCCAGCAATATCCCTGGCAAGGACCGCTCGTTTAAGGGCTCAATGCAACACCTCCAGAACTCGCTGCGGAACATTGCCGATGCCCACCTACACCTCCACATACGGAGCCGTGAAGTTCTTCCAACCAGGAAGCAAGTCGAGTTCTCGCCAGATCTGGATGTCCTACTCGCCGAGGTGGTCCGACGGCTGACGAGTCCTCCATGATCGTGGTGCGACGAATGCCACGGAAGCGCCAACGATCGGAATAAGCGCAGTCGGACTCAAGAACGCTCGTGCATGATCGGACGGTTTCCATCGGACGATCGGGCCGCGCGTGTCGGGGATGACTCAGCGCAAGACTTTCACCTTGAGAATTTCCTTGAACGACAACTTCGTCGAGCTGAATCGGACGTTTCACCCTCTACCCCTCACGCGGGCTGCGCGAGACGATGCCGACCTTTCCCGGTGGCAAGGCGTGCGGGGCCAGCTTCGCTGGTCCGATCTGCTGGCGTTTCAGCGTGTGGTACTTCTGTCTGAGGCAGGAGCTGGCAAGACCGAAGAGATCCGCCACATCGCGAGCAGTCTGCGTGCCAACGGCAAGCAGGCCTACTTTCTGCGCATCGAACACGCCTGCCTCCATTTCGAGAGTGCATTCGAGGTCGGCTCGCTCGAGGCGTTCGAGGCGTGGAGGCAGTCGGATTCGGAAGGCTGGGTCTTTCTGGACTCCGTCGATGAGGCCAGGATCAAGGACCCTAAGAACTTCGAATTGGCGATCAAACGGCTGGGTCGCGAGCTCAAGGCGGTGCTTCAGCAAGTCCATGTCGTTATCACGGGGCGCAATGCCGCATGGCGGGCCAAGTCCGACTTGGCACTGTGCCACGCGAATCTGCCCTTCAAGTCGGCGTCACGCGAAGCTGCCGCAAGCGAACATGGCGCTGAAAGTGTCGTTGCCAGTGGAATCGACATAGAAAACGACGAGGCGGACGGCTCGGGATCCATTGCCACGCGCGAGAAAGCAGTAGACCCTAACGAATTCCAGATCGTCGCCCTCGATCCATTGCACGACGGGCAAGTGGACACCTTTGTGCGCGCAAGGGGCGTGGTCGATGTTGCCGCCTTCCGCCGGGCGGTGGAGGCCAAGGATGCCGAAGCTCTGACCACCCGGCCGCTCGATCTCGACGAGCTGGTTGACTTCTGGAACACCCACCGGCGTATTGGCACGCGGCGAGAGCTCGTCGAGGCGAGTATCGCGCGACGCCTCGTCGAGCACCATCCCGACCACGCGATCGCAACCTCCCTCACGCCCGATCGCTTGCGACAGGGTGCACGACTGCTTGCGGCTGCGACGACGTTATCGAAGAAGTCCGACATCCGTCTGCCGGGTGCCGATGCGAGCGTGCACGGCCTGGAGGCCCGTGAGGTCCTTTCGGACTGGACCGAGTCCGACATCGCGACGCTGCTGGCAAGGCCCATCTTTGGCGAAAGCCTGATCGGCGCCGTCCGGTTTCACGTCCAACGCGCCCGTGAGTTTTTGACCGCCGAGTGGTTGGAGGGACTGCTGGTCGACCACCAGTCTCGCACCCGTGTCGAGGGCCTGCTCTTCCGCACGCAGTATGGTCGCGAGGTTGTGGTTCCAGCAATGCGAGGCGCTCTTCCATGGCTGGCGTTACTGGACGACCAGATCCGGGAACGCACTCGGCGCGTCGCACCGGAGGTCCTATTCGAAGGCGGCGATCCAAGCCATCTACCAACGCCGATTCGAGGTAGTCTGCTGCGTGAAGCATGTCGCCAATTGGCCGGGCCGAATGCGTCGCGCATTTCTCCGGATTACCAGGCGGTGCAAAATTTCTCCGGCCCCGACCTGGCCGACGACGTCAAGGCGCTGCTCGCCGAATATCGCGGCGACGATGACGTCATCTTCTTCTTGATGCGAGTGGTCTGGCACGGCGAAATTCGCGACGCGTCACCCGAAGCCTTGGACGTTGCGCTCAATTCTCGCGCTCGCTATGCACGGCTGATCGCGATACGGGCACTGGCGACGATCGGCACGGAATCGGATCGGGCGACGGTTCGCGCCAAGTTGCTGACCGGGCCAGAGGGATTTGACCGCGAGTGGCTGGCCGAGGCGATGGAGACTCTGCCACCGAACGCGGAAGGCATTGCATGGCTGCTTCGGTCGCTGGCTCGCGTCAACCCCAAGCAACGGTTTAGCGTTGACGAGTTGTCCAACAACCTCGAAGCATTGGCGCGCGAGTTGCCTTTAGCTCTCTTGCCACAACTGGTGGAGGGTCTTCACAACCTGCTCAAGACGCCTCCGTTCACGAGCGCCGAGACGCACCGCATTTCGAAGCGCCATGGGTGGCTCCTAGGAGCGGTGATCCTTGCGATGGATCGCTTGGTGATGGCTCGAAGCCCTTGGCTCCTGAACGCGTCGGCTTTGTCGCTACTCAAGCAAATCGCTGCCGCATCGAAGTTCGGTGATAGCGACGAACACGAGCAGGACGCCTTGCTGGGCGAGCATGTGGCGGCATGGCGGGAGCTCAATTACGCCTTGTTCTGGCACGACGTGGAGACCAGTCGACAGCGTCGACTGGAGAAGACGGGAGAACGCCTGACCGAGTATTGGCACGTTGGCGCGTACGGCTCCTACTGGCGATTCAAGGCTGAAGATTTTGATGCCATCGCCGGTGAGCTTTCGACCCGGGCGTTGCTTGACGATCGATTGGTTGCGCTGTCGTTGGCCTGCACGTTGTACTGGCAATGCGGTCGACCGCGGCGCTTACGCGAGCAGCTGCAGCGTCAGGTCAAGGGGACATCGGAGCTTCAGGCTGCGCTGTACGAGGCGATGCATCCGAAGGTGGACCAGCGACGGAAATGGAAACGCCAGGAGGAGCAGCAAAAGCGCCGCCGAGCACGGGAAGCCGAAAAGCGCGAGGAAAATCGCCTAGGCTGGGTAGAGTACCTGCGCAAGAACGTCGATGCCCTTCGACAACCGGGCACGTCAAAGGGAATCTTGAACGCTCAGTACTACCTGCATCGGCGAATGCATGAAGGTGACCGCTCCTCTACGCGTTGGACGGACGGGCGATGGCGCGTGCTAATTCCGGAGTTCGGCGAATCGGTGGCGAATGCTTTTCGAGACGGTGCCGTCGCCACGTGGCATGGCCACCGGCCGACGCTACAGTCTGAAGGAGCCCCATCGGGCCAGACAACCAGCGTGACGATCTTCGGACTGACCGGACTGCTGATCGAGTCCCGCGAGTCGCCTGGCTGGGCCTCTCGCCTGACATCAGCAGAAGCTGAGCAGGCGACTCGCTACGCGATGTGGGAGCTCAACGGGTTCCCCCCTTGGCTTTCTGCGGTGTTTGACTCCCAACCGGAAGCCGTGGTTCGTGTGTTGCTTGGCGAAATCGACTTCGAACTTCAATCGGCCGACGCCGGTTCACCCAACCACTACCTCATTGCCGATGTGGAGGCTTTTGGGGCCTTCCTGTGGGATCGCCTAGCGCCGGATATGGTTGCGCGGCTGAAGAAACATCGCATCCATGCGGTTCATCTGCGCCAATTGCTTTCGATCCTCGCGGGCTCCTCGGTAAGCAACGAGGTGATCGGGGCTTTAGCTGCCAAGTGCGCCGGCAAGAGCAAGAAGGACGAGAGCGATGCCCTATGGTTTGCCGCATGGATGGGCGTTGATCCCAAACGCGCAGTACCTGCGCTGAAGGCGCATTTGGTCGGCATTTCCGACGCCAAACGGCGGACCGAGCTTGCCATGAACTTCGTCACTGCCCTGATAGGTGGGCGCCGCGAAAAGTCAGTCGCGCGCGATGCTTACTGCTGCGTGCAGATATTGGAAAAGCTCTATAGCCTGATGCATCGGCACGTCGCGGTCAGCGATGACAGGAACAGGGCCGGAGGCGGCGTCTACAGCCCCGATCTCAGGGACGACGCTCAGGACTCACGGGAGCGGCTGTTCGCACTTCTCAAAGAGATTCCTGGCAAAGAGACCTACCTGGCGCTGCAGCGCATTGCGACAAAGCATCCGTCGAAGCACGCTCGTGCCTGGATAGCCGGGCTTGCGAGACAACGAGCCGCGGCGGATGCCGATCTTGTCGCTTGGGCGCCTAGCGACGTGCGCGCTTTCACCGATCGCATCGAGCGCGTTCCTGCCACGCACCGCGACCTTTGGGATCTGGCGGTAGAGCGGTTGCTCGATCTAAAGCACGAATTGGAAGACGGCGAGACTAGCAATGCAGCGATTCTCCTGGAGGCCAAGGAAACCCAAATGCGAACCTTCATTGCGGACTGGTGCCGTACCAGGGCCAGGCGGTGTTACGTGGTACCGCAGGAGGAAGAATTCGCCGACAAAAAGAGCCCTGACATTCGCTTTCAAAGCACGCTGTTCGATGGTCCTGTTCCGGTCGAGCTGAAACTGGCAGACCGCTGGTCAGGACCTGACCTGATAGAGAGGCTAGAGAACCAACTGTGCGATGACTACATGCGCGACCGGCGATCGAGTCGCGGCATCTATCTGGTGGTCCACCAAGGCCGCAAGACGTCTTGGCAACTCCCTGGTGGTGGCTGCGTCGGTTCCGTCGATGAACTCGTGACTGCGCTGCAATTCCATGCAGACAAGGTGTCGTCCAGATCTCCGCGCGTCGACGAAGTACGCGTCATTGGCATTGACCTGACGAAGCGTGCCAAGTCGAGGGGCCGGCGCGCGAAGCGCGGTTAGTGCCCTCCACGATGACTTCGCACACGCTACCTACCCGTCCGAATCATCAATGACCAGCCCCTGCTTAGCGCATTCTCGACGCATTGTTGCTCGAGCGTCTGCGTAATCCCCGCTGATCGTCTGCACGCTCCACACGGAGAAACCATGCCCGCTCGCCTACAGGCCGCCAACCTTCGACCCGATCCGCCGTTGCGACATCATGGACGCGCCTTCGTTAGCGTGGTGGCTGGTTATTGAGCCTAAAGTAGGTCATGCCTTCGATTGGTACGTCGCCAAGCTTGTAACGACCAAACCCCCAAACGTCTTCATGGCTCCGAACAACGTCCCAAAGGATTAGGCCAAAGAACTTTGCAGAAGCGACTGGGTCTTGGTTGCAAGCCTTGTCATAGATCGGCTGAAAGGCCGTCGCCTGTACTGTTCGATGCTTACATGCATCGAAACGTGCAGTCTTGTATCCCCAGATAGGATGCGAAGCGAAGGTCAACGATATCGAGCGATGTTGGGACTTGACCTTTGGATTGAGCGCGTCTAGCGTGAGGCATCCGCCAAGGAGAACGCTCCAACACTCAGTCCCTCTTCGAGCTCGCGATCCTGCCTCAAGCGCGTCAAGGATCGTGCCGCTATAGCGGCCGAGCGGCTTCCAGACGACGCGCGCGCGTTGACCAGATCTTCGTGATCGCTAAGGGCTTTACACCCTTCCGCGCCCCCTCTGCCACTGCTGTGGCTACGCTTCAACTACGCCCCCTGCGCCACGCAACACACGGCCAGGCACGCGATAC
Organism: uncultured Gammaproteobacteria bacterium; assembly: GCA_964640525.1. GTDB lineage: Bacteria > Pseudomonadota > Gammaproteobacteria > Xanthomonadales > Xanthomonadaceae > SZAS-103. The sequence continues at coordinate 154,920 of CAZXGS010000001.1, read as the reverse complement.
CTACGCCCCCTTTCGACTCGCTCGAACAGGCAGTGGCGATGCTTCAGCCCATACCCTACTTCTCACAACTAAGGAATACCCCATGAACTGCTCTAAATGCGGCAACCCGGCAACTCACGTGCTGGCAACCAAGGACCACGAGATTATCGAGCCCGCGCAATGCTTCTGTGAGGATCACGCGTTCGACGACGACCGTGGGGAGTGCGCGTGCTGTTGGGATTCGACGATCGAGGTTCCAGGCGACGATGAGGATGTCGATCTCATCCCCACCTACCCTGCCGGAGAGCTCGACAAGGGCGGTATGTGCGCCTGGCACCCGTAAGGCGTAGCCTCCGCGACTGGTTGTAGCTTCAACTGCGCGCCCAACGACATGGGCGCGCAGTCTTGAAGGATCAGATCGATCTCTTTTTTTCTGCGGGTAGATTTGTGGAATGCCGTTCTCAGGCGACCCCCGTTCGCATGTAGATTGCCTCCAGGCCCCAAGGCGATTCGATTAGGAGAGCACATGGCGGCGCGGCCGATGTCAGCTACCTGGTCCTGCCCTGCTCCATGTGGCTATCAATCGCATCAGCGACGGCGTGAGATTGTCCGCGGCACATCTCGCTGTCGAATGCCTGTCGCACGCACACTGATCAGGCGATCACCTGCCTGGGTACGAGAAGGTGTTCGGTGTAACCTTTCTCGTTGACGCCAACAACGTGCGCACCAAACAGATACTCGTTGTTGTACCTGATCGTGTGCTTGACCACAGCATCAAGCGCAAAACGGTACACAAGCTGATGGCCGACTAAGTCGAAGGACTGTGAAACCAGTTCGGTCGACGGCAGCCAGTCATAGATGTATCGACAAGTGTCAAAGGGAATGACGTCCAGGAACATCGTCGTGGTCCTCCCTTCGGCAACATAACGATAGCGCCGGGTTTCCCGTACGTTGTAGTGATAGGGAAATGAAAATTGGGCCATGACGGGAAACAAGGCCAACTCGAGCGTGGGCAAATCGCAGAACATGTGCATTCCCCGCAGGTACGGATAACCGAGCAGGAGTTCTTGCATCGCCGGCCTGAGCAAGTCTTCGTCCCGCGAATTTCGCAGCATAAAGTAGGCGTCAACGACCTCCCGAACCTTTGCTTCGGGTGAACCACCCAACTCACGGGCCCACGTCTGCAACAGGCTACGTGATTGAACGTCAATCATCGGGTAGTCCCCGGAGTCGTTGTCGTCCAGAAGTGCACAGAATGACCAACCCAGCGCATTCATGTCGCAGTCGACGATGTAGTCTCCTCCATTGCCATCGGCATCAAAAGTCCTCATGTGGCCTGCCTGCTTGGCAAGATCTTCCGCGTTCTTCGTGAAGAACGTGCTCCACATGCTCGTATCCCGACCCGCGGCAAGGCGGCTCATTGGCACGATGAATGATCCAAGGTCGAACAGCTGCTGCGTAATGTAGTTGCCGTAGTAACGAGGAAGATCGGCGATCACAAGATCGGAGAATAATTCGTCGTCCTCGGACTTTCTCGGCGTGAACCCGTGGGCTTTTGGCCCATCGTCCAAGTTCCACTTCGGATCTTCTGACTCCTGGAAAGCGCGTGGGTACAGGTAGCCACTAACCAGGTCCACAAAGGATCGCGTGAGGACGTCATTGCTGGCATCGGGCCCCGCAAAATTGGTGATCAGGACAGATAGTGGATTGAGACGCTGGTACCTGAAGATGTTGGCCACGGTGCGCAAGGTGCGCTGACTCGGGCTTGGCAGTGGACCACAAGCATCGAAGTAGATGATGTCAAAGGACATGGGGACCGCTTGCAGGTACCTGTCGAGCGGCATCTTGATGATCTTGAGCAACGGGAATTCTGACGCTTTGGCCGCCTCTAAGGCCAAGTTGAACTCTTTCGTTTCGGACTCGAAGCCGAAGATGTTGTGCGGGTGAACGCCCAGCTTGACCAATTCCCGAAAGTCGTTGAGGGGTTCAGGGCCCGCCAGATAGGCGATGGTCAAGTCAGCCGCTGTCTTGCACCCCACCTTGCTGAGCCTGAACTCTTCCCAGCGGCCGATGATGCTTCTACCGCAATGAGAGGCAGCCCTTTTTTCTGCCGCCAGTTCGCTCTTTGCCAATGTCCGCTTGACGCGAGCCACATAGTTTTTCGGAACGACCGCCGCGTGATCTCGGCGGGTCGTCAACAGCTCTACTGCGTGCGACAACGCAAGCGTTCTGGCTCGCACTTTGGTGGGCTGGTCGTATGCGTTCATTGGCTCTCCTTTTTGTACCTGACATTAAAGACTGCGGTCCCTCGCGGATGGTTGTATCCGGGGATACTTGCGCGCTGCCTTCAGGGCCACTAGCGTATTGCCCGCGGTCAAAGCACTAGATCGACTCGATCAATGTCCCGAGGCAACCACCTCGCGTGCTTACTCACCCTACCCAGTCTAGGCGTTTTCATTCGGCGCCTAGTTCGAGGCTCGACGTCCTGGCTGGAGGATCTCGCCCCCGGCGTACGGACGATCGCGGCCGAAGAGATCCGCTCGCTGGACTTGCGCATTGCCCGGGAGATCCAGCGCGGGCGCGATACCATGGCCGGCCGGCGCTGAAGATCCCATTGCCCCGAGCCGCCGGCTCCGCCGCGCGCTGATGACGATCCTCCGGAAGACAACGGGCCGTCTCCGGTCGCGCCCTGAGGCCGGGGCGCGGGCTCGGGCAACCTCGCGGCCTGTTGCCCACGCGCTACGCTGGTCGCGTGGACACGATGGACTACCCAATGCGCATTCAAACTCGCGGACGGGATGGAGGACCGTGCAATCTGTGCGGCGCGGTGGCACGCCTGACCGAAGACCACATCCCACCCAAGGGCGTGCCGCGGGTCCCCGGTCCCGCACCGCGAATCCTGACACTTTTGCCCGCAGTTGCCAGCTGCGAAGAGCACGTCCGCGCCGGCCTGGACAACGGTTTGCGAAAACCGGACTTGTTGATCACCCGTGCCGCTAGTTCCTGATCACTGTGCTGCTCTTGATCTTGCTGCTGCTGCTTGTGCCTTCGGAAATCTGGATCAGCCTGCAGGCCACTCAAAGTGCTCCATCCGTGGCCGACTAGAACTGCTCCATGTCCTTGGGTGGCCGGCCGCTCGGCTGGGTGAGCCTGTGAGTCAGGGCAGAATCAGCGACTACCGACGTCGATCAATTCGATGGACTTGATGTTCCGTACCCATCGGCCAGCTCGTTTATCCCCAGGCACGACCAATCGGTAAGGACCGTCTTCGACCGTCAGCGGCCGACCCTCGTGCCGATCCGCCAGCAGCACCGTCGTATGGCTGAAGTCCGCATCCAGCTCGGCGAGGCTGAAGACGACCTGGTAGCCGTCGGCCGCCGTGATGCGCACGATCTTCGTCATTTCACGGCCCCGCAGCTCGCCAGCTTGCGGCGCGTGGACCAGGTGCAGCACGTCGGCCAGCAGGACGCCATCCCACTGCGATGGCGCCTCCTGATGGATGGAGGCGGTGATCTGCGTGCGCGGCAGGCCGGTGAGCGCGGCATGGCTCACGACCATGGGTGCGGCCCCCGGTGCGACAACCTCGATGATGTCGTTGGCCGGGATCGTCGGCCGTGGCTCGGCGCTGAAGCAGGCGTCCGACGCGACGGACACCATCGCGACAAGCAACGCGGCAAGCAGTTTCTTCATGGGAGTCGTCCTTGGATGGCCGGGCGTCGCTCAGTGTCCGCAAGTCCAGGTCTATGAGGCGGCGGCCACGGCGACGTGCCGATAGGGGTACCGTGCGAGCTGCTGCGCCTGCTGCCGTGGCGGTCGGCGTGGCCTTTCACGCGCACGTCAACGAGGCCTTAGCCTTCTTGCTGACCCTGGGCCACTACGCCACGGGCCTGATCGCAGCCGTCATGGGCCTCCTGCTGACGTGGACGGCTTGGCAGCGCCATCGCGCTCGGGCGCAACGCGTCCGGCCAACGCACGCGCGCATTAGTCCGAGTTCGGTCGTTGGTCGCACTACGACTAGGCAAGACCAGGACCACCCGGGCGTCGACAGCGGCGGCCCTGCGCAATCAGGGGTCCTACCCCGCTCTTACAGCGGCAACACTTCGTCCACGTGCGGCGGCCCTTTCGGATCGTGGGAGCCATGCAAGCCCTGCGTGTTGCGAAGCCGCGTGTGCGACTGCAGGGCGCTGAGCAGCTTTCGCCGCGGCACCTCGGTGCCACTGTCCTCGTCCCCGTGCTTGCCGGCTATGGTCGAGAGCATAGCCAACATGCGCTTGCCACTGATGGGTGTCGAACTGCCCTTGGGGAACCACAGCCGCCACAGCGACTTGGGCGTGGCATTGAGACTGCCGCGGTGACCGACCTTGTAGGTAGTCTCTCCGCTCAACAGCGACTGCCACATTTTTTTACCCAGTGCGTACTACCAGTTCTCAATCTGCGCATCGCCGGGGAATAGGATCGATTCCCCGGGCCATACTAGTAGCAGGATCGATCTTTTCGTTCCATCATCTGAAGCCATCGTCCCGGTGCACACCCTTCTGGAAGCCTATGGCCGACGAAAACCACGCGCTCAGGACCATCGTCAACAAGTCTGGGTTCCCGCTTCAGATCAAGATCGCCGACGAGGTCGCCAAAACCAGGAACAGACATGGATGGTCCGTCCTCTACCAGGAACACGCGTGGAGCCATCCGACCAAGGATGATTCCGGATTCATCGATCTCGTGCTTCAAAGCAGTGCCGGGAACTCCGTGTTGGTCGTCGAATGCAAGCGGGTCACGAACAAATCCTGGATCTTTCTCGTGCCTGCTGGAAAATCGATGTCCCGGTCGCATTGCAAGGCCTGGGTGATGGTTCACGAAAATCAGGCCGTACGCGAGGGATGGTCGGACCTGCAGGCCGAGCCGGCGACGGTCGAATCCATGTTCTGCGTGTTCGATGACAACTCGCGTTCGCTGCTGGAAAGCGATGCGGCGCGACTGGTCTGCGCTACCGAGGGACTTGCGCGCGAGGAAAGAAAGGTATTGACGCGCCGGCCCTTCTTCGTGCGTGTCTACGCCAACGTCATCGTGACCACGGCGAAGTTGGTCGTCTGCAAGGTCGACCCTCAGGACATTTCGCTCGTCGACGGAACCGCTTCCACGAACGCGTTCGAGGAGGTTCCGTACATTCGCTTCCGCAAGCAGCTTTCCACGGCGTCACCGGACTTCCTCTCACAGCTCAGCGACCTTTGCAGCCTGGAGTCGAGGAAGGAAAACACAGTCTGGATCGTGAATGCGAACGCGTTCGTGGAGTTCCTCTCGTTGTTCGAACACAATGATGCGTGGCGTGGATGAGTGGATGAACGTACGAGCGTCGCGTTGCCATGCGACGAAGGCTGCGCCAACCGGTTTCTTCAAGACGCTTTCGGATTTCGAGCGAAGCCGCTTTCGCTGGCGCCGATGGAAGAGCAGCGCCTAGAGTACATGATTGTAGGACATCTCTTTGCGCAGGGCGGCCGGTGTTGTACGGCCGACATCTAGGGCGGAGAGTACCGGTATTCCGATCCTGCCTGATCGCGGGCTGCGAGTGTTGCGCCAAAAAGAGCTGAGGTGTGCTTGCACCATAGAGACAATCGGCTAGTACGGGGGCAGGCGCCTGCATCGCAGTCGCCTTCTCGCGGTGGAAGCGAAATCAATGGCTTGGGGGTAGGATCCACGAGAAATTGCGCCGCTGAGCTCATCGCTCGATTGGACGGCGACGAAGTAGGTGGGAACGGACAGAAGCTGGGGCTAAGAAATGGCGACGATCGAAAGCGGCCGCGATCCGGTGTTGGACGTCCTGCGCGCGGCGCTTGCTCGTCTACGAAAGCAGGAATCATGCAGTGCTCGAGAGCTTTGGGACGACGTCAGAGACGTCGCGGCAGACCGCGGTTGGGGTTATTTCTGGTGGTTCGGCAGGCCCTTTGACGATCCTCACGAGGCGGTCGAAAGCGCACTGGAGTCCTTGGAGGCGCTTGATCTGCTCAGCGGAATTCCCGCGCCTGACAGCAATCCCCGATTCAAGCGTTGGCAAATTGCCGAAGGCTGGCAGCCGCCTGGCCCACCGGATCGGGGTGACGGCGACGGCGGTCGCACCGGTGATCTCGGGGCGCCAGGAACAGGCGACGACGACGGAGAAGGTGGTATCACCGAGGTGTTACGGCATTCGATGTTGTTCGCGCTCGATGAGGACGCGTTCGACCGGCTGGTCGGCAGTCAGTTTGGGTCCCTCGAGCCATGAGCACGAAGTCGCACATCGACAGCCTCTCGTTGCTGGCGCTGAAAGTCGCTTCCAACGTCTTCGACCTGTCGAGCGGCCTGCACCACATCAGCATTCGCGACCAAATCGTCCGCGCGCAACTGCTGGTCAGAGATCTCTACCGGGCCGTGCCTGGCCTCGACTCAATTCTGGTGGTCGGTGCCGGCCCTGCCGGTGTCGCCGCGGCGCTGGAGGCCGCGAACCGGGGCGTGAAAGAGGTCGTGCTGGTCGAAGCGAAAGATGAACCTTACAAACTCTTTCTCGGCGTCACACACCGGTTCATCGGTCCGTACATGTATGAGTGGCCCAGCCCTTTCGCCACCGACCAGTCATACCCTGAGCACCAACAGACGCCCTGGAAGGGACGCGCAACCTCGCCGCTTCGCTGGAAAGCGAAGGCCCCGACCACCGCACGAAGGCGCTTCAGGGTCCTTCGTGCTCGACTTCGCCTGCATCTGAAGAGCCATACCAACCCGACTCTTCTGGTCAACGTCGATCGAGCGTACGTTCAAAAGTTCGTCAAGGCGTTCGCGCTGTACGGTGCAAGGCGCGGGCCCAAACCACCGCCCTTCCAGCCGAATCCTTCGGCCGTGTCTTGGCCAAGCATGTCGCTGGCCAACACGAAGATCAGTCCCCGTTTTGTGTTGCTCGCCGCAGGCATGGGCGAGGAGAACGTCCAGCTCTTCCCCGGCAGTACGTGTGTCGGCACCGCATTCTGGCAGTCCGACAACCTCAGGGACCCTTCCACCCCGAACCAGCAGGTTGCAATTTTTGGCGGTGGCGACGGCGCCCTGCAGGACACTTTGCGCGCGCTGACGCGTTTTGATCACCCGCTACAGTTCCTGGATCACCTTGAGCGAGACCCCGCCGTCAAGACCGCTTTGGGGGACGTGGCGGCGACGTTGATTGCGATGGACCGTCAAAATCGACAGTTCGACGGGTGGACAGCGGAAGGAAGCGCGGCATGCACGGTGGACGCGTGTTGCGCCACCGTGGCTGCTGGCTTGGTGGCGATCTGCCCCGCCCTTTCAGACCGGATACGCCAAGGCATCCGACAAGGCGGCGGCCGTGTCGCGCTGTTTGTTCGCGAGAATCACTTCGGAAAAGCCTACCTGCTCAACCGCTTTCTTGTGCACCTGTTGTGTTTCGTCCGGCAGAAGGGTTGGGCGCCCTCTCCCGCGCAGCCGCCCCAGCCGCTCGTCGACTTCGAGGTCCACTGGGGACACGAGGCCGTGGGGCACCAGATGGTTGCGAATGCCCCACGCAATGAGATCACCTTGCGCGTCAACGGCGCGAGTGCCGCCGCGCCGCCGAAGGACCGGTTCGACCACGTCGTCGTGCGATACGGCATCGACCGGAGTACCGTTCCGGGCGCTCAGATGATCCAGTTGAGCAAGCGGCGATCAGCGCAACGAACCACGCTCAAGCGAGTCGAGTTGCCTTTCGTCGCCGAGACATGAGGGCCGGATTTTCGACGAAAACGAAGCAAGATGAGCCGAGCGATCGACAACAAGTCCTTGATCCCTGCCCGCAAGTCCTGCTCGGGAGAGAGCTAGCTTAGCGAGCCACGGATATCCCGTCACGGTATTCAATCGCGAGCATGCTCGAAAGATACTGGTGCAGCACCCAGAACCGAACCCCGACATCATCGGTACGTCGGCCACCGAACGAACGGCCATCCTCGATCGACGGATGCGGATCGGGCGTGGGTGATCATCTCAGATCGAAGACCAACAATACGCAGAACGAGTTTCACCCCTGAGTTATGCTCACCCCATCCCGGCATAGAAGGGCCCGCAGCCATGAGCCAAGCCTCGTTGTCGCAGCGAATCAGGAAGGCTCGGACCGCTTTAGGCATCAGCCAGGCGAAGCTGGCCCAAGCCATGGACGTGGACAGAAGCAGCGTGGGCCACTGGGAAGGCGCTCACGCGTCGCATCCCGGGCACGTGCGACTGGCGAACCTGGCTAAAGTCCTGGGCGTCAGTTTCGAATGGCTGGCCACCGGTCGAGGTCCCATGCGGCTCAACGCCGACCGCAGCGACGACATCCCAGCCGCATTTGGGCGATTGGTTGATGACGCCGACACGCTTCGGCTGCTAAAGGCTTGGGATTCGGTACCTTCGCGCATGCGCGAGGCAATGCTAGAGATCATCGAGCACGTTGCTCGATCGCGGACGCCGAAGGTGGCACGCGAGGCCGATACGGTGCATCTCGAGTCGGGATGGTTCGACGGTCAGAGCGGGCGGCGGATCGGTCCATAGGACAGAGGTCGCATTCACACCGTCAGCGTCGCTAGGCTATTGAACCTGTATGTTTCGTGCCGTGAGCTTTCGTAGTGCTCGAATGCCAGCCATGAAAAAGTACGCGCCACCACGCACGGTGGTCAGTCGAGGAAGGTCAAGAAAGCGACGACGCACGGGCTCCGCCTGAACGGTGAATTCACGCTGATCAGTGTCCGAGGGGCCGACGATAGGATCGACCTCCTCATACAGACCTCGAAACGACGGGCTGTTCAACCAGGCCTGTTGGATGAACTCAAACTGGTTGGAGATGCTCGCGTTCAAGCACATGAAGTACAGACCCCTCGCCGAACTGTCCGGCTGCGGTTCCTCCGCGCTCGGCCGCCACAGGCGTCCGTAAATCCGTCCGCGGCGAATGATACGATGATGCGATACGATCGTCTTGGACAGCTTCGCTGATTCGTTGTCGCTTTGGTCGGAGCCTCGCAAGTCGTCGCGGGGGTTAGCCCTTCGAACGTGGGCGCCGAGCGGGCATTGCAAACCGAAGCGATCTCGCGAAAAGTCGAAATAGGCATTGGGCGTGGGTGCCCCGCTGGATGACCCGGAATCTACCAAGGGACGCCCGTCCCGCCAGCGGCCTATAAGCTTCGCTGCCGCAAGCTCACGATTGCTGGCCCCGCCCCCACGTCGCTCGAACCACTGATGAAACGCGTCGACGTGCTGCTCGATCTGCCGGAGCACAAGGTACGTCCCGTTCTCCCCCACCGGGTCCTTCGCTTCAGAAGCAGATCCAAGCGTTGGCACCGGCTGCACTTCACCGCGGCTGTCGGGATAGCCGAGCACAAACTCACCTGCATCCACGTCCGAAGTACCGTCGGCTTTGGGGGCCTGCCTGATCTTCGGCTGCGAAATGCCGTCCATGAACCCAAAATGGTCCCGGCCGTCGTCAGGCGTGCGCGCTTCGAGGATTTGCAAGATTCGACAGCCTGTCGCCGCCTCGGTGACCTGCGAAGAGCGCGTCGAAAGGTGGTCTTGTTGTGCATCGAAGAGCAGCAGGAGAACATCGGGGCTACTGGCTGCAGTTCCGCCCCATCCCCAGGAACCCGGGCTATTGGACCCAACGTCGCCAAGAATCCTCGACCGGTGCTCTGCAACCAGACCCTGCTGGAAAGGGATGGAGAACGTCCCCAGTTCATACGCCGCGACGCCAAGCTTCGTCAGCCCGGCCGCGGTGAGCGCGATGTGCATCGCCTGATCATTGGGGCTCTCGGTTGCCCGAGTCGGCTCAAGCCCCGACATCCATGCTTTCGCTCGCTCGACATCGGCGATCTGCAACAAGATGTAGTTCGCATAGCGAAGAGCGTCGTATCCGCGCAGCACGAGCCCTTGTACGTCGGTCCACTCTACAGTCTTGCCAGCCATCGACGTTCGTCCTCGCTGTCAGGGTTCAGCAGACCTTCGCAAATGCGCGTGTTGTTCTCGATGTTGACGGTGGTCAAATTCGGATAGGCCTGGTACCACACGAGCGTCGTGAGTTGGCTGTTCCTGGCGTAGACCTTGAATTCGCGTTCTTGGGTGGCGCCTTCGCCAAACAGGTACCTGCTGCGGGGGAAGCCGCCCGTGTTGCTCCACACAGCCGTCAGCCCACCGTGCGCCTTGTCGATGAAGTCGTTCAGATAGTTTTCCCAGCTTCCGCCGTAGTTGCTGAGAAAGAGCAGTCGGCGTTCATCGATGATCAGCCAGCGGGCAAAATGGATGGTTGGGATACCCGCCAACTGGCCCTTGTTCGCGACAAACAGGCCGGCGAGGTGGATGGCAGCCAGCACACCCCGCAGGAGGGCGTGACGAAACCAGCCGGGCTTGATGAAGGTCACCGCCGCGAAATGGTTGGCCATGCCGAAGTCTTCGCGCTTGACCGCCGCGTCAACCGACGACGCATAGAAACGATTCTCATCGACCGGATCGATGGCCTCCAGTCGCCGCAGGTACAGTGCGGCCAGCCCAACGATCGCACCAAGCGATAGCGCGAGAGCCAGCAGGACGACGAGCGTGCCCCCGATGGAGCCTGTCGCAAGGTAGACCGATCCGACAAGCAAGGCGAAGAACGAGATCGCCAAGCCGACCAAGACCATAGTCCCGTACCGGACGAGGAACGGGCGTACGACCGGCTTGTCTGGGGTGCTGCCCTTCATCGCCTGACGGAGCGATGTCGCGTCCGGTGGCGCTCCTTTCCACGAGTCGAGCACCATCTGGACCTTCTCGCGTAGCAACTCCTCCTGGCGAATCTGGCTCAACGTTCTGCCTGGGCAGCCAACGTAGAACGTATTGAAGCCTCGATCGTGCTCGAGCAAATAGCGGGCCTTTCCAGCCGAGTCGCGCGGATAGCCGCTGCAGTAGCGAAAGATGGTGTCCAGCCCAGCACCGGCGCGGCCCACAAGTTCGGTCAAGAACACATCGACAGGTCCGTCGATGTTGCCCTCAAACATGAGCAGTGCCCCTTCATCGACAGGGATGATCACAAACGAGCAAAAATGAAGGAGCGCTACGTGCTCGAACGGCAAGATGGTGTTTTTCGAAGGATCACGACCGATGGGGTCGAGTGCGACACGCAGCGCCTCCTCCTCGCCCGGTAGCACGGGAGCGAGGATGGTGAAGCCTGATTGGCCAAACCCCAAGGTCACCGGCGTTCCCCTTCGATACCGCACCAACAACGATCCGCCGCACTGATCGACGTCGGTTACATGGTTGGCCGTGAGCAACGACCAGGACTTCACTGTGGATGGGGCCGTCGTTCGCCCCTTCGGCTTCATGCCCCACCCACTGCGTCGCGAGTGTAGCGCCTATCGGTTGCTGTCAGTTACATCGTTCGCACGCGGAAAAGAGTGGTAGTGAGCGTTATGCCCCTGTGATCGACATTCTGCGGATTTGCCGACCGCTGTTCAGTACGTGGAACAAAGAGGTCTTTCATACAAAGGGTTGTCCTACGGCGCTGAACGCCCTTCACATCGTAGGTGAGTGTCGCTGTCTCTGGTGTGCTTGCTTCGCAAGCAAGGCCGCAGTACTGGATAGGCGTGGGGACATGCGGCTCTCGGGCGTTTCTGGTGTTGGGGGGCAATCCCAGTTTCAGAGTCGCGTCGCTCGAATATCGAAGAGACATGCAGCTCGTCAAAGGCATGACGCGCGCAGTCGGCCAAAGCAACGGCCGCCCTAACCATTCATAGCAACTCCAAGGGGACCATCCATGAGCGACAAGATGACGCACAACCCGCATGGCTCGGGCATCCGTGGCTTGTCGACCGCACCCTCACGGCTTGCCGAGGTGGTCAGTCATATCGACCATGCTCAAGGCCAATTTGGGCGCCTGTTCGACCCCAAGGTAGTGCCACCGGCTGATTTCAACCCGGATGATCTGTGGCAGCTCGCGCAACACATGAAAGGCGACGGTGACGTCAAAGACGAGTCCGACCCAGAAGAGAGCCACATTCCAGCTGCCTACACGTATTTTGGTCAGTTCGTGGACCACGATCTGACATTCGATCCATCCACGTTCAAGCAGCAAAAGAGCGATCCGACCGCCATCTCGGACTTTCGTACCCCCAAGTTCGATCTGGACAACGTTTACGGCCGCGGACCGAGTGACCAACCCTTCATGTTCGACGGAAACCTTCTGGTTCAGGGCTCGAAAATGTTTCCTGTCGCGCGCAATCCGTTTGCACGCGACTTGCCGAGGGCCAACAACACAGGGGCGCGAAGGGCGATCATTGGTGATCCCCGGAACGACGAGAATGTCATCGTCTCCCAGCTCCAGGGGATGATGTTCCGATTCCACAACCGGATCGCGACGTCAGCCGAATTCTGCACCGCGAGCTTCGACGAGGTCAGTTCGTTCGTGCGCAACCACTACCAATGGATAGTTGTCCACGACTTCCTGACGAGAATCGTTCGCAAAGACGTGCTGGATGAGGTATCCAAGGCGATCTGCGACCCTGACATCTCATTCGCCCAGGCGCCACCTCAATTCAAACTGTACACCTCCGCTGACGCGTTCATGCCGGTCGAGTTTTCGGTGGCTGCCTACCGGCTCGGCCATTCCATGGTACGGCCCGGCTATCGCGTCAACGAGAACATCAATCCACTTCCGATATTCAATCCTTTGGCCCCGTCGGCGGGCTTGAACGCCTTCGGAGAATTTCCGAACAATTGGGCAATCGACTGGCAGCGGTTCGTCGATTTGGGCATGGGACCTGCCCATCCTCCCAAGGATGGCAGCGATCGCGTTCAGATGGCCTACAAGCTTGACACCTCGCTCGTCGAGCCGCTCAGCACTCTTCCTGACTCAGTAGCCGGTGATGAAGCCAAAGGCAACACGCGTCTGTTTAGCCTGGCCTATCGCAACTTGCTACGCGGTCAGCTCTTGAAGCTACCGAGTGGTCAGGCGGTAGCTACCGCTATGGGTGTACCCATACTGCCTGACGATCAGATCATCATTGGTGCCGCTACCGATAAGACGGATCAGTTGGCTGAGGGAGCCATACCCATCACGAAGATTCCGGGGTTTGCCGGCAAGTGCCCGCTATGGGTGTACGTCCTGGCTGAGGCGCGAAAGAACTTCTACAACAACAACGAAGCACGGTTGGGTCCAGTGGGTGGTCGGATCGTTGCGGAGACGTTCCTCAAGCTGATGGCCCTCGACCCGGGGTCGATCGTCAGCAATACGGCATGGAAGCCAAAGCTGGGAAAGGGCGGCAGGTTCACCTTGTCCGACTTGCTGCTCCACGCGTTGGGATGGCACTGACATAAACATTACATACACCAGCCCAGAGCGCCGTATCGGCGCGGTGCATGGCTGGCCCTTTCAATAGCAATGGATATTAGGAGATTCGATGAATTCGCCTGAGCCTGAGGTCAAGCAGATCACGATGCGAGTTAGTGTTCCTCGGGACCAGGTTGAGGCCTTCAAGGCCACCATGCGGCAATGGATGCTGAGAGTGCCACCGTCTACTTTCTGGACATTTGTGCCATCGGCCACATCAAGACCTATCTACCCACCAGCCCGACTCTGATGTCCACCGGGGAAGGCATCGGAGACGACTGGGTCGCATTTCGGTCCAGCCCATTGAATCCTGCGCAATCACCCCCAAGAGTTCAAAGACACGGGGAGCGCCGAGGGTGAGTCGGCCAACCTCGTGAAGGAAGGCGGCTGGTCGAGCACAGAGCAGTCGCTATCGGGGGAAAGAGAATGGCCAACTCCGTTGTAGCTGGAAACGCCGGGCATGACTACCAGGCGAGATTCTTTTGGATCCTCGCTTCGGCATTGCGTGATCCGCAGCAGCCGAATGTAATGCAAGTGACCTATGAGGCCGATGAGCCTCGATCCTTCGACGACGTCGTGGTGCACTACGATCCGCCTCGGCCCGGCCGGGGACCGCATCGGATCTCGGTCGTACATCACCAAGTCAAATACCACGTGACCGATGCGGGGCGATTCGGATATCAGGACCTCATTGACCCCAAGTTCATTGGGGCCACGACGACATCTCTCTTGCAGAGGCTCCAAGAGGCTAAGACGAAGGCACCAGCTAATTCCGAGTTTGTCCTGGTCACCACCGACCGAATCCAGGACGGCGATCCTCTAGGCCAACTGGTTTCCTCCGACAATCACCTGATTCGCCTAGACAAGTTGGCGGAAGGTGGCCCGAAGAGTCAGATGGGTAAGGTTCGGGCGCTGTGGCGCGAACACCTAGATCTCAAGACGGACGACGCGTTGTATGAGCTGCTGGCCGGCTTTCGCATCCAGCATGGCCATGCCTCCTTGGAACATCTGCGCGACCAAGTCAACCTGCACTTCAAGCTCGTGGGCCTGTGCGGCTGCCATCACACGTTGGAGTTCCGGTTCGATGCGACGGCTCGCAGCCTAAAAGCGACCGGCCGAAACAAGCTGTCCCGCGATGCATTCGAGTCCCTGTGTCGAGAGGAGCGCTGGATCGTCCAGACCGACGGTCCGGAATACACGCGCGTTGCTGTCCGCTCGTTTGCGGACGGCCCCACCAGTTCCGTGGATGCAGCACCGGAAAACACGCTTTCGCTGCTCGATCACTTCGAATCACGTCACTTGCGCGCTGGTGAGGACTGGACGACACACGTTCAGCCACTGATTGAAACGTTCCTGGCTAACGTGCGCGCAAGAACTCAATACGTTCGACTGTTCCTTGACGCACACCTCTCCATAGCTTTCTTGGCCGGCGCCCGCCTCGGACTCAAGAGCGGCGTAGCCGTTGAGCTGATTCAGAAGGGGCGAGCCCGCACGGCGGTCTGGAGGGTCGACGACGGGACAGAAGGTCCTGCGCCAACCATCGATCGGATCGAGCGAGGCGACGGAAAGGACTTGGCGGTCGTCGTCGGATACGCACGGGACGCTCTTAGCGACGTCATGCGGTACCTCGACGCCTCGCAGCCGCAGGTCGGTCGTGTGCTGCACGTTCATCCACCTGTACCTGCGGGACCGGACTCGGTTCGAGGTGGGACTCACGCCGCCGCCATTGTCGATGCCGTCGCGTCCGCCGTGCGGGAGAATCGAACGCCAGGCAGCGCGTCGGTGCACTTTTTCCTCGCTACGCCCAATGCGATCTCTTTCTGGCTCGGCCAGCACCGGGAAGCCATGGGTCCTTGCGTTCTGTACGAGTTCGATTTCCCAGGCACCATCGACGGTAGCTACCACTCGTCGTTCCGAATTGGATAAGACATGGAACTGAACCCGCAATTCCGAGATTTTCTCTCCGAGATCCGGCCAACACCAAAGCAGGTCGAGAACTGGCGTAGCGGCGCGCAGACGCTGCGCGAGCGACTCCGCGATGATCAGCATCTAGGACCGTTGGTGGTCTCCACCTTCCTGCAGGGAAGCGTCCGGCGCTCGACAGCAGTGAAGCCGATGGGCGGCAAGCGTCCTGACGTGGACGTGGTTGTGGTCACGAATCTCGATCACAACACCGTGGCTCCGGCAGCGGCCATGAGGCTCTTCGAGCCATTTCTTGAAGAGTGGTATCAGGGAAAATGGAAACCGCAAGGTCGCTCGTATGCGATTGAGCTGTCCTACGTCGATCTCGACTTGGTGATAACGGCTTTACCCAGCGATCCGAACGCCCGCAAGGCCATGGAACGTCTGTACCGTTCGGAGTCCGTCCTCACAAACGAGAGTCTCGAAGATGCGCAGGACTGGCGTCTGAACGAATCCTGGCGCTACCAGAATCCCATCCTGGGAGGGAGCAGACCGGTGCTCGCCGACGCACCCTTGGATGACTGGCGCCCGCACCCGTTGTTCCTGCCCGATCGCGAGGTGAATCGATGGGGCCGTACGCATCCGCTTGCCCAAATTACGTGGGCTGCCGGCAAGAACCGTCGCTGCAACGGCCATTACGTGAACATTGTGCGCGCCATCAAGTGGTGGCGTCTTCATCACGCGGATCGCTTGCCGAAATATCCGAAGGGATACCCTTTGGAGCACATGATTGGCGAGGTCCTGCCCGATGGCACCGAGTCGATGGCACGAGGCGTGGTGGCGGCGTTCGAAGGTGTGCGGGATACATGGGCCTCGCTTGCCCGGCTGAGCGCAAAACCGACACTCGCCGACCACGGCGTCCCTGAGCACGATGTATTCAAGAGGCTGGAGACCTCAGATTTCCTCGCATTTCATGCAGCCGCCTCCAATGCGGCGGAGCTGGCGCGTCGCGCGCTGACAGCACAGGATGCGCAAGAAAGCGGGCGGCTGTGGCGCGAACTGTTCGGCAACACCTTCCCGCCTCCTGGACCTGCGGGTGGTGATCGACCCAAAGGAGGCTTCACGCCGCCAGCCGGCCCGGCCAATCCCTCAAGGACTGATCGATTTGCCTGACGCCTCGTGACCGTACCGGAACCGCTGGGTCGCATATCCCAGGCACTAGTCGACCTCGATCGCATCGAGGTCGACGGCGATTGGATGCGATTTGAGCGTTCTTGGGCGCTTGCCATCACGGTAAGGCTAGATGTGCCAGCCTCGGAATGGATGCCGGCCACGACCCGCTGGTTCCTGGTATTGAACGTCGATGAAGGCACCGATGCGATCGACGTTCGCTACTTTCCGGCCGTTGAGGGCGGGATCAGCGCGACCTTCCCGCACCAGGATCGCAACGATCTGGTGCCGAGACGCCCCTGGCGCGGCGGGAAGCCCTGCCTTGAACGGCGTACGGCAAATTTCAATCGCCACGGCTGGTCTGACGAGCCCTCCGACCTGGAAGCTCGCGTGGAATGGAAGACGCGCCGCCTCTTGGCATGGGTGGATCTGGCTGCTCAGGATGGCTTGCTGCAGCGCGGCGATCCTCTCGAACTCCCCGTTGGCGCGCCAATCAACTCG
This sequence comes from uncultured Gammaproteobacteria bacterium, assembly GCA_964640525.1. GTDB lineage: Bacteria > Pseudomonadota > Gammaproteobacteria > Xanthomonadales > Xanthomonadaceae > SZAS-103. The sequence continues at coordinate 138,041 of CAZXGS010000001.1, read as the reverse complement.
CGGTCGATCGTTGGCTTTGTCGAAGATGAAAGCGGCTTCGAATTCTGGCAAAAGCTAGACATCCGTTGGGGCTTTGCGCACCTACCCCTGCTAGCCGGTGGTCAAGCGGTCCGACTCATCCATCGTTTCCTGGACCCGGAGCTCGGCGAGCTTCGAAACGTCTCTCCGATGCCGCGCATGCGACCGGACCATGGCACACCCAATGCCGTGTGGATCTGTCTACCCCAACTGCCCATCGTCCCGCCTTGGCAATTGCCTGAAAATTGGCGCGAACTGCAGGACGTCACTGCCAAGGCGAGCCTTGACCTGGCCGCGATTTTTCGCGACGCAGGCATTCGGTTGAGGTACTGGTTGGAGCGCATGAACGAGCTGACGCTTCTTCTGGGCTTCCCTCTATCGTCCCGGGTAGACAATCCGTCGGTCAGGATGCACTGGCTCGCCGCACGCCTGCCGCTCAGCACACGCATGACGGCACGGAAGGGGTTTCGAACCAAAGAACACAATCATCAACGATGGGACGCCGAACTGGCTCAGTCACCTGACGCATTGGCCTGGGTTGCAACGCAGAACTGGGCCAGTGACCAAATGCGCAGTCGCGGCGGTACGACGAAGCCTCTGAGCAATTCGAGCGTCCTGCTCATCGGTGCCGGGGCACTGGGCAGTGCTGTCGCAGTCATGTTGGTTCGCATGGGAGTCCAATCCATCGGCATCATGGACAACGATGTTCTCAAGATGGGGAACTTGGTTCGACATGAATTGGCCATCGAATCTATCGGTGCCTTGAAGGCCCAAACACTGGCTGATCACTGCAACAGCCTGACCATCCATGCGAAGGCCGCGGCGCTGCAAGGCACCTTTCCACCAACCCAATCCAACATCGCTTCCAGAATTCGGCAGTACGATCTGGTCATCGACTGCACAGCCTCCGACAACGTCCTGCACGCAATGGCCCACTTCCAATGGCAGCGGGAGACGCAGTTCGTGAGCCTATCGATAACATGGCGAGGGGAAGGCCTGTTGGCGTATTACGCATCGGAAGCCTTTTTCCCGGCTCACGATGCGATCGCTCGGTTTCAGATTGCGCCTCGCCCGGACCCCGACGTCGACGAAGCAGCCATCGAGGGCCTGGGTTGCTGGCATCCTGTGTTTCCTGCAACACATGCTGACGTTCATCTTTGGGCCGCTACCGCTATCGGCTTTATCGAGAGAACGCTTGGCTCTCGTCAACGGACCTGTGATTACTTCCGACGCAACGACAAGGGCGAGATCACTGTGACCGCGTGCGCTGGCGATGCCTAAGGCGTTTACAAGTCTTGACGGGCGCTTCCATGTCCTCTTGCAGCCAGCGGCGCTGCAGGAAATGCTCGATTGCTGCGCCGCGGCCAGCCCCAATGAGACCGGCGGAATTCTCGTTGGACGCCTTCAGGACAGCACCGGCGCCGCGATCATTACCGAAGCGACGCCCCATCCTGAGGACTCCGAAAAGGGACGCTGGTTCTTCCGTCGCGGTGTGGCGGGCCTGCGAGCGCTCCTGCAACAACGATGGAAGTACGGCGAGTATTACCTCGGAGAATGGCACTTCCATCCGGGTGGATCGTCAAACGCGAGTTTCTGCGACGACCGAGCCATGTCTCGCATCGCCCGCTCTGATCGGTACGGCTGTTCAGAGCCCATCCTGATCGTGATCGGTGGGGATCCCCCGAATCGATGGGACCTGTCCGTGAGTGTCTATCCAGCGAAGGGCCCGATCTCTCGTTGTCGAGCGGGTTAGCCGCCGGACGGACGTATCGTCGGGCTGCGGGCTGCCGTATAGCGCTCCAGCCGTCGTCGTTGGGGCGTACTCGCGCCCCGAAAGTTCGACCCGTTCCGACCTCCCACGTGGCCAGCTTCCACCCCATCGGCGGGGATCGTTCGGCTGCTATTTTTTTAACCTATTGATTTAGCAGAAAATAAATATCTATTTTTACACTTAGTGTAAAACACACCTTGACGCATTGGCGCATAGGCGCTAAGGTACCTCCCATGGCCATGGAAGTGGAATTCGACGACCCGGACCTCGGGCGACTGGAGACGGATCCGGACTTCACCGCCGGGCTGCCTCAGGGCGTCGTTAAGGCCTTCCGAAAACGCATGCAGTTCATCCGATCCGCCCGGGACGAGCGCGATTTCCGGGAAATGAAGTCCCTCCACTACGAGAAGCTCAAGGGAGACCGCGAAGGACAGCACTCGATGCGCTTGAACGACCAATGGCGACTGATCTTGCGCGTGCTGTCCAGACAGAACGGGAAGTTGGTCGTGATCGTGTCCATCGTCGACTACCACTGACCTTACGGAATGCCTATGAACCTTCCAGCAGAAATCTTCCCGCCCGGCGAGTTCCTTCGTGACGAACTCGAAGCGCGCGGTTGGACGCAGACCGAGCTGGCCGAGATCATGGGTCGGCCTATCCGTCTCATCAACGAACTGATCGCCGGCAAGAAGGCGATCACGCCGGAGACCGCCATCCAGCTTGGACAGGCGCTCGGAACGAGCGCGGACGTATGGATGAATCTCGAGAGCCAGTACCAGCTTTCCAAGGTACGCGAAACCGACGGCCTGATCGCTCGTCGCGCCCGCCTTTACGAACGCTTTCCGGTGCGCGAGATGATCCGTCGCGGCTGGATCGAGGCCTCCAAGAACATCGAGGTGCTCGAGCAGCAGTTTCTGCGCTACTTCGCGCTCCCGAGTCTGGATGCCCCATTTGAATTCTCTCACGCCGCCAAGAAGACGGCGGCAGCGCAGCCACCGACTCCTCTGCAGTTCGCATGGTTGTTCCGCGTGCGTCAGCTGGCTAACGAGATGACGAGTGCGCGATACTCGGAGAAACAATTGCGGGCCGTGTTGCCGCGGCTATCGGCGCTGCTCACGGCACCGGAGGAGTCGCGACATGCAGCCAAGATACTCGAAGAGTGCGGTGTGCGGCTGCTCGTGGTCGAGCCCATTCCTGGATCGAAGATCGATGGTGCGTGTTTCTGGCTAGGCGAGGATCGTCCGGTCATTGCGTTGAGCCTACGGCTGGATCGCATTGACAACTTCTGGTTTGTCCTTCGTCACGAGATCGAGCACGTCTTGTGCGGACACGGCCGCGACCGAGACTTCATCTTGGACCAGGATCTCGAGGCCACGCCGAACGATGCACTTTCAGAAGAGGAAACGCTGGCCAATGAGGCTGGCCAGAACTTCTGCGTCCCCAAAGATGAAATGAACGGCTTCATTGCGCGCGTGGCGCCTTTCTTCAAGGAAGAACGTGTCGTCTTGTTTGCGCAGCGGCTGCAAATCCATCCCGGAATTGTCGTGGGCCAGCTTCAGCGTCGACTGGGTCGTTATGACCTGTTCCGCAAGTATCAAGTGAAAGTTCGAGATCACATCACATCAAGCGCGCGCACCGATGGCTGGGGCGTGCACACCGTCTGAAGGAGATGCAGTGATGTCAGGCTATTCCACCGCTGTGAAGGACTACGTCGAACGCTATAAGGCCGAAGTGGGTGCCGAGGGCCTGCTCGACCCACACGCCATTGCAGAGTGGGCCTACCGAAAGGGCCTGCACAAGCCCAACGTTCGCACGGTCATTGATGCGATCGCCAGCGATATCGCACAGGTGTTCCGCGAGGAGTTCCGCACCGATCGGCACGGGCGGCGCTATCGCGCCAATCATGCCACCACGAGCCGCAGGGGCAATCGGACCTTGTCGTTCTGGGCTGACATCGACGATCCGAATGCTCCGCGTTCCCATTTCGTCCGTTCGTTCGCGCAGCTCCGCAACCAGATCGTGGGGGACTGCCTCCAGCTCAAGACCGACGTCGACGTTTACAACGACAAACACGTCGACCAAGTCCCGATTCAGATACCGCTGGACTTCACTCTCGACGTTGAGGAATTGCAGCAGCCCCGCCGACACGTTGCCTGAGACCGGCAGTCCCGGCATCAAGTACTTCAAGAGGTATCGAGTCATGTCCGAACATCTTGCACACTCCGTCCGCATCCACGTGGACCAGAAGGCGTACCACGCGCCTACCCCAACCAAAGCCGTCGACCTCTACGATCTGGCACACGTGCACGAAGGCCAGGTGCTCTACAAGGAAGTCGACGGCAACCGCGAGGATACGCCGCTGCGTATCGATCTCCCGGAAGTCCACCTCAAGGAAGACGAGCACTTCCATACGGGGCATCCGCCGGCGCACTACTACGTGATTACGGTGAACACCGATCCGGCCGTCGTGCACAACGACGAGGTCTCCTTCGAGCAGCTCGTGAAGATTGCGTTCCCGATACTTCCCACTGGAACCGACCCGGAGTTCACCGTCAGCTACGAGCACGCCGTCAGCCACCCCGATCATGGCGATCTGGCCGAAGGCCACTCCGTCAAGGTCAAGAAATTCGGCACCCTGTTCGATGTCGGCCACACCAATCGATCGTAGTGAGGACTTGCTGCGTCTGCGACGGGCCGGTTACGAGATTCGCGTGACCGGCGGTGGGTTGTTGCTGTTAAGTCACGTCCCCTACGTCAACGACCGCAAAGAGATCGCCTTCGGCACCCTGGTGTCGAACCTGGACCTTGCCGGCGACGCCACGGTGCAGCCCAAGGACCACACCCTCAAGTTCATTGGGGAATACCCCTGCGATTCGAGCGGGGTGCCCCTGCCCGGCTTGCGCCATAGCAGCCAGACGTTCGACTTGGGCGATGGCGTCGTCGCGCAGCACCTGTTCTCGCGCAAGCCGGGTCGTGGTCACTACCTGGACTACTACGAAAAGATGACCACCTACGTCGCGCTGCTCGATAAACACGCGATGATTCTCGACCCCTCCGTCACCGCCCGTACCGGACGAGTCATCGAGCCGGAAGAGTCGGACTCGCCTTTCAACTACCTCGACACCGCATCATCCCGAGCGGAAATCAGCCCGGCAACCGCTAAGTTGGCAGATGAGGCCGTGGCGATCGTCGGGTTGGGGGGTACAGGCTCCTACGTCCTCGACCTGTTGGCCAAGACGCCCATCCGCAAGATCCACCTGTTCGATGCCGACCGACTGCTCACGCACAATGCATTTCGGGCTCCTGGCGCCCCTCACATCGACCAGTTGCGCGATCAGCCGCTCAAGGTGGACTACTACTCCCAGATCTATTCACGCATGCATCGTGGCATTCAGCCGCATCCGTATGCGATCGACGCAACCACCGTCGACGAACTGAAGGGAATGTCCTTCGTTTTCCTTTGTATGGAAGGCGGATCCGAAAAGCGTGCGGCCGTGGAATTGCTCGAAGCGCAGAACATCGCTTTTTGCGACGTGGGCATGGCTTTGTACGTCAAGCGTAACAGCGTCGGCGGACTCTTGCGCACCGTGCTGAGCCTACCGGATGGTAGGCAACAGGCACGCACGCGGATCACGTTCAGTGCGGATGATGCCGCCAACGACTACGACAAGAACATCCAGATCGCCGACCTCAACGCGCTCAATGCCTGCTTCGCGGTCATGGCGTGGAAGAAGTTGCGTGGCTTCTACTTCGACCTGGGCCACGAGCGCTTCACATCGTTGTCGGTGGCCAACACGCTACTGGCAAAGAGCGACGTGGCGTGATGCCCTCGCGAACACTGCGGCACGTGTTCGTCGATCGCATTCCAAGCCCGTTACAACCCGACACGCTGTACATCTCAAGAAAATTCTCCACGTCAGCCCACCTATGTTGCTGTGGCTGCGGGAACAAGGTCGTGACACCGCTCAAGGCCGGCAACTGGACGCTGATCGTTCGCAATGACAAGGTCAGCCTCGATCCTTCGATCGGCAACTGGAGTCTTGCTTGCCGATCTCACTACTGGATCCGGGACAACAAGGTAATATGGGCGCGTGACTACTCGGCAGCGGAGGTCTCAGCGAACCGCGCCGAGGACCGGGAAGCTCGCGAAGCCGCGCATGCCCATCGGTCACCTCGCCGCGGGATTGTCGGGCGCATTCTCGACTGGCTGCTGTCGTGGTTTGGTCCTTGAGACGCCCTGACAGCCATCACGGGGCTCAGTCAGGAAACCGCACACCGGCTGCTTCAAGTTCGGCGCGAACAGTGGCTGTATCGCCACGCAATGCGGCAGCCACGATTGCCGAGCGACGTGGCCGCAGCGCCTCGTGTCCCTCCATTAGCCGGCGCAGCGCCACTGCCTGGTGCATGCCTCGAGCTCTCGGCGGAGTGATCGCCATCGGGTACAACTCGCCCAGCGCACAACCGTCAGGCAGCCCCAGCCACGCCTGCACCTGTGCCGGTTCCAGTTCCAAGCCTGCGATCGCGGGCTGCGCGGCTTCGAGCAGTGCAAACAACGCGGCGTGCAGCGCGGGATTGGGCTCTTCCACCTCGACAGCCTCGGGGACATAACTCCCTTCCGTCAGCGGCAACGCCCGGGACGCCAGTTCGGTGATCATGCGGTCGACCTGGGCGCTGATGGCCTCCACGTCGCCCCTGTCAGGGCCAAACGTAGGCCTCCATGTCAGGTCGACGCGGCGCTCGGCGACGATGTGGCCTCGACGCACCGCCCTCAGGACGGCCGACATGCCCTGCCCGTCGTGCTCGGGAAGAAACACCTCGAAGAGCGTGTTGTCCTCGGTGAACTCGCGCCACTTCAGCACATTGCTGCTCCTTAGACGGAATGTTCGACCTGCCGGGCGCGCTCAAGGGGCGCCAAACCGATCGCCGAACTCCAATAGGCCTCTCCCAACCGGCTGGCCAGCAGGAAGGCGCTGGCGAATGTGCTGATCGGCTGGGTGTGATGACGATGAAATGTCGGGATGCTCGCCTCGGATCGCAGATCGCGATCGATGGCCGACGTCAGCGTGCGTTCCATCTCCCGTTCTGCCAGCCCCGGCTGACCACCGTGCCGAAGAAACGACGACGCGACGTTCTTTGCCGCCCACCACATCAGCGCGCAGCCCTGGCCGATGCTGCGCTGGGCCAGGATGGGACCCAGCGCGGGTTCGGTGACCAACGCGATGGCGGGGTCCATGCGGTGCGCCGAGAGCGCATACGCACCGAACGCCAGGCATTCGGCCTTGGCCAGGGCGAACCAGGTATCGAGCAGGATTTCGAGGTTGCGCGGCGTGGGTGCCATCTCGTCGAGATAGGCCTTGAGGATCGGCATGAGCGAGCCGCGGTTGGTATCGCTCCAGCGTATCGCCCAATCGGCTTCCTCAAGCTCCATGCGGTCCCAGTCCGGGTCGGCCAGGGTGGCGTTGAGCCGTAGCCGACGCGGACCTGCCGGCACAAGCACGCCGGTTTCCAGCAAGGCCATGAGGATCCGCTGGCGCAAATCGTCGTGTGGGGCCAGTCGGGCCGCCCTCCCCGCCAGTCGCCGCAGATGCTGAAATCCCGGATCGGCACCAGCCTGCAGCATTCCCAGTAGCGCCATGGCGCCGAACAGCCCCAATTCGTCCACCTCGACGTACGGTGGCGTGCCTGGGGCCTCGGGATAGGACGACAGACGCAGTTCCATGGCTGACCCTCGCCGGATCCGGCGGTCAGTAGAGGTTGTCGGTTTGGTAACGCACTGAGCACATCGAGCCGACCGGCTGGAGCAACATCCACGCTCCACCCTTGTTCCTGGTCAGCACCACGCCATTCTGCTCGGACTCGAAGGCGAATTCCGGCGATTGCGCCGCGTAGGCCGTACAGCTCACGTTCGCTGCCAGGCTGGTGGTCGTGTAGATGAAGCACTTGGGTCCCATCTTCATCAGCACCGCATCGGTGATCACGCTGGTCGTGGCATCGCCATAGACGGCCGTAATCTTCAACGTGTCCATGCCGGGCGGATTTTCGGTCACCGTCCGCACGTTGTCTGCGAGCGCGCCGCCGGCGTGCTTGAACGTTTCGCGCACGCCGTTCTCGCATTGAGCGAAACCATGACTGCGAGCCTGCTTGACCAGGTAAGCAATGGATTCGGAGTCAGCGGCCGTGGCCTGGGTGGCGGCGAAGGCCAAGGCGATGCCCAGCAACGGGGCCACGTAGTGGTTGAGCATGAGGGGTCTCGGATGGGAAGTAGAGCCAAGGGGTCGGGAGCCGGACCGTCCGACGTGTCGCAGGCAAAGCCGCCCGGCCCCGCTCTAAATAAGGAATTCATATATAGGAAACCGCTATATAGCGTAGGGGCCGCCTCTCAGACAAGCGGCCATGCCCAAACCGATCCATCGCGCAGAGTACGAAACCGTGCGGGCGCTCCTTCGGGAGCTGCGCATGGGTGCTCGCATGAAGCAGGCGGAGCTGTCACGGGCTCTGGGAAGGCCACAGCCCTACATCAGCGCCATCGAGACCGGGCATCGCCGGGTCGATCTGGTCGAGATCCGCGACATCTGCAAGGTCCTTGGTATCACTCTGGCCGAATTCGTGACTTCCCTTGAAAAAGCGCTCCGCGGCGCGTCCAGGCGATCGCCGGCGCCGCGATCCCGCGTCGATTGAGTCCGAGCTACTTCTCGCGACGCCTCGAACTGGCTGTGGCGCAAAGGCCCGGGTAGGCTGGCCCCATCACCCTCCCCTGAGGAAAACGACGTGGGCGAACTGAATGTGCCCCGGGAACAGCGGGATGCCTTGAAAGCGATCGACACGAGTCTGCTGAATACCCTCATTGACACGTGCCTGGATGACAAGCGTGCCGACCCGTTACACGCCCTCCGACTCGACACCTGCGGCCCTTTCGTCGCGACCAAGCTCTGGGAATTTAAACAAGCGCTGGCCGAGTACGACAAGGCCAAGTCGGCAAGGAAAACGGCAGAGATGGCGGATCATGCCCGCCGAGCCGGCAGCAATTTGGCCAACGCCGTCGAACGAGCGCAGCACCGGGTCGCAACCGAAGAGGCAGAAGATCAGTTCTTTGTTGTCGAAGACAACATCCTTCCGCTGGGTGATTTCAGCGAGAACCTGAGGGTGCGCGTCAGTTTCCGCTGGCGCCGCATGGTTCAGGACCCTTGGGCCTACGGCAGCATCACGTTTTCCCACCACGTCGAGGAGCGGCCTGACTACACGAGACCTGCGCCTAAGCGCAAGCCAAGCACCAGCGAGCTAGCGCGGAAGCGACAGGAAAAGCTCTTTGAGCAATGGAACTACCTGATGAGCTCAGGACTGCAATCGGTCAAGGAGTTTTTCAGGCAAGGAGGCAACCCGGCCGATGTGCCGAAGGATTTTCAAGCGCGAGTCGACCACCTGGGGCGGCTCAACAACTTCAGCACGTCATTCTGGGTCGACAAGCCCTAAATCAAGCGTGCCGGGATCTCGCGCTTCGGGCCCAGCGCCTTGGACCTACTTGCCCGGCCTGCGGGTGGTACCCGAGACGTCACAGCCTTCATAGGATCACGCCTTGCGCGGCGCAGCTTTCGCAGCCAGCTCGGCCAGCTCGAGCGCCACGCTGCTCAGCGTCAACCACCAGGTGAGTCGGCGATCTACGCCCGGGATATCGACATGGGCTTCAGTGTCTTCTTCGTAGGCACGTTGCAGCTCCCTGACCTCATCCGAAACCAGCCCGATCTGTTTGAGCTTGCTGGCCCACGTACCCACCTCGTTCGCCAGATCGAGCGGGCCAAGGGACATCTCTTGGTGCGGCCAGCGCAACGTGTGCGACTCATGCCGGACCTCGATGCGCATGTCGGCCCACTGCAGCTCGGCCGATTTGTGCTCCCGCTTGTCGGTGGCGTGCTCGCCGACGAACTCAACAAACGCGTCGAACTCCGCATCCGACAGGACCTCCGCCGCCGCGAAGATCAGCTCCTGGTTATCGTTCGCCGTGGTATGCGCGGCCACGAGCTGGGCGGTCAGCAGCGCAATGACCCGAGGGCCGACAACCCGTGATTTCGTGAGGCAGACCGAGCGGTAGGCGTCGAACATCGTTTCCGAGTTCACCTCGCTCGAAAGCAGCGTTTCGAGCGTGCGTTCGAGATCCTCCTGTGCGATCCCACCCGCGGCAAGGGCGGTGCAAAAAGCTTCGAAGAACGCGCGCGCTCGACGCTTGCTCCACCGTTCGATGGCGTGACGTCGTATCAGGTGCTCGACAGCTTCCAGAACGCGGTGCACTGGATACGCGGTAACGACGTCGACCAGAGGTTCCATGCTTCCCTCGCAACATCGGGCGGCCGACGTGACCCGTCGCCTAGTCGCTGGCGGCGTCGGCGCCGGACGCAGTTGTTGACGGGTCCAGTATCTCACCCCTCGGCGCATAGGCTCTTGGGCACCGCACGCCAGGAGGCCTCCACGGCGGTAGCACCCTTCGAAATCCCGCGCACACCGATCCCGCAAAAGGCCCGGCTCAGACGAAGGGCACCATGGTGTCGATACCGGTCAGTTCCTTCCATTCTTCGATGGCAAGAAACGGCGCATCGAGCGACGACACGTGCATCGCTGCGGGCATTTGCCATTGGCAAAGCAGGATCGGCGCGGCGACCAGTTGCTTGAACGGATCGCGCAGATCGGCCATCCAGGGATTGCTGAGCAAGCGATCTACCGCGTCGCTGAAGGCTTCGCGGTGCAGTTCCAGCAGCTCTTCCTGGTCGGTGATCCAGCTCTCAGCCACCAGCGCCGCGAGCAGACTCAACTCAAGGGCAGGATCCGTGCGCGGAATCTTGTTCAGGCCCTGCCGGTAGCGCGCGGTGCGCTGCGACAGGCTCTGGTTGTCGAGGGTCCGCCATTGGCGTTCGCGCAGCACGCCGCGGTACTGCTCGCTCGACGGACAACACAACAGCAGTCGCCCCTTCATCCGGGCCAACTCCAGGCGCAGTTCTTCCAGGCGCGGCATGGTCGGCAACGCCAGAACCCATAGATAGGCTTCATCCCACCGCGCCACCTGTGGCAACGCGGCATGGGCCCGCGCCAACAGATCGATCGAAATCTGCTTGCGCTCCTCAGGTTCGTGCTTGCCTTGCCCACGGGGCGCCGGACCGCGTGCGACGTAGTCCACCAGCGGAATGTGCTGCAGGGGCAAGAGCGAGGCATCTTCCTTGGTAATCCAGCGGGTCACCCGGCGCGGGTCGTGCCCATGCTTGACCACCCCGAGCAGCCCCGGCGTGCCAACGACCACCGGCAGGGCCGGATGATCCCCGCGCTCCTCCAGCAATTTGCTCGCCAACGGCGTCCAGTCGAATAGTTCGCGATCGTCCTTGAGGCGCACCTTCTCACCCGAAACCGGTGAGCCAGGAAGCGCTTGGCGATGCGCCCTGGCCCACACTTTCCAGGTCAAAATTGCCAAGGACGATTCGCGAGGCTTTGTCAAGAGATCGATTTTGCTCCGATCCGATTTCTGGCGCCGCCAGAGCGATTCTGCAACGCTGGTGTCCTTCAGATCGATTTTCACGGGAAGTCACGGTGAGTCAGCCCTTTCTCCAACCCTTCAACCCGGCAGCTTGGGTCGAGAGTCAGCTCCAGCGCTTCGGGCCGGTGGTGGGCGGTGAGGATTTGCGGCAGTTGCTCGGCTTTCGGACGCCGGCCGCGTTCATGAAAGCTCGCCGGCTGGGGACCGTGGGCGTCACGTTGCTGCAGTTGGAAGGTAGAAAGGGCCATTTCGCATTGACCGAGGAGGTCTGCCGTTGGTTGATCGGGCAGCACGAGGCCGCACAGACGGCCGCTGCAGGGTCCGCCGGCACGCCGATGCGAAAGGTACCGCACGAGGGGCCGTAAGCGCTCGGTGGGCTGAGCCCGAAAGTGCGTGAAGCCGTCGTTCACGACGGCCAGGCGACCTAATCCAAAGTGAGCGCGCGTGCCGGCAAGCACGCGCGAACGCCGTCCCTTTGTCTTGCCAACCAGGAGGCCATCACCCTCAAAAATGCTGTGCCGCAAATAAAAATGGCCACCGTTAGCGCGGTGGCCGGAGGTGCCTAACGGCAGTTCTCGCCCGCAAGCATCTCCTTTTTTACGGTTCTCGTCAACTTTCCGCCGCCCTGGCGGAACCATCCAGACCCTAGGAGATGTTATGCCCACTCGTCAGAGTGTGTCCGGCGCGCGTGAATGCGTGCGCCGCCGAAAGACCCTGCCCTTGATTCTGCGTGTCGGCAGGATGACCGATCCATCGCTCCTGCGCGCGGCGCTCGCCGCCGTCCGGCGCAGTCACGGCGCACGCCCGTTGCTCGTCCTGAGGAGGTCGTCGTGATCGACCTCTCGCTTTTTGACGACATGGCATGGCCGGACCCCGACGGCGACGCCGCCTCGGACGATGGACCGAGCGGACAGCTGGACCTGCCGTTCCCGAGACAGCCTCGATTCCAGCGGCACGAAGCCATCCTGGACACGCCCTTCGACATGCGTATGCACTCGGTCAGCTACCACGACCTTGCCTCCGGCGCCGTGCTGACCTTCCGGGTGCGGTTGCTCGAGGACTGAGCCACTGGTCTGGCACCCGCCTGCCTGATGGGCGGGCGGGTGTCGCGTGCGCGTCACCACTTGCTGATTGCTCTCTGCGTCGCTTGGCCTTCGCCGTTCCTTCCTCGTGCCTGTCCCCAGGCGCGCCACCTGTCCCTTGCCCGGAGAAAACCCATGGCTGCCGGAACCGCTGCCACTGCCATTCCTGAGGATCTCAACGAACATCTCGTCGATACCACGCTGCCCCACAAACCCCGTCTACTGACCCGCGGCGAACGCAACCGCAAGGAGCTTTTCGTTTTCCACTCGCCCCGCAACAACCGCACGGTGACGATCTCCAACATCCTGCTTCTGGCGTTGGCGCTCAAATTCGAATTCGATCCGTCGCTGATCGCCTACGTCGAGCGTCCCCGGCGCCTGGCCCTGTCGGCCAAGCAGCAGATCGACATTTCTTTCTGGACCCGAGACAAAACCGGCCAGGAACATTTCTACCTGGCCATTCCCAACGCCGGTACGGTGGCCAGCACCGCCGGCACGGCGAACATCCGCGATCGCGAAGTCCTCGATGAGGCCGCCGCACGTCACGGACTGACCCTGACCTACGTCACCGAGCGCGAGATGGTCTCGGCCATCGCGCAGTGCCGCACGGCCTTCGAGCTCTTGCCGCATGTGTGGGCCTATGGCCGTCTGTTGGTCCGCTCGACGATCCGCGCGCAGATCAACGCGCTGATGGCGACCACGCCGCGCACGACGCTCGCGCAGCTGATCAAGCTGCTCGACTTCCAGCCCGATGCGATCCAGGCGGTCACGGCGGCGATGATTCATGACGGCACGCTGCGGCTGGTCGATTACCTCCCCGGCAATACCACCGCGACGCTGGAGGTGGTCCGTGCGTGAACCGACCACCGTGTACCGCCTGGACGAACTCGAGTCCTGGCCGCGGCCCAAGCGCGAGGTCATCAAGACCGCGTTCCAGACCCGCTACGACAACGGCTGCGCTGCGCTCACCTCGGTGCTGACGGGCGAACTCGGCCTGACCAAGGCAGCCAACGACAACCACCTGTGCCGCAAGCGCCTGCGGTCCATGGTGCGGCGCGCCTCCCGCATCGCTCCCGACGGCGCGCGCTACGGGTTCCGCGTGTGCGTTCCGTGGGGTGCGTACTTCAAGGAGGAAGACGAGCCGGGCCAGGCGCAGATGCCGCGCCACGCCGGTCCGCACGCGATGGCCGCCGTGCTGGCCTGTCATACGGAGTTGCGCGATCTGGTCGACGCCTATGGTTATCCCCTGCCGCCGGGCAGGCCGCCCAAGAGCTTCGACCGCCTGCACGACAAGATGCTCGCCTACCTGCGCAAGCTCGACCTGGCTGACTTCTACCCGCTCAACCAGGATGACAAGGGGCGTCGCGCGCTGTTGCGCTTCATCCGTCAGCGCCGCATCGACACCTCGCCGTACACCGGAACCGATGAGCCCGGGGAAGCGCCCACCGTGCTCAGCGACCTGCTGAAGGGGCGTGCGTTCGATCGCAGTGAAGTCGATGCGCATCGGATCGACATCGAAGCGGTCCTGGGCGTGAGCCTGCCCAATGGCGGGATCGTCAAGCGGGCGATCAACACGATCTGGCTGATGTGCGAGATCGAGGTGGATTCGAAAGCCATCCTCGCATGGTGGGTACGCGTGGGTCGCGGCTACAACAACCTGGACCTGTCGAGTTGCATCGCCTCGTCCTTGCAGCCGTGGTCGCGTCGCGAGTTGACCATTCCCGGACTGGTCTACCACCCCGGCGGCGGCCTGCCCTCGGGCCTGCCGGGGAACCTGGGTGCCTGGCGGGTTCGTTCGGCGGCGATGGACAACGCCAAGGCCCATCACAGCGTGGACTTCGAGGCCTCGTTCTGTCGCGCCCATGGCGGGATCCTCGTCTACGGGCGAGCGCATGAGCCTCGATCGAGACCGGTGGTGGAGCAGTTGTTCTCTCGCCTCGAGCAAGGCGCTTTGCGCGACCTGCCCGGCGGGTATGAGCCGGCCCAGCGACTGGGCGACAACAAGATCCGAATCAGCAACTTCTCACCAGAGGACCTTCCCATCCAAATGCATCTGCTCGTCGAGCTGATCGATGTGATCATCAGCAACTACAACGCCACGCCGCATCCGGCGTTGGGCACCTTGAGCCCGCTGCAATTCCTGCAGCTGAACCCGCCGCGTGCGTTCGACTTCACTCCGTCCACCGGAGCCAAGGACGCGGTCGAGATGAACAGCATCCTGTTGCCGCTGGACGTCAAGGGCAACCGTGACGAAGGCGTGACTCCGCACGTGAACTACAAGTACGTCCGCTACCGCAGCCCCGAACTCGAGGGCCGCTGGGAGCTGATCGGCAAGAAGGTGTACGCACGTGTCGACCGTCATGACCTGCGGACCTTGCTGCTCATGCGCAGCGCCACGACCCCGATGGGCTTCGTGCGAGCGGCCTCGCCGTGGGACAAGACCCGGCACGACGAGACCACGCGCACGCTGATCAAGCAGTGGTGCAAGCAGCCTGGCGGCCTGTCGCTTGTCGGGGTCGACTGCGCGATCAACGCCTACGTGGCCTTCCTGCGCAAGCTCGCCCCGACCTCCCCCAAGGCCGTGGATCAGCTCGCTCGCATGCAGCAGATCGATCCGCACCTGCAGGCGCCTGCCCCGCACCAGCTGATGCAGTCGCCCGTGCAGATGCCGCGCCGGGGTTGGGTCAGTTTCGATCACGTTCGCGATCACTGACCTGTCGTGTCGCCCACTCCCCCTTCTCTTTCCGGAGTTCTCATGACGACCGAAACGCATCCGATCCTGTTGCCCAACGGCTTCCAGATTTCCACCCGCCCCACCGAAAACTTCGCCAACTTCATCCTGCAGAACGTCGAGGAGGACCACCACGGGGTGCCGTGCTACGGCGGGGGTGGCCTGGGCAAGACCAGCGCGCAGGAGTACCTCACCGAACACGTCGCGCAGTGGCTGATCGACGCCGAGCGGCGCCCGATCGGCGTGGCCTCCCGGCTGATCATGCCCTCCGGCGTACGTCGCAGCGACGGTGCGTTCTACACCGCCATGAACAACCGCCTCAGGCTCAGCAACAGCGACCGGCTCACGCCCCAGAAGGGGCGCGACCGGCTCATCAACTTCGTGAAGACCCGCTGCGGCCAGGCCCAGTTGCCGCTCATGGTGATGTTCATCGACAACGCGCAGCGGATCACGCGGGCCGAGTACGACTACCTGGCTGACGTCGACGAGCAGCTCACGGACGCCAAGCTGCGCCTGTTCCTGGTGTTCGTCCGGCAGAGTGATGCGACCGGCGTGGACGTCACGGACGACTGGTCCGACTACCCGTCGCACCTGGTGCGCCGGTGGTTCATGGCGACCCACCCGTTCCAGCCGCTGACCGGCGCGGCCGACGTGCTCCACGCGTTGAGCCGCTATGACCTGTCGGCCACGTGGCCCACGGCCGACATGCCCTTCAGCCGGTACTTCGCCAAGCGCGCCTTCGACGATGGCTGGACCCTGGCCTCGGAAACCGACCTGATCCTCGCCAGTGTCAGGGCGTTGCGCGACGACTACAGGTTGCCGCCTTCCGATGGCTGGCCGATGGCGACGTTCACGCTGACCGTTCGGCACCTGCTGGCCACCATTGCTGTCTCGGACGCTGACTTCAAGGGATTCAAGCCCGAGCACGTGCGCCAAGCGCTCATGGCGAGCGGTTACCTGCGCCTGGAGTACGTGCGCGCCAAGCTCGTGAGCTCCGAGGAGGCCGCGTGACCCCCTGGGCGCAGATCGCGGCCAGCCGGGAGCCGCAGCCGCATTTGCTCGGATCGGAAATCGAACCCTATCCGTACATCTCGGCCTATGGCCTGTTGCTGCGCGTCACCCGGCTGACGGCACTGGAACCGACCGATTGGTTCCAGACGCTGGGCATCCGGCGCAGCCACGCTCCGCTGTCCGACCTCCAAGCCGGACGCGTTTCGCGCGCCCGGTTCGAGGCGGCCCTCGGGATGTCTGCAACGCCCATCCCGACGTGGTGGCAGCAGGAGGCCTGGTCACCGCTTCAGACAGGGGGTGCGCTCGATCGCTGCTCCCAGCCGATCCGCACATGCC
Source organism: uncultured Gammaproteobacteria bacterium (assembly GCA_964640525.1). Lineage (GTDB taxonomy): Bacteria > Pseudomonadota > Gammaproteobacteria > Xanthomonadales > Xanthomonadaceae > SZAS-103. The sequence continues at coordinate 121,578 of CAZXGS010000001.1, read as the reverse complement.
CGGACTGCGCTGCGCACGGCTATCACACCGCGCTGTTCCAGTTGCCGTCGATCCAGAGTTGTCCGTGGCATGGCTGCGCGTTGTCGGACCGCTGTCCCGTGTGCCGCCAACCGACGCTAGGACAACCTGACGCAATGGGTCGCATGGGTCGTTGCGCATGCGGGCACGACCCCTTCGATGCCAACCAGGCCACCATCGGCATGTGGAAATTCCCGACGGTACGTGCGGAAGCGTGGCTCCACGCCTACCTGCCGTGGGCAGCCGAACAGCGCGAACGGCGGCACTTCATCGCCACCGAACGCTCGGACCGGTGGAGGGACGGATTTGCGCGCCTGGCCGAACCGCCCGCCGCACTCGCGGGCATTCCCTGGAACCTGCTCGCGCCCGGGTCTCGGATGGAAGATCGACAGGATGCGGAGCCGGGGGTCGATCCTCCCGCGCAGGAATTTTGGGGCTGGTGTGCCCTGGGTGACACGCAACCGCTCACATTGGTTCCGTTGCCCCCCGGTACGCCCGACAGGCTCGCGGAAGTTACCCAGCAAGTCGTCGCCGGGTTTCCCGCCAATACGTGCACGCCTGTGGAATGGGTGGCCAGCCAAGGCTTCGAGAAGCACGCCACGCTCGGCGAAAACGCGGCGCGCCATCCGAACTGCTTCATCGCCCCGCACGGACGCTCGGACGACGGATCGAGCTGGATTCACCTGTCGGCGGTGGACCGTGAGACGCTGCACATGGGTGGACGGCTCATCGAGGTGGTTCTGGACGCGTGCGGAACGAAGGTGCCGGAGGGCGATTATTCGCGCCAGGCGACGCGGGTCCAACGGTTGGCCGAGGTCAGAGGGCGCAGCCATCTCGCCTGGGCGCTGCGGGCCCTCCTGGTGCAGGGTTACGGCCAGGGGCTCGATGCTCTCTTGCGGTCCTCGCTCAGGAAAGCGCCAGCGGACGAATGGTGGCTGCCGGTTGCCGAAGCACGATGCCGGGAGGGGTATCTGGAACAGGTGAGGATCTGCTGGATCCCTAATCCCGCACCGCGCATAGCGGTGACTCCGCCAGTGCGCGCACCGCTCAAGGCAACTCGGTCGCGCAGGCGGAAAACCAAGGCAAAGGCCGGAAAGAAGCGCCTCGCAGCAGTACGATAACGGTGATATCGCCCCGCGGAACAACCAAGGGGCGATTTGTTGGCGGCGCTACGAAAATGGGGCGATTGTCGGGAGTTCTTCAACTGTGGGGCGCATTGTTGGCGTCAACTGCATTCAACAAACCGCCTCGAGAAATTAGTCGCATTCAAGAAATTCAATCACTTACGTTGGGGGCAGTTTCAAGTACGTAGACACGTCCAGTTCCAAGTCCACGGGTCATTCCGGCATCGGTGCGAAAAACAACGATTCGGATTCTGCCTCGCCATTTCCCTGCTCCGAACGAGATGTACGGACATCCACCTTCAGGACCGCCTGGCAGACCCCGGCGCAACGGTTCGCACATGCCGCGCAGCACGCCCCTGGTGATCAGGCGCAGCGGGTGCTGCTCACCTTGGCCGCAAACGGGTGATTCGCAAGTATCCAGTCGGACGTTTCGTGAACACGGCGCGACGAGCAGCGGCATCGGACCTCATCGGGCTTTGGATCGACCCTGCTGCCGAAAGTGCAGGTCGATGTAATCGGTCACCTCGTCCTGGCCGTCCGGCTCGGTCATGTTCTGCATGCGCCAGAACTTGCGGGCGCCCCACGCCTTCATCCGGAAAGTTCCCTTGCGCACGTATGCAGCGCCGTGGTTGATGTAGCTGATGCGGGTGGTGATGGTGCCGGTGAAGTCGAGCTCCCGTGCGTTCAGGACGCGAATCGTCCCCTGCACGTCCATGACATTGAGATCGCCCATGTAGCGCTCTTCCTGATGGCCTTCGATGCGCCACTGGTTCACCGGGTCCGGGTACAACGTCGCCTTGCCGACGCCACCTGCGTTCTGCAGCCACTGCAAGGTCAGCACGTAGTCGCCTGCCTTCAATGTCGGCGGCTCGGCGCGATGCCCGGCAGCCGCCGTGAGCATGCTCCCGGCGAGGGTGATGGCCAGCAGCCCCGTGCGCAACATGTTCATCGACCCGCTCCGTCAGGTGTCCATGGAAAAGATCGCCGCACCCTGCACTCCAATGCTCCCAACTTGACTATTCCGGCAGCGTCGATCTCAGAAGCCGTCATTCCCGCGAAGGCGGAAGCGCTTCACAACGGCGAAGCCGGTCAATCCAGTGCCTTTTCAGTGGCTTGGATGCCGTGATTGGCAAAGGCGCTGGATGACCAGCCATTCGGCTGTTGACCACCCCGCCAGAAGCATGCGGAAGTGCTTCACAACGGCGAAGCCGGTCAATGACGAGCCTAAGGTTGGGAGCATTGCCTGCAACCGTTCCTGCGACCACCTATCATGATCGGTTGACGGCAAAACCCGAACCCGGCGGCCAAGCCCCGTCGATGCGACCGCTTGCCTTGCCTGCCCTTCCGAACACCCCAAAGGAGAACCCATGAACGATTCCCTCGCCGACCGCCACGTGGTCGTCACCGGTGGCCTTGGCGCGCTAGGCCGGGTCATCGTTGCGCGCCTGATCGAAGCCGGGGCGACCTGCCACGTTCCTGCCCAGCCCGGCACCGGCGGTGGTCACGTCGATGCCGGCGGGAAGTTGCGCATCGTCGACGGCGTGGAGCTGACCGATGCGGCGTCGGTGGATGCGTTCTACGCCGCGGTGCCGGACCTGTGGGCCTCGGTGCACCTTGCCGGCGGCTTCAGCATGGCGCCGCTGGTGGACACCTCAGCGGAGGACTTTCGCCACATGTTCGAGACCAACGTGGTGACGGCGTTCCTGTGCTCGCGCGCGGCGGTGCGCGGGATGCGCGCGGGCGGGCGCGGCGGCAGGATCGTCAACGTCGCTGCGCGTCCCGGGCTGGATCCGCGCAAGGGCGCGCAGATGGCGGGCTATGCCACGTCCAAGGCGGCGGTGGTCGCGCTCACCCAGGCGCTGGCCGAGGAACTCAAGGGCGAACACATCCTCGTCAACGCCATCGCACCTTCGACCATCGACACCCCGGCCAATCGCGCCGCAATGCCCAAGGCGGATCCGTCCGACTGGCTGTCACCGCAGGCGGCCGCCGAGGCGGTGGCGCAATTGGTGTCGCCGGCCAATCGCGAGATCAGCGGCGCGGTGCTGCCGTTGTATGCGCGGGCCTGAGCCTTTGTTGCAGGTTCAGTGCGAGAACAGGATCGGGATCGTCCCCGCCGTGGCCAGCAGGTCGGCGGTGACGCCGCCCATCATCCATTCGCGCAGCCGCGAGTGACCGTAGCCGCCGGCGACGATCAGATCGGCGCCGATTGATGCCGCGTGGTCAAGCAAGGTCCTGGCGATCGCTTCGTGGCTCGCGCGCAGGCGCACGACCTGCGCCTGCAGGCCATGGCGGACGAGGTGCGCGGCGAGATCGTGGGCAGCGTCGTCATCCACGCCATCGTCGCCGTCGCCAACCTGCACCACGTCCACCGAATCGGCGCCCTGCAGCAACGGCAGCGCGTCGTGTACCGCGCGCGCCGCCTCGCGCGTTGGCTGCCAGGCCAGCATGACCTTGCGCGGTGCGCGCCACGCCGTCCGGGTCGGCACCAGCAACACCGGGCGTCCGGATTCGAGCAGCAACCCGCCGAAGAAGCTGCGCAAGGTCGCGCCGTCGCGCGCGACGTCGATCACCATCGGCAGGATCGCCAGGTCGACCCGTCGCGCCTCCTCGGCGGCACGCGCGGGGGCATCGACGGCAAAGGATTCCACCAATCGCACATCGGCGGGGATGTTCGGCGCCTGTTCGGCCAGCCGGGACGCCCAGGCCCTGGCATCGTCTTGCGCGCGTGCCTGGAACGTGGCGTACAGCTCACCCATGGCCAGGTCGGCCGCGCCCCAAGGCCCGGCCACGGGCACTGGCAGGCGGGTGAACTGCACCAACACCACGCGGGCGCCGTGTGCGCCGGCGATGGCCAGCGCGGCGTGGACCGCCGCGACGTCGCCGGCGGTCTCGGTGAGCGGAACCAGCAGATCCTTGAGCATCGCAAGTACCTCCGCGGGCCTGGACCGTACCATTGGACACGTGCTGCCGACGGCACGGGATGATCTGCATCAACGCGCCTGCCGATACCCAAGCCTACCTTGACGCGATCAGCGCTGCCACGCTGGGGAGGGGGTTCGTGGCCGCGCCCGGCGGTGCGCGTGGCCGGCGCGGATCCCGCGCACGCCATTGCTTCGGCATGACCGCCGGCGCGGGATTGTGCGATAACTTCGCGCAGTGCTTGCGTCACCTCCTCCACGATCCAGCGATTGCCATGCCCGGCCACACCCACCGTACCCATACCTCCGGCGGCACCCGGGCCGGAGTGCTGGGTGCCAATGACGGCATCCTGTCGATCGCCGGGCTGCTGCTTGGCGTGGCCTCCACCCATGCCGGGCACGACGCGGTGCTGCTGGCCGGCATCGCCGGGCTGGTGGCCGGCGCGCTGTCGATGGGGGCCGGCGAGTTCGTTTCGGTCAGTTCGCAGGCCGACATCGAGCGTGCCGACCTGGAGATCGAGCGTCGCGCGCTGGAATCGGATTTCGCCGGCGAGCGTGCCGAGTTGCAGGAGATCTACGTGCGTCGCGGACTGGATCCGCACCTGGCCGACCAGGTGGCGTTGCAGCTCATGCAGCACGACGCGCTGGGCGCGCATGCGCGCGACGACATCGGCATCACCGATGCGCTGGCGGCACGCCCGCTGCAGGCCGCGCTTGCTTCCACGGCCAGCTTCACCGTGGGTGGCGCGTTGCCCATGCTCGCCGCATGGCTGGCGCCGCCAGCGCACGCGCGCGCGAGCATTGCCGCGGTTTCACTGGTCGCGCTGGTACTGCTGGGTGGCTTGGCGGCGCGTGCCGGCGGGGCCGGCGTGGCGCGGGGCGCCCTGCGCGTACTGGCCTGGGGCGCGGCGACCATGCTCGCCACCACGGCGATCGGCAGCGCGCTGGGCGTGGCGATGTGACCACGCGTCGCGGTTGGTGATGCAGGCGGCGCATGCTCCAGCACGCGCGTATCGTGGCAGCCGTCGCCAACCTGCGGAGCCGACATGAACCTGCGTGAAAACTGGGTGCTGTTCGCGCTCGGATCGGCATTCTTCGCCGGCCTGACCGCGGTGCTGGGCAAACTCGGCGTGGCCGGCATCAACTCCAACCTCGCCACCTTCATCCGCACCGTGGTGGTGCTGGCGGTGGCCGCGGCGATCCTGAGCCTGCGCCACGAGTGGCGTCCGACCGCGCCGATCGCCGTCTCGACCTGGACCTTCCTGGTGCTTTCGGGCATCGCCACCGGCTTGTCGTGGCTGTGCTATTACCGCGCGCTGCAGCTTGGGCCGGTGACGCGGGTGGCGCCGATCGACAAGCTCAGCGTCGCCTTCGCGATCATGCTCGGGCTGGCGATCGTGCACGAGTCGCTGACCTGGCCCGTCGTCGTCGGCGGATTGCTGATCGTGGCCGGCTCGATCGTGATGATCGCGTTCTGAGCGCGCCATCGATGCCGTTGGCGCCATCCCCGTGAGCCGCCGTGACGGTGCCGTGGCGTACACTTCCTGCAAGCATCGACAGGGGCGCGGCATGCGGGCCGAAGTGGCATCCCCGTCAGGTGCAGTCGCATGCCCGGGGAAGGGCCCGGAGCAGCAGCATCCCGATCGGCAGCCGGCCCCGCTTCGATGAACACCCCATCCCTGCCCTGCTCCCAGCGCGTGCGCTGGCATCGCCACGCCGACGCCGTCGCGCTCGCTGACGCGGCAAGGCAGCGCATCCTTGCCGCGGCCTCGCGTGCGATCGCCGATCGCGGCGGCTTCGTCCTCGTGCTGGCCGGTGGCAACACGCCGCGCGCGACGTACGCACAGTTGGTCGATGCCGACACCGACTGGTCGCGCTGGCAGATCTGGTACGGCGACGAACGCTGTGCACCTGCCGAGGATCCGCAGCGCAACAGCACGATGGCCGGCGACGCATGGCTCGATCGCGTGCCGATTCCGCGGTCGAACCTGCACCCTGTCGCCGCTGAACAAGGCGCGACGCTGGCGGCTGCGGCCTATGCCGATGCACTGGGTGTGGTCGGCGCGTTTGATCTGGTGCTGCTGGGCCTTGGCGAGGACGGCCACACCGCCAGCTTGTTTCCCGGCCACGACGAGGGCCTGCGCGCGGATGCAGCCGATGCGGTCGCGGTGTTCGATGCGCCAAAGCCACCACCGCAGCGGGTGTCCATGAGCGCCGCGAGGCTGTCGCGAGCGCACGAGGTGCTCTTCCTGGTGGAGGGCGACGGCAAGCGTGAGGCGCTGGCGCGCTGGTGCGCCGGCGCTGCGATCCCGGCTGCGATGATCCGTCCGGCAAACGGCGTCGACGTGCTGGTGGTGTCGTCGTTGCTCGACCGTTGACAGTCGTTGACCTGTCAGGTCTTCTTGCGCACCGGGCGCGCCTTGCGGATCACGACCACGTTGCCGCCGCGTTGCGCGCAATCCCCGCGGGTGATGCGCACGACACGTCGCACGGTCCGGTAGCGCGCCTTCTCGCCCAGTTGCCGGGTTTGCGCCGGCAGCCGGCATGACACCAGCGGGCCGCTGCTTGCCGGGCTGGCGGCCGCCACCGCGGGCGCGGGCGGCGGCGTGGGAACGGTGTATTCGCCGCCGCGCTGGCGGCAGTCTTCCGGCGAGGTCTGCACGATCCGCCCCGCACCCATCACCGAGTGTCCGCCGATGCTGCGGATCTGTCCGGGCAGCTTGCAGGCCACTTCCGGCGACGCCGTCGAGGCCGCATACGCGCCGGGCGGCGCCAGGGACAGCAGCGCGGCGGCTGCCAGCAGTTGCATCGGGTACCGCAAGGACGCTGCCATGACAACCCCCTGATGCCGTCGATGGCGACGGCGACGCGGCGAGCATATACCGGACGCGCACCCCGCGGCCGGTGGCTTTCGACCCATTCAACGCGGATCGTGGCACCATCCGGCAGCCCGCCGCCGAAAACGCCACCGTGTACGAATCGCGCCACCACCCGTTGCTGCCGATGCCGCGCTTCCTCGCGCGCTGGCTGCGGCACGTGCTCGCTTCGGCGGCGCTGATGGCGCTTTCGTTGCTGACCGGCATCGCCGGTTATGCCCACTTCGAACACTTGCCGTGGGTGGACGGATTCCTGAACTCGGCGATGCTGCTGGGTGGCATGGGGCCGGTGGATGCACCGAAAACCGTGGACGGCAAACTGTTCGCCGGGATCTACGCGTTGTACGCCGGCCTGGTGTTCATCGTGGCCATGGCGATCGCCTTCGCGCCGGTGGTGCATCGGGTACTGCATTCCTTCCACTTGCAGGACGATCGATCGAAGTGAGCCCCCGCCGCGCGCCCATCGGCACGCGCGTCCACGCTCCGTCCGCGGCCACCCACGCCATCACCGCCCGCGCCGCCTTACTCCCCAGGCGCGCGCGCGTCGATCCGGATGGCGTGGATGTCGGTGGCCATCAATTCGCCCAGTGCGGCATACACCTTGCGGTGGCGGGCCAGCGGCAGGCTGCCGCGAAAGCCTTCGGCCACGATCCGCAGCGCGAAGTGTCCGCGGCCGTCGCGCGCGCCCTCGTGACCGATGTGCAGGTGGCCTTCGTCGTGCAGTTCCAGTTCCAGCGGCTGCAGCACCGCGAGCGCGTCGCGGATGCGCTGCGGCCGGCTGGCGCGGTCACCGATCGCCGGCGCGCTCACGGCAGGGTTTGCCGGAACGGCCGCACGTCCACCTGCGCGTACACGCCGGCGGCGAGGTAGGGATCGGCATCGGCCCAGGCCCTGGCGGCATCCAGCGAAGCGAACTCGGCCACGATCAGGCTGCCGGAAAACCCGGCCGGGCCTGGGTCGCTGGCATCGATCGCCGGGAATGGCCCGGCCAGCACCAGCCGACCGGCATCCCGCAGCGCCTCCAGGCGCGCGACATGCGCCGGTCGGGCGGCGAGCCGCGCGGCGAGAGAATCGGCATGATCCAGGCCGACGATGGCGTACAGCATGATTCCTCCAGTGCAAACGCAAGAACGATAAACGTGCATCATAACGGTCGCATGAGCGAACGCCTGCCCGCCCATCCCGTCGACCCGCAACCGCGCTCGATCGCCCGCGCCGCAAGCCTGCTGCGTGGCGGCGGGGTCGGCCTGTGCCCGACCGATGCCGGCTACACCATGGTGTGGATGCTCGATGCGCGCCAGGCGGAAGATCGCGTGCGCCGCCTGCGCGCGCTGGACAGCAAGCACCCTTTCACCGTACTCTGTGCGTCGTTGAGCGAAGTCGGGCGCATGGCCCGGCTCGGCGACACGGCCTTCAGGCTGATCAAGTCGCTGACCCCCGGGCCCTGCACGTTCGTCCTGACCGCCTCCTCCGACCTGCCCCGCAGACTGAAGCTGGACAAGCGCCGCTCCATCGGCGTGCGCAGGATCGACCATCCGGTGGCCCAGGCCCTGTTGCACGCCGTGGACCAACCGTTGCTGAGCACCAGCGTGGCGTTGCCGGGTGAACACGACCTAGCCAGCCACGTGGCCGACGATGTCGCCGATGCGTTGCTGGACCACGTGGACTTCATGCTCGACAGTGGGGACTGCGAGCCTGGCCCGACCAGCGTGATCGATGCGACCGGCGAGCTTCCCGAAATGTTGCGCCAGGGGTATCGCGCACTGGAGCTGTGAGGTTCGCCTGGGCGCGGCTGGCCAGGCGCGATGCGAACGGATGCCGGCGATCCCCGTGAACGAAACCAGCGCCCGTCACGCACTGGATTTCCGATGCCTCGATCGCGTGTATCCGCCTGCCAGACCGTTCATCCCGAGCCTGTCGATGGGCACCCTGACGACACCGCCAGACCCGAGAACCGTTCACCCCGAGCCCGTCGAAGGGCACCGCGAAAGACCTCCCGCTCGAAGCCGGGCATCGCACCCTGCCTCAGCGACCGACGAACCCAGCGCCGCCATGAACCACACACCCGCGTGAACACCGACCCCGAGCCCTCGGCGACCGCCGCATCGAGCACGACCTTCGCCCTCCAGCAGGAGATCCCGCTGGCGATGGTGCGTGGCGAGCCGATGCTGCAGATTCCGCAGGACCTGTACATCCCGCCGGATGCGCTGGAAATCATCCTGGAAGCCTTCGAAGGCCCGCTCGACCTGTTGCTGTACCTGATCCGCCGGCAAAACCTGGACATCCTCGACATCCCGGTGGCGGAGATCACCCGCCAGTACGTGGACTACATCCAGACCATGCACGAGCTGCGCTTCGAGCTGGCGGCCGATTACCTGGTGATGGCCGCGATGCTGGCCGAGATCAAGTCGCGGATGCTGTTGCCGCGGCCGCCGAACGAATCCGGCGAGGACGCGGACCCGCGCGCCGAACTCGTGCGCCGCCTGCAGGATTACGAGCGCTTCAAGAAGGCCGCCGCGGACCTGGACACGCTCACCCGCCTCGACCGGGACACCGCGATCGCCAGCGTGCAGATGCCCGAGCTCAAGCTGGCCGCCGCGCCGCCGCCGGTGGACCTGCGCGAGCTGTTGCTGGCGCTGCGCGACGTGATCAAGCGCTCGGAGCTGTTCGGCCGCCACGCGGTACGCCGGGAAGCGCTGTCGGTGCGCGAGCGCATGGGCACGGTGCTGCGCCGGCTCTCCGACGGCCGCTTCCACGAGTTCACCTCGTTGTTCAGCGCCGAGGAAGGACGCCTTGGCGTGGTGGTCACCTTCCTGTCGATCCTGGAACTGGCCAAGGAGCGGCTGGTCGAGATCGTGCAGGAAGCCTGGGGCGCGCCGATCCACCTCAAGTCGCTGGCGGTGGTCGCCGGCGCGGTGGACGCGGCCAACGACGATTCCGCTCCGCTGCAGATCGACCTGCCGATGATCACCTCGGCGCATGAAGATGACGCAACCTGACCGTGCCCCGGCGCGAGGTCTCGATGCACGCTCCCCTCCTTCGGCCTTGGCGGGCCACCATGTGACCATGGAATCAACCCCGATCACCCGCATCATCGAAGCCGCCCTGCTGGCGGCGCAGCGGCCCCTGGCCATCCCGCAACTGGCCGAGCTGTTTGCCGACGAGCCCTCGGTGACCCGCGACACCCTGCTGCAGGCACTCGAAGCCCTGCAGGCGGACACCGCCGAGCGCGGCGTCGAACTGATCGAAGTCGCCTCCGGCTGGCGCTACCAGGTGCGCGGCGACGTGCAGCCGTGGGTGGCGCGGCTGTGGGCCGAGCGCCAGGTCAAGTACACCCGCGCCACCCTGGAGACACTGGCGCTGGTCGCCTACCGCCAGCCGATCACCCGCGGCGAGATCGAGCAGGTCCGCGGCGTGGCGGTCAATACCAACACCATCAAGACGCTGGAAGAGCGTGAGTGGATCCGCGTGATCGGCCACCGCGACGTACCCGGAAAGCCGGCGTTGTACGGCACCACCCGAACCTTCCTGGACTACTTCGGGCTCAAGAGCCTGGACCAGTTGCCGCCGCTGGCGGAAATCGGCGAGCTCCCGGATCTCGACCCCGAGCTGCCGTTCGCGGCCGCACCGGCCGTTGCCATCATCGAAATGGGCACCGAACCGGCAGCCGACACCTCCGAGCCGGCAGCCCAGGCCCTCCCAAGCCCCAACCCCGACGAGGCCGCCGGCCTCGAACACGAACCCACGCGCGAGCCCGCGCACGAGCCAAGCCATGACTGAGAACAAGCACCCCGAAATCCCGCACCAGCAACCGGCGGCCGAACGCGGCCGCGAACGCCTGAAACTCAACCGCAACGGCGAAGACGCCAGCGTGCCCAAGCTCGAAGAACGCCTGCACAAGGTACTGGCGCAAGCCGGCCTGGGCTCGCGCCGCGCGCTGGAGGAGCGCATCGAGCAAGGGCTGGTGCGCGTCAACGGCGAGGTGGCGACGCTTGGGCAATCGGTGCGCAGCGGCGACCGTGTCGACCTGGACGGTCGCAGCTTCGTGGCCAGCGTGCTCAACGAGCCGGCACGCGTGCTGGTGTACAACAAGCCCGAGGGCGAGGTCACCACCCGCGAAGACCCTGAAGGCCGCCCGACCGTGTTCGAGTCGCTGCCCAACATCAAGGGCGCGCGCTGGATCGCCGTGGGCCGGCTGGACATCAACACCACCGGGTTGCTGCTGCTCACCACCGACGGCGAGTTGGCCAACGCGCTGATGCATCCCTCACGCGAAGTCGAGCGCGAGTACGTCTGCCGCATCCATGGCGAGGTGCCGGAGAACATCATCGACCGCCTCCGGCGTGGGGTGGCGCTGGACGATGGCCCGGCGAAGTTCGATGCCATCGAGCCGATCAACAGCTCCGATGCGCACGCCTGGTTCCGGGTGGCGGTGAAGGAAGGCCGCAACCGCGAGGTACGCCGCCTGTGGGAGTCGCAGGGATTCCAGGTCAGCCGCCTCAAGCGCATCCGCTACGGCGCCATCACCCTGCCCCGCCTGCTCAAGCGCGGCCACAGCGAGGAGCTTCCGGCCGATCGGGTGGCGGCATTGCAGAAGGAACTCGGGCTGGAAGGCGGCACCCAGGTCCTGACCCTGCACCCGGTGATCGGCCAGCGCAAGGCGCGCAATGAGATCCACATCCGCAAGGAAGAGCGCGGCGGCAAGGCCTACGTCAACGGTGCACTGTCCACTGCCGACGAGGGCCGCGAGCTGCGCCGCTTCGACCATGTCCGCGAGGATCGCCCGCGGCGCGGCCCGGGCGGATTCAACAAGCGCGGGGGCCACGGCAAGCGCGCAGCGCATGGCAACGGACCGCCGGGCCAACGCCAGCACCACGGCCGCCACGAGGACCAGCCGCCAGCGTCCTACAGCCACGACAAGCCCGCGCACGGGCGCGGTGCACCGCATGGTCGCGGCAAGCCGGCATGGGCCGGCGCCGGGCAGCCAGGCGGCGGGCGTCGCAACGACAAACCGTTCGGCCAGGGGCGCCCGCCGCAGCGGCGTGGCAATGCACCGGCGCAACCCGGCAACGGCGCCGAGTTCCGCAGTTGGTACGTGCCCGACGGCGTGGAAACCGGCCCGCGCGGCGTTCACCACCGCGGCGCCGGGCGCAACCCCGGCGGCAACGGTCCACAGCAGGCACGCGGCAACGGCCCGCACCCGCCCCGCGGCGGCTTCCGTGGCAATGGCGCGCCGCGCCCGCAAGGCGCGCCCTACGGCGCGCGCGGCCCCGGCGGCGGGGGGGTGCGCGGCAACGACGGTCCGCGTGGCCGTTTCCAGGACGCATCCGGCGAACGGCCCCCGCGACGCGAAGGCCAGCGCCCGCCGCATGCTCGCGGCGCCCCACACCCCGGCCCGCGCGGCAACGGTCCCAGGCGCAACGGCGCGCCGCGCGGTCCGCGTTACGAGGGGCTGCCGAAGGACGAGGACTGAGAGCCTGTGAAAAACCGCCCACCTGCTGCGGACGCCGCCGAACGCATCTGGCGGCGGCCCGCTGCGCGAAACCTGCGGTCATTTGGTTCACCAAACTCCCTTGTTTTCACGCAACGCCCCTTGCCGGAGACGCCCGGCGGCGGCCTCGTGACGGCGTTCGAATTTTTTCACAGGCTCTGAGGATTCGGATCAGCCCAGCGTGAACGCGTCCCCGTCGAGCATCGCCGGGAAGCGCTGGCGGTGCGCCAGGAGGGCCTCGGCGAGCAGGGTCGTGGTCGAGACGACTTCGCGATCGCCGCACTCGCTGGCCGGGTGGCCGAGGAAATCGATGATCGAACTGTCGCCGGCGTAATCGAGCTTGTTGCCGTCGCTGCCCACGCGGTTGACGCCGGCGACGTAGCACAGGTTCTCGATTGCGCGTGCGCGCAGCAGCGTGCGCCACGGGTAGGCGCGAACCGCCGGCCAGTTGGCGACGAAGATCAGCAGGTCGTAGTCGAGTCCACCCTTGCGTTCGACATCCAGGCGGTTGCGCGCGAACACCGGGAAACGCAGGTCGTAGCAGACCAGCGGGCAGACGCGCCAGCCACGCCACTCGACGGTCAGCCGCTCGTGCCCGGCGGCGTAACGCTCGTGCTCGCCGGCGTAACGGAACAGATGGCGCTTGTCGTAGTGCAACAGCGTGCCGTCCGGTTTGGCGAACAGCAACCGATTGAATACACCCTGTTCGGTGCGCAGCTGCACGCTGCAGGTCACCGCGGCCTTGGCCGCCCGGGCCTGGGCGAGGATCCATGCAACGGTCGGCCCGTCCATGGTCTCGGCGTTGCCGATGGCCTCATTGGAAAAGCCGCTGGTGAAGGTCTCGGGCAGCACGATCAAGTCGGTATGACCGCGCAGCGGCTCGATCAGATCGCCGTAGTAGTCGCGGTTGCCCGCCGGATCGTGCCAACGGGTGTCGCCCTGCACGAGGGAAACGCGGAGGTCTTTCATGCGCATGAACCTTCGAGGCTGCCTGTGGCGAGCCTGAAGGAGGTGCCGTGTCATGGCAACCCCCCGCCTGGAAATACGCGTACGCGCGCATTGCCGTGATGCCCGCAACGCCCTCCGCCTGGCCCGCAGCGACGCCCACACGATGCCGTTCGTGGTGAGCCTGTCGAACCACGCCTTTCGCATTTAATGCCGTTCGTGGTGAGCTCGTCGAACCACGCCTTTCGTATTTAATGCCGTTCGTGGTGAGCCCGTCGAACCACGCCTTTCGCATTTAATGCCGTTCGTGGTGAGCCCGTCGAACCACGCCTATCGCATGTCCGAAACACCCACCGGCAAGTCCGGCCCGACACCCTCACCATGCCGTTCGTGGTGAGCCCGTCGAACCACGCTTCTCGCATCCAATGCCGTTCGTGGTGAGCCTGTCGAACCACGCTTCTCGCATCCAACGCCGTTCGTGGTGAGCCCATCGAACCACGCTTCTCGTATCCAACACCGTTCGTGGTGAGCCCTTCGAACCACGCTTCTCGCATCCAACGCCGTTCGTGGTGAGCCCGTCGAATCACGCTTCTCGCATCCAATGCCGTTCGTGGTGAGCTTGTCGAACCACGCTTTTCGCGAACCGGCAGCGCCCCCGACCATCACCCGCCTCAGACCTTTTCCAGCCTCTCCACCGCCGCCTCCAGCGTCGCTTCGTTCTTGGCGAAGCAAAACCGGATCAAGCGTTGCCCCTCCGGAGGCACCGCATAGAACGGCGACAGCGGGATGCCGGTGACGCCGTGCTCGACCGTCAACCAGCGCGCGAATTCGATATCCGGCAGGTCGCTGATGGCCGAGTAGTCCACCAGTTGGAAGTAGCCGCCCGGCACCGGCAGCGGCTTGAACCTGGTGCGACCCAGCAATTGACGGAAATGGTCACGTTTGGGCTGGTAGAACGCGCCCAGTTGCTCATGGTGTTCGGGGTGCTTCTCGAGCATCTGCGCCAGGGCCACCTGTGCCGGCGTGAAGGTGCAGAAGGTGTTGTACTGGCGCACCTTGCGGAACTCGGCGCTCAGCGCCGGCGGGGCCACGGCATAGCCGACCTTCCAGCCGGTGCAGTGGTAGGTCTTGCCGAAGCTGGAGATCACCACGGCGCGCTGCGCAAGTTCGGGATGGCGCAGCACCGATTCGTGGCGGGCGCCGTCGAACACGATGTGCTCGTAAACCTCGTCGGACAACAACACGATGTCGGTGTCGCGCAGGATGTCCGCCAGCGTCGCCATGTCCTGCGCGCCGAGCATCGCGCCGGACGGGTTGTGCGGGCTGTTGATCATCAGCATCCGCGTGCGCGGGGTGATCGCCGCGCGCACGCGCTGCCAGTCCACGCCGAAGTCGTGCGCATCCAGCGGCACGTGCACGGCGCGCGCGCCGGCCAGGTCGATGGCCGGCTCGTAGGAGTCGTAACACGGGTCGAGCACGATCACTTCCTCGCCCGGATGCACCAAGGCGAGCACCGCATCGAAGATCGCCTCGCTGCCGCCGCTGGTCACGGTGACCTCGGCATCGGCGTCGATTCGGCAGCCGTAGAGCTTCAACGTCTTGGCGGCGATTGCCTGGCGCAGCGCCGGCCAGCCGGTCATCGGCCCGTACTGGTTCTTGCCCTCGCGCGCCGCACGCGCGAGCGCATCGACCAGTGCCGCCGGGGTGTCGAAATCGGGGAATCCCTGGCCGAGGTTCACGGCCTTGTGCTCGCTCGCCAGTTGCGACATCACGGTGAAGATCGTGGTGCCGACCTTGGGCAGTTTGGTCTGGATGCGGTTCAACGCCGGCCCTCGCTTGCAGGTGGGTGAATCGTGGAGTGTAGGTCGCGACGGGTCGCCGCGTCAGGCTGGCGGCGACAGGATCAATCGACCGCCTCGGCGGCCTCCACCGTGTTCTGCATCAGGGTGGCCACGGTCATCGGGCCGACGCCGCCGGGCACCGGGGTGATCCAGCTTGCGCGCTCGGCGGCTGCGGCAAAGCCGACGTCGCCGCACAGGCGGCCATCGTCCAGGCGGTTGATGCCCACGTCGATCACCACCGCGCCGGGCTTGATCCAGGCGCCGGGGATCAGGCCGGGACGACCGACCGCGACCACCAGGATGTCGGCCTCGCCCACGTGCCGGCGCAGCACCTCGGGCGGAGTGAACTTGTGGCAACTGGTCACCGTGCAGCCGGCGATCATCAGCTCCAGCACCATCGGGCGGCCGACGTGGTTGGACACGCCGACCACGGTGGCACTGGCGCCACGCACCGGGCGGTCGGTCCACGCCAGCAGGGTGGTGATGCCGCGCGGCGTGCACGGGCGCAGGCCGAACTGGCGCAGCGCCAGGTGGCCGACGTTTTCCGGGTGGAAGCCGTCCACGTCCTTGCGCGGGTCAATGCGGTGGATCAGGCGGCTGGCGTCGGCGATGCCCGGCAGCGGCAACTGGACGAGGATGCCGTGCACCGCCGGGTCGGCGTTGAGGCGGTCGATCAGCGCCAGCAACTCGGCCTCACCGGTGCCCGCCGGCAGATCGAAATCGAGCGTGTGGATGCCAACCTTGGCGCAGGCGCGACGCTTGTTGCGCACGTACACCGCCGAGGCGGGGTCGTTGCCGACCAGCACCACCGCCAGCCCGGGTCGCGGCTTGCCGGCGTCGATCCGCGCCCGCACCCGCACCGCCAGGGCATCGAGCAACTGTTCGGCGATCGCCTTGCCGTCGAGGATGCGGGCCGGGTGGGTCGAGGTGGTCATGCGAAGGCGTCGCCACTGCGCTAGAGTCGGCCATTATCGCCGATCCGCCGCACGCGCATGGACTCCCCGCACGCCGCCTCCGACCCCGAAACCACCGCCATCGAGGCGGCCACGTTCCGCCGCCTGCTGCACCATCTCAACGTCGAGCGTGCTGACGTCCAGAACATCGAATTGATGATACTCGCCGGTTTTTGCCGCAATTGCCTCGCGGACTGGTATCGTGAAGCGGCGCAGGCCAGGGGTCGGCCACTGGGCAAGGATGCCGCCCGGGACGTGGTGTACGGGATGCCGTTCGCCGACTGGAAGCAGACGTTCCAGAAGGAAGCGACGCCAGGGCAGTTGGCCGCCTTCGCAGCCGCGCAACGCAAGCACGCGGGTTGAACGTCACCTCATCGACCAAGGACAGCACCGAGGGAACCACCATGAACCTGGGCAACTGCCCCAAATGCGGCAAGCGCATGCTGCATGCGCGCATCGAGTCGATCGTGGGCATCGTCGAAAACGAGAGCAAGGCGCGCTGCCTGAGCTTCTGCTGCATCCACTGCAATGCCGTGCTGGGTGTGCAACTGGATCCGCGCGGCAAGCGGCGGACCAAGCAGGACGCCACCACGACCGCGACCACGGCCAAGCCGGTCAAGCCGGCCTGATCGGCATCGCGCGACGCGGATGCGCCGGCGTGCCATCACGCCCGTGCATCGCCTTCACGCGCCGGCACAGAACGCGCCGTAGTCGATGTAGCCGGGGAAAGATCGCCCCGGCGCGCACAGCGGGCATTCCGGATCGGGCGCGAGCCGGGTTTCGCGAAAGCGCATTCCCAGGGCATCGAAGTGCAGCAGGCGCCCGGCCAGCGGCTCGCCGAGTCCCAGCACAAGCTTGATTGCCTCGGTGGCTTGCAGCAGGCCGATCACCCCCGGCAGCACGCCAAGGACACCGGCTTGCGCGCAGTTCGGTGCCGCCTCGGCCGGCGGCGGTTCCGGGAACAGGCAGCGATAACACGGCGCGCGCCCGCGCCGGCGGCCGGCATCGAACACGCTCACCTGGCCCTCGAAGCGGTGCACGGCGCCATACACCAGCGGCTTGCCGAGCTTCACGCAGGCATCGTTGAGCAGGTAGCGTGCGGCGAAGTTGTCGGCACCGTCGATCACCACGTCGGCACCATCCAGAATCGACTCGACGTTGGCTGCCGTCACCCGCGTACCGATGCCCTCGATACGCGTGCGCGGATTGAGCGCGGCCAGTGCCAGGCGCGCCGATTCCACCTTGGGCATGCCGATCCGCGCGTCGGTGTGCAGGATCTGGCGTTGCAGGTTGCTGCGGTCGACCACATCATCATCGGCCAGCAGCAGCGTTCCAACGCCCGCCGCGGCGAGGTAATACGCAGCCGGCGAACCCAGCCCGCCGGCGCCGATCAGCACCATGCGCGCCGATTCGAGGGTGCGCTGGCCAGCCTCGCCGACTTCGGGCAGCTTCAGGTGGCGCGAGTAGCGCTCGAAGAAGTCGACGTCGCCGGCCGCTTGCGTGATCGGCAAGCCCTCGGCGATCCAGCGCAGCGTGCCTCCGGCCACCGAGGCCACCCTGGCGTAACCCTGCGCACGCAGCGCCTGCGCCGCGGCCAGCGAGCGTGCGCCGCTGCGGCAGATCAACAACACCTCGGCGCCGCGATCGGGCAAGGTGGCCCCCGGATCGGCCTCCAGCGCCGCACGGGCCACGCCCAGCGCGCCTTCGGCAACGCCCAGCGCGCGTTCATCGGCTTCGCGTACATCCACCAGCAGCGCGCCGTCGCGCTGGCGCTCGCGCGCCTGCGCGGGGCTGATTTCGGGGATGGACGAAGCGTTCATGCATGCGCGGCCGACACGGCGATTCGCCATTATCGCCCGCGGATTTCAGTACCGCAGCACCTGGACCACCTGCCCCTGCGGCCAGTCCAGCGGGCCTTCCGGGAGCACGATCAGGCAGTCGCTGTCCGCCGCGCCGCGCAGGCGGTGCGAGGCCGTGGCCGGATGCGGCGCCACCCGCAGCACGCCGTCCTCCCCATGGGCGAGCTTGCCGCGCTGGAACTCGCGCCGGTCGTGCGTCTTGGCCAACGCCGTCGCCAGCCGCGCGTGGATCGGTACGTGGACTTCCTCCGCGCCCTGCATCTGCCACAGCAACTGGCGCCCCAGAGTCAGGAAGGTGGCCAGCACCGCCACCGGGTTGCCGGGCAGGCCCAGCACCTGCGCATTCCCGATGCGCCCGAACAGCAGCGGCATTCCGGGTCGGATCGCGACCTTCCAGAAGTGGATGCAGCCCAGCTCGGCGACGATCCCGGTCAGGTGATCCTTCTCCCCGGCCGATACCCCGCCGCAGGTGATGATCACGTCGAAAGCCGCGCCGGCATCGCGCAGCAGCGCGCGCATGCGTGCCGGGTCATCGGGCAGGATCGGCCACGCCACCGGGTCGATGCCCTCGGCGCGCAGCAAGTTGAGCAGCAGGCTGCGGTTGGAATCGTGGATCTGTCCCGGCAGCAGCGGTTGGCCAGGAGGGCAAAGCTCGTCGCCGGTGGTGAACACCGCCACCGTCGGTCGCCTGGCGGACGCAAGTTCGGCCAGCCCCACGGCGGCGGCCAGCGAGGCGCCGGCTGCGGTGGTCGGCGCGCCGGCGCGCAACAGCAGGTCACCGACCTGCGCGTCCTCGCCGGCATGACGGACGTGGCGGCCGACCGGTACGGCCTCGGACAGGTGAACGCCAGCCGCGGTGACTTGCACCATTTCCTTCATCACCACCGCATCGGCACCGGCAGGCAGCGGCGCGCCGGTGGTGATCCGCACGCACTCGCCCTGCCCCACCTGCACGCACTGGATGGGCCCGGCGAACTGCTCGCCCGCCAGACGCAGCACCGCGCCGACCGCGCTGTCGGCGGCGCGCAGCGCGAAGCCATCCATCGCGCTGTTGGCGAACGGCGGCAAGGCCATCGTGGCCAGTACGTCTTCCGCCAGTACCCGGCCGGCGGCCTGGGCGACCGGCACGCGCTCGATCGGCAGCCGAGCGGCGAGTCCGACCTGACGAACGATGGCCTGCGCCTGCGCGAAGGTGATGCGGCTGGGAAACTTGGCGTGGTCGTTCATTCGTCGAAGTCCGCGGGGGTGTTGAGGTTGCCGAAATGGATGTCGGGGAAGCCAACGACGGGCAGCGCAAGTGCGGCAACCACGCGATGCACCGCGGTGTCGCCGCTGGCCAGCGCGGCCGCCACGACCGGACGCGCACGCGCGACCGGCCACACGGCCACCAGCGGTTGCAGGCCGGAGCCATCGCGAGCCACTGCCCCGCCCGCTCCGGCGGCCAGCAGCCGCGGCACGAGATCGGACGGCAAGGTGCGCAGATCCACCGGCAAGGTCAACAGATGCGAGCTCGTGCAGGCGTCCAACAGCGCGTCGATACCGGCCAATGGCCCCGGAAAGCCGGCGCAACGGTCGGCCACGGCGTGCAATCCGAGCGCCGGGTAACGCTGCGGGTCGCGGTTGACGCTGACCCAGCGCGCGGCGAAGGCATGCTGCGGCGCCAGCGCATCCAGCACATGTGCGATCAACGGCCGTCCGCGCCAGTCGGCCCACGCCTTGTCGATCCCGCCCAAGCGTGTGGCGCGACCGCCTGCAAGCAGGCCGAGCGTCAGTGCGGTGGACGTGCTGTTCACGTGAAGATGAAGGTCATGCGGGTTGCCGCCGGCGTTGGTCGCCCTCGCCGCGGACCCTGCAAGCGCATCGCGACGGCTGCAGGCGGGTCATCCGGAACACCGGCATCCCCGCCCGCGCGGGGCTGACGGCCAGGACTCCCCTGTTTGCAAGGCACACGGCCCTTACGATGACCGCTTCTTGGCGTTGCGGATCATCCGCTGGCGGTCGCGCTGCTGGCGTGGGCTCAGGGTGTTCTTGCGGCCCTCGTAGGGATTCTCGCCCTCACGGAACTCGAAGCGCACCGGGGTGCCGACCAGCTTGAAGCGCTTGCGGAAGAAGTTCTCCAGATAGCGCACGTAGCTGTCCGGCAGCGACTTGAGGCGATTGCCGTGGACCACGAAGGTCGGCGGATTCTCGCCCCCCGGGTGGGAATAGCGCAGCTTGGCGACGTGGCCGCGCACGGCCGGCGGTGGCACCGCTTCGGTGGCGATCTCGATCGCCTTGTTGACCTCGGAGGTGCTGAACTTGCGGTTCGCGCTGGCATGGGCCAGGTGCACCGCCTTGAACAGCTCGCGCAGGCCCGAGCCGTGTTTGGCGGACACGTGCACCTTCTGCGCCCAGTCCACGAAGCCCAGCTTGCGCGCGAGCATCGCCTCGCACTGCTCGCGCTGGTAGGTGCTCAGGCCGTCCCACTTGTTGACCACCACCACGAACGCCCGGCCGGAATCGAGCACGTGGCCGAGCACGGTGGCGTCCTGTTCGGTCACGCCCTCGCCGGCGTCGAGCATCAGCAAAGCCACCTGGGCGGCGTCTATGGATTGCAGGGTCTTGATGACGGAAAACTTCTCGACCGCATCCTCGACCTTGCCACGACGGCGGATGCCGGCGGTATCGATCAATTGGTACTTGCGGCCGTCACGATCCAGATCCACGCGGATGGAATCGCGGGTGGTGCCGGGCACGTCGGAGGCGATCACGCGCTCCTCGCCGATCATGCGATTGACCAGGGTGGACTTGCCCACGTTGGGCCGCCCGACCACCGCCAGTCGCAGGCGTTCCGGATCCAGCGCAGCGACCTCGGCGGTGGCATCGGGAAGCTGCGCGGCGATCGCCGCCAGCAACTCGGGAATGCCGCGGTGGTGCGCGGAGGACACCGCCAGCGGCGCCGCAATTCCCAGCCGCGCGAACTCGGCCAGCGCCGCCTGGGGGTCGATGCCGTCGGTCTTGTTGACCACCAGCAGCAGCGGCTTGGCGCTCTTGCGCAGCCAGGCCAGGATGGTCTGATCCAGACCCGCCATGCCTTCGCGGCCATCGACCACCAGCACCACCACGTCGGCCTCGTCCACGCCTGCCCGCGCCTGCTGCGCGGTCAGGCCGGCCAACCCGGCCTCCTCGCCGGACAAGCCGCCCGTATCCACCAGCGCGAACGGATGGCCCTCCAGCAACCTGCACACGCCGTAGTGGCGGTCGCGAGTGACCCCGGGCTGGTCGTGGACCAGCGCATCGCGGGTGCGTGTGAGCGCGTTGAACAGTGTGGACTTGCCGACGTTGGGTCGGCCGACCAGCGCGACCAATGGCAGCATGGGTAAGGCCTTGCAGGCGCCTGCGCCCGCGCAACGCGCGGGCCGGCGGCATTACTTGACGATGCGGAACGCGGCCAGCTTGCCGCGGGTGGTCAGGGCGACCAGGACGCCGTCGGCGGAAACCTGAGGCGTGCCACGGATGGCGTCGCGGTGGCCGCCGATGCGCTCGCGCGCCACGATCGCGCCGTTGTCGGGCTTGAGCCAGTGCAGGTAACCCTCCAGGTCACCGACCACCACGTAGCCGTCCTCGACTGCGGGGGTGCTAAGCCAGCGCCACGCCAGCGATTCCTGTTTCCACAACGCCACGCCGGTGGCGCGATCCAGCGCCCAAACGGTGCCGGAGGAATCCGCGGCGAACAGCGAACCGCCACTGCGTGCAAGACCGCCGTAGGCGATCAACGGATGTGTCCAGCCCTCGGCACCGGTCCCGGGATTGAGCGCGACCACCTTGCCCTTGTAGCTGACGGCAAACACCGCGTCCGGATCGACCACCACGTGACCATCCACGTCGGCCATGCGATCGATGTCGCTGCGCCCTTCCGGCGCGGCCACGACCTGTTCCCAGACCTTGGAGCCGTCGGCAAGGCGCAATGCATCCAGGGTGCCGTCGGCGTTGCCCACGTACACCAGACCATCGGGCCCGGCGACCGGCGCGGAATTGCCGCGCAGGGTCAGCGTCGGCAGGCGCTTCTCCCAGGCCCAGCGCTTTTGGCCATCGGCGACGCCGAACGCGGTCACCCGGCCATCGCCACCATGCACCACGACCACGTCGCCGGCCACCAGCGGCGCGGAGAGGATTTCCGAACTGACCCTGGCACGCCAGCGCTCGGCGCCGGTGTCAGCGGCGAAGGCGACCACGTCGCCATTCACCGAGCCGGCCACCACCACCCCTGACCCGGCGCCAGGCCCGCCGGTCAGGCGCAGCTTGGTGTGGGCTTTCCACACCTCGCGGCCGGTGGTGAGGTCGAAGGCGTACAGGTTCGGGCCGTAGGCATCCAGCGCGTACACGCGTCCGCCCTCGATGGCCGGATGGTCATCCAGGCCCAGGTCGCGCTCGCCCTTGCCGACCGAGTGGGACCACAGCTTCTGCACCCGGATGCTGGGCGTGATCGCGACCAGCGGCGTCGGCCGGTGGGCGCTTTGGCCGCCACCGAGCTTGTTGACCCAGCCCTTGACGGTGGTGCAGCCGGCCAGCGTCGCGAACGCGGCGGCGATCAGCACGACGCGGACGGTGTTCATGCTTTCCTTGCGCAGCACGGTCATGCTTTCCTGGCCTCGGGTTTGGGTACGACACCACCGACTTCGGTCAACTTCATCTGCAACAGGCCACGTCCAGGCGCATCGTCCGGCAGCTTGGCCAACGCGGCCGCGTAGGCAGTCCGCGCGGCTTCCGTGTTCCCCAGCGCGCGTTGCGCGTCGCCGCGGATTTCCTCGGCCACCGCCACGAAGGCCGGATCGGTGACCGCATCCACACGCTTGAGCGCGTCCTTCGCGCGGCCCTGGATCAACAGCACGCGCGCAGCGCGCAGTTGCACCAGTTCGCCCAGCGCCGGATCGTCCTTCACCGGTCCGATCGCATCCAGCGTCGCCAGCGCGCCCTTGGCATCGTTCCGGGTCACCTGCCAGGCGGCCATGCGCAGCGAGGCGAGCACCGCGTAGGTCGTTTTCGTGCCTTGCGCGCGGACCGCCTGCAGGTCGGCAGCGATGCGCTTGGCGTCCGCGTCCTGGTCGATGGCGCTGGCAAAGGTGGCGTACACGTCCGAAACCTGCTCGGCGTGCGCCATTTCCTTGCGCTGCCACCACTGCCAGCCAGCGATCAGCACCAGGCCGATGACGATGCCGCCGACCATCGACAAGCCGTTGGCACGCAGCCACTGCCGCAACTGTTCGCCCTGTTCGTATTCTTCCTGGTCGTCGATGGCCATGCTGTCGTCGTTGCACGCACCGGCGGCGCGCGCGTTGGGGGATCGGGAACCGCCTGCCGTCGGCGGTGAAAGAGGTCAGGCTCGCATCGACGCCGACCGGCTGCGGGAGGATACCCCAAAGCGGCCGCGCCGGGCCGCCCGCCGCATGCCCGCACCGCGTCGTCGCGCATCTGCCGCAGCGCCCGAAAACCCTGCGCCAGCGTGGGATGCGCGGCCCTGCCGAAAAAAGGATGTCACCGCGATCAATGCCCCGGTACGTACTGCGGGAACTCGGACGACAGGCGCGCACGATAGGTCTGCGCGGTGGCGGACGCCCCCAGCTTGTCCTCGGCGCGCGCACCGAAATCCAGCACCAGCGGTGAGGACTGCCCGGTGGCCAGGAAGCGCTCGACGAAACCGCGGGTGCCCATGTAATCCCCGCGACCGAAGGTGATCGCGACCATCGACTGCAGTGCCTGCACGTTGTTGGGTTCGCGGGCCAGGATCTGGCGGTCGTAACCTTCGGCCAGGGCCGTGTTGTTGGCCTTCATGGCGCAGATCGCGGCGTTGCCCATCGCCACTTCCGGGGTCTTGTAGAACGGGTCGGCCAGCGCCTTGCGGAACTGCGCGTCGGCCTCGGCCGGATGCCCGGAACGGCACAGCCAAGCGCCGTAGTTGTTGAGCATGTCGCCCTTGTCCGGCGCCAGCTTGACCGCCTTGGCGTAGTTGGCCTCGGCCAGTTCCGGGCGGTTGATGCGCTCGTACAGCAGGCCCAGCATCGTGTAGGCGTCGGCCGAGGACGGGTCGAGCTTGATCGCCTTGTTGAGGTTGCCCAGCGCGACCTCGTACTTGCCCATCTTGATGTATTCCTGGGCCAGCGCGACCTCGTTGTCCGACTCCACCTTGGGGGTGCGCGCGTCGGTCTTGAACTTCGGGACATCCTGCTGCGTGCTGTAGAAGGACGGGCGGTTGTTGCGGGGGTTGTGGCATCCGGCCAGCAACGCCATGGCGAGGAAGCCCACGCACAACAAGCCTGCATCACGCTGCTGCATCGACATCTCCTTGGGTGGGTTGGGCGCCGGCCGACCCGAGCACGCGCTGCATGCGCTCGGCACGGCGCGTGCGGTCGAGCACCTGGCCCTTGAGCTGGCCGCAGGCCGCATCGATGTCGTCGCCGCGCGTGCGGCGCACGGTGGTCAGCACGTGGTTGCCGAGCAGCACGGTCTGGAAGTTGCGGATGTCCTCTTCCGACGGCCGCGCATAGATCGTGCCGGGGAAGGGATTGAACGGGATCAGGTTGACCTTGGCCGCATTCTCGCGCTGCAGCCTGGCGTTGAAGCCGCGCATCAGCTTGACGAGGCCGCGCGCATGCTCGAGCTGGTCGTTGATGCCGCGCATCAGCGTGTATTCGAAGGTGATCGAGGTGCGCGGCCGACGCTGCGCGTAACGCACGCAGGCATCCAGCAGGTCGGCGATCGGATACTTCTTGTTGATCGGCACCAGGCTGGTGCGCAGCTCGTCGGTCGGCGCATGCAGCGACACCGCCAGCGACACGTCGGCGACTTCGCCGAGGCGGTCGATCGCCGGCACCAGCCCGGAGGTGGACAGCGTCACCCGCTTGTTGGCCAGGCCGAAGCCGAGGTCGTCGCGCATCACCGCCATCGCCGGCACCACGTTGGCGAAGTTCATCAACGGCTCGCCCATGCCCATCATCACCACGTTGGTGAGTTTGCGCTGGCGATGCGGCACATTGCCCAGGTGCTTCGCCGCCACCCACACCTGGCCGACGATCTCCGCCACCGACAGGTTGCGGTTGAAACCCTCCGCGCCGGTCGAGCAGAACGTGCAGGCCATCGCGCAGCCGACCTGCGAGGACACGCAAAGCGTGCCGCGGCCCTTGTCCGGGATGAACACGGTTTCGATCGCGTTGCCGCCGTCCATGCCCAGCAGCCACTTGTGGGTGCCGTCCGCGGAGGGCTTGTCGAACAGGATCTTCGGCGGCTCCACCACGCACGCGGCCTGCAGTTTGGCGCGCAACGCCTTGCCGAGGTCGGTCATCGCCTCGAATTCGGTCTGGTGGCGGTGGTAGATCCACTTCATCACCTGCTCGGCGCGGTAGCGCGGCTCGCCGAGGGAGGCGAACAGCGCGACCATGCCCGCCCGATCCAGCCCCAGCAGGTTGACCGGGGCGGGCGATGCGGGTGTGTCGGCGGCAGGTGCGTTGGTCACGGCTGGATCAACGCGGGCACAGCTCGGTGGTGGAGAAGAAGTACGCGCACTCGATGGCGGCATTCTCTGCCGAATCCGAACCGTGCACGGCGTTGGCGTCGATCGACTCGGCAAAGTCGGCACGGATGGTGCCCGGCGCGGCGTCCTTGGGGTTGGTGGCGCCCATCAGCTCGCGGTTCTTGAGCACCGCGCCCTCGCCTTCCAGGACCTGGATCATCACCGGGCCGGAGGTCATGAACTCCACCAGCGCCGGGAAGAACCCGCGCTCGCGGTGGACCGCGTAGAAGCCCTCGGCCTCCTTGCGCGAGAGGTGCTTCATTTTCGCCGCCACGACCTTCAGGCCGTTGGACTCGAAACGTGCGTAGATCGCGCCGATGGCGTTTTTCGCCACGGCGTCGGGCTTGATGATCGACAAGGTGCGCTCCAGCGCCATGCCATGCTCCAGATTCTTGAGGGTGGGATCGAAAGGGACTGCGGAAGGTTCCCGGCAGCACAGGCACGCCTGCGAACCGGTGCGATCCGGCCGCCTAGGATACCACGGGCATCACGCCATCCGTGCCATCGCGGGCGCGTGTCGCGCCCTCTCGTTCAGCCGCCCACGCCTTGTCCAAGGCCGCGACGCCGGCAACCCCGTCGCGCGCTTGACATCCTCGCCACCGCCTGCTTTATTAAACGCTTGTTTCAATCAGGTGTTGTGACGTGACCGGCAACGTCCATTTTTCCACCAAGGAACGCATCCTCGTCGCCGCCGAGGACCTGTTCGCGCAGTACGGCTTCGCCGGCACCTCGCTGCGCCAGGTGACCCACCACGCCGAGGTCAACGTCGCGGCGGTCAACTACCATTTCGGCTCCAAGGAAAACCTGGTTGCCGAGGTCTTCCGCCGCCGCCTGGACGAGCTCAGCGCCAAGCGCTTGAGCGCCCTGCACGCCGCCTTGTCCGACCACCCGGGCAAGCTGGAACCGATCCTGGCCGCCTTCATCGAACCGGCACTCGCGCTGACCCTGGACCGCCAGGGCGGCTCGGCCTTCGTGCGCGTGCTGGCCCGCGCCTATGCGGAGAAGAACGAGCGCCTGCGCAAGTTCGTCGCCGACAACTACGGCCACGTCATGCGCGAGTTCGCCAAGGCCATCGCCGACTGCCTGCCGGATCTGGGCAAGCAGGATCTGCACTGGCGGCTGGACTTCGTCGCCGGGGCCCTGACCTACGCCATGGCCGACTTCGGCCTGATCCGCCGGCACGCCGGTTCGTCGGAAAAAGCCCATTGCCAGAAGACCGCTGCGGCCCTTATCCGGTTCGCTGCGGCCGGCCTGGAAGCCGCGTGACATTCATTTCAAAACAAATGGATAGAGAACATGTCTAAATTATTACTTGTACGTCGTGCCGCGGTTCTCGGTGCCGGTGTGATGGGCGCCCAGATCGCCGCCCACCTGGCCAACGCCGGGGTGGACTTAGTCCTGTACGACCTGGCGGCCAAGGCCGGCGACCCCAACGGCATCGTCACCAAGGCGATCGCCAACCTCGGCAAGCTCTCCCCGGCGCCGCTGGCCACCAAGGACCGCGCCGGCGCCATCGTCCCGGCCAACTACGACCAGCACCTGCCGCTGCTGGCCGGTTGCGACCTGATCGTCGAGGCCATCGCCGAACGCCTGGACTGGAAGAAAGACCTGTACGCCAAGGTGGCTCCGCATGTCGCCCCTGGCGCGATCCTGGCATCGAACACATCAGGCTTGTCGATCAATAGCTTGGCGAGTGTTCTTGATGAATCACTGCATGAGCGCTTCTGCGGCCTGCACTTCTTCAATCCGCCGCGCTACATGCACCTGGCAGAGTTGATACCGTGCTCGAAGACCTCTCCGGATGTGCTTGATAATCTTGAGTCTTTCTTGACGACGGCCCTGGGCAAGGGGGTGGTGCGGGCGAAGGACACGCCGAATTTCATCGGTAATCGGATCGGCGTGTTCTCGATGCTGGCGACCATGCACCACACGGCCGCGTTTGGCCTGGGGCTGGACACCGTGGACGCCCTGACCGGCCCGGCCATCGGCCGCCCGAAGTCCGCCACCTTCCGCACCGCCGATGTGGTCGGGCTGGACACCATGGCGCATGTGATCGGCACCATGGCCGACACCCTCGCTGACGATCCGTGGCACCGCTACTTCAAGGCCCCGGACGTGCTCAAGGCGCTGATCGCCCAAGGTGCGCTGGGCCAGAAGACCGGCGCCGGCTTCTACCGCAAGGCCGGCAAGGACATCCAGGTGCTCGACCCGGCCACCCGCGACTATCGCACCAGCGATGCCAAACCGGCCGAAGAGGTCGCGCCGCTGCTGCAGATCCGCAACCCGGCCGAGAAGTTCGCCGCGCTGCGCGCCAGCGCGCACCCGCAGGCGCAGTTCCTGTGGGCGCTGTTCCGCGACCTGTTCCATTACAGCGCCTTCCATCTGGCTTCCATCGCCGACACCGCGCGCGACGTGGACTTCGCGATCCGCTGGGGTTACGGCTGGAAGCTCGGCCCGTTCGAGACCTGGCAGGCTGCCGGCTGGAAGCAGGTTGCGGCCTGGATCGCCGAAGACATCGCCGCCGGCAAGGCCATGTCCGAGGCGCCGTTGCCGGCCTGGGTGCTGGACGGGCGCGAGGGCGTGCACGGCAAGGATGGCAGCTACAGCCCGGCGAAGAACGCTCAGATGCCGCGCTCGGCCCTGCCCGTTTATCGCCGCCAGCGCTTCCCCGACCCGGTCCTCGGCGAGCGCTTCGCGCCCGGCGAAACCGTGTTCGAGACAGACGCCGTGCGCATGTGGCACGACGGCGACGGCATCGCCGTGCTCGGCTTCAAGACCAAGATGCACACCGTCAACGACGGCGTGATCGCCGGGGTGAAAAAGGCGGTGGCGCTGGCCGAGCAGGATTTCGACGGGCTGGTGCTGTGGCAGGACAGCGAACCGTTCTCCGCCGGGGCCGACCTCAAGGGTGCGATGGCCCAGCTTCAGTCCGGGAAAGTCGCCGATTTCGCAGCGATGATCGCCGATTTCCAGTCTGCCAGCATGGCCCTCAAGCACGCCCAGGTGCCGGTGGTGGCGGCGGTGCGCGGGCTGGCGCTGGGCGGCGGCTGCGAGTTCCAGATGCATTGCGCGCGCACGGTGGCGGCGCTGGAGAGCTACATCGGTCTGGTCGAGGCCGGCGTCGGCCTGCTGCCGGGCGGCGGCGGGCTGAAGGAAATCGCCAGCCGCGCCGGGCTGGCTGCCGGCCATGGCGGCGACGTGTTCGCCCGCCTGAAGCCGTATTTCGAAGCGGTGGCGATGGCCAAGGTCTCGACTTCGGCGCTGGAGGCCAAGGAATTGGGCCTGCTGCGCCCCGACGACGTGGTGGTCTTCCACGCCCACGAACTGCTGCACGTGGCCAAGGCGCAGGCCCGCGCGCTGGCCGAGTCCGGCTACCGCCCGCCGATCCCGGCGCGGCAGATCCCGGTCGCCGGCGACGTCGGCATCGCCACCTTCAAGATGCTGCTGGTCAACATGCTTGAGGGACGCTTCATCTCCCCGCACGATTTCGAAGTCGCCAGCCGGATCGCCACGGTGATGTGCGGCGGCGCCGTGGATCGCGGCGCCCTGGTGGACGAGGACTGGCTGCTGCGGTTGGAACGCGAGCACTTCGTGGCGCTGGCGCAGATGCCCAAGACCCAGGAGCGGATCGTGCACACGTTGACGACGGGGAAGCCGTTGAGGAATTGAGGGAACAGGGACGAGGGGCGAGGGACGAGGGGTGAAAAGCGGCGCCACTCCCACATCTCCCATCATCCCTCGCCCCCCCCATCCCGCGCCTCTCATCCATCGCCCCTCATCCCTCGCCCCTTCTTCCAAGGCCTTAGCCATGACCAAGCAAATCCAGGACGCCTACATCGTCGCCGCCACCCGCACCCCGGTCGGCAAGGCGCCGCGCGGGGTGTTCCGCAACACCCGTCCCGATGAAATGCTCGCCCACGTCCTGCGCGCGGTGATTGCCCAGGCGCCGGGCATCGACACCAGCCGCATCGGCGATGTCATCGTCGGCTGCGCCATGCCCGAGGGCGAGCAAGGCATGAACGTTGCGCGCATCGGCGCCCTGCTCGCCGATCTGCCCAACTCGGTGCCGGCGCAGACCATCAATCGTTTCTGCTCCTCGGGCTTGCAAGCAGTGGCGATGGCGGCCGACCGCATCCGCCTCGGCGAGGCCGAGTTGATGCTCGCCGGCGGCACAGAGTCGATGTCGATGGTGCCGATGATGGGCAACAAGGTCGCGATGAGCCCGAAGGTGTTCAGCAACGACCACGTCAACATCGCCTACGGCATGGGCATCACCGCCGAGAAGGTCGCCGAGGAATGGAAGGTCGCGCGCGCCGATCAGGATGCATTCGCGCTGGCCTCGCACCAGAAGGCGCTGGCCGCGCAGGCGGCCGGCGAATTCGCCGACGAAATCAGCCCGTACACGGTGGTTTCGCACCAGCCCGACCTGGCCGGCAACGTCGTGCGCCTGCACGAGCGTCGCGTCGATGCCGACGAAGGCCCGCGCGCCGACACCTCGGCCGAAGGCCTGGCCAAGCTCAAGCCGGTGTTCCGCAACGGGCAATTCGGCGGCACCGTCACCGCCGGCAATTCCTCGCAGATGTCCGATGGCGCCGGCGCGGTGTTGCTGGCCTCGGAGGCGGCGATCAAGGAATTCGGCCTGACCCCGCTGGCCCGTTTCGTCGGCTTCGCGGTCGCCGGCGTGCGCCCGGAAGTGATGGGCATCGGCCCGATCGCGGCGATCCCGAAGGCGTTGGCGCAGGCCGGATTGAACAAGGATCAGCTCGACTGGATCGAGCTCAACGAGGCCTTTGCCGCGCAGTCGCTGGCGGTGATCGGCGACCTTGGCCTCGACCCGGCCAAGGTCAATCCACTCGGCGGCGCGATCGCCCTCGGCCACCCGCTCGGCGCGACCGGCGCCATCCGTACGGCGACGCTCGTGCATGGCCTGCGCCGGCGCAAGCTCAAGTACGGCATGGTGACGATGTGCATCGGCACCGGCATGGGCGCGGCGGGGATCTTCGAAGCGGTGTAGTTGCGGCCTTGCAGGAGGGCAAGACGGCGGCGTCGGCCGCCGCTGACCTCACGTTGCGGCGGTCCATTCCGCCTTGCAGGCATTACCGTCATGCCTTGATGGCTCGCCTTGGCCAAGCGAACGGCGTGCGGGCGGGCCGTGTGACTTGCTCGAGCAGCCTACTTCGGGAATGTCTGAACAAGCCGAAAGCCCTACCGGTTTGCTACCGCAAATCGTCGATTCCGTTCATGGTTCGACAGACTCACCACGAACGGAATCCACTTGTTCAGATGCTCCTTCGCGCAGGTCCGCTTGAGCACATGGGTGGGCTCGAAGCCAGGCATGAGGATTGCGACCAGCTACCGGCGCGAACGTTGCGACGAGGAGTGGGAAAGGCTAATCCGGAATCCCGAAGAGTGAGCACAGTACATGGCCGAGCAACGAGCCAGTAGCGAATGACAGGACGATCAGGGCGAACCCGACTTTACGACCGCGCCGCCGGATGAGCCAATCGACATCAGATTCATCAGCAACAAAATTTCGAATCCGCTGAGAAATCGTCAACATTTTCTTTGCCAGGACAAAGAACCAGACGATGAACGCAATGAAATAGGCGATCAGATAGACCCAGACCACACTTCATCCTCAAGATCGTGCCGTGGACCGATGATGCGCAGTTGCGAGTCCAACGGGCGTTCACAAGGTTTGGGTTCACGGCGTTGGCGCTGCCAGCGCGCAGGGCTCCAGCATCAGGCACTGGCGCCTGAAAGCCAAGGCGTGTGGCGGTGACGGGGGCGCAAGGCGCGGCCGTGGCGGCCCCTCACATCGTCGAGGTCGGGCGTTCCGAGTTGGACAGGCCGGCGAGGATGGCCTCGACCTTGCCGCGCGCAGCATCCGCCTCGCCGGAGTCGGAGAACTGCACACCGATGCCCGCGGGTCGGTTGCCCTGCGCGCCGGCGGGGGTGATCCACACCACCTTGCCGGCGACCGGCAGGCGTTCGCTGCTCTCGGGCAGGGTCATCAGCACGAACACCTCATCGCCCAGCGCGTAGCGCTTTGGGGTCGCGATGAAGATGCCACCGTTCTTCACGAACGGAAGAAAGGCGTTGTACACCGCGGTCTTGTCCTTGAGTGCCAACGACAGGATGCCCTGCCTTGCGCCGCCGCCTCCCATCATGGCCCTGCCTCCTCGATCCTGCGAGCAGCCGCGAGTGTAGCGCCGATCGGGCGCGGAATGAACGTCGCCAGTCCCTGCATCAGGCGGCAACGGCGGCGCGCCAGTCGCGCAACAATCCGGCCAGGGCAAGATCGCCCCGGATCGGGCTGCGCAGCAGTTCGCGGGTGTGGTTGGCGCGCGCGAACCATGCCGCAAGGCGTTCGCCATCGCCGCCAGCAAGGTCCCAGCCGGGACGGAAATCCGCGCCTTGCCCGCGCGCCAGCAGATCCACCGCCAGACCGGCTGCCAGGGTCAGGCGCTGCTCGGCCTGCTTGTCGGCCAGCCATGCGCTCGCCAGCGACAGCGGGTCGGCGCGTCCTGCGGCAAGCGCGGACAAGTCCTTGCGCACACTCTCGCGCAACGCCAGCAAGCCCGCTTCGATGCCGTGCGCGGCCAGCCCGGGATGGCCATTGGCCGCGGCCAAGGCCGCGTCGGCGACCGACGCCGCGTGACCGCGCGCAAGCAGCCACGCGCGCGCCTGGGCACGGTCCGGCGCATCCAGCACGATGCGCTGACAGCGGCTGCGAATGGTCGCCGACAGCGTTCGCGGCGACTCGCACACCAGCACCAGGTAGCGCCCGGCCAGCGGCTCTTCGAGGGTCTTGAGCAGCGCGTTGGCGGAGCTGGTGTTCATCGCCGAGGCCGGATCGATCACCGCCACCTGGGCGCCACCGCGCTGCGCGGTCAGGGCCAGCCAGGCACCGAGGTCGCGGATTTGCTCGACCACGATGTCATTGCGCATCACCCCGGTCTTGTCGTTTTCCTCCAGGACGACGCGGCGCAGGTCCGGGTGCGCCCCTGCGGCATACAGGCTGCAATCCCGACAACGGCCGCAGGCCATGCCCTCGATGCGCTCCCGGCACAGCAGGTTGGCGGCCAGTTGCGCGGTGAAGGCTGCCTTGCCGATGTGCTGCGCACCGCACACCAGCAAGGCATGCGCGAGGCGACCGGCGGCCAGTGCGTCGGCGGTGCGCCGCAGCGGCGCGCGTAACCACGGCGCCAGGGATTCCATCACCAGCCGGCGCTGGCTTCGGCCAGCGCAGCGAGGGTCGCGGCGACCACCGCATCCTGCGCCTGGCCGGCGTCGATCACCCGGAAGCGCGACGGCTCGCTGGCGGCACGTCGCAGGTACACCTCGCGCACGCGCTCGAAGAAGTCCATGCGCTCGCGTTCGATGCGGTCGCGCTGGCCGCTGCGGCCGGCCAGGCGTGCGTGGCCCTGGCGCACGTCCACGTCCAGCAGCAAGGTCAGGTCCGGCTTGATCCCGACCATCATGCGTTCCAGTTCGGCGATCTGCGCGCCGTCGATGCCGCGGCCGCCACCCTGGTAGGCGAAGCTCGCATCGGTGAATCGATCCGACAGCACCCAGGCGCCGCGCTCCAGCGCCGGCCGCACCACCTCGTGCACGAGTTGCGCACGGGTGGCGAACATCAGCAGCAGTTCGGTGGGCGCGCAGATTGCATGCGCCGGGTCGAGCAACAGCCCGCGGATGGCCTCGCCGGCCGGGGTGCCGCCGGGCTCGCGGGTGACCACCAGTTCGACCCCGCGCGCGGCGATCGCATCGCGGATCGCGGCCATCGCGCTGGACTTGCCGGCACCCTCGCCGCCCTCGACCGTAATCAACCTTCCCGTCATGGTTGCTGCTTCTCCCGTTGCAGTTTGAGATAACGCGCCACCGCGGCGTTGTGCTCGCTCAGGGTGGTCGAAAACACGTGCCCGCCGCTGCCGCTGGCGACGAAGTACATCGCCGAGCCAGGCGCCGGATGGGCCGAAGCACGCAGCGCGGCAATGCCCGGCATGGCGATCGGGGTCGGCGGCAGGCCGGTGCGGGTGTAGGTGTTATACGGGGTGTCGGTGATCAGGTCGCGACGGGTCAGGTTGCCGGCATAGCGGCTGCCCAGGCCGTAGATCACGGTCGGATCGGTTTCCAGCTTCATCCCGGTCTGCAGGCGACGGATGAACACGCCGGCGATCCTCGCGCGCTCGTCGGGCACCGAGGTTTCCTTTTCGACGATCGAGGCCAGGGTCAGCAGTTCATCTGCACTGTGCAGGGTCAGGTTCGGATCGCGGTGCTCCCAGGTCGTTCCCAGCGCCTTGTCCATCGCCGCGGCGGCGCGCCGCAGCAAGGCGATGTCGGTGGTGTCGTTGGTGTAGGCGTAGGTCTCGGGAAGGAAGCGGCCCTCGGGTTGCTCGTGCGGGCGTCCGAGTTGCTGCATCAGCGCACGGTCGCTGGTCATGTCCAGCAGGTGCTGCATGTGCGGTGCGCCGTGCAGGGCGTGGCGCAGCTCACGCATGTTCCAGCCCTCGACAAGGGTGAACCGGTACTGGATCACCTTGCCGCTGGCGATGTCCTGCAGGATCTCCCGCGGGGTCATGCGCGCCAGCACCGCGTACTCGCCGACTTGCATCTTCGAACGCACGCCCATGCGCGCGGCCAGCAGTTGCCACTCGACGTCGTTGCCCGCACTCACCCCGGCGTCGCGCAAGCCCTTGACCACGCCGGCCAGCGCTTCGCCACGGCGGATCACCACCCGGGTGTCGGTACCGCCGACGGGCGTGTCGGAGAAGCGCTGAAAATGCCACCAGCCGAAGCCGCCGGCGATCAGCGCGGCCAGCAGCAGGAGCAGGAAGAAGGTGCGGAGGATGCGGGAAAACAGGCCTCGCCTTGGTTTTTCGGTCACAACGGCTCCGATCCTCGTGGTGCGGGGGGCATGCAGGCAAGCAGGAAGGCAATCATGGGCTGAAACGGATTTGCGCGGCCTTCAGGACATTCGCGCGGCATCGAAGGCCGGTTCGGCCGCCGCCAGCGCCGCAATCAGCGCCCTGACTT
The DNA here is from genome assembly GCA_964640525.1 of uncultured Gammaproteobacteria bacterium. Lineage (GTDB taxonomy): Bacteria > Pseudomonadota > Gammaproteobacteria > Xanthomonadales > Xanthomonadaceae > SZAS-103. The sequence goes on along the minus strand of CAZXGS010000001.1, from coordinate 86,965 downwards.
CGGGAAGCAAAGCCCAGCGCCGCGTCCCCAACCCGCAAACGCCAAGGATACCGCGCACCGCGTTGCACAGGACGATGGCTTGCGCGGATTCGACCTGCGCGCGCTTGAGCCGGGCCACCTGCGCGCCCTGCACATGCTCCAGGATCCAGCCCCGACAGACCCCCGCGATGCCACTGTCGTCCACCGGCGGGGTCACCCATGCGCCGTCGTGCAGGACGAACAGGTTGGCCGCCGTCGCCCCCACCACGTCGCCGGCGAGATCGCACACCAGGCCCTCGTGGATCGCCGGATCGGACCACTCGGCGCGCGCCAGCACCTGCTCGAGCCGGTTGAGGTGCTTGATGCCTGCCAGCCGCGGCTGGCGCGCCAGGCGCAGGTCGCACCAACGCAGGCGCAAGCCTTCCGCAGGTGCCGGCGGTGGCGGATCGGCCAGACCCAACGCCAGCAGACCGCCGCCTTCAAGGGGCCGCGCGTAGCCCCGCGCGCCGCTGCCGCGGGTGAGGATCAGCTTGAGCACGCCGCGGCCGCAATCCGCAGCCTGCGCCCGCGCGCATCGCAGCAAAAAATCCGCGTCGGGCCGCGCGATGCCCAGCCGATCGCAACCGACCAGCAGACGCGCAAGGTGGCGATCCCACCAGACCAGCCTGCCCCGATCGACCAGGATGGTCTCGAACACGCCATCGCCGTAGGCCAGTCCGCGATCGCCAGGATCGAGCGCCGCGATCGGCGTCTGGCCTGCCCACAGCCGCCATGTCCCGGTCACGCCGACGCCTCGAGTGCGCGCAACAGGCCACGCGCCTTGGCGCGAGTCTCGTCCAGCTCGGCGTCCGCGACCGAATCGACCACGATCCCGGCGCCGGCGCGGAAGGACACGGTGTCGCCTTCCTGCCGCAGGGTGCGGATCAGGATGTTCAGGTCCATGTCGCCGCTGCGGTCGAGGTAGCCGATCGCGCCGGTGTATTCGCCGCGACCGACGCCCTCCAGCGCGGCGATGATCTGCATGCAACGCACTTTCGGACAACCGGTGATGGTGCCGCCGGGGAAGACCGCGCGAATCACCGCGCCCGGCGTCGTGCCATCGCGCAGCCGACCGCGCACGTTGGAGACGATGTGGTGGACGTGGGCATAACTCTCCACCACCATCATTTCGTCCACCTCCACGCTGCCGGGCACGCACACGCGCCCGAGATCGTTGCGCTCCAGGTCGATCAGCATCACGTGTTCGGCACGCTCCTTGGGATGGCCGACCAGCTCGCGCACGCGTTCTGCGTCGTCCTCGCCGGGACGGCGCGGGCGGGTGCCGGCGATCGGCCGGGTCTGCGCCACGCCGTCACGCACCACCACCAGGCGCTCCGGCGAGGAACTGGCCAGCGACCAGCCGGGCTGGATGAACGAGGCCGAGAACGGTGCCGGATTGGCCGCGCGCAGGCGTGCATACAGCGCGCCTGGTGGCGGCGCTGGCGCGAAGCGCGCGCACCAGCGGCGCGAGAGGTTGACCTGGAAGGTATCGCCAGCGCGCAGATGCTGGTGGACCGCGGCCACGCCGGCAAGGAAGTGCTGCGGATCGTCCTCGGCGAGGACTTGCGGACTCGCCAGGTCCGATGCATCCGCGGGCAGGGATCTGGCGTGCAGGCGGATCTCGGCGGTGATCGCGTCGAGCAAGTCCTCCTGCCCGGATTCGGCGACCACGAACAGCGCGCCGGTCCGACGCTCGCGCAGCAGCACCGCCGGGCAGCGCAAGGCCAGCGCGATCGGCAGCGCCGTCGTGTCGGGCAGCGGCAGGTCCAGGCTCGGTTCGATCTGGCCAGCCAACTCGTATCCCAGGTACAGCGCCCAGCCACCGGCGAACGGCAATGCCATGCGCAACGCCGCGATGGCCTCGTCCACCACACCCGATGCGTGAGTCGGCGCGCCGGATGGCGCTGCGGTGCGCCAAGCGGCATCCAGCGCGGCCAGGAAATCTCCGCCCAAGACTTCGCCATCCAGCGTCCGTGTGGCATCCGCGCGCGCCACCAGCCCCGTGCCATCGGCCACCAGCAGCAGGTCCCAGCGCGCTTGCGGGGTGCCGTCGGCAAGGCTTTCGAGCAGCAGCGGATAGCGCGCAGGCAGCGCGCGATGCAGCGCCAGCAGATCGGCATCAGCGGCCGGCCCCAACGACCGGAAATGTACGTTGCCTCTCGTCCGCTCCAACGCTGGGCCCTGCCGGTTCCGGTGCGGTTCGACGACGAAAGCGCGCGCCCGGTCAGAGCGCGCGGAACACCAGCGTGCCGTTGGTGCCGCCGAAGCCGAAGCCGTTGGACATCGCCACCTTGATCTTCTTCTCGCGCGCCACGTTTGGCACGTAGTCCAGGTCGCAGCCCTCGCCGGGTGCGTCGAGGTTGATGGTCGGCGGGATCACGCCGTGATGCAGCGCCAGCACGCTGAAGATCGCCTCGATGCCGCCGGCCGCGCCCAGCAAGTGGCCGGTCATCGACTTGGTGGAGCTGACCATCGTCCGCCAGGCGTGTTCGCCCAGCGCGCGCTTGAGCGCCAGGGTCTCGGCGACATCGCCCAGCGGGGTGGAGGTGCCGTGGGCATTGACGTAATCCACCGCGTCAGCGGCAACCTGCGCGTCGCGCATCGCGATGGACATGCAGCGCGCCGGGCCTTCGCCGTTCTCGCTCGGCGCGGTCATGTGCCAGGCGTCCGAGGTGGCGCCGAAGCCGGCCAACTCGCAGTAGATGCGCGCGCCACGCGCCTTCGCCGCTGCGTATTCCTCCAGCACCAGCAGGCCGGCGCCGTCGCCGAGCACGAAGCCGTCGCGGTCGCGGTCCCACGGCCGGCTGGCGCGGGTCGGATCGTCGTTGCGGGTGGACATCGCCTTCATCGCGCAGAACCCGCCGACCGAGGTCGGCGACGCGCCGTACTCGGCGCCGCCGGCGATCATCACGTCGGCATCGCCGTACTGGATCATCCGCATCGCGGTGCCGATGCTATGGTTGGAGGTGGCGCAAGCCGAGACCGCGGAGAAGTTCGGCCCTTTCAGGCCCTTGAGGATGCACAACTGCCCGGAAACCATGTTGATGATGGTCGATGGCACGTAGAACGGCGAGACCTTGCGCGGCCCGCCATCGCGCAGCGAAAGCGTGGTCTTCTCGATCCCGGCGATGCCGCCGATGCCCGAGCCGATGATCACGCCGATGCGCTCGGCGTTGGCCTCGGTCACCTCCAGTCCGGCGTCGGCCATCGCATCCATGCCGGCGGCCACGCCGTAATGGATGAAGATGTCCATCTTCTTCACGTCCTTGGCGCCGACGTACTTGAGAGGGTCGAACCCGCGCACCTCGCCGGCGATGGTGGTCGCGTAGCCGGTGGTGTCGAAATGGGTGATCGGGCCGATCCCGGAACGACCGTTGACGATGGCGTCCCAGGCGCTGTGCAGGTCGTTGCCGACCGGCGAAACGATGCCCATCCCGGTGACGACGACGCGACGATGGCTCATGGCATGACTCCTGGACTCCAGCGGCGAACCGCAAAAACGCAGGGCCGCGATATGCGGCCCCGGTGGTTTCGGATGGACGAACGCAACATCAACCGACGCGATGCCCGGCGGCAGCCCTGCTGGCCACCGCCGGCGGCTGCCGTCAGGCCTTGGTGTGCGCCTTCACGTAGTCGATCGCCTGCTGGACGCTGGTGATCTTCTCGGCTTCCTCGTCCGGGATCTCGCACTCGAACTCCTCCTCCAGCGCCATCACCAGCTCGACGGTGTCGAGCGAATCGGCGCCCAGATCGTCCACGAACGAGGCGTTGTTGGTCACATCCTCTTCCTTCACGCCCAACTGCTCGACGACGATCTTCTTGACGCGCTCTTCGATGGTGCTCATGTGTGGCCCTCGGTGGTGTAGAAATGCCGCCCTGCGGCGTGGCCGGACAGTTTACAGGGGTCGGGGTGTGGAGGACAGGGCTTGCCAGCCTTCGATTCGCCTCTCCCGCCGGGAGAGGCCGCCGCGCCGTCGGCGCGGCGGGTGAGGGAAGACCCCGACCCACCCACCATCGACCCATCCGGCTTTGCATCCAGCGATCATGTTGCATGTGACTGCAGACGGTGCGCCAATCCAGGCCACACGGCCCGTGGCCGCCACGTGGCCCGTCCGCAGCCTGATCGGGACGGCATCCCTGCCCGCCAGCGTTCGCCTCAAGCGATGGTTTCCGCAAACAGCCGCGCGAAATTCCCGCCGAGGATCTTGGCGATGCGTGCATCGGAATGGCCGCGTTCCGACAACAGCCATGCCAGGTGATCGAGCCGTCGCGGCTGGTTGAGATCGGGGGCGAAGATGAACGAATCGGCACGTTCGCCGGGCGCCGCGATTCCGCGCTTCCAGCGATCGGCGATCTGGTCGGCGAAGTGCTTGCGGTACTCCGGGGTCAGCGCCACCGCCGACACCGTGCCATCGGTGCCGATGCCCACGTGGTCTTCGCCGCACACCTTGAGCGCGTGCTCGATGTGGGCGATGACGTCGGCCGCCATCACCTGGCCCGAATTGCGCAGGTAGGGCATGGCGAAGATGCCGACCACGCCGCCGCGATCGGCGAGCAGGCGCAGCTCCTCATCGCGCTTGTTGCGCGGCTGGTCGGCAAGCGCGCGGCAGCCGGCATGGGTGATCGCCACCGGCATGCGCGATGCCGCGATGCCCTCGGCGGTGGTGCGCTGGCCGCAGTGGCTCAGGTCGAGCAGGACATGCCGCTCGTCCATCCTCGCGATCATGTCCCGGCCCAGCCGACTCAAGCCCGCATTGCCTTCCTCCAGGCAGCCGTCGCCCATCAGGTTGCGACGGTTGTAGGTGAGCTGGACGATGCGCACGCCCAAGTCATGGAAGGCATCGAAGCGGTCCAGGTTCTCGCCGTACATGGTCGTGTCCTGGAACCCGTAGATGATCCCGACCCTGCCCTGGCGATGCGCCTGCGCGAGATCGACGCCGCGGGTGATCTTCACCAGCACATCCGGATGCGCGGCGATCTGTGCGTCCCAGAAGGCGATGGACTGCAGCGTCTGCGCATGGTCGGTGGCGTAGCTGCCGACCGCGCCGACGGTGAAGTTGATGGCCGCCACGCCACTGTCGCGCAGGTCGGCAAGGTCGCCGGCATCCAGCGGTTGCGGCGCCGGCGTGTCCTTGCCGGGGATGCCGCAGGCATCGACCACCAGCGTTTCGCGGTACCGCGCCCATTGGCGTGCCGCGGTGGCTGGCGCGGCGGCGGCGAGCGCGTCCGGCGGTGCCATCAGCGCAAACCCTGCCAGGCCGACGCCCGCGACGCGCAGGCAGCGGCGCAGGTGATCGCAGCGTGGGCCTGCGACGTCGCCGCGGTTGTCGCCGTACATGCCATCCTCGTCATGGGCATTCCGGAAGCAAGTCATTCATACGGCGACCGTTTGTCCTGCAACCACGGCATTCAGGGCCTTGCGGGCCAGGCGGCCACCCGCAGGATAGATCATCGGCGGCATGGGCGTAGCCGCTGCGTCCTCCCGAACGGCACGGCGAAACCGTCCCGCGGCACGCCAACCGCGGCCGGAACGGCTAAGCTCCTCGGCATCGAAACGGACGGCATGCAGAGGTTGACGATGGCCAAGCTGGTCGACTACGTGATGTCCGTGCGCGACGTGCGCAGGGGCAGGTTCATCGCCGAGGTCGGAGCGACGCGGTGCCTGGCCATTCCGGACGGCAGCGCGCCCGATCCGGCCCAAGCCATCACCCCTGGCCTCTGGTACCAGGCGGTCCTGGCGGCGGGTGGCTGGCGCAATGCGCAGGGGCAGCCGCGTGGTGACATCGTTTTCATCGTGCACGGTTACAACGAGTCCGAAGCCGACGTGATCGAACGCCATCGCTGGCTGCGCGATGACCTTGCGGCGCTGGGCTTCAAAGGTGTGGTGGTTTCGTTCGACTGGCCCAGCGGCAACAGCGCGCTGGCCTACCTGGCCGACCGCAGCCGTGCCAAACGCAGCGCGTACGCGCTGGTCAGCGACGGCATCACCGAGTTGAGCCAGCGCCAGACCCCGATCTGCCCGATCAACATCCACGTGCTCGGGCACTCGACCGGCGCCTACGTGATCCGCGAAGCCTTCGACGATGCCGATGACCGCCAGTTGCCGCAGGCCTCCTGGCTGGTCAGCCAGATCCTGTTTGCCGCCGGCGACGTGTCGGCGGCATCGATGGCTGCGGGCAACCCAAGCACCGACGCGCTGTATCGCCACGGCTTGCGCCTGAGCAACTACTCCAACAGCCACGACGCCGCACTGGACATCTCCAACGTCAAGCGTCTGGGGGTCGCCCCGCGCGTGGGCCGCGACGGCTTGCCTGCCGACACGCCGGCCAAGGCCGTCAACATCGACTGCAGCGACTACTACGAGCGACTCGCAGACAACCAACAACTGCAGCAATACGACCAGCCGCGCGGATTCGCCGGCACGCAGAGCCATTCCTGGTACTTCGGCAATCGCGTGTTCACCAAGGATCTGTTCGACACCGTGATCGGCCTGGCCGAAACCCCGCGCAGCACCCGCACCGTGCGCAAGGACGGCAGGCTGTGCCTGGATTGACGGCGTTCGCGCCGGTCGATGGCGCCGCGAATCGGGATCGGCGGGTCAACGAGGGAATTCTCATGCCGGGACCGCAAGGCAAAGGCATCACGCGAATCCAGATCGTGTCTTTGCCTTTTTTCCGCCCTCATCCGGCCCTTCGGGCCACCTTCTCCCGACGGGAGAAGGGAAAGACCGGCGACCGCTTCCGTCCTCTGTCCCCTGCCCTCAGCCCATGTACATCCCGCCATTGACGTGCAGCGTCTGGCCGGTGATGTAGCTGGCCTCCGGGCTGACCAGGAAGGCCACCGCGCGGGCGATGTCGGTGGCCTCGCCGAAGCGGCCCAGCGCGATCTGCGCGAGCATGCCCTGCCTGGCTTCCTCGGGCAGTGCGCGGGTCATGTCGGTGTCGATGAAGCCGGGAGCGACGACGTTGACGGTAATGCCGCGGGAGCCGATCTCGCGCGCGAGTGATTTGCTGAAGGCGATGATGCCGGCCTTGGCCGCGGCGTAGTTGGCCTGCCCGGGATTGCCGGTGACGCCGATCACCGAGGCGATATTGACGATGCGGCCGCGACGGGCCTTCATCATCGCCCGCATCACCGCCTTGGAGGTGCGGAACACCGACGTCAGGTTGGTGTCGAGGATCGCCTGCCAGTCGTCTTCCTTCATCCGCATCAGCAGGTTGTCACGGGTGATGCCGGCATTGTTGACCAGGATCGACAACGGGCCGAATTCCTTGGCGACCGCTTCGATCAGCGCGTCGATCGCGCCGGCATCGGTGACGTCGAGCGCGCGACCGGCGCCGCCATGCGCCGCCAGGCGTTCGCCGATTGCCGCCGCGCCGGCCGCGGTGGTGGCGGTGCCGATCACCTTGGCGCCGCGCGCGGCCAGTTCGTCGGCAATCGCCGCGCCGATGCCGCGGCTGGCGCCGGTGACCAGGGCGATCTCGCCGACCAGGTTCTGCTGCGTGCTCATGCGTTGAAGTCCTTCAGGGTGGCGTCGAAGTCCGCGGGGTTGCCGATTGCGCGCGCCTCCAGGGCGCGGTCGATGCGCTTGATCAGGCCGGCCAGCACCTTGCCCGGGCCGCATTCGACGACCCGCGTGGCGCCGCGGTCGCGCAACTCCTGCACGCAGCCGGTCCACTGCACCGGCTGGTGGAGCTGGCGCACCAGTGCGGCGCGGATCGAGGCGACATCGTCGAAGCTGCGCACGTCGGCGTTTTGCACCACCGGGACGGTCGGCGCGCTCCACGCGACCGTGTCCATGCGCGCGGCCAGTTTTTCCGCAGCACCGAGCATCAGCGCGGTGTGCGAGGGCACCGACACCGGCAGCTTCATGGCCTTGCGCACGCCCTGCTCGGCCAGCCTGGCCAGGGCGCGATCGACCGCTTCGGCGTGGCCGGCGATCACGGTCTGGCCGGGGCTGTTGAAGTTTGCCGGCGCGACGACCTGATCGCCCGCGACCTGCGCGCAGGATTCAGCGATCAACTCGTCGTCGGCGCCAAGCACCGCCGCCATCGCGCCCACGCCGGCAGGCACGGCTTCCTGCATCAGCCGGCCGCGCTCGCGCACCAGCCCGGCCGCATCGTGCAGCGACAGCGCCTGCGCGGCGACCAGCGCGGTGTATTCGCCCAGGCTGTGGCCGGCGAGCAAGGCCGGGTGCGGCCCGCCCTCGGCAAGCCAGGCGCGCCATGCGGCCACGCCCGCGGCCAGCAACGCGGGCTGGGTGAACTCGGTGCGGTTGAGCTCGCTCTCCGGGCCTTCCTGCGCAAGTTTCCACAGGTTCACGCCGGCGCCCTGGGAGGCTTCATCGAAGGCCTCCCGAACCTGCGAGTGTTGCGTGGACAGTTCCGACAACATGCCCACGGCCTGCGAGCCCTGGCCAGGGAACACGAACGCCAGCGTGGTTGAAACGGGGGATTGCGGCATGACGGGGGTCACCTGCGCGAGGGAAACCGCCATTCTATGGCACGGCCGCGCGATTTCCCGACCCGCGGATTGGCGCCGGCCTCAAAGCGTTCGCACCCACTGCAGCGCAAGCAGGCCGACCACCACCATCACCCCGCCGCCGATGCGCAGGCGCTTCTCCGGAGCATCCAGGATATGCGCGATCGCGTGCTTCCAGAAGCGCGGCGCCACCAGCGGCCACAACCCTTCCAGCACCACCACCAGGCAGATCGCCGCCAGCAGGTCGCGGTAGTCCATCGGCGGCCGCGGACTATTTCGATGCAGCCGCGCCGCGGCCGGGATTGCTCAGGTAGTGCAGCAGGTCCGAGTCGGGGTCGAGCACCACCACGTCCTTGCCGCCGAACATCGTCTTGTACGCCTGCAGGCTGCGATAGAAGGCGTAGAACTCCGGATCCTGCGAATAGGTCTGGGCGGCGATCGCCGCCGCCTGCGCATCGCCCTGGCCTCGCAACTGCTGGGCGTCACGCTCACCGTCGGCCGTGATCACAAGCCGCTGGCGGTCGGCCTCGGCCTGGATCTTGGCCGCCTCCTCCTGACCCTCGGCGCGCAGTTGCAGCGCAACCCGCGAACGCTCGGCGCGCATGCGCTCGTACACCGAGGCCAGGACGTTGCTCTCCTCGGGCAGATCGATCCGCTTGATGCGGATGTCCACCACCTGGATACCGAGCGAACGACCGGCCGCCTCGTTGACCTGCTTGAGCATGCCGCCACCGAGGTTGCTGCGGTCGAGCGCGACGATGTCCTGCAGGGTGCGCTGGTTGATGGTGTTGCGCAGCGCCTCGACCACGATCGGGGTCAGACGCAGTTCGGCACCGCTTTCGCTTCCCAGCGTGGCGGTGAAATAGCGACGCGGGTCGGCAATCCGCCAGGCCACGAAATAATCGACGCTGACGTCCTTCTTTTCCTGCGTCAGATAGCGCTTGGGTTGCGCGTCCAGGGTGAGGATGCGACGGTCGAAGAGCACCACGTTCTGCGCGAACGGGATCTTGAAATGCAGTCCGGGCTTGATGTCGGAACTGACGATGCGGCCGAACTGGAAGCACAGTCCGACCTGGCTCTCGCCCACGGTGTACACCGAGCCGAACAGGCCGAACACGACGACCAAGGCCAGGATGAACCAGGAGATCCTCATGGGCGGTCGCTCCCCCGGTCGTCGCTGCGGTCAGGGCGAGCCGGACGGGTCGAATCGTCGCTGGATGCGGCCGCGCTGGCGGTCACTGCCGGCAGCGTCACCGCCTGCGAGGACGCATCTCCGGCCGCACCCGCCGCTGCATCGCCACCGCGCGGCGGGGTGAGGTAGATCGTGTTGGTGCCGCGGCCGGCGACCACCTTGGGCACCGCCTTCAGCACGTCCTCGATGGTCTCCAGGTACAGCCGCCGTCGGGTCACTTCCGGCGCCTTGCGGTATTGCTCGTCGAGCAGTGCGAAGCGCTGTGCGTTGCCCTGCGCGGCGGCGATGATGGCCTGCTTGTAGCCTTCCGCACCGGTGACCAGGCTGGCCGCCTGGCCGCGCGCCTTGGGGATCACGTCGCTGGCATAGGCGCGGGCGATGTTGACCGCCTTGTCCTTGTCCTGCTGGGCACGGCTGACGTCGTCGAAGGCCTCCTTGACCTCCTGCGGCGGACGCGCGTTCTGCAGGGTGAAATCGGCCACCGTCAGCCCGGTCCTGTACTGATCCAGGGCTTCCTGCAGGCGCTCGCGCGCGCGCGCCGTGCTCACCCCGGCCTGGCCCTTGATGACATCGTCCATCGTGGCCGCGCCCACCACCTCACGCACCACGCTCTCGGCGGCCTGCTGCAGGGTCTTTTCGGGTTCACGGTTGCCGAACAGGAACTGGCGCGGGTCGGACACCGTGAACTGCACGTTGTAGTCGATCTGGACGATGTTCTGGTCGTTGGTGAGCATGCGCACGGAATCGGAGGCGGTGCGCACGTTGGTTGCGTCCACCAGGCTCACCGATTCGACCGGCCACGGCCACTTGAGATTGACGCCTGGCATCATGATGCGTTCGAACTGGCCGAAGCGCAGCACCACGCCGCGCTGGGTCTCGTTGACCATCTTGAAGCTGCTGGTCAGCAGCCAGATCGCCACCGCGATGCCGATCCACAGCGCAAAGCGCGGCCCGGCATCGCCCTCGCCTGGCGCTCCGCCGAACATCCGGCCCAAGCCCTGCTTGAGCCGCTCGACGAAGTCGGCGGCCTCGCGGTCGGGATCGCGACCGGGCCAGGGTTTCTTGCCACCGTTGTTCGAACCGCCCTTGCCCGGCAGGTTCCAAGCCATGCTGCGCTCCTGCATCACCCGCGACACGGACACGGACCCGGGGTGGAATTGGCGCGCGACACGCTCGACGCACGCGGATTGCTTCAGGAATTGTAGGTATGGGCGGCAACCGCGGCAAGCAAGGGCGCCAGCGCATCCCCGCCGGGTTCGCGCGCGAGCTGCTCGGCCTGGGCACGCGGCAGGTCCACCTGCAGGCGCCAGCCGTGCTCGTCGGCGAGCTCCGTGCCGACTGCGCCCAGCGCGTGCAAGCGCGCCCGCAGCCGTGCCTGGGTCGGCGCCAGCTGCAGGTCGCCGCGCGTGCGCTGTGCGCTAAAGCGCTGCGCGACCGCCTCACGCAGCAGGTCGAGCCCGGCACCGGAGCGCGCGGACGCCCACACCGTCTCCACGCCCTCGGCCGGGCGGTCGCGCCGCCCTGTCCGATCCGCATCGAGCAGGTCGATCTTGTTGAACACGCGGACCTGCGGGATCTCCCCGGCGCCGATTTCGGCCAGTACCGCATCGACCTGGTCGATGCGCTCGGCGCGCAGCGGGTCGGCGGCGTCCACCACGTGCAGCAGCAGGTCGGCCCCGCGCGCTTCGGACAGGGTGGAGCGGAACGCGGCCACCAGTTCGTGCGGCAGGTCGCGCACGAAACCCACCGTGTCGGCCAGCACCAGCGGTCCGCAGTCCAGCCCTTCGACGCGCCGCACCGTGGGGTCGAGGGTGGCGAACAACTGGTCGGCCACGTACACGCCGGCGCGGGTGAGCGCGTTGAACAGGGTGGACTTGCCGGCATTGGTGTAGCCCACCAGGGCAACCCGCGGCAGTTCGTTGCGCACCCGCGCGCGGCGCATCTGGCCGCGCTGGACTTCGACCTTGTCCAGCCGCTTTTCCAGTTGTTCGACGCGCTTTTGCAGCAGGCGTCGGTCGGTCTCCAACTGCGTCTCGCCGGGGCCGCGCAAGCCGATGCTGCCGCCGCGCTGGCGCTCCAGGTGGCTCCAGCCGCGCACCAGGCGGGTGGCCATGTGCCGGAGTTGGGCCAGCTCGACCTGCAGCTTGCCCTCGTGCGAACTGGCGCGCATGGCGAAGATGTCCAGGATCAAGCCGGTGCGGTCGACCACGCGGCGCGACAGCGCCTTTTCCAGATTGCGTTCCTGGCCCGGCGTCAGCGCGGCATTGACCAGCACCAGGTCCGCGCCGCTGGCATCGCAGGCCATGCGTACCTCGTCGAGCTTGCCGGTGCCCAGGTAATGCGCCGGGTGCGGACGCACCAGCTTGGCGGTCACGCTGCCTACCACGCTGGCGCCGGCCGAGCGCGCCAGTTCGGCGAACTCCTCCAGCAGGGCCGGGTCGGCAGGCCCGGGATACGGCTGCACCAGCAGGGCGTTCTCGCCCTTGCGCGAACGTTCGAACACGAGGACCGGGCGCTCCTCAGCTCGACGGCGGGGCGTCGTGGTCGACTTCTTCGATGCGCACGTTGCGCGACGGCGCCACGGTCGAGATCGCGTGCTTGTAAACCATCTGGCTGATCGCGCTGCCGGTCGTGGTGGTCACCCCGCGCAGCAACACCACGAACTGGTCGAAGGACTCGATCGTGCCCTGCAACTTGACGCCGTTGACCAGGAACAGGGACACCGGCACGCGTTCGCGCCGCAAGGCATTCAGGAACGGGTCCTGCAGCGACTGGGCCTTGGGCATGCAATCCTCGTGAACGAAGTCTGGTGGTGATCGGGTTGGCCGGGATCGGCGCGCACCGAGCCGCCAGTCGGCGCCTTCCGGGGCGCGCCATGATCGCACACGGCGGGCGGCGAATCGACAGGCCGGAGGACCGGCGACGGTCTCAGCGACGGCGCAGACGCAGGGCGTTGGCGACCACCGACGCCGAACTCAGACTCATCGCCAGCGCGGCCACCATCGGGTCGAGCAACAACCCGAAAACCGGGTACAGCACCCCCGCCGCGAGCGGCACGCCAAGCGCGTTGTAGGCCAGCGCGAAGCCCAGGTTCTGGCGCATGTTGGCCACCGCGCCGGTGGCGACCTGGTGCGCGCGCGCGATCGCACGCAGGTCGCCCTTGACCAGGGTGACCTGGGCGCTGGCGATGGCCACGTCGGTGCCGGTGCCCATGGCGATGCCGACGTCGGCGGCGGCCAGTGCCGGGGCGTCGTTGATGCCATCGCCGGCCATCGCCACGACGCGACCCTGTGCCTGCAGGCGCGTGACCAGTTCGGCCTTGTCCTGCGGCCGCACCTGCCCGTGCACCTCGTCGATGCCCAGTTGCGCGCCGACCACCTGCGCAGTCGCCAGCGCATCGCCGGAGGCCATCACGATCCGCCAGCCGGCCGCGTGCAGCGCGGCGATCGCCGCGGGCGTGCTCGGCTTGATCGGATCGGCGACCGCGATCAGCGCCGCCAGCACACCGTCCACGGCCAGCAGCACCACGCTGGCGCCCTGCTCGCGCAATGCCGCTGCGGCCGCATCCAGCGGCGCCGGGTCGGCGCCCACGTCACGCATCAGCGCGGCGTTGCCCAGCGCCAGCGCCTTGCCCTCGACCGTTCCGCGCACCCCGGTGCCGGTCAGGGCCTGGAAGTCCACGGCTTGCGCCAGCGCCAGCGCGCGCAAGTGCGCCTGCGCCACGATCGCCGCCGCCAGCGGGTGCTCGCTGCCAAGCTCCAGGCTGGCGGCCAGCCGCAGCGCCACGTCGGGGTCCGCGCCGGCCACGGTCACGATCTGCCGAAACGCCGGCTTGCCCAGGGTCAAGGTGCCGGTCTTGTCCACCACCAGGGTATCCACCCTGGCCAGCCGCTCGATCGCCTCGGCATCGCGGAACAACACCCCGGCGCCGGCCGCGCGCCCGGTCGCGACCATGATCGACATCGGCGTGGCCAGGCCAAGCGCACAGGGGCAGGCGATGATCAGCACCGCCACCGCGTTGACCACGCCATGCACCCACGATGGCGCCGGTCCGAACCATCCCCACACCAGCAAGGTTGCCAGCGCGACCGCCGCCACGCCCAGCACGAACCAGCCGCTGACCCTGTCGGCCAGCTTCTGCATCGGCGCGCGCGAGCGTTGCGCCTGCGCCACCAGTTGCACGATCTGCGCCAGCACCGTGTCGCCACCGACCTTCTCCGCGGCGATCAGCAGCGCGCCGTTGCCGTTGAGGGTGGCGCCGATCACGCTGTCCCCGGCCTGCTTTTCCACCGCGACCGGCTCGCCGGTGAGCATCGACTCGTCCACGTGCGAGCGGCCCTCCAGCACCCGGCCATCCACCGGCACTTTCTCGCCGGGCCGCACGCGCAGGCGATCGCCGACCTGCAGCCGGTCCAGCGTCACGTCCTCCTCGCCGCCGTCGGCGCGCAGCCGGCGCGCGGTCTTCGGCGCCAACCCCAGCAGCGCCTTGAGCGATGCCGACGTGCTGGCGCGCGCGTGCAGTTCCAGCACCTGCCCGAGCAGGGTCAGCGAGACGATCACCGCTGCGGCCTCGAAATACACCTCGACGTGGCCCTGCATCCGCATCGCCGGCGGGAACACCTGCGGCGCCAGCATCGCCACCACGCTGTACAGGTAAGCCGCACCGACACCGGTGCCGATCAGCGTCCACATGTTCGGGCTGCGCTCGCGGATCGAGCCGGCCCAGCGCTGGAAGAACGGCCAGCCGGCCCACAGCACCACCGGACTGGCCAGCGCAAACTCGATCCAGCCGCGCATGCCGATGTCAATGCCCAGCGATACACCGCCACCCATCGCCAGCACCATCACCAGCGCCGACAACGGCAGCGTCCACATGAAGCGGCGTCGGAAATCGACCAACTCCGGGCTCTCGCCGTCCTCCAGGGTGGGTAACACCGGCTCCAGCGCCATCCCGCACAGCGGGCAGGTTCCGGGGCCATCACGCACGATCTGCGGGTGCATCGGGCAGGTGTAGCGCGTGCCCGGCGCGGCCGCGGCTGGCGCGGTGTGCGCGTGGCGGTGATGGGCGGCGTGCATGTACTTCGCGGGGTCGGCAAGGAAGCGCTCGCGGCACTTCGGATTGCAGAACAACCAGTCGCGTCCGGCGTGCTGCGCGCGGTGCGGGGAATCGGCGGCAACCTGCATCCCGCACACCGGGTCGATGTGGTCCTGCCCCGTGCCCGGGGCGGCATGCGACTCCTGCGCGGCAGGTTTCGCGTTCTGCTGGCAACAGGCATGCGGGGGTGTGTTCATGGCGCGTCGTCCTGGTTGAGTGCCTGCAGGATCGGGCATGACGCCGGGCGCCCGTGCCCCGGGCAAGCCTGCACGAGCTTGCGCAGGCCGTCGCGGACGCGGCGCAACTGCACGATCCGCTGCTCCACGTCGGCCAAGCGCTCCTGTGCCGCCTGGCGCACCTTGGCGACGTCTTCCGCGTCGCCGAGCGCGAGCAAACCGCGCACGTCGCGCAGGCTGAATCCCAATGCCTTGGCGCGCAGGATGAAGCGCAGGCGGCGCAGCTCCGCCGCTCCATAGCGGCGGTAACCGGACGCCAGCCGACCAGCCGGCTGCAGCAGCCGTTCACGCTCGTAATGGCGCACGGTGTCGATCGCAACGCCGGCGCTCCTGGCCAACTGGCCGATGCTCCACGTGGTCATGGCGGGCCTCCCTGGACCCAAGTCTGAACCCTGGACCCGGCTCCAGAGTCAAGTGGGTGCGCCAGCACCACGCGTTGGCCTTGGCCGAGCGTGGTTCCAGTGCTCGCTCATGGGCATGCCGTGCGCTGCGTGCGCGGCTGTCTTGCGGACGCTTCCCGCCCGCTCACTCCGGACGCTGCGGGCCGTCCGTCATCGCCGCGTCGACGTCCTGTCGCCTACCGTTTCCACGTAACCGATCGCCTCGTAGGCGTTGACGACATCGAACACCTCGGCCAGACCCACCGCGCTCATCCGCGCCACCTCGTGCAGTTTGCGCGGAATGGTCATGTGGGTTCCAACCCGGAACGCGCGCGGGTAGTCGCCCGCAAGGTCAAGACGGTTGTTGAGGCGGAAACTCGCACCGGGGTCCAGGTGCTTGGCCAGGAAACCGTCGGAATGGATGAAGCTGTCCATCCATTTGAGCCTGAGGTACGGGCGAGCCGATGCCGTGCGGCGGACGTGCTCCCACTCCGGTTCGGTCAGCAGCTTCCAGTCGCTGAAGCGCAGCGCTTCGGTGGCATACGGTTCCAGCATGCGCAGCAATCCGCGCGCGAGGAAGACTTCCTCGTCCGGGTCGATCACCAACGTCGGGATGCCGGGCAACTCGATGCGCGCCGGCCCGCTGAAAAAGCCTTTTTCCAGGTAGAAGATCAGCGGGTACTTGGCTTCGGCGTCGGCGACGTGGCGTGCTGCGCCACCGTGGATGGCGTCGATCTGCTTGCGGACCTCGCGCTCGGTTGCGGAAACTTCCGTCGCACCCGCACCGGCTGCAGGCGCCGCCTGGTTCGGTGGCTGCGCGTTGGTCGTCGTCTGCGGGGCGGGCTGTCGCACCGGCTCGGCGGCTGCCTGCACGACGGATTCCGGTGGCGTGTCGTAGGAAAACACGCCCGGATGCGCCGCCTCCAGCGTGGTCAGGTCCACGCCACCCAGATCCAGTTCCAGGTATTCATCGCGCCACTCGTCGGGTGGAGGCGCAGGCCCGCCGTCGGAGACCAGGTTCATCAACTCCAGCATCGCCTCGCGGCTGACCGGCCGACGCAGGAACAAACCTTCAGCCGGCTTGGGGTCTTCCTCGTTGATGATCTGCGCGCACACCACGCCGCGCTGGTTCGCCCTGCGCAGCGCCGCCTCGCCGATCAGCCGGATCGGATCGACGATGACCAGGGTGGCCTTGGCTTCGGTACCCCAGATCCATTCCTCTTTCAAATCCTCGCGCAATACCCGCACGAGAACCCGCAACTGCGCGGTTTCGTCCTCGTGGGTGCCGATGCACTGGATGACCTGGGTCTTGGACATGGCCTTGGGCGTGGAAGCAACTGGCGTCGTTCACCGGCAACGGGAAGATGGTTTGGCCAAGGATTCGTTCCCCGGGGGCGCAGACAACGACGCCGCGCCGCTTCTCACGCCTGCAACCGTCTCCATCGCGGCAACCCCTTGGAACACCGTCGATGAAGGGCCCGATCTTCCGGCGACAGCCCGACGACCGTCAAGCCCGACGACCGCCAAGCATGTTCCCGCAGCGAAATCCTGGCGGCGCGGAAACGACGCGGAGCCCATCCTGCCCGCCTTGCTCACGGCTTGCCGTCCTGTGCCGCCTGCTGGCGGCGCGTCCATTCCAGGTAGCCGATCGCGTCGTAGGCATTGACGATGTCGAACACCTCGACCAGCGGCACGCCGCTGGTGCGGGCGATGTCGGCAAGGCGGCGTGGCGCGCCCATGTTGGCGCCGACGCGAAAAGCGCGCGGGTAATCGTTGGCCAGCTCCAGCCAGCGCTTGATCCGGAACATGCCGCCGGGATCGAGGTGCTTGGCGAGGTAGCCACCCGAGTTGACGTAACGGTCGGCCCACAACAGGCGCAGGTACGGCTTGCCGGGTGCCCGATCGCGCCAGCGGGCGAGTTCGGCGTTGATCAGCCGCTTCCACGCGCTGCGCCGCAGGGGCTGGCGAAAATACGCCTCCAGCTCCGACAGCTTGCCCTCGGAATGGAACATTTCGTTCTTGGGATCGAGCACCAGCTCCGGAACGCCTGGCAATCCGATCACCGCCGGCCCACCCAACGCACCCGGCTGCAGGTATCCGGTCAACGGCAACAACTGCAACTCGTCCGCGCGCGAGCTCTCGTTGCGACGGTATTCGGGATCGACGAATCCGCCGCTTCCATCGCCCTGCTGGAACGGGTTGCCGTGGTCGGCCGCCTGCGACTGGCTGCGCGCGGTGCTGTCGAGGATCAACTGGACCGGCGTTTCTTCTTCCAGCGACTCGGGCATCAGGAATTGCGGGCTGTCCTCGAGCGGGTCGCGGTGAAACAGCGCCTCGAAGGCGTCCTGCTCGCGTTCGCGTTCGCTGCGCAGCAGCGAGATGTCGAAATCCGGCGTGTTGACGTCCTCGTCCAGGGACTCGCCCAGGTCGAGGTCGAAGAAATCCTCGCCCTGGGTGACCAGTTGCATCGGCAACACGCCGCTGCCCTGCCCTATGCCATTGAGCAAGGCGACGAATTCCTCGCGCCGGAACGGCTTGCGCAGGTAGCGGCCGTCCGGCGTCGGGTCCTCCGCGCCGATCACCTGCGCCCAGGCCACGCCGCGCCGCTGGGTGCGGCGCAAGGCCGAGTCACCGACCAGGCTGCGCGGATCCACCACCACCAGGTCGGCCTTGGCTTCCGCGCCCCAACGCCAGGCGTCCTGCAGGTGGATGATCGACGAGCGCAACAGCAGGCGCAGGTGGGCGACATCCTCGTCACTGGCGCCGATGCAGTCGATGATCCGCGTGATGGTCATGGAAACGCCGTACCGCACCGTATTTCGGACGGGAATTATCGACCATGGGGGCGATCGGCGAAAGATGCGCAGCCGTTCGACATGCGTCTGGCCGCGCGGGCGAAGGCGTCGGTACGGATAATGCGCCACGCGCCGTGGTGGCGCCGGAGGGTCGATGGGCAAGCACTACGATCGCGGCTATTTCGACCGCTGGTACCGATCCGGCGAGCACGCCGCAGGTCACGCACCCCTGCTCCGCCGCAAGGTCGCGCTGGCTGTCGCGGTGGCCGAATACCACCTCGGCCGGCCGCTTCGCAGCGTGCTGGACGTGGGTTGTGGCGAGGGCGCATGGCGGGCACCGCTGCTGAAACTGCGGCCCGGGCTGGACTACCTCGGGCTGGATGCCAGCGATTACGCCGTGGCACGTTTCGGCCCCACCCGCAACCTGCGGCTGGCGCGCTTCGGGCAACTGGGCGAGCTACGCTTCGGGCCGCCCGTGGACCTGCTGGTGTGCGCGGATGTCATCCACTATCTGGACATCGGCGAATTGCGTCGCGGGCTGGCCGGGTTCACCGAATTGTGCGGCGGGGTGGCATGGATCGAAGCGTTCTGCCGCGGGGACAGGATCGAGGGCGATCGCGTGGGTTTCAAGCTGCGCAGCGCGGCGACCTACCGGCGCCTGTTCGCGCAGGCCGGGCTCAGCGCAGGCGGGTCCCACGCCTACCTGATGCCGGGGCTGGCGCGGGCCGCGGTGGCGCTGGAGCTGGCCACGCCGCCGCAGCAATGACGCGCGCGGGCAGGCCGCCTACATCTCGACAGGTTTGCGGCCAAGAAACAGCGCCAGTGCATCCTCCAGCGCAGCCGCATCGGTCTGCGGATCGAACCAGCGCGCGTCCACCTCGCCGCGCAGCCAAGTCAACTGGCGACGGGCGAGCTGGCGGGTGGCGGCGATGGCCTGTTCACGGAAACCGCGCGCATCGCCATGCCCATCGAGGAACTGCCAGGCCTGGCGGTAGCCAACTGCGCGCAGCGCGGGCAAGTCCTGCGGCGCCGGGTGTGCGCGCAAGTGCGGATCGGCGCGCAGGCCGGCCACCTCATCGAGGAACCCATCCCGCAGCATCGTGTCCATGCGCTGTTGGATGCGTGCGTGCAGAACGCTGCGCTCGCGCGGGGCGAGGATCAGCTTGAGCACGCGGAACGGAAACCGTCGCGGCACGGTGGCCTGCTGCCATTCGCTGATCGATCGGCCGGTCAGTCGCCAGACTTCCAGCGCGCGGCCGATGCGCTGTCGATCGCCGGGGCGGATGCGCCGCGCCGCGGCCGGGTCCACCTCCGCCAGCTCGCAGTGCATGGCATCCCAGCCGCGCACCCGTGCTTCGTCGGCGATCGCGGCACGCACCCCTGGCGCGGATGCCGGCATTTGTGCGAGGCCGCGCAGCAACGCCCTGAAATACAGCCCGGTGCCACCGACCAGCAAGGGCAAACGCCCGCGCGCACCGATCCGGCAAAGCGCTGCATCCGCGGCCGCGGCGAACTCCGCCGCACTGAAACTCTCGTGCGGCTCGCGCAAGTCAAGCAGGTGGTGTGGCACCAGCGCGCGTTGCGCCGCGTCGGGTTTGGCGCTGCCGATGTCCAGCCGTCGATAGACCAGCGCCGAATCGACGCTGACGATCTCTCCACCCAGGCGCTGCGCCAGGGCAATCGCGAACGCGGTCTTGCCCGATGCGGTGGGCCCCATGATCGCCACCGCGGGCGGGCGTTGGTCGGTGCGTTGCATGGGCGACAGATTACCCGTTGCATGGATGACCCAGGGCCACGTTCAGGCCATGTGCATGCCGGCGCGCGCATGTTCGACACGTTGAGGACGACCGCCGCGACGCATTCTTGCGGCGAAGGAGGCATGCCATGGACTGGATGACCAGCCCGCGCCATGCCGTCGGCGAACTGCTCGCCGAGGCTGGCATCACCATCGACGGACCGCACGCCTGGGATCTGCGCGTCCATGACGAATCGCTGTTCGCACGCGTGCTGGCGCACGGCTCGCTGGGACTTGGCGAGGCGTACATGGACGGCCACTGGGATTGCGCGGCGCTGGACGAATGCTTCACGCGCTTGCTCGGCGCACACCTCGATGAACACGTGCGCACCTTCGACGACATGGTCGCCGCCTTGCAGGCGCGCTTGCTCAACCTGCAGCATGGCCAGCGCGCATGGACCGTGGCGCGCCAGCATTACGACATCGGCAACGACCTGTTCGCGGCCATGCTCGGCAAGCGCCTGGTTTACAGTTGCGGCTACTGGCGGCAGGCGCGGGATCTCGACGCTGCCCAGGAAGCCAAGCTCGACCTGGTCTGCCGCAAGATGGGCCTCGCGCCCGGGATGCGCGTGCTGGACATCGGCTGTGGCTGGGGCGAGATGCTCAAGTTCGCGATCGAGCGTTACGCGGTGCACGGGGTCGGCATCACCCTGTCCAGGCAGCAGTACGAATACGCCCGTGACCTGTGCCGCGGCCTGCCGGTCGAGTTCCGGCTGCAGGACTACCACGAGGTCGGCGGCGACGCCCAGGCGGCACGTTTCGACCGCGTGTGGTCGATCGGCATGTTCGAGCACGTGGGCGTGCGCAACTATGCTGCCTATTTCGATGCGGTGACCCGCTGCCTGGCGCCGGATGGCTTGTCGCTGCTGCACTGCATTGGTGGCGAACGCAGCACCGATCACACCGACCCGTGGATCGCACGATACATCTTCCCGAACTCGATGCTGCCCTCGGCCAGGCAGATCGCCGCCGCCGTCGAAGGCCGCTTCGTGATCGAGGACTGGCACAATTTCGGTGCCGACTACGACCTCACCCTGCAGGCTTGGCGAAGCAACATCGAATCCGCGTGGTCGCGGCTTCCGGAGCACTACGACGAACGCTTCCGGAGGATGTGGCGGTATTACCTGGCAACCTCGATGGCCAGCTTCCGCACCCGTCGCAACCAGCTCTGGCAGCTCGTACTTTCGCCCAAGGGTGTACCCGGTGGGTACGTGGTAGCGCGCTGAAGGCTTCGGAACACGCGGCGTTGGCTGCGCGCAGGCTGGGTGTTTCCGCTTCGGCAGGTCGACTGCGCCACGGCTCGCCGCAATGGCGCGACCTAGGCCGCCGCCTGCCGCGCGCGCTCGGGATTCCGGCGCGATCCGGATGCAGTCGTGTTTGCAACGCTCGTGACCGGCCTCCCGCCGGACGTGATCGGACGTCCGGCAGGAGGCGCGGGGTGCCGCGGCAGGTACAGCGTCAGTTCGACTGGGAGAACCGGATCCAGGGCATGGGGGCGCTGTAGGCCGCACAGTACTTGGACAGGTTGAGGTTGTTGGTCTCCCCGGTCGTGCCCGCGTCGCGCAGGCAGGTCGGCTTGGCGGTGTTGGTCGCGTTCACCGCCACTCTCGTCAACAGGAACGATCCCTTGTTGAACACCGCCTTCGAGCCGCCGGCGTTGCCGACGATGTTGAACTCCGAAGCATTCCACCACGACGCCAGGCCAACCTTGCTGTCGGGTGCGTCGATGGAATACGCGGTGTCACCGACGGTAAAGACGGCGGTGTCATTGCCGCCCGCCGCGGCCGAGCCGGACAGACTCTCGCTCCCCAACTGGGTGATCGGCACATTGGGCGCCGGCATGTAGTAGTCCGAGTTGGTGTAGCAGTCGCCCCAGCCGTCCTCCCACCAGCCGTCAGGGCAGCTCAGCCCGGTGGATTGGTAGTAGATCAGCCAGTACTGCATGAACACCGCCGCGCTTCCTTGTTCGTAATAGTCCGGGGAATAGATGAACTGCTGCCAGGCAAGGCAGCCCGGCACCCCGTTGCACGCGGCGGTTCCCTCGGCGAATTGCGAGTTGATCTGCAGGGTGTACTCGTTGGGGCCGGAAATGCCGCCGTTGGAGTACTCGCTCTTCACCCCGACGACGACCGGGAAGCTTCCCACCGTGCGGCTGATGAGGCCATTCACGCCAATGGCGTAGTCGTGCCCGTTGCCGACCGTCGCGCCCTTTGCCTTGGTGGCGAGCTTCGGATCGATGAGCACCGAGGGCGGCGTCACCGAGCGTCGCGGGATCAGGCGACATTCGTCACGCACCCAACTGGTGCTCGGATAGGTGGTGTGGAAACAACCGTGGCTGGTTGCCGGGTTGGCGTGGACCAGCTCGCGCCAGATGGCGTGATCCTTGCTCTCGGCAGGGGCGCCGAATGCCGTCGTGGCGATACCGGCCAAGGCAAGCGCCAGCAACAGCCGGGAAGCGCGGATGGCGGGACGGGAGGCGATGGTTTGCATGGAACGGACCTTCATGGGGTGGGTGGTGGGACGCGGCATGCCACCTCGATCCGTGCCTGCACGGTGTCGGTGGTACGGCGGACGACGAACGCGGCGACGATTTGCAACTCCCCTGCGCCGGCGAGTGGTCCGTGCGTGCAAGCCCCTGAGCATGCCGTGGCGTCACACTAGCAGAATCCCCATGACGTGTGCCGTCGCGCGATGCCGACGCGCGTGATCGACGCGGCCGATCGCATGGATCAATCCTCGTCGTGCCAACGGGGCGTTGTCGTGGCGGCCTTGCCCTTGGGCACGACCTGGGCAGCCACCGCGTTCCAGACCTTGAGCGCATCGACGGTGGCGGCGACATCATGAACGCGCAGCAGCTTCGCGCCGCCTTGCGCAGCAATCAGCGCCGCAGCCACCGATCCGTGCACGCGCTGGCCTTGCGGACGGTCGGTGACGGTGCCGATCATGCGCTTGCGCGACAGGCCGGCGAGCACCGGCACGCCCAGGTCGGTGAAGCGGCCGATCTGGCGCAGCAGGGCGAGGTTGTGCTCGAGCGTCTTGCCGAAGCCGAAGCCAGGATCGACGAGGATTTTCTTCTTGGCGATGCCGTTCATCTCGCAGGCGAAGATGCGCTCAGCGAGGAAACGGTGGACTTCGGCAACGACATCCTCGTAGCGTGGGTCGTCCTGCATGGAGCGCGGCTCGCCCTGCATGTGCATCAGCACCACCGGCACCTTCAGATCCGCGGCGGCGTCCAGCGCGCCCTCGCGGCGCAGGGCGAAGACGTCGTTGATCATTCCGGCGCCTGCCGCCGCGGCGGCACGCATGACCTCCGGCCTGGACGTGTCGATGCTGATGGGAAGCGACGTGCGTTTGGCCAAGGCCTGGACCACCGGGATCACCCGCCGCAGTTCTTCCTCGACTGCCACCTCCTCCGCACCAGGACGCGTGGACTGGCCACCGATGTCGAGCAGATCCGCACCCTGCCCTGCCAACACCAGCCCGTGCGCGATCGCCGCTTCGGCCGTGGAATGTTCGCCGCCATCGGCGAACGAGTCCGGGGTGACGTTGACGATGCCCATCACCCGCGAGACATCGAGCTTGAGCGTGCGTCCGGCGCAGTCGAGAGTGGGGGTGAGGTCGAACATGGGCAAGTCCGGTTCGGGGTCACCGGAGTTTGCCACCAAATAAGGGTGTGGTTTCCGTGGCCAGATCGAGGGCGGGCTGGTTCAACACGAGCGGATTCTTGGTTGCTCGAGACGTGATCTCGACACACTCGCCACGAACAAACCACCCTCAGCCGTTCGCCCTGAGCCTGTCGAAGGGCGCTTCCGAATGGATATTTGGGTGGATCGAATTCGGATCACGAACGAGCCACCCTCAACCGTTCGCCCTGAGCCTGTCGAAGGGCGCTTGCAAATGGCAAGGAGATGGATCTGATCCGAGGCAGCCGATCGTTGCCGCGAAATGGCGTGTAGATTGACAGGCTCACCACGAACGGTTCTTGGATGCTCGAACTTCGTTCTCGACTGGCTCACCACGAGCGAACCACCCTCAGCCGTTCGCCCTGAGCCTGTCGAAGGCTGCTTTCAAACGGCCAGGTGGATGGATCTGATCCGGGGTGGCCAAAGCCCCCCCTGCGCAGGCCGATCCGCCTACACCGTCGGTGCCGGGCCACCCAGCACGGTCGGCTTCGGGTTCGCCGAATCCGGGCCCGGTGGGGTGCCGTTGCGCGACCAGTCCTGCGGCGGCGGCGGGGTGCGCCCATCCATGATCGCGTCGATCTGGTTGGCGTCGATGGTCTCGTACTGCAGCAGCGCCTGCGCCATCGTCTCCAGCTTGTCGCGGTTGTCCACCAGGATGGTGCGGGTGCGCTGGTAGGCGCGGTCGAGGATGCCGCGTACCACCGCGTCGATGCGCCGCGCGGTCTCGTCGGAGACGTTGTTGTGCTGGGTCACCGAGCGGCCGAGGAAGACTTCCTCTTCTTCCTCGCCGTAGGAGATCGGCCCCATTTCGTCCGACAGGCCCCACTTGGTGACCATGTTGCGGGCCATCTTGGTGGCGCGCTCGATGTCGTTGGAGGCGCCGGTGGTGACCTTGTCGGCGCCGAACACCAGTTCCTCGGCCACCCGACCGCCGTACAGCGAGCACAGCTGGCTCTCGATCGCGACCTTGTTGAGGCTGTACTTGTCGCCCTCGGGCAGATACATCGTCACGCCCAGCGCGCGACCGCGCGGGATGATGGTGACCTTGTACACCGGGTCGTGGTCGGGCACGAGGCGGCCGACGATGGCGTGGCCGGCCTCGTGGTAGGCGGTGAGCTTCTTCTCGTCCTCGCTCATCGCCAGCGAGCGGCGCTCGGTGCCCATCAGGATCTTGTCGCGGGCGCGGTCGAAGTGCTCCATGCGCACATCGCGGGCGTTCTCGCGGGCGGCGAACAGCGCCGCCTCGTTGACCAGGTTGGCCAGGTCGGCGCCGGAGAAGCCGGGCGTGCCGCGCGCGATCACCGAAGGCTTGACGTCGTCGGCCAGCGGCACCTTGCGCATGTGGACCTGCAGGATCTGTTCGCGGCCCTTGACGTCGGGCAGGCCAACCACCACCTGACGGTCGAAGCGGCCAGGGCGCAGCAGCGCCGGGTCGAGCACGTCCGGGCGGTTGGTGGCGGCGATCACGATGATGCCCTCGCTGCCCTCGAAGCCGTCCATCTCCACCAGCAGCGCGTTCAGGGTCTGCTCACGCTCGTCGTGGCCGCCGCCCAGGCCGGCGCCGCGATGGCGGCCGACCGCGTCGATCTCGTCGATGAAGATGATGCACGGCGCGTGCTTCTTGGCCTGCTCGAACATGTCGCGCACGCGGCTGGCGCCGACGCCGACGAACATCTCCACGAAGTCCGAGCCGGAGATCGAGAAGAACGGCACCTTGGCCTCGCCGGCGATCGCCTTGGCCAGCAGGGTCTTGCCGGTGCCGGGCGGGCCGACCATCAACACGCCGCGCGGGATCTTGCCGCCCAGCTTCTGGAACTTGCCCGGGTCGCGCAGGAACTCGACCAGCTCGCCGACCTCCTCCTTGGCCTCGTCGCAGCCGGCAACGTCCGCAAAGGTGACCTTGACCTGGTCCTCGCCCTGCATCTTGGCGCGCGAGCGGCCGAAGCTCATCGCCCCCTTGCCGCCGCCGCCCTGCTGCATCTGGCGCAGGAAGTAGATGAAGATGCCGATGAACAGCAAGGTCGGCAGGAAGTTGATCACCAGCGACCAGAACAGCCCGCCGCCGGCCGGCTTGTCCTGCGAGAAGTCCACCTTGTGGCGGCTCAGGTCGTTGACCAGGTCGCGGTCGTAGGGCGCGATGGTGGTGCCCTTGCTGCCGTTCTTGCGCTCGAAGGTGATGGTGGAGACGTTGGACTGAAAATCGCCCAACTGGACGCTGCGAATGCCGTCGGAGTGCAAGTCGTCCAGGAACGCGGAATACGCGACCTCGCTGCTGGACTGGGTCTTGCTCGGCGAAAAGCTCTGGAACACCAGCAGCAGCACCACGGCCACCACCACCCAAAGCAGAAGATTCTTGGCCAGATCATTCATGAAGGTTTCCGCTGCGCTCCCGGCGCGTTGCCTCGTCGTCGATCACACCGTTGCCGGCCTGCATTCGGCCACCATCCTCGCATGCGGACGCTGGCTGGCCGCATTCTACGCCGCTACGCCTGACCACGCTTTCCGCACGCCAGCGCGTAAACCTCGGGCGATCGCTTGCGCGAGGCCTCCGGCTTGCGCATCGCCACCTTGCGGTAGCGCCGCTTGAGCTCGCGCACGTAGTCGTCGAAACCCTCGCCCATGAACAGCTTGGTCAGGAAGGCGCCCTCGGGCTTGAGATGGGCGTCGGCGAACTCGCGCGCCAGCTCGGCCAAGTGCATCGCCCTTGGCTGATCCACGGTGTCCATGCCACTCATGTTGGGGGCCATGTCGGAAAGCACAAGGTCCACCGGCCGCCCTGCGACCACGGCCTCCAACTGCGCCAGCGGCGCGTCTTCGCGGAAATCGCCGTGGATGAAATCCACCCCGGCAATCGGCGGCATCGGCAGGATGTCCAACGCGATCACCGCGCCGCTTCCGGCCAGCAGCCGGCGCACGACCTGCGACCAGCCGCCGGGCGCCGCACCCAGGTCCACCACGACCATCCCGGGTTTGAGCAGGCGATCGCGCGCCAGCAACTCCTCCAGCTTGTAGGCCGCGCGCGAGCGCAGGCCCTCGGCCTGGGCCTTCTTCACGAAGGGATCGGCGAAGTGCTCGCGGAGCCAGGCGTGGCTGCTCTTGCTGCGGGGCATGGGGTCGGTGGACAGAAGACAGAGGACGGATGAGGCGGGCGATTGGGGCAGACGAAAGGCACGGCGACGGCGATGGCGACGGTGCGCTGGTTGACGGCAGAGGCATGATAACCTTCTTGGCTCCTCCGCCCTGCTGCCTCCATGCCTACCGCCCTTGCTGCCGCCCAGAAGCGTTACCTGCGTTCGCTGGCCCACGATCTCAAGCCGGTCATCCTGGTCGGCGCGAAGGGGGTGACGCCGGCGATGCTGGCCGAGCTGGAGCTTGCGCTGGAGCACCACGAGTTGGTCAAGGTCAAATTCGCTGCCCCGGACCGCGACGCGCGCGATGCGTGGAACGAGGCGATGATCGAGGCCTCC
Organism: uncultured Gammaproteobacteria bacterium; assembly: GCA_964640525.1. Classification (GTDB taxonomy): domain Bacteria; phylum Pseudomonadota; class Gammaproteobacteria; order Xanthomonadales; family Xanthomonadaceae; genus SZAS-103. Next base: position 59,823 of record CAZXGS010000001.1, on the reverse strand, counting down.
GGCGCCGCGCTGGTGCAGCGGGTGGGCAACGTCGCCACGGTTTTTCGCGCGCGGCGCAAGGACCCTGGCATCGTGCTGCCGCGCTGATGCAATCGTCCGTGTACGCGCTGGCGTGCATGACATCCGGCGATCCGCGCGGCGTCGAAGCGCGATCGCGCCATCCCGGTGCGGGCCGGAGGCGATCGCGGGTCGCGATTCCTGCAGCCCTTCGCCCCTGGTCATCGCCGTTCGGCGCCAGTCCACTTCCCAAATGGCCTTCATCCTCAACAAGCCCGACCACGCCATCGCCATCCTCGGCGTGACCGACACCACGATCACGCTGAGCGATCGCACGCTCGCGGCCAGCTTCTACCTTTCCCCGGAGACGCTGCACGCGGACTGGCCACCGCGCGAGGCCGCCAGGCTGACCGCGGAGGACCTGGCCGGTCCGCTGGCGCTGCAGCCGGCAGTGATCCTGCTGGGTACCGGCGCCCGCCAGCAGTTCCCGGCCACCGAGGTCCTTGCCGCCTGCCTGACCCGCGGGGTGGGCATCGAGGTCATGGACAACCACGCGGCCGCGCGCACTTTCAGCATCCTGGCCGGCGAGGGCCGCCGGGTGGTGGCGGCGTTCCTGCTGGGATAGACCACGCCCTCAGCGCGCCGGCAAGAACTGCAGTGGATCCACCGGCCGGCCGTTGCGGCGAATCTCGAAGTGGAGCTCGTCCCGCGAGGCGCCGCTGTTGCCCATCTCGGCGATCGGCTGCCCTGCGGTGACCCGCTGACCTTCCACCACCAGCCGCTTGCGGTTGTGGCCGTAGGCCGACAGCCACTCGTCCGAGTGCTTGATGATGACCAACTCGCCGTAGCCGACCAGGCCCGAGCCTGAATACACCACCACGCCACCTGCCGCCGCGAGCACCGGGTCGCCGGCACGTCCGGCGATGTCGATGCCCTGCCGGGTTGCATCGCCCGCCACGAAGCGCCCGATCAGGCTGCCGCCCGCCGGCCAGCGCCAACGGATGCCGCCTGCGAAAGCGGTGTCAGCCGGCAGGATCGCCGCCGACGGCGCGGGCGGCGCCACGTCGGTGACCGGCGCGGTGGGCGGCGGCGCCACGCGCGCCGGTGCGGGCTGGACCCCGGCGGTCGCCTGCGGATTCACGTCGACATGCGCGTTGGTTGGCGGGTGCGCGTTCGCCGATGGGTGCGCAGGCGGTGGCCGCTGCGTCGGCAGGCTCGACCTCTCGGGCGGCCGGGGTTGCGCGCGCACGCTGGAATCGGAACGCGGCGCAGCCCGGACTCGACCACGCAAGCGCAGCACCTGGCCGACGTAGATCGTGTACGGCGGGGCGATGCCGTTGAGCGCCGCCAAGTCGCGGAAATCCATGCCGTTGCGAAAAGCGATGCCGTACAGCGTGTCACCGCGAACCACCATGACTTCGCCGGCGCCGGCATGCCGCGGTGGCGCTGCCGCCGGGTGCGGACGCGGGCGGTAGTCGCCGTCCTCGCGCACGTTGCGCGAGTGGCCGCAGCCGGCCAGCAACAGAACCAGCGCGAGCAAACCCAACCAGCGCCGAAGCGATGGGAAGGTCTGCTGCGCGCATCTCATCCGTGCATCCCCCGGAAATACAGCCAACCGGCCAGTGCGGCCAAGAGTAGCAGGCAGGCCCAGCCCACCGGCTCGATCCAGCGGTGCAGCATGGCCTCGCCCTTTTCGCCACCGATTCGGATCGCACCGGCGACCAGGAACACGCGCTTGCCGCGGCCGATGGTGGCGCCTGCGAAGAACGGCAGCAACGGCATGTGCACCGCGCCCGAGGCCAGGGTGAAGATCTTGAACGGGATCGGCACGAAGCCGGCGATCAGCAGCGCCCAGAAGCCCTTCCACGGATCGCTGGCCTTTTGTTCGATGTCGTGGAAGACGCCGGCGTAGCCGAACTTCTCGATCCATGGCATCAGCAGGTCCAGGGCGAAATAGCCCAGTGTGTAGCCGATGCTCATGCCGACCAGCGAGCCACCCAGACTGATCCCGGCGTAGCCAAACGCATGCTCGCGGCGCGCCAGGCACATCGGCGCCAGCATCACTTCCGGCGCGATCGGGAAGAACACCGCCTCGCACAGGCTCAACCCGAACAGGATTGCCGGCGCGCGCTTGTGTGCGGCCCATACCAGCGCCTTCTCGTACAGCGGCTTGAACAGCTTCATCGGCGCGCGCGTCCTTGCCTGCCCATCACAGCACCCCGGGCAGCAGTGGCACGAACGTCACCGGGTCCAGGTCCTGCGGCCCCCAGCCTTCCTCGGAGTTCGTCCAGCGCTGCAGCACCTGCCCACTGCCCGCCCCCACCGGCGCCACCAGCACGCCGTGTGGCTCCAGTTGCGCCAGCAGTGCCAGCTCGACGTCCGCGCCGGCGGCGGTGACGATGATGGCGTCGAACGGCGCCTGTTCGGCCCAGCCGGCACGGCCGTCGTCGTGGCGGGTGGTGATGTTCTTCAGGCCGAGCTGGCGGAAGCGCTTGCGTGCCCCGCGCAGCAGGTCGTCGATGCGCTCGATCGTGAACACCTGTTCCACCAGCAGCGACAACAGCGCGGCCTGGTAGCCCGAACCGGTGCCGATCTCCAGCACTCGCCGCGGCGGCGGAATGCTCGGGTGCACCGGTGCCAGCAGGGCCTGGGTCATCCGCGCCACCACCCACGGCTGCGAGATGGTCTGGCCCTTGCCGATCGGCAGAGCGGTGTCTTCGTAGGCGCGGGTGGACAGCGCCTCGTCGATGAACAGATGGCGCGGCACCTGGCGCATTGCGGTGAGTACGCGCTCGTCGCCGATGCCCTCGGCGCGCAGGCGTTCGACCAGGCGGTCGCGCGCGCGCTGGCCGGTCATGCCCGAACCCTGGATGGAGGCATTCATGCGCGCACCCGCAGCGCCTCGCCCATCGCGCCGACCCAGCTGGCGACCTTCTCCAGCGCCTGGAAGCGGGTCAGGTCCACCTGGATCGGGGTGATCGCCACGTGTCCGGTGCGCACCGAGTGGAAGTCCGTCCCCGGCCCGGCATCCTGCTCGGCGCCGGCCGGGCCGATCCACCACACCGGGCGGCCGCGCGGATCGGACTGGCGGATGCACGGCGCGCTGCGGTGGCGCTGGCCGAGGCGGCCGACCTCGAAGCCGCGGACTTCGTCCCACGGGCAATCCGGCACGTTGACGTTGAGGATGGTGTCGGCGGGCAGCGGGTCCACCAGCAGGCGCGAGGTGATCGCCACCGTCGCGCGCGCGGCGGTCTCGTAGTGGCGCGCGACAGGTTCGGGGCTGGCGCAGGACACCGCGATCGCCGGCAGGCCGAGAAAGCGCCCCTCCATCGCCGCCGCCACCGTTCCCGAGTAGATCACGTCATCGCCGAGGTTGGCCGAGCTGTTGATGCCCGACACCACCATGTCCGGTTCGTGCTCCAGCAGCCCGCCGAGGGCGACATGGACGCAGTCGGTGGGCGTGCCGAACACCCGCCAGGTGGTGGCGTCCACCTGCGTCACCCGGATCGGCTGGTCGAGGGTCAGCGAGTTGCTGGCCCCGGAACGGTCGCGGTCGGGCGCCACCACCCACACCTCGTGGCCGATCGCGCGCAGTTGCGCGGCAAGGATGCGAATGCCCGGCGCATCCACGCCATCGTCGTTGCTCAGCAGTACACGCATGCAGGCCCTTGGAGCGTCGTTCACACGCCGGAAGTCGCGAACTGTCGGTCGGCGAACCGGCGTCGCTGGAAAGGCGCCATTGTGCCACGTCGCAGCGTCGACCACGCCCGCGGGCGGTGCGGGCAAGCCCGCCCGACTGACCCAGGTCATGGAGCCTGGCTGCCGATGGGCCGAGCCTGTCCGCAGCCTTCCGCACGTCAAGGACCGCCATGCTCGACTGGTACCCGTGGATCGTCCTGCTGCACCTGGCCTGCGCCATCGTTTTCGTCGGTGCCGTGACCTTCGAGGTGCTGGTGCTCGAATCCCTGCACAAGACCTTCGATGCGGCCACCATGGAGCGCCTCGAGACCGCGGTGATGTCCCGCGCGCGCCGTTTCATGCCGTTCGTGGTGGCGCTGTTGTTCCTCAGTGGCGGCATGTTGTTCGACATCCGCTGCGGTGGCGTGGCCTGCGTGGGCACGCGCTTCGGATACTGGCTGCTGCTGAAGGTGTCGCTGGCGTTCGGCGTGCTCGGGGTGTTCGCCCACGCGCTGTGGGCCATGCGGCGCGGCAAGATGAACCCGTGCCGCTTTCGCAGCACCCACCGCATTATCCTGGCACTGATGGTGGGTATCGTCTTCCTGGCCAAGACCATGTTCTACTTGTAGCTTCCCCCACAGCCGAGCGAGGCATCCGCATGTCCGAGGTCACTTTCAAGGGCCAGCCCACCCAGGTCGGCGGCAACTTTCCCAAGGTCGGCACCAGCGCACCGGCGTTCACCCTGGTCGGCGGCAACCTCGCCGACGTCCCGCTGTCCGCGTTCGCCGGCAAGCGCAAGGTGCTCAACATCTTCCCCAGCGTGGACACCGGCGTGTGCGCGGCCTCGGTGCGGCGCTTCAATGCACTGGCCAGCGGCCTGGACAACACCGTGGTGCTGTGCATCTCGGCCGACCTGCCGTTTGCGCAGGCGCGCTTTTGCGGCGCCGAGGGTCTGACCAACGTGGTCAACCTGTCGCTGATGCGCGGCCGCAACTTCCTGCAGGACTACGGCGTGGCGCTGGCCAGCGGCCCGCTGGCCGGCGTGGCCGCGCGCGCGGTGGTGGTGCTGGACGAGCACGACCAGGTCAAGCACGCCGAACTGGTGAGCGAGATCGGCCACGAGCCCGATTACGACGCTGCGCTTGCGGCGCTGGGCTGAGCTGCACGCTGCGCGTGCCCGCGCGGCTGGGGCGCGGGCACGATGATGGACCGCTTCACCCCCTGGCTCCGGTAGCATGCGCGGTTTCCCTCGCCCAGCCTTCCGCCACGGTGGACGTCAACCCCACGCCATGCCTGCTTCGGGCCTCCGGTTTGTGCCTGGAGCGCAACGACGAGCGCGTGTTCGGCCCGCTGGCGCTGGCCGTGCACGCCGGCGAAGCGTTGCTGGTCACCGGCGGCAATGGCGCGGGCAAGACCACCCTGCTGCGCGTTCTGGCCGGTCTGCTGCGGGCCAGCGAAGGAAGCCTGTGCTGGCAGGGTGAGTCCTGCCCCTGCCTGCCGGCCGCGGCCATCGCCTTCGTCGGCCACCACGCCGGGCACAAGGCCGAGTTGGGCGCACGCGACAACCTGCGATTCGCCCTCGGGATCGGCGGTTGCCGGCCCGGGGCGACGCCGGAAGCCGCGCTGGCCACGGTCGGGCTGTCCGGCTACGAGGACACACCCGCCGGACGCATGTCGGCCGGCCAGCGCAAACGCCTGTCGCTGGCGCGCCTGAGGTTGTCGCCAGCCACGCTGTGGCTGCTCGACGAGCCCTACGCCAACCTCGACCGCGACGGCATGGCGCTGGTCGATCGCCTGCTGGCCGAGCACCTGCTGGCCGGTGGCGCGGCCTTGATCACCACCCACGGCGCTTACGCCCCGCCGCCGGTGCGCACGCGCACGCTGTGGCTGGACGGCAGCGACGCGGCCGATGGGCAGCCCGGCGTCGCCGTGCGGGAACAGGCCTCGTGAGTCCGCCCGGCGCCCTGGGCGGTGCGCGCGCCATGCTCGCCCGCGACCTGCGGCTGGCGTGGGCCCGCCGCGGCGACACTCTGCAGCCGTTGCTGTTCGCGATCCTCGTGGTGGCGCTGTTTCCACTCGCGCTGGGCAGCGAAAAAGCCCGGCTGGCGATGCTGGCACCGGGCGCGATCTGGGTCGCCGCCTTGCTCTCCTGCCTGCAGGGGCTGGACGGGTTGTTCCGCAGCGACGCGCAGGACGGCAGCCTGGAACAGCAACTGCTCTCGCCCGCCCCGCTGCCGCTGCTGCTGGGCTGCCGGATGGCCGCGCACTGGCTCACCGGCTGCCTGCCGTTGATCGTGGTCGTGCCGCTGCTGGCGCAGTTGCTGTTCCTGCCGGATCACCTGCTGCCGCCGCTGCTGATCTCGCTGTTGCTGGGTACGCCGCTGCTGGTACTGCTGGGTGCCACCGTAGCCGCGCTGACGGTGGGCCTGCGTCGCTCTGGTATGCTATTGCCCCTGCTCGCCTTGCCCTTGTACGTGCCTGTCCTGGTGTTCGGTGCGGGCAGCGTGATGGCCGCCGCGCAAGGCCAGGACTGGCTTGGCGCGATCGAACTGCTGGCCGCCGGCTTGGCGCTGGCGCTCGTGCTGGCCCCGCTCGCCGCCGCCGCCGCCATCCGCATCGCCCTGTCATGATTCCGATCGCCCATCGCCACGCCAGCCACGCCGCCGCGGGCGCATTGCGCCGATGAAGGCGCTGCTGCTGTGGTTCAACCAGCTCGGTTCGCCGCCGAACTTCCACCGCTTTGCCACTCGCTGGATGCCGTGGTGGTTCGGCGCCGCCCTGCTGTTGCTGGCGGTCGGCGTGTACGGCGCGCTGTTCGTGGTGCCGCCCGACTACCAGCAGGGCGACGACTACAGGATCCTGTTCATCCACGTGCCATGCGCGTGGATGAGCTTGTTTGCGTACACGGTGATGGCGATCCAGGCCGCGATCGCGATCGTCTGGCGGATCAAGCTGTGCGAGATCCTGGCCATGGCCTGCGCGCCGATCGGCGCCGCCTTCACCGCGATCACCCTGGCCACCGGGTCGATCTGGGGCCGGCGCATGTGGGGTGCGTGGTGGGACTGGGATCCGCGGCTGACCTCCGAACTGGTGCTGCTGTTTCTGTACATCGGCGTGATCGCGCTGGATGCATCCATCGAGGACCGGCGCCGCGGTGCGCGTGCGGCCGGCTTCCTGGCGATGATCGGGCTGGTCAATCTGCCGATCATCCATTACTCGGTGCAGTGGTGGAACTCGCTCCATCAAGGCCGCACGATCATGCTGCTGGGCCCGTCGAAGATGGATTCGTCGATGATCCTGCCGCTGCTGGCCACGGTCGCGGCGATGCAGTGCTGGTTCGTCGGCTCGCTGCTCTCGCGTGCCCGCACCATGCTGGTCGAACGCGAGGCCGGCAAGGCCTGGACCGCGGCCATGGCCGGGCCAGCCGCATGAGCTACCTGCCCTACATCGTCGGCGCTTACGCGGTGTTCGGCGCGGTGCTGGCCTGGGATGGGCTGACGCCGTGGCTGCGTCACCGCCGCCTGCTGCGCGCGATCGGGCGCAAGGCGATGCGCGATGCGGCCAGGAAGACGCCACGGGGGCAGGCATGAACCCGACCCGCAAGCGCCGGATGGCGCTGCTGCTGATCGTGCTGGCGGCGGTCGCGGTGGCCGGCGCGCTGGTGATCCTGGCCCTGCGCCATAACGTGCGTTACCTGCTCACCCCCAGCGACGTCGCCGCCGGCCAAGCGCAGCCCGACCGCGTGTTCCGTCTCGGCGGCGTGGTCTGCGAGGGCAGCATCGCACGCACGCCCGGTTCGCTGGCGGTGCGCTTCGTGGTGACCGATCGCATCCACCAGATCCCGGTGCGCTACACCGGCATCCTTCCCGACCTGTTCCGCCAGGGCCAGAGCATCGTCGCCACCGGCACCCTGGGCCATGACGGTTTCCACGCGCAGGAAGTGCTGGCCAAGCACGACGAGACCTACATGCCCAGGGAAGTCGCCGAGGCGATCGCCAAGGGCCAGAAGATGAAGCGCCATGCCTGCGCGCCGCCGCCGCCGTGATGGAAGCTTCGCGTGCCCATGCCGGAGCCGGACCGACGGACTGCCTTTTCCTTCTCCCTCCGGGCGAAGGTGCCCGCAGGGCGGATGAGGGAAGAGCTCCGTCAGCGAGCCAGCGCCACTTCGCTGCGGCACACGGTTCGCCGCCATGCCATTCCCTCACCCCATCCCCTCTCCCGGTGGGAGAGGGGCTCGATCGCGTGACGCCAAACCCACCCCATGCTGCCTGAAATCGGCCAACTCGCACTGATCCTGGCCTTGCTGCTGGCCGGGCTGCAGGCGTTGCTGCCGCTGCTTGGCGCGCAGCGCGGGATCGAGTCGTGGATGCGCCTGGCGCGCCCTGCCGCCTACGCGCAGGCGCTGTTCGTGGTCGGTGCGTTCGGCATCCTGATCGATGCCTTCGTCCGCCACGATTTCTCCGTCGCCTACGTCGCCCGCAACTCCAACACCCTGCTTCCGCTGCCCTACTGCGTGGCCGCGGTGTGGGGCGCGCACGAGGGTTCGCTGTTGCTGTGGATCCTGATCCTGGCGCTGTGGACGGCCGCCGTGGCGCGCTTCTCCAAGGCGTTGCCGCTGCCGGTGATCGCACGCGTGCTGGGCGTGATGGGCGTGGTCAGTGCCGGCTTCCTGCTGTTCACCCTGTTCACCTCCGATCCGTTCGCGCGCCTGCTGCCGGCGCCGCCCGAGGGCGCCGACCTCAACCCCTTGCTGCAGGACCCAGGGCTGGCGGTGCACCCACCAATCCTCTACTGCGGCTATGTCGGCACCACGGTTGCGTTCGCCTTCGCCGTCGCCGCCCTGCTCGACGGCCGCCTGGACGGCCGCTGGGTGCGTTGGGCGCGGCCGTGGACGAACGTGGCCTGGGCCTTCCTGACGGTGGGCATCGCGCTGGGTTCGTGGTGGGCCTACGACGTGCTGGGCTGGGGCGGCTGGTGGTTCTGGGATCCGGTCGAGAACGCCTCGTTCATGCCTTGGCTCGCCGGCGCGGCGCTGATCCACTCGCAGGCGGTGACCGAAAAGCGCGGCAGCTTCCGCGGCTGGACCCTGCTGCTGGCCATCGCCGCGTTCTCGCTGTCGTTGCTGGGCACCTTCCTGGTGCGTTCGGGCGTGATCACCTCGGTGCATGCCTTCGCCGCCGACCCGGCGCGCGGGGTGTTCATCCTGATCTTCCTCGGTTTGGTGATCGGCGCGGCGCTGCTGCTGTACGCGCTGCGCGCACCGCGCGATGGCGATGGCGCACCGTTCGCCTTCGCCTCGCGCGAGACCCTGATCCTGTGCAACAACCTGCTGCTGACCTGTGCCTGCGCGATGGTGCTGATCGGCACCCTGTTCCCGCTGCTTGCCGATGCGCTCAAGCTCGGCCGCTACTCGGTCGGCCCGCCCTACTTCGGCACCATGTTCGGCCTGCTGATGACGCCCACCCTGCTGCTGATTCCGTTCGGCCCGCTCACCCGCTGGCAGCGCGAGCAGGCCGCGCTGCCGGTCAAGCTGCTGGCGCCGTGGTTCGCGCTGGCGCTGGCGGCGGCGTTGCTGGCCTGGCTGAGCCTGCCTGCGGCCGGCTGGAAGGCGCCGGTGGGTGCGGCGGTCGCGGTGTGGCTGGTCGCCGGCACGCTGCGCTTCGTGCGCCGCCGCCTGGCCATGCCCGGCCAGCGCTTCACCGCCGAGATGCTTGGCATGAGCCTGGCCCACATCGGCGTGGCGGTTTTCTTCTTCGGCGTGCTGATGACCGAATCCACCAGTGTGCAGAAGGACATCGCGGTCGCGCCTGGCCACGTCGTCCAGGCCGGCGGGTACGACTTCCGCTTTGACGGCGTGCAGCGCGTGCGTGGCCCGAATTTCCTCGCCGACCGCGGCCGCGTGCAGGTGCTGCGCGACGGCGTCCGCGTCACGGACTTGCACCCGGAGAAACGCCAGTACGTCGCCGGCGGCCAGATCATGTCCAAGCCGGCGATCGACGCCGCGTTGAACCGCGACCTGTACGTGGCGCTGGGCGAGTCGCTGGACGACAAGGGCGCGTGGGCACTGCGGGTGTACGTCAAGCCGTGGGTGCGCTGCATTTGGCTGGGTGCGCTGCTGATGGCCTTCGGCGGCATCGCGGTGGCGTTCGACAAGCGCTTCCGCCGGATGGAGGCCTCGCCATGATGTTGCGCAGGTTGCTGCCGCTGCTGGTGTTCGTTGCGCTGGCCGTGTTGATGGCGGTGGGCATTTGGCTCAGCCGCAATCCCGACCGCCAGGCCCTGCCGTCCACCCTGATCGGCAAGCCGGCGCCGGGATTCGTCTTGCCGCTGCTAGACCCGTCCGCCACCGCATCCACGCCGCCGCGTTCGGTGCATTCGTCCGAATTCGCCGGCAAGCCATGGGTGCTGAACGTGTGGGGAAGCTGGTGCGTGAACTGCCGCGAGGAACACCCCGCGGTCACCAGGCTGGCGGCAAGCGGCGTGCGCGTGATCGGCTACAACTACCACGACGATCCGGCAGACGCACGGCGCTGGCTGGCGCAGTTCGGCAATCCCTACAGCCTGATCGTGGCCGACCTCGACGGCCGCACAGCGCTGGACTGGGGCATTTACGGCGCGCCGGAAACCTACCTTGTCGACGCCCACGGCATCGTCCGCTGGAAGCATGTCGGCGAATTGTCCGACACCCTCATCGCCACGGAATTGCTGCCTCGCCTGCGTGCCGCGGAGGCAGCGCGGTGAGGCGCTGGCTGCTGGTGCTTGCCTGCCTGCTGGCGCTTGGTGCCCCGCGCGTGTTGCTGGCGCAGGCGCAGTCGCCCGACACCCCGCTGGTATTCCGCAACCCGGCCGAGGAAGCGCGCTTCCACGCGCTCACCTCCACCCTGCGCTGCGTGATGTGCCAGAACGAGTCGCTGGCCGACTCGCAGGCGATGATCGCGCGCGACCTGCGCCGGCAGATCCTGGATCTGATGCGCGCCGGCAACAGCGATGCGCAGATCCGCCAGTTCCTGGTCGCCCGTTACGGGCAGTTCGTGCTGTACAAACCGCGCATGGAACCGGCCACCTGGCTGTTGTGGTTCGGCCCGCCGTTGCTGTTATTGGGTGGTGCCACGACCGTGGCGGTGATCGTGCGCCGGCGCGCGGCGCGCGTGCAGGCCGCGGCCACGGCTCCGCGCGGGGCCGACGAAACCAGCGAGGACTGGTGATGGCGCCGGGTTTTCTGCTCGCCGTGTTCGTGCTGCTGGCGCTGGCCTGCGCCTTCGTCCTGCCGCCGCTGTGGAAGGGTGCGCGGCGCACCGCGGTGGCGGTCGCGCTGTTGCTGCCGCTCACCGTGGTGCCGCTGTACATGCTGCTGGGGACGCCGGCAGCGCTGGATCCGGCCAGGCGCTCGGCCGACGCCAGCCTGGAGCAGCAGATCGACGCACTGGTAACCCACCTGCACGCGCATCCCGACGACGTGGATGGCTGGGTGGTGCTCGCCCGCACCCGCAAGGACCAGGGTCGCCTTGCTGACGCGCGCGAGGCATTTTCCACGGCGCTCAAGCTCTCGCCCAGGCAGCCCGAGTTGATGGTGGAACTTGCCGAGACGATGTCGCTTGCCGACCCTGCGCATCGCATCGACGATGCCGCGCTCAAGCTGCTGAACGAGGCGCACCGCGCCGATGCCGAAAACCAGCGCGCGCTGTGGTTTCTCGGCATTGCCGCCTGGCAGCGCAAGCAGTACGCCGATGCCGCCGCCAGTTGGCAGCCGCTGCTCGCGCTGGCGCCGCCGGACGTGCAGCCGGCACTGCGCAAACAGATCGACGCCGCGCGCGCCAGGGCCGGCATGCCGCCGCTGCCGCCACTGGTGAGTGCGCCCGCCGGCCCGGCCCTATTGCACGTGAGCGTGGACATCACCCCGGCCCTGCGCGCCAGGCTGGCCGCCGGCGACGTGTTGTTCGTGTTCGCACGCGCGCCTTCCGGCCCGCCGATGCCGCTGGCGGTGAAACGGCTGGCCGCGAAGGACTTCCCGCAATCCATCGCATTGGCCGACAGCGATGGCCCGATGCCGACACTGCGCCTGTCGCAGCAAACCGAGGTGGCCGTGCTGGCGCGCGTCTCCCACGCCGGCGATGCGACCGCACAGCCGGGCGATTTCGAATCCACCCCGGTCACCGCCAAGGTCGGCGCCAAGGACACGCTGGCCATCACCATCGACCACGTCCTGCCCTGACCGATGCCGAGCGATCGCGCCCGCCCATGACCGAATACATTCCACCCGGCACACGCTGGTTCGACCTGCCGACACCGTTCCCGATCAAGCGCGGCGGCGAACTGCACGCAGCACGCCTGGCCTTCGAGACCTGGGGCACGCTGGACTCGCAGTGCGGCAACGCGATCCTGATCCTCACCGGCCTGTCGCCCAACGCCCACGTCGCCGCCAACGCAGCCAACCCCGATCCGGGCTGGTGGGAGGCGATGCTTGGCCCGGGCAAGCCGATCGACACCCAGCGCTGGTTCGTGATCTGCGCCAACTCGCTGGGCAGTTGCAAGGGCTCCACCGGCCCGGCGTCGATCGATCCGGCCAGCGGGCAGGCGTACCGGCTGGGCTTCCCGGAGCTGTCGGTCGAGGACATCGCCAACGCCGCGCAGGCGCTGGTGGCCAGCCTTGGCATCACCCGCCTTGCCGCCACCATCGGCTGCTCGATGGGCGGCATGAGCGCGCTGGCGCACGCGGTACTGCATCCGCACGCCACCCGCGCGATGATCAACATCTCCGGCGCGGTGCAGTCGCTGCCTTTCTCCATCGCGATCCGCTCGCTGCAGCGCGAGGCGATCCGGCTGGACCCGCACTGGAACGATGGCCGCTACACCGACGCCGCCTACCCCGAGCAGGGCATGCGCATGGCGCGCAAGCTCGGCGTAATCACCTATCGCTCCTCGCTGGAGTGGAGCGGGCGTTTCGGCCGCGTGCGCCTGGACAGCGAACAGCGCGAGGGCGAAGACCCGTTCGGCCTGGAGTTCCAGGTCGAGAGTTACCTGGAAGGCCACGCGCGCCGCTTCGTGCGCCAGTTCGACCCCAACTGTTACCTGTACCTGAGCCGCTCCATGGACTGGTTCGACCTGTCCGAGTATGGCCATGGCGACGCCGATGCCGCGCTGCGCACGATCGCGCTCGAACGCGCGCTGGTGGTCGGGGTGGAGACCGACATCCTGTTCCCGCTGCAGCAGCAGCAGCAACTCGCCGACGGCCTGCGCGCCGGCGGCGCGGAAGTCGCCTTCGCGCCCCTGCCCTCACCACAGGGCCACGATGCCTTCCTGGTGGACATCGCGCGCTTCGGGCCGGTGGTGGGCGGGTTCCTGGGCAGCTTGTGACCGACCGACCGCGCCTGCCGACGTGTACCATGCGCACATGACCACGCCCGACCCATCACCAGCCACCAGCGGCTGCGCCGCAGTGGATTTCCCCGGCCGCGACAAGCTGGTCGCCATGATCGACGCCGCGGTAGCCCTCGGCGACGCCCAAGCGGTCACGTGCGCGGTACGACAGGCCCTGTGCGCCCTGATCCGCGATCCGGACGTGCAACTGCCGGCCTGCGTCCACGAACCGATCGCCGACCACTACGCGCGCCGCGAGCTGTATCGCAGCCCGCAGCACGGCTACAGCGTGGTGGCGATGACCTGGGGGCCACGCCAAGGCACGCCGGTGCACGACCACAATGGCCTGTGGTGCGTGGAGGGCGTCTGGCATGGCGAGTTGGAGATCACCCAGTACGAGCTGATCGAACGCGATGGCGAGCGGTTCCGCTTCCGTCCCGGCGGTGGCATGCAGGCCGGCCCCGGCAGCGCCGGCAGCCTGATCCCGCCGCACGAGTACCACACCATCGCCAACCCCAGCCCCACCGCCATCGCCATTACCCTGCACATCTACAAGGGTCCGATGGATTTCTGCTGCAAGTTCCAGCAACTCGATGGCGAGTGGTACGCCCGCATCGGCAGCGTCATGCTCACCGACGCGGCGGCGTGATCGGCGCTCGCTTCGCGCATTGCGGCCAACTGCCGCCTCCCGTATCATGGCGCGCCCGAATCGTGCCGGTGTGGCGGAACGGTAGACGCGATTGACTCAAAATCAATTATCCGAAAGGGTGTGTGGGTTCGATTCCCTCCACCGGCACCACGGCTGAGGCACGGAGCGATCCGACGACGCCGTGAAGACTCCACGAAGCCCGCCTGCATGGCGGGTTTTTCGTTTCCGGATGCAGCGCCGCTCGCACGCACCATCACCACCGGCAAGCCCGGATCGTCGTGGCTAGAGCCGATGCCACCAACGCTTGATGAAATTCGGCCTGCGCTCGGGCCGACGCGCGCGCGCACGCCGCGCGGGCTTCTTGATGGACGAACTGGCCTGGCTGCTGGCTGCGCTCGCGGTGGAGGCGTCCGCTGCCGATGCGCTGGATGCATCCGCGGCATCGGAGGCCACCGATGCGTCAGCATCGGCCGACCCAGCCGATGCGGGTGAAGGTGGGGAATCGATCGCCGCGGATGTCATGGAAGTTGAAGCGATGGTCGCTGGCGAGGCGGCGATCGGTGCCGGTTGGGTCGCCGCCACGGTCGTTGACGCGGTCTGGACTGGCGTCGGCGGCGCTGCGTGCATGCGCCCGCGCACGATGAACGCGGCCGCCACGAGGGCGAGCGCGCCAGCGGCCCACGCCGCGGGTTTCTTCCAGCCGGATCGGACACCGGCCTGCAGGACTCGGCCGGCACCGCCGCCCGGCCGGCTGGTCAATCGGCCCAGCGCTTCCTCCATGTCCCTGGCATTGGCGAACCGGTCGGCTGGCTTCTTGGCCATCGCACGGTCGATGAAGGCCTGCCAGTGGCGCTTTCCCGGTGGCAGGCGCGGGATCGGATCCTGCGCATGCATGATCGCCAGTGCCAGCGTGTCGTCGGCCTGGAATGGCATGGTGCCGGTGAGCATTTCCCAGGCCAGCACGCCGACGCTGTACAAGTCCGCACGCCCATCGACCACCTCGCCACGCGCCTGCTCCGGCGCCATGCCGCCGGAGCTGCCGACGGCCAGGCCGGCGGTGGTCAGGCGCACGTCGTCCTTGCGCGAGAGCGCGATGCCGAAGTCGGCGAGCATCGGGCGGTCGTCGGCATCGAACAACACGTTCTCGCGTTTGACATCGCGATGGACGATGCCGCGCGCATGCGCGTAGCCCAGCGCGGAGAGCAGCGACCGCAACACCGCGACCGCGCGCGGCTCGTCGTTGCGCAAGTCGCGCTGCGACAGGTCGCCGCTGCCGAGATAAGGCATGACGTAAAACGGCCGCCCGTCGCCACAGCGACCGACTTCGTGGATGGCAACGATGTGCGGGTGCGAAAGGTGGGCGATGGTGCGCGCTTCGTTCTCGAATCGCTGCCGCGCCATCTCGTTGGCCAGAGCGGCATCGTCCATCACCTTGATCGCCACCGGTCGATCCAGCGACAGCTGGGTCGCCAGGTACACCGTCGCCATGCCGCCGCGACCCAGGCGCTTGTGTACCGCGTATCCGGCGATCTCCGGCAGGATGCCATCGACGTCGCGCGATGGATCGGCGGAAGGTTGACTGGAAGCGGGTTCGGCGTCGGGCATCGCGGACAGCTCGCCGGATTTCAAGGGGCGGATACTGTGGAGTGTACCCGTCGGCGCCAACCGCGGGCAGAGATGGTTCAGGCGATGATCAGCCCGGTCGCTCGCGTGGCCACGGCCACCAACCACGCCCGGTCAGCGCGTAGCGATCGGCGGCCTGCTCGAAGCGGTTGTGCGGGGAAATGCCGCCGCAGGCGAAGTAGCACGGCAAGAACAACGGCCCCAGCGCCATCGCCTGCAGGACATGCGCGCGCTCGTGATCGCCGATCCTCAGGGTGACGCCGGTCGCGGGGGCGAGGCCATGCCGCTGCGCATACGTCTGGCAACGCCCATCGAGGCTGGCCGCGTCGGTCACGATCACATTACCAAGCGCCAGTGCGCCGCCCGGCCCCCACGGGTAGGCGACGAACACCAGCGCGCCGTCGGCAATGCGCAACTTCGCGCCGAACATCAGTGCGGGTGAGCCGAGAATCAGGCCAAGCAGGGAAATCGGCAATGCCCAGGTCGCTCCGACCGCGCACATCGTGCAGCAGAGCCATCGACTCATGGCACGCCCCGATCAGCCGGCGCGCCTGCCTTGCCGGTCGTGGATGCAGCAGCACACGGCCCCAAGGGGCCCGTGCCACGCACACACTGGGCCGCGTAAGCAGAAGCTGCCGAATATGAAATATGGTGCGAGTCGTAATACAGCGGAATTCCGTTCCTGATTGCGGGACAGGTCGTTCCGGTGCAGAAGAAATTCGTGGGATCCATGAATTCCACGTTGGACAGGCCCCTTGCGGCCGAATGCAGGTAGCCCGTCACGACCGACGCGACGGCATCGAACTCGTGGCGAGAAACTGCACACTTGTCCACCGCATTCAATCGAATGCATTGCGCGACTCGATCATGCATGACGGGGGTTGCGCCGATCACGATGATGCGCTTCACATGCGACGCTAGCGCCAGCAACGTGGCGCGGAACAATGCTGGATCCGACAGGCCACTGCCGGACAGTCCATTGTTGCTCCAGAATGCCACGATGACGACCACGTCTGCGGTTCGCGCTTGCTCCAGAACGCGACTATTCCAGTCGCGGCATTTGTATGCGGCGGGCTCCTCAGGCGATGCCCCATTTCCTTGATGAGTGGGCTCCACGTCATCGCCATCGAATCGCCCCACAACACGATGCTCGCCTTTTTGCCGGGGATCGTCTCGCAACCGGGGCGCGGAAAGTCCGTGCTGTAAACCTGGTAGTGGCAACGTCTCCACCCGGGCGGCAGGTCGTTTTCCGCTTTGACGGCCAACGGATTGTCATGCGGCATTGCGGCGAACTCCTGCCGCAAGGTGCTACCCCACCACCCCACAGCACCGGCCAGTGCCACGGAGCATGCAGCACCGGCCGCAAATAGTCGCCCGCGTGGCCGCAAGCGTCGAAACGGGGTTTCGATGTAACGCCAGGAAACAGCGGCGACGATCAATGCGACGCCACACAGGACGATCCGTACTTGCGGTGACCCAGTGCCAATGGTGGTCGCGCGGTAGAACGCCAGCAACGGCCAGTGCCATAGATAAAACGAATAGGATACAAGGCCAATGCCGACCATCGGCTTGGAACACAGGAATGCGCCCACCCAGCCCAGGTCGCTCTCCCGATGTATCGCCCAGAGCAGTACGGACGTGGCAACGACGACCGGCAATGCCCCGCTCGCTGGAAATTCAACAAACGAAAACGCGCACGCTGCAAGAACTACGCATAGCGACACGGTCGAGACCCACCACCGAACCCGTCTTCCGGAAGACGGCGATGCGGCGATGAACCCACCAGCGGCCATCTCCCAGAATCGTGGCGGCATCTGGTAGAACGCAGCGTGAGGGATCGTATGCAATGCGATCTCCGCCAGCATGAACGAGCACAACCCAAGGGTTGCGATGATCACGCGAATGCGTTTGGGTCGCCATGCCAGGATCGCGATCAGCAGCGCCGGCCACACCAGATAGAATTGCTCTTCCACTGCAAGCGACCACACATGCATCAACGGCATGCTGTCCACGGACGGATCGAAGTAGCCACCCGTGGTGAACTCGAAAAAAAAGTTGGCGCTGAACAATGCAGCGGAAATCGCCGAATCGACTGCACGAATCTGCTCATCCGGAGACAGCAGCGACGCCATGCCGAGCACGGCGACGATCACCACGAGAACCGCAGGGAGGATGCGTCTCACGCGTCGTGCGTAGAAGGCGACCAAGTCGATTCGCCCAGTCGTCGCATGTTCCCGCAGCAGCAGTCGGGTGATCAGATAGCCGGAAATCGCGAAAAAGATGTCAACGCCAACGAACCCGGCAGATGGCCACCCCACGGCGTGATAAAGAACGACGGCGAGTATGGCAATCGCGCGCAGCCCATCAATTTCACGCCGATGTGCGATTCTTGGCATTGACAACGTCCAGTCAACTTGGGCCACGTCACTCGCAATCGCCTCTCGCGTTTCGCGGATTCGCGCGCAGGCAGGGCGCACCGACACTCATGCCACTCGTCTGGCGCGAAACCGGTTCTGCGATCGTGACGAAATTGGGCTCAACCGCCCGATCATGACGCCTGAATGGTTACCAGGAGCGCTTGGCCAGCCAGTCGTGGATCGCGCTGGGCACCTCGCGCTGGGCGCGGCCGGAAACGTAGATGCCGATGTGGCCGCCCTTGAACGACAGCTCGCTGTAGTCCTTCGTCCCTGCCAGTTGCTTGAGCGGGCGCGAGGCGCTCGGCGGCACCAGATGATCCTGCTCGGCGAACACGTTGAGCACCGGCATGGTGACGTTCTTCAACGCCACCTCGCGACCGCCGATGACGATGCCGCCATCGACGAACCCATTGCCCTGGTAGAACTGCTTGATGAACTGGCGGAACGCCTCACCGGCCTGGTCGGGCGAGTCGAAGATCCACTTCTCCATGCGCAGGAAGTCTTCCAGCGCATGCTTGTCGTCGAGGATGTCGGTCAGGCCGACGTACTTCTGCACGTTCAGGCGGAACGGCTTCAAGGTCAGGTAACAATAGTTCATCAGGTCGGCCGGGACGTTGCCCAGGCCATCCACGAACGCGTCCACGTCCATCCCGCGGGTCCAGTGCGCGAGCATGTTGTCGTCGGTGTGGAAATCCACCGGCGTCACCATCGTCACCAAGTTGGCGATCTTGTCCGGGTGCAGGCTGGCGTAGCACAGCGAGAACGCGCCGCCCTGGCAGATGCCCAGCAAGTTGATCTTGTCGAGTTCGAAGCGTGCGCGCAGGAAATCCACGCAGCCGCCGAGGAAGCGCTCGATGTAATCGGTCAGGTCGAGGTACCGGTCGGACAGGTCCGGGTAGCCCCAGTCGATGATGTACACATCCTCGCCCATCGCCAGCAGTTGCTTGACGATCGAGCGGTCGGCCTGCAGGTCCACCATGTACGGGCGGTTGACCAGCGCGTAGCAGATCAGCAGCGGCACCCTGGCGGTCGGCGCTTTCTCGCCCTTGAAGCGGTACAGCACCAGCTTGCCGTCGGTATACACGGCTTCCTTGTCGGTGCAGCCGTAATGGACCTCGTCCAGTTCGCGCAGAGTCGTCGCGCCGGACACCAGCTTGCGCTGCAGCGACTGCGCCTCGTGGGCGAGCTTGTCGGGGGAAAGGTTGAGCGGTCCGTACATGCGGGATGTCCTCGTGGGCTGCCGGGTTCGTCATGCCGGCGCAGGCCGGAAACCTGTATCGCTGGCGACGAACGCTGGGGGATGGAGTGGAACCCGGCTTGCGCCGGGTCGACGCAGCTTATTTGCCGCGGCGCGCGCTCGGCGCGGCACGCTTGGCGGCGGGCTTGGCGGCTGGCTTCGCGCTGGCCTTGACGGCCGGCGGCGGCACCGGCGCCGGCTTGACCACCGCCTCGACGTGCACGCTCGGCGCCGGCTTGGCGGCGTGTGCTTCGACCGCGGCAAGCCGTGCCTTCAGCTCACGCAGTTCGCGCTCGAGTTGGGTCACCTTGCGGTGGCTGGAATTGACCTCGGTGCGGGTCGGCATGCCCAGCTGCGCGCTGCTGCGCTCGACTTCACCCTGCAGCCCCAAACGCACGCGGCTCTGCGCGTTCACCAGGTCGCCATAGGCCTTGCGGAACTCCGGGGTCAGCGCGACCTCGGCCCAGGCTTCCTCGGCGGCGTCGATCCACAGGTCGAACAGCGCGCGCGCCGAATCGACCTGCCGGCCCGGCTCGCTGCGCTCGGCCAGCTTGTCCTCGAAGCGGGCGAACGCCTTCTGCCCGCATTCGAACAACTGCGCGTTGTAGCCGTGGATCGCCTGCTGGTATTCCATCTGCGCCTTGGCCAGATCCTGCCAGCGCTCCTGATGCTCGCGGGTCAAGCCGAAGGTCGGCATGTTGAACAAGCCGCCGAGATTGCCGCGCATCGCGTCCAGCCACGGGCCGGATTGCTGGAACAGGTGATCCAGGCCGTGCGCATCCGGTCCGGTCATGTTCTGGAACATGCCGACGAACGGATTATTCTCGATGCCCAGCGCGCGCTTCCACTCGGCCGCGATGTCGGCCGGCGAGGCCGCCTGCCCGGCCAGGGTCTTGGCCAGGTCCTGCATCTTGCCGAACCATTCGCCGGTGAGCTGATTCATGCGGCTGACGGTTTCGTCGGTCTGCGCGCGACCGTCCTTCGCCCACGGCGCCCACAGTTCGAGCGCGTCCTTCCAGCCGGCCATCCCGTTCCCGGTCCCGGCCTGCCGGGTCACCTCGCTCCATGCGTTCCAGTACTGGCGCGAGAGCGCCTCGAAATCCTTGCTCCAGCCATCGTTTTGGGCGTTCATGCAAGCTCCTCCGGTCAGACCGCCATGCTAGCACCGGCGCATGCTGCGCTGCAACAAATCCAGTGCGCGAAATGGGGGGGGATCTGCGCTTTTGCCGTCCTCCCCGCGAAAGCGGCTCAGCAGGAGCGCGCCATGCACGCGACCACCAGGGGGATCTGTGCTTTTGCCGTCATCCCCGCGAAAGCGGGAAGCGCTTCACAACAGCCGAAGGCTGGTCATCCAGCGCCCTGATTCATCCAACCATTGCATTCGCCGGATCACCGGCTGCGCCGTTCAATCGTACTTCCCTCCGCCACGATGATGACCTCGGAGCATCCAGAACATCCGCGCTTTTGCGTGCCCCGTCTCGCATCGAGTCGATCACCGACTTTGCGACAATGCGCAAGTCCCGGCCGATTCCGCCGCCCCGCCCGTGCCATCCAATCGTCCCTCCGACCCCGCGCGTCCCGCCGCCGATACGCTGCTCGCCAACGCGCAAGCCCTGCGCCAGCGTGGCGAGCTGGCCGCAGCACTGCGACGGCTCGACGAGGCTTGCGCGGCGCATCCGCAGGATGCCCGGCTGTGGCAGGCGCTGGGCGAGGCGTTGTGCGCCGACGCCCGCCCACGCGAGGCCAAGCCCGCCTTCGAACGCGCGCTGGCCTGCGATCCGGGCCTCACCGCCGCACGCAGCGCGCTCGGCGACGTGCTCAAGAACCTGGGCGATGCGCAGGGCGCGCTCGCCTGTTATCGCGCCTGCCTTGGCGATCGCCGGCACGCGGCGCGGAGCTGGTTCCAGATCGCCAACATCAAGACCTTGCCGCTGTCGGCAACGGACATGGAGGCGGTGCGCCGCCTCCACGCCGATCCCGCGGCGAGCGATGCCGACCGGGTATTTCTCGGTTACGCCCTGAGCACGGCGCTCGAAGACCAGGGCCTGTACCGATCGGCGTTCACGACCCTGGTCCAGGCCAATCGTCTGGCGCGCCGCCATGCACCGTGGGATGCCGTGGATTTCCGCCACAGGATTGATGCCCTCATCGATACCTTCTCGCAGCCAGTCACCGTCGCCGACGACCCGCGTCTGGGCCACGAAGTGATCTTTTTGATCGGAATGCCGCGCTCGGGCACCACGCTGACCGAACAGGTCCTGTCCATGCATCCGCAGGTGGAAGGCGCAGGCGAGCTGCCCGACCTGGACGCGGTGCTGATGGCCGAGACGAATCGCCGTCGGCAGCCGTTTCCGGCCTGGGTTGGGCAGGCCACGCCGGCGGACTGGCACCGCCTGGGCGAGGACTACCTGACGCGGACCGCGCGCTGGCGCCAACACAAGCCGCGATTCACCGACAAGGGCCTGGACAACTGGCCGCTGGTCGGTGCGGCGCTGGCGATGCTGCCCGGCGCGCGCGTCGTCGATTGTCGCCGCGACCCGCTGGAGACCTGTCTGGCCTGCTTTCGGCAGTTGTTCGCCTTCGGCAATCACTTCAGCTACGACCTCGACGAACTGGCCGCGTACTGGCGCGAGTACGACCGCACCAGCCGGCTGTGGCGAAGCGTCCACGCCGAGCACTTCCACGAACACGACCACGAGGCGTTTCAGCGCGACCCGGAAGGTGTCACCCGTGTCCTGTGCGGCTTCCTCGGCCTGCCGTTCGATCCGGCCTGCCTGGCCTTTCACGAATCCGATCGCGTCGTGCGCACCTTCAGCGCATTGCAGGTGCGACAACCCCTGCGTACCGACACCGCGCGGGCGCCGCGCTACGGAACGTCCCTGCAACCCCTGCGTGCAGCACTGGAAAAGGCCGGGTGGCGCGCGCGCGGCGGGTAACACGCCACCGCGAGGCAACATCCTCGATGCGTGTCGCGCGCCAGAAGCAGCGGCAGCCTTGACCCATATCAAAACCGCGATCTGCGTTTCGTGCAGGATCAGATGCGAGCCACAGGCGGTTCGGCGCATCCGCCCGAAATGGCAGACCACCGGAAACCATCGCCTTTCGCCTCCAGGAAGTCTCACGGCATGCGCGCATCAACCGACAACGAACGCTTTTCCAGCCTTTCGATCGGCGTGCACTGGCTCACCTTGTTGCTGATGATCGCGCTGTATGCAGTCATCGAGCTGCGCGGTCTTTTTCCACGCGGCAGCGATCCGCGCGAGACGATGAAGGACTGGCACAACATCCTGGGTCTAGTGGTGTTGGCATTGGTGTTCATCCGCGTCGCCGTGCTGCTGGCACACCGTCCCCCGGCGATCTCGCCAACCCCGCCGCGTTTGCAGCAGATCGCGGCCAAGACGGTGCATCTGGCGTTGTACCTTTTCCTGCTCGGCATGCCGCTGCTGGGGTGGGCCACCCTCAGCGCGCAAGGCAAGCCGGTCGGCTTGCCCGGATTGCCGTTGCCGGCGATGCTCGCTGCCGATCGCGCGCTGGGGCATCAACTCGAAGAGATCCACGAAACCATTGGCACGCTCGGCTATTACCTGATCGGCCTGCATGCCATGGCCGCCTTGTTCCATCACTACATCATGCGCGACGACACGCTGTTGCGGATGCTGCCTTGGCGACGCGTCGGAGCGATGCCATCACCGCCCGCGAACGGGGGTGAATAGGCCGAATCGGGATGGCGCCACGCCGCTTGCGTCAGTTGCATCGGTTGCGTGCCGATCCACATCACGACCTGCGCGCGCGCTTGGGCTGCAACATCGTCCCGGTGCACTTGGGCGATCCACAACGACAACCCCAGATCGCCTTCAACCGCGGCGTCTGCCGCTCCTCCAGGGTGATGCCGTAGTTGTAGGTCAGCTCCTCGCCGGCGCGGATCGCACGCTTGGCCTCGATGAACACCCGGTCGCGGCGGCGGTCGGCGCCCTCGTATTCCTCCAGCACCGCCTCGCAGTTCGGGTCGCAACCGTGGTTGATCCAGCGCGCGTCGTTGCCATCGACGTTGGCGTCGATGATGTACGTGTCGTTGAGGGTGAACAGGAAGGTGTGGCCGGTCTCGGTGCAGCCGTCGTACAAGCGGTCGGCCTGGCGATGGGTCATGCGCCGGCCTTCGTATTCGATCAGGCGAGTGCCGGCGGGGATGTCGGCGACGGCGAACATGCCGTTGCCGTGGATCTTCGAATGCCGTACCTGGATCTTGCGGGCCATGCGCACCTCGCCGAAAGAGGCGCATTGTCGCCGTTCACGGGGGCAAGGCAAGCCCGTTGCGGCGCCGGCCTGCGCGGCATCGCGCTACGCGCCATCCGTGCCTCGTGGCCTGGCGTACACTGGCCGTTTCACGTCCACGAGGAAACTTGCGATGTTCCAGGCAGCCAGAAATGTGATGGCCGCGATGGCCTGTGTCGGCGCCCTGGCGCTGGCGCCAGCCGCATGGGCGGCAGATGCGGGGCCGATCGCGGGCGGTGACACGGCAACAATGCTGCGGGAAGCCGCCGCAGGTTCGTGGCGCACGCCCGCCAATGCGGAACGCGACCGATACCGGCATCCGGTGGAAACGCTGGAATTCTTCGGCATTCGGCCAGACATGACCGTCGTCGAGATTTCTCCCGGCGGCGGCTGGTACACCGACATCTTGGCACCCTTCCTGTATGCGCACGGTCATCTGGTCGAGGCGACCGCGCCCAAGGACAGCAAGAGTCCGTTCATGGCGAAGATGGCCACCGCGTTCCAGGCCCGGCTCGATTCCAATCCGGCGGTGTTCGGGCATGTCGGGCCCCTGATCCCGTTTGCGCCGCCCGCCCAGGTGAAGCTCGGCCCGGCCGGCTCTGCCGACATGGTGCTGACCTTCCGCAACACCCACGACTGGCTCAACCACGACCCCGACACCTTGGCAAAGGTGTTCAAAGCAGCCTTCGACGTGCTCAAGCCCGGCGGCGTGTTCGGGGTCACCGAACATCGCGCGCGGGCGTCCGCGAACGCGCAGGATAGTTCGAAGAAGCTGCATCGCTTGCCCGAGGACTACCTGATCGAACTGGGCCTGAAGACCGGCTTCCGGCTTGCCGCGGTGTCGCAGATCAACGCCAACCCGAACGACCCCGGCGACATCAACATCCATCGCCTGCCGCCGAGCCTGGCCGGGCCGGAAGCCGAGCACGCGAAAATGCAGGCGATCGGCGAGTCGGATCGGATGACGCTGAAGTTCGTCAAGCCCTGAACGTGGAACGGGCAGCGCCTGTCAAAGGCGGGAATGTGCGCTCGCAACGGCCGAGTGCCCTGCCCTGTCCCGCGGATCGGCTCGCGGCCGGCACTGCTGGGATGTTCACCGCGTCGGCGCCGACGCCGTGCGCGCGGCAGGCGACGAGTTGGAATCCGGCGCAGCGAGCGCCTTGCATGCGTGATCCAGCAATTCCTCGCCATGGCCGAGATCGCCGATCCGCAGGTCGGCCTGGCGGCTCAGCACCACGAATCCCGGAGCGCCCGTCGGGGATCGCAAGCCTGCGACCACCAGCGTCTGCCGGCCCATGTCGGCGCGCGCCTGGGGGTTGGCGTCGGCAAGCAGCTTGAACGGGTCGTTGCGGCCCAGGTTTTCGCCGGACAGGCGCATGGCGCGATACCGGTGCCTGGCCAGGGCCACCGGAAAGTCCGACCATTGCGGACCGAGCTGCGCACCATGCATGCGCAAGGCAGCGATGACGCCACGGCGCAGGCAATCGACATGGATGTGGAGTTGATTCTGGGTCCTGCCGGGCGCCGAATTGACCGCCAGACCCATCGCCTCCCGCGGCACCGGGCGACCAAGGCGCCGTTCCACCGCCTTGCGCGCGTCCCATGCGTCTTGCCAATAATTCGGTGCTCCCGGCTCCAGCAGCGCCGGCGCCTCGATGCCGGCGATCCGGCGGGTCGGCAACACCAGCATCTGGCTGTGCCCGAAGAGGTCCTTGAGGACGACGTAGCCATCGGCGAGGTCGACCTTCTCGCAGGGTGCCGGCCGGCCATGCTCGCGCATGTCCTTCACGCACTGGCGATCGACCAGGGTCCACAAGGCGTCCGGATTGCGGTCGATCCACCGCTCGATCCAACGGGTCGGGTACGCGTGGCCGGATGCCAGCGCCAGACCAAGCATGGCGCCAACAACCACGACGACGACGCGACGTACGCCCGCAACCATGCACAAGCCCGCAGCAAGACAGACCGGGAATTTTACCGGTGTTCGCCGCCTGCGCCTGCCCGATCGCGGCCAAGGACGGCGCAGGCGTGCAGCCACCCTTGCGGTGCGGCGTCACCCGGCGCGGGCGAGGAATTTTGCCGCCATCCGCCGCACCGAGGCGTCTGCCGTCGGGTCTGACGCGACGACGGCCATCTCCCGCCACGCCAGCGCATGGGACTCGGCGCTGACGAGGAAAGTCTCGTCGGCGCCGGCACATACCACGTAGCGGACATCGTAGTGCCAGTGCTCCGGCTCGGCACCGCGCGCCGGGATGCGGTGACGGTCGAGGTCGAAAATTTCGCCTTCGACGGCCAGGCCGGAAAGCCCGGACTCTTCCTGCGCCTCGCGCAGGGCCACGCGCCTAAGATCGGTGTCGCCGTCCGCGTGCCCTCCCGGCTGCAGCCAGCGATCGAGCTTGCGGTGGTGGGTGAGCAGCGCCCGCCGCCCGTCGCTGCTGACCAGCCACGCCGAGCCGGTGAAATGGCCGACCGCGAGGGTCCGCTCGAAGGCATCGGGATGCCCGGCCAGGAAATCTCGAAACCCGCGCACTGCTGTTTCATCCGGCCAGCGGACCTGGTAGCCGGCAAACGCGGCATCGAGAATTGCGCGGTCATCGATCATCGGCGCAGGCGCGGATCTGCTGGAAGGAGGGTGCAGCCGACCACGGCGGCGCGTCAGGATACGCGCCGGCCCCATTTTTCGCTTGTGGGGCCAACCGGCGCAGGCTAAGGTAGCGCGCAGTCCGCCGGGGCGGACGGGCGGCGTGGGGTGGCCACGCCACGGCACCGTCGAGCAACCATCGATCGACGACTCAGGGGAATGTATGTCGTTATTCCGCGTCAAACCGCTCGACGTGATCCTGGCTACGGCCGAAAAGCGCAGCCTCAAGCGCCAGCTCGGCTGGTTCTCGCTTACCATGCTCGGCATCGGTGCCGTCATCGGTACCGGCATCTTCGTGCTCACCTCGGTGGCGGCCGAAAAGGCCGGCCCGGGGATGATGTACAGCTTCATCATCGCCGGCGCGGTGTGCGCCCTGACCGCCTTGGTGTATGCGGAAATCGCGGCGATGGTGCCGGTCTCCGGCTCGGCCTACACCTACTCCTACGCGGTGCTCGGCGAACTGATCGCGTGGATGGTCGGCTGGGCCTTGATCCTGGAATACGCGGTCGCCGGCGGTGCGGTGGCGGTCGGGTGGTCCAACTACACCAACGGCTTCCTCGCCAGCCATGGCTTGGCCCTGCCCGGATTCCTCAGCAGCGGCCCGTTCTATACCGAAACCCTGGCCGACAAGACCCAGGTCGTGCACATGGTCGATGGCGTGACCCACTTCGGCGGCTTCAACTTGATCGCCTTCGTGCTGGCGCTGGCAGTCACCGTGCTGCTGGTGCTGGGCACCTCGAAGTCGGCCAAGTTCACCGCCGCCCTGGTGCTGGTCAAGATCGCGGCGCTCACCGCGTTCATCGCGCTGGCCTTTCCGGTCGTCAAGCAGGCCAACTTCAGCCCGTTCCTGCCCAACGGCTGGGGCACGCCGCTGTCCGGAACCGGCGTGCTCGGCGCGGCGGCTTCGATCTTCTTCGCCTATGTCGGATTCGACGCGGTTTCCACCGCATCGGAAGAAACCAAAAATCCAAATCGCAACATCCCGATCGGCTTGATCGGCTCGCTGGCAATCTGCACCGTGTTCTACCTGCTGGTGTCCTACACCGCGGTCGGCGCGATGGGCGCGCAGCCGGGCGGCCCGCTGTCGCAGGCCAAGGATCCGCTGGCCTTCGTGTTGCGCGAGATCGGCTGGGTCAAGACCGGCAACGCGGTGGCGATGGCGGCGATGGTCGCCCTGCCCTCGGTGGTGCTGATGATGATCTTCGGCCAGACCCGCATCCTGTTCACCATGGCACGCGATGGCCTGATGCCCAAGGCGCTGGCCAAGGTTCATCCGAAGTTCCATACCCCGCATGTGGTGACCTGGATCACCGGCATCTTCGTCGCCTTCTTCGCCGCGCTGTTTCCTGTGGACATCCTCGCCGACATCTCCAACGCCGGCACCCTGTTCGCCTTCTTCGCGGTGGCGCTGGGCGTGATGGTGTTGCGGATCAAGGCGCCCGAGCGCAAGCGTCCGTTCCGCACCCCGTTCGTGTGGGTGGTCGCGCCGCTGGCGATGGCCGGTTGCGTGCTGCTGTTCTTCAGCCTGGGCTGGAACCCGACGATCAAGTTCTTCTGCTTCTGGGCGGTGGTCGGGCTGATCGTGTATTTCCTGTTCAGCCGCCGCAGCAGCGCGCTGGCACCGGGCAACCACGAGATCGAAGCCGAGACTCTGGAATCCACGCCGGTGATCCACGAAGGTCCGGAACCCGGCCCGTAACGGCTCGCATCATCGACCGACCACCCGACGGCGCGCTCACCCCGCGCCGTCGTCGTTTCCGGTCTCCGCATCCGCTTCGTTCGTCGCCGCGCCCAACAGTCGCCGCGCATCCTCCGGCGTCGCCGACTCCACCTCGCGCAGCTTGCGTTCGATCGCCCGCGTCCGCACGAAACCCTTCTCGATGCTCGTGCTGACCGTGTCGAGCTGCTTCTTGGTTCGCGCCAGCAGTTCGCCAAAGGTACCGAACTCGGTCTTGACCGCGCCCAGCACCTGCCAGACCTCGCTGGAGCGTTGCTCGATCGCCAGCGTGCGAAAGCCCATCCGCAGCGAGTTGAGGGTGGCCGCCAGCGTGGTCGGGCCAGCGACGACGACCCGCTGCTCGCGGTACAGGCCCTCGACCAGGCCCGGACGGCGCAGGGCTTCGGCGTACAGGCCCTCGGTGGGCAGGAACAGGATCGCGAAATCGGTGGTGTGTGGCGGGGCGACGTATTTCTGCGTGATCGTCCGGGCCTCCTCGCGCAGGCGCCGTTCCAGCGCGGCGCCGGCTTCGGCGGCCTTGTCGGCGTCGGCCTTGTCCTGCGCGTCGAGCAGGCGCTCGTAGTCCTCGCGCGGGAACTTGGCGTCGATCGGCAGCCACACCGGCCCGTCGCCCTGCCCGCCCGCACCCGGCAGGCGCACCGCGAACTCCACCCGCTCGCTGGCGCCGGGCCGCACCGCGACGTTGGCCGCGTACTGGTCGGGGGTGAACACCTGTTCGAGGATGCCGGCCAGTTGCACCTCGCCGAAGATGCCGCGGGTCTTGACGTTGCCAAGCACACGCTTGAGATCGCCCACCCCGGTGGCCAGCGTCTGCATCTCGCCCAGCCCGCGTTGGACCTGTTCGAGCCGCTCGCTGACCAGCCGGAACGACTCGCCCAGCCGCGTCTCCAGCGTCGCCTGCAGCTTCTCGTCCACGGTGGCGCGCATCTGCTCCAGCTTGCCGGCGTTGTCCTGCTGGATTTGCTTGAGGCGGTCGTCGAGCGTGGCGCGAACCTCGCCGAGGCGGCGCTCGGTGGTCTCGTTGAGCTTTTCCAATCGTGCCTGCAGGCCGGCGTCCAGGCGCTGGACGATCGCGGTCATTTCCTGCCGCGCCTCGCGCGCATCGTTGCCCAGGTTCTGCCGCAGCGCGCCCAAGCCCGCGTCGGTGCGTTCGGTGAACTGGCCCAGCCGCGCCTCGAACGCCGCCAGCGCCGCCTGGGTCTCGCCGCGGGCGCCGCGCAGTTCCTCGCGCAGGCCGCGCTCGACCCGCTCGATGTCCTGGCGCAGCGCGCCCAGGCGCGTGTCCAGCGCCGCCGTCAGCGCCGCCGCCGGATCGCGCCGCCAACCGAGGAAGGCAAACACGGCCGCCACTAGCACCGCCAGCGCCAATACGCCCAGCATCAGCTCCATGACCACCCCGGCTCGTCGTCGTCCCGAAGCCGGCATGGTAAAGGCAGCCTGTCGCAGGGCGTGAGACAGCCGCGTGCGGGCTGGCGGAGGCGACCATCCGCTACACTGTCACGATGACGTTCCCACCCTTCGACCCGACTGCGTTCAAGGCCTGCGCGACCGCGCTCGTCGCCGCCACCCGCGAGTTGGCCGCGCGCGGCTGGACCCCGGCGACCAGCAGCAATTTCTCGCTGCGGCTGGGCGAATCCCACGCCGCGATCACCGTCTCCGGTCGCGACAAGGGCCGGCTGCGCGAGGACGACATCATGGTGGTGGATTTCGACGGCCGCGCGGTCGGATCCGAGCACACGCCGTCCGCCGAGACCCTGTTGCACACCCAGCTCTACCGGCGTTGCCCCGACATCGGCTGCGTCCTGCACACCCACTCACTGAACCAGACCCTGGCCTCGCGCCTGTACGCCGGCGCCGGCCACGTCCGTTTCCAGGACTACGAGCTCATCAAGGCCTTCCAGGGCCAGAAGACCCACGCCACCGGCATGGACGTGCCGGTGCTGCCCAACAACCAGCACATGCCGACCCTGGCCGCGCAAGTGGACGTGCTGCTGGATGCCGGCCCGCTGTGGGGCTACCTGATCGAGGGCCACGGCCTGTACGCCTGGGGCGCCGACCTGGACGAGGCGCGGCGGCACCTGGAAGCCTTCGAGTTCCTGATCGCCTGCGAGTTGGAAATGAGGAAACTGCATCGATGAGCCGCCTGCGCATCTTCACCGACTCCGATCCGAGCGTCCCGCGCAAGGTGTTGCACCAGCACGCCGCCATCGCCGCCGAACTGAAGGTCGCCGGCGTGCGCTTCGAACGCTGGGAAGCCTCGCAGCCGGTCGCGCCTGGCGCATCCTCGGCGGAGGTGATGGCGGCCTACCGTGCGGATATCGACCGCTTGGTCGCGGAGAACGGGTTTCGCACCGTCGACGTGGTCAGCATCGCGCCGGATCATCCCGACCGCGCCGCCATGCGTGCAAAGTTCCTCGACGAGCATTTCCACAAGGAAGACGAGGTGCGCTTCTTCGTCGCCGGCGCGGGGCAGTTCACCCTGCACGTGCATGATGTGGTGTACGAGCTGCTGTGCACGCAGGGCGACCTGGTGTCGGTGCCCGACCGCATGACGCATTGGTTCGACATGGGGCCGACGCCGTATTTCGTGGCCATCCGCTTCTTCACCGAGCCCGACGGCTGGGTTGGTCACTTCACCGGCACCGACATCGCGCAGCGGTTTCCGCGCTATGAGCCGAACCAGGCGGCCCCTCTCCCATCCGGAGCGGGATTGGCGTGAGGGCGGATCGGTGCGAAGCCGTCAGGGCAAGCTGGTGCTCGGAAATGAAAAATCCTCCCTCGTCCGCCCCTGCGGGGCACCCTTTTTGCGGAGGGCGAAGGAAAGCCACGACACGCACGCAAGATGAAACCTTGACGCCACGTCCCACGCCATGACCCAGGCCATCCTCACCGACATCGAAGGCACCACCAGTTCCATCGCCTTCGTCCACGACGTCCTGTTTCCCTACGCACTGCGCGAGATCGACGGCTTCGTTCGCGCGCATGCCGACGATCCAGGCGTAAGACGCTGCCTGGACGCGGCGGCGCTGGACATCGGCGGCGTCGTGGCCGACGAGTGCATCGTGGAGATCCTGCAGGGATGGATCCGCGCCGATCGCAAGCATCCGGCGCTGAAGGCGCTGCAGGGCATGCTGTGGAAGGACGGCTACATGCGCGGCGACTTCAAGGGCCATGTGTATGCCGACGCAGTGCAGGCATTGCGTGACTGGCACGCGCGCGGCATCCGCCTCGGCGTGTATTCCTCCGGTTCGGTCGATGCGCAGAAGCTGCTGTTCGGCCACAGCCTTGCGGGCGACCTGACGCCGCTGTTCTGCGCGTATTTCGACACCGGCGTGGGCGGCAAGCGCGAAGCCGCCAGTTACCGCATCATCACGCAGCAGCTCGGCTTGCCCGCGGACGAGATCCTGTTCCTGTCCGACGTGGTTGCCGAACTGGATGCGGCGCGGCAGGCCGGTTTGCGCACGGTCCTGCTCGACCGCGCGCAGGATTACCCGACGCCGCGCATCGGCGATGCCGCCAACGGCCATGTCCGGGTGACCTCTTTCGCGCAGATCGAACCGACATGAGCGCAGTGCGCGCCCGGCAACCCCGCTCCGGACGAACGGCGCCATGAACCTGCGCGCAGCACTTTGCGCGCTGCTGCTCGGCGTCATCGCGCTGGGCGCATTCGAATTCGGGCAGGTGACCGCTGCGCGCGGGACCGCCCTCGCAGCGGCGCCAGCCAAACCAGCCGTGGCGGCCGCGCCCGACCCGCAGCTGGCCCAGCCCCGCGGCTGGCTGGCGCTGTTGGGTTTCAATTCGCCCGCGCCCGCGCCCGCGTCCGCAGGTTCTGCGCGCGAGGACGAGGACACCCTGCCCGACATCGCCGCGATCGACAGTTACGAGGACCTGATCTACGCCCAGCCGGCGCGGGTGGATGCCGCGGTCGCCGCGATCCGCGCCAGCACGCCGGGCAAGCCCGGGCTGTTCGCGGTCGGCTTTGCCGGCGATGCCGAAGAAAACGTGTTTCGCAACGAAGTGGCCTTCCTGCCCAAGCTGCTTGCCGCTCACTTCGACGCCGCCGGGCGCACCCTGCAACTGGTCAACTCACCCTACACCTTCGACACCCTGCCACTGGCCACGCGCAGCAACCTCGACCGCGCCCTGGCCGGGATCGGCGGGCGCATGGACAAGGCCAACGACATCCTGCTGCTGTTCCTGACCAGCCACGGCAGCCACGATCATCACTTGTATGTCGAGATGGGCTCGCTGCCGCTCGACCAGCCCTCGCCGCAGGATATCCGGCGCGCACTGGATCGCTCCGGCATCACCTGGCGGGTCGTGGTGATCTCGGCCTGCTACTCGGGTGGATTCATTCCTGCACTGCGCGAACCGCACACCCTGGTCATCACCGCCGCGCGCGCCGACCGTCCTTCGTTCGGCTGCGGCAGCGACGCGCAACTGACCTGGTTCGGCAAAGCCTTTCTGGTGCAGGCCCTCAACCGCACCACCGACTTCCGCGCCGCCTTCGACCAGGCCAGGCGCAGCATCGCGACGTGGGAGAAGGCCGAGCACGAGCAGCCTTCCGACCCGCAGATCTGGGTCGGCCCACGGATCGCGGCGAAGCTGCGGACATGGCGGGAAGGCTTGCCCGTCGCGCCCCATCCAATCGCCTTCGAACCGACACAACGGCGCCGACTGGCCAGGCCCACGAGGCACTGATGCCTTGTCGAGGCAGGCGCCCGTGGACTTTCCCTTGGCCGGCACCGGGCGCGAGGGCCTCCGCATGGGTCGGCGGCGCACATCCGGGCTACCCCGGCCGGCCACACCCCTGATCGTGGCCCAGTGGCGCAGTGCGGGGCGTTTGGCTGCAACCGCCAGGGCTCGGCCTGCGCGCCCATCCCCCGTATCATCGCCGTTTCACCTCCGCCGCATCGCCCGATGACTTCGACTCCCCGCGCCAGCTTCCACGGTTTCGAGCAGGTGCCGCTCCGCGAATACGCCGAGCGCGCCTACCTCGACTACTCGATGTACGTGATCCTCGACCGCGCCTTGCCCTTCCTCGGCGACGGCCTGAAACCGGTGCAGCGACGGATCGTGTACGCGATGAGCGAGCTGGGCCTGAACGCCGCCGCCAAGCCGAAGAAATCCGCGCGCACGGTCGGCGACGTGATCGGCAAGTACCACCCGCACGGCGACTCGGCATGCTACGAGGCGATGGTGCTGATGGCGCAGCCGTTCTCGTACCGCTACCCGCTGATCGATGGCCAGGGCAATTTCGGCTCCTCCGACGATCCCAAGTCGTTCGCGGCGATGCGCTACACCGAGGCCAGGCTGACCCCGATCGCCGAGGTCCTGCTCGGCGAACTCGAACAGGGCACGGTGGACTGGGCGCCGAACTTCGATGGCACCCTGCAGGAGCCCACCTGGCTACCGGCACGGCTGCCGCACCTGCTGCTCAACGGCACCACCGGGATCGCGGTGGGCATGGCCACCGACGTGCCGCCGCACAACCTCAACGAAATCGTCAGCGCCTGCGTGCGCCTGCTCGACGATCCCGACGCCAGCGTCCGCGACCTGTGCGAGCACGTGCTCGGACCGGACTATCCGACCCACGCCGAAATCGTCACCCCGCGCGCCGAGTTGCGCGCCATCTACGAGACCGGCAACGGCAGCGTGCGCGCCCGCGCGGTGTTCACCCGCGAGAACGCCAACGTCGTGGTCACCGCCCTGCCCTGGCAGGTTTCGCCGGGCAAGGTGATCGAGCAGATCGCCCAGCAGATGCGCGCCAAGAAGCTGCCGTGGCTGGAGGACCTGCGCGACGAATCCGACCATGCCAACCCGACCCGCATCGTGCTGGTGCCGCGTTCCAACCGCGTGGACATCGATGGCCTGATGGGCCATTTGTTCGCCACCACCGACCTGGAACGCAGCTTCCGCGTCAACCTCAACGTGATCGGCCTGGACGGCCGCCCGCAGGTCAAACACCTCAAGGGGTTGCTGACCGAATGGCTGGAGTTCCGCACCTCCACCGTCCGGCGTCGGCTGGAACACCGGCTGGCCAAGGTCGAGCGGCGCCTGCACCTGCTGGAAGGCCTGCTGGTCGCCTTCCTCAACCTCGACGAGGTGATCCGCATCATCCGCAGCGAGGACGAGCCCAAGCCGGTCCTGATGCGCCGCTTCGACCTCGACGAGGAACAGACCGACTACATTCTCGAAACCAGGCTCAGGCAACTTGCGCGCCTGGAGGAAATGAAGATCCGCGGCGAGCAGGACGCGCTCAAGACCGAACGCACCGGCATCCAGAACACCCTGGGCAGCAAGGCGCGGCTGAAGAAGCTGATCAAGGACGAACTGCTGGCCGACGCGAAGAAATTCGGCGACGCCAGGCGATCGCCGATCGTCGCCCGTGCCGCCGCACAGGCGATCTCCGAGACCGAACTGGTGGCCAGCGAACCGGTCACCGTGGTGCTCTCGGAAAAGGGCTGGGTGCGCGCGGCCAAGGGCCACGAGGTCAATGCCGCCGACCTGGGTTACCGCGAGGGCGACCGCTTGCTGCAGGCGGTGCACGCGCGCAGCACCCAGCAGGTCGCGTTCCTGGATTCGGACGGGCGCAGTTACTCGGCGCTGGCACACACCCTGCCCTCGGCGCGCGGCAACGGCGAACCCCTGACCGGACGCTTCACCCCCGCACCGGGCACGCACTTCCAGGCCCTGGTCGCCGGGGAGGCCGATACCCGGCTGGTGCTGGCCTCCAGCTTCGGCTACGGCTTCGTCACCCGTTTCGAGAACCTGTGCGGGCGCAACAAGGCCGGCAAGGCCATGCTGACCTTGCCCGAGGGCGCGCGCGTGCTGGCCCCCGCGCTGGTGCGCGACCCGGCCAGCGATCGCCTGGCCGCGATCACCAGCTCCGGTCACCTGCTGGTGTTCGCGGTCGCCGACCTGCCGGAGCTGGACAAGGGCAAAGGCAACAAGCTGATCGACATCCCGCGTGCGAAGATCGGTACCGAGCGCGTGGCGGCGGTGGCGGCGATCCCGGACGGTGGCAGCCTGCTGGTGTACAGCGGCCAGCGCGCGCCGATGCGCTTGTCGTGGAAGGAACTCGACGCGTGGGCAGGCGCCCGCGCAGGCCGCGGCAGCCTGTTGCCGCGCGGATGGCAGAAGATCGACGGACTGGGAGTGGAGTAACGGGCAGGCCTGCACGTCTGAAGATCGCGAAAAAGGCCCGCGAGCTTTCTTGCCGAACTCCTGCGCCGCATCGTGCTGCGCACGTCCGGGCGAACAGCAACCCATCCGAACGCGGCGAACTGGCTTGACGCGCCCCAGCCCGGAACCCAGACTTCGGCCATGATCACGGCCATCCCTGCCCGACGGCCCAGCGCCAGCGCCCTTGGCCTTTCGGCCAATACGCCGACGACCGCTCGCGAGCGCGTTTTGCGCGCGCTGGAACTGGGTCGCCGCGGACAACTCCTGCGCAGGCTTGGCGACCATGCTCGATCCTGCCGCATCGCTCGCGCTCGCTGAGCAGGTCACGCTCGTCGCGAAGCGACTCGGCTTCGATACCGCCCTGATCGGCGCAGCCGCGCTGGCGGTGCATCGCTACACCCGTGGCACGGAAGACATCGATCTGGCGGTGACGGTGGATCCTTGGCCGCAGCTTCACGCCTTGGAACAGGCGCTGGCATCGGCCGGCATGCGCACCGTCCTGCGCCTGCCGGACGATGAAGATCCGCTGGGCGGCGTCGTGGTCGTTTGGCGCTCCGAGGATGCGTCCGGCGAACCGGAGGATGTGGTCGAGGTCGTCAACTTCCGCAATCCGGGGCGCATCGTCGCCACCCCCGCCGCCGCGGCCATCGCGCGCGCCGTGCCGCTGCCCGACAGTCCCTTGCGTTGCGTCACCATCGAGGATCTGGTGGCGCTCAAACTGTACGCTGGCGGCCTCGCCGACCTCGCCGATATCGTGCAATTGCTCGCGCGCAATCCCCAGACCGACCTCGCCGCAGTTCGCGCCACCACGGCGGCATTCGATCCCGAAAATCGGCTAGAGTCGTTGATCGAGCAGGCGACGGCGCTCGGGGCACGCCATCGATGACGAGCCGCGGCGCCGGAATTGCACATCACCATGCCATCGCGCGACCCGACCGCAGTTCGCAGTCGCGCAGTGGGCGGAAGATCAAACGACCGGGAGTGGAATGATGGATGCGAAAATCTGGCTGGATCGCTGGAAGGAAGGCCGGATCGGCTTCCATCAGAAAAAGGTCACGCCGTTGCTGCCAAAGCATTGGGATGCGGTGGGCGCCCTGCCCGGCTGCACCGTGCTGGTGCCCCTGGCCGGCAAGAGCCTGGACATGGACTGGCTGGTCGAACGCGGCCACCAGGTGATCGGCGTGGAGTTGTCGCCGCTGGCGATCGAGCAGTACTTCGCCGAGCGCGGCATCACCCCCGAGGTCAGCACCGATGCCAACGGCATTCACCACCGTGCCGGCGCCATCGACCTGATCCTGGGTGACGCCTTCAAGCTGGACCGTGCCCTGATCGTCAGTTGCAAGGCGATCTACGACCGCGCCGCGATGA
This sequence comes from uncultured Gammaproteobacteria bacterium, assembly GCA_964640525.1. Lineage (GTDB taxonomy): Bacteria > Pseudomonadota > Gammaproteobacteria > Xanthomonadales > Xanthomonadaceae > SZAS-103. The sequence continues at coordinate 23,661 of CAZXGS010000001.1, read as the reverse complement.
TCGCGTTACCGCCGTCCATGCGCGACATCTACGTGCGCCAGGTGTATGCACGCCTGCCGGCGCAATGCCGCGGCTTGCTGGTCACCCTGGACTATCCGCAGCACGAGAAGTCCGGCCCGCCCTTCGCCGTGGACGAAGGCGATGCCAGGGTGCGCCTTGGCGCGCTGTGGGAGGTGACGAAACTGGAGCGCAAGGACATCCTCGCCGAGCAACCCGGCTTCATCGAGGAAGGCGTCACCTCCCTGTACACCGCGGCGCTTGCCCTGCGCAAGCTCAGCTGAGCGAGGCATCGTCCAGCAGCGTGCGCGCACGACCTGCGCGCGCGAAGGCAACCACCCGGAGCACGCCTTGCAATCGTCCAGCCCCAAGCAAGCCCCGCACGGCGCGATCGCGCTGTTCTTCATCCAGATGGTCTCGACCCTGGGCTATGCGGTGCTGTATTCGACGCTGGTGCTGTACGCCACCAAGCACCTGCATTTTTCCAACAAGGATGCGGCCGCGATCATGGGCGTGTTCGGCGCCTTCAACTACGGCCTGCACCTGTTCGGCGGCTACCTCGGCGGCCGCTTCCTGAGCAACCGCAACCTGTTCGTCGGCGGCATGCTGCTGCAGGTGATCGGCTGCTGGCTGATCTCGATGGGCAGCGCGCAGGGCCTGTACTGGGGCCTGGCGCTGTTCCTGACCGGCAGCGGCCTCAATGTGACCTGCATCAACATGATGCTCACCCAGCGCTACGCGCCGGAGGATAGCCGCCGTGAAGGCGCGTTCCTGTGGAACTACGCGGGCATGAACCTGGGTTTCTTCGTCGGCTTCACGGTCGCCGGCCAATACCAGCTCACCGAGGATTACACCCACCTGTTCCTGTTTGCCACGCTCGGCAATTTCCTGGCCATCGTGTTCGCGCTGGCCAACTGGAAGACCCTGGCCGACCTGGACACGCCGCTGCTGAGCGCCGGGCGCAGCCACTTCTGGCAGCGCTTCGCGCTGGGTGTGGCGATCCTGATCGGATTGGTGCCGATCGTGTGGGTTTTGCTCAAGCACCCGGGCCCGACCGAAACCCTGGTCAAGGGGATCTGCGCGGTGGTGGCGCTGGCGCTGGTCTGGCTCACCTTCCGCCACCCGGACCGGCTGGAACGCAACAACATGTGGGCCTACCTGATCCTGACCATCGGCTCGCTGGTGTTCTGGGCGCTGTACCAGATGGCACCCAATGGCCTGCAGACGTTTGCGGTCAACAACGTGAACCTGCATGTGTGGGGATACGTGGTCGCCCCGCAATGGATACAGAACATCAACACCGTGGTGATCGTGGTCGGCGGGCCGCTGCTGGCGGCGTGGTTCAACCGCCTGCGTGCGCACGGCTGGAACATCGACATTCCGACACAATTTTCGGTTTCGCTGCTGTTGATGGGCGCCGGCTTCCTCGCCCTGCCGGCCGGAATCGCGCTCGCCGATAGTCACGGCATCGTCGCCTTCGGCTGGCTGTTCGCCAGCTACGTGCTGCAGAGCATCGGCGAACTGCTGATCTCGCCGATCGGCTACGCGATGATCGGCAAGCTGGCCCCGCGCCAGTACCAGGGCGTCATGATGGGCAGCTGGATGCTGGTCACCGGCCTGGCCTCGCTGTTCGCCGGCGACTTTTCGGCAATGATCCCGGAGCCGACCGGCACCACCGCGCTCGCGACCGACCCGATCTACGCGAAGCTGTTCCTGTGGCTGGGGCTGGGCAGCGTCGCCGTCGGCGTGGCGCTGGTGGTGCTGGTGCCGTTCCTGCGCCGACTGATCCGCGACAAGGACAGCCCGGAGATCGATGTCCCGCTTGCCGTGGTGCCGGCGAAGTGACCTGCACACGCTCCCACGTCGCCTGAGCCGAACCGGCCGCACCCGCATGGCGCGCTACCTCGGTCCGCTGCTGCTGTCATCCAGCGCGCAGGCGCTGTGCGCCGCGCGGAATGCGGGCCTGACGACCTGGGAGGGCTCGCTGGACCTAGAGCTCTCGCGTGGCGAGGCCAGGCTGGAGCCGACCTGCTGGCATTGGCGCGGGCAGGTTTATCCGTACCCGCCGCCGCTGAAGGAACGCACGATCCACCACTGGGACGGTGCGGCGTTCGCACCCATCGCCCGCTTCGCCGGCGCGTTGATCAAGCTGGTGCCGACCGACTGGGGCGCACCGACGTTCGAGATCGACGGCATCAAGATGCTGCCCACGGCGAAGGCATCGCCGGTCGCCGACGCGCGCATCAAGGTTGCGCTGGTCGAGCCGCGCGGCAAGCGCGTGCTCGATACCTGCGGCGGGCTGGGTTACTTCGCGGCCTGCTGCCTGCAGGCAGGCGCATCGCGGGTGGACTCGTTCGAGAAGAACGCCGACGTGCTGTGGCTGCGCACGCTCAATCCGTGGTCGCCCGACCCGGACGATCCCGCGGCGGTAGGACGCCTGCACCTGCGGCACGCCGACATCGTGCAGGCGATCGGCGGCATCGCCGACGCGTCGGTGGACGCCATCCTCCACGACCCGCCACGTTTCGGAATTGCCGGCGAGTTGTATGCGCAGGCGTTCTACGAACAGCTTGCGCGCGTGCTGCGTCGCGGCGGCAGGCTCTTCCACTACACCGGCAGCCCGAACCGGCTCAGCAGCGGTCGCGACTTGCCGCGCGAGGTGGCCAGGCGGCTGGAGACGGTCGGCTTCAAGGCGCTGCCGAAACTGGATGGCGTGCTGGCATCGCGGCGCTGACGCGCCACGGCTTGCCCTGGCGCGTGAACTTCACGGTGCGATGAAACCCCCGCCGCTACCTCACCCGGATCTCGACCTCGCCGACCTGCACCAGCTGACCGGCGCGGATCTTGGCGGTCTTGCGCAGTTCGACCGCGCCATCGACCCGCACCGCGCCGTCGGCAACCAGTGCTTTGCCCGCACCGCCGCTGTCGCACAAGCCGACCAGCTTGAGCAACTGGTTGAGTTCGACGTGATCTCCGCTCAGGTCGAAGGCGATGGAATGCATGATGCAAGTATCCTCCCTGCAACGGGCCTGGCGCCGCGCCACCACGGCATCGCTCAGACCTGATCCGGAATCTCCGGCTCGACCAGCAGCGCCAATTGCGCCAGCGACTCCTGCCAACCCAGATGACACATCTCCACCGGGATCATCTCCGGTACGCCCTCCTGCAGCACGCCAAGGCGGGTGCCGCAGGACACCCGTTCGAGGGTGATCGTGGTCAGCATCTGGCCGGGCAGGTTCACGCCATCGAACGCATCGGTGTAGACGATCCTCGCACCTTCCAGCAGTTCGCGGTACTCGCCGCCGAAAGCGTGCCCGTGGCCGGTGCGGAAATTGTTGAACGCCATGTGGAATCGACCGCCGACGCGGACGTCCATGGCATCGACCGTGCAAGTGAATCCGTACGGCGGCAGCCACTTGGCCATCGCCGCCGGATCGAGGAAGGCACGATACACGCGTTCGGGCGGGGCGCGCAGGACGCGGTGGAGACGGACGGTTCCGGTGGGCATTCGGGTGATCCCTCGTGCATGGCGAGTGCCTGTTCGCCTTGGACAATCCAACGCCGCCGGAGGCCACGCGCGGCCAATGTGCATGATTTTGCCCACGCCGAGCCCGGTTCGATCTAGACTGCCGTTTCCTGGCCCCGCGCCGCTCGCGCTACCACTTGAGGAAGGAATCATGTCCGACGCCCCGAAGTGCCGACTGGTCACCCGCAGCGATTTCGACGGCCTGGTGTGCGCGGTGCTGCTGAAGGAACAGGGCCTGATCGACCGCATCGACTTCGTGCATCCGAAGGACATGCAGGACGGCAAGATCGCCATGGGCCCGGACGACATCAGCACCAACCTGCCCTACGTGCCAGGCTGCCGGCTTGCGTTCGACCATCATCTCAGCGAGGTCACCCGCGTCGGCGGTCACCCGGAGAACCACATCATCGACCCCAAGGCGGCCTCGGCGGCGCGCGTGGTGTACGACTACTACGGCGGCGCGAAGGCGTTCCCGAACGTGTCGGCGGAGATGATGGACGCGGTGGACAAGGCCGACTCGGCGCAGTTCAGCCTCGACGAAATCCTGCACCCGAAAGGCTGGGTGCTGCTGAGCTTCCTGATGGACGCGCGCACCGGCCTGGGGCGCTTCCGCGAGTTCCGCGTTTCCAATTACCAGTTGATGATGCAGTTGATCGACTATTGCCGCGACCACGGCATCGACGAGATCCTCGCGTTGCCCGACGTGGCCGAGCGCGCCGAACTCTATGCAGCCCACCACGACAAGGCGCGTGCGCAATTGCGGCGACGCGCCGAGGTGTACGGCAAGCTGGTGTTCCTGGACCTGCGCGACGAGGACCCGATCTACGCCACCAACCGGTTCACCCTGTACGCCCTGTACCCGCAGACCAACATCTCGATCCACGCCATCTGGGGCGTGAAGAAGCAGAACACGGCCTTCGCCATCGGCAAGTCGATCATCGACCGTTCCTGCAAGCTCGACGTGGGCGCGTTGTGCCTGAAGTATGGCGGCGGCGGGCATGCAGCGGCCGGCACCTGCCAGGTCGCCAACGAGGATGCCGACAAGGTGCTGGGGGAACTGATGGCCGAGATCAGCGCGGCCGGCTAGGGAACATCTGAAGCGGATGCCGTTCGTGGTGAGCCCTTCGACTTCGCTCAGGACAGGCCCTTCGACTTCGCTCAGGACAGGCCCTTCGACTTCGCTCAGGACAGGCCCTTCGACAGGCTCAGGACAGGTCCTTCGACAGGCTCAGGACAGGCCTGTCGAACCATGAACGGACTCGACGATTTGCGGTAGCAAACCGGCAGGTGTTCACGGCGCACTTCAGACTTTCCCCAGGCGAACCCTCGACAGCCGCCATCCCGTCGACCCCGGGGACGGCAGGACGCAGCGCTTGGCGGCGTCAAAGCGTATCGAGGAAAGCCAGGAGGTCCTGGCGCTGCAGTTCCTGCAGGTGCAGGTAGGCATCGCGTGAGCGCCGCGCATCGCCGTCGTGGAGCCGGATCGACTGGTCGATGGTCGCCGCACGGCCGTCGTGCAACCACGGTCCGCTCGCCCGCAGGCCCCAAAGGGGCGGCGTCTTCATCTGCCGCCGGGTGGCCGGATCCTGGGCGATGCCATCGCCAAGCGCACCCATGTCATGCAGCAGCAGGTCCGACCACAGGTGCACGTCCTTGTGATCCAGCGCGGCGATCGGGCTTGATCCGGTGCGCATCACCGGCGTGTGGCAACCCGAACAGCCGGTGGTGTCGAACAGATGTCGGCCGCGATCGGTGGACGGGTCGTGCGGTTTGGGCTGCAGCGGCGCCAGCAGGCGCATGAAGTCCGCCACCGCATCCACGTCGCTGCGATGGGTACGCGGATCCACCTTGTCCTCCGGGTCCTCGACCGTGTCGTAGCGCGCGAGTTTGGCCGGATCCCCGTTGGGCGCGTTCTCGTTCGGGAAGAAGCGATTGGTGATGCCCATCTCGTTGCGGTAGGCGTCGGCGGCGAACGCCAGCAAGGTCGCCTGCTGCGCCTTCCAGCCGAATCGGCCGACGCGGGTCTTGCCGGTGGTCACGTCGGTGACGGTCGCCACCACGCCATGCAGGCCAAGCGTTTGTTCGCGGGCGACATTGGCGCGGATCGTCGCGTCGGGAATCGCCTCGATCAGGCCCAGGCCGAACAGCGGTATGGTCTGGCGCAGCGCGATCGCGTTGCTCGCCACGGGAACGATTTCGCGGGCGCCAGCGGCAATCGCCTTGTTCTGCAGCAGGCTGCCGCCGAGTTCGGTCAGCGGATCGAACACCCCGGCCACGACCCGGCCGAAGCGGGTGGTGTCGATGTTCGAGGAGCCGCCGATCCCCGGTCGCGCGTGGCAGCCGGCGCAAGAGGCGCCGTTGAAGATTGGGCCGAGGCCGCTCGCCTTGTCCTCGACATGGCCGAACTCGTCCAGACCGGCGGCGAACGCCTGCAGTTCGGCCGGCGTCAGACCGGGCAACGGCGCGCCCGGCGCCGGCGGCGGTGGGACCCGCGCTGCGCGGGCGTCTGGCGCGTGGCGCCGCGCCGGGTACTGCGCCGCGGCGGTACGGGTCTGGGCGGCGACGCTGGCCGCCGTCAGCAGGGCCGCGATCAGCAGGCCGATCGTTGCACGCACGGCGGGTCTGGATGCGTGGGTTTGCATGGCGTGGTCACCTCGAAGGAGAACTGTCGAGCGCGGTCGCAGGCGGCGGTGGCGGCGGTGGCGCATCGGCCGGTGGCGGTGGCGGAAAATCCTCGCCGTTGGCATCCGGCGGCTGCGGGGCGTCCGGCGGAGGTGGCGGCCTTCGAGCCTGACCCTGGGGGCCGGCCATGTTTCCCCAGTGACGGCCTTGCATTCCGGGCCTTGCCCCGCCAGGCCCGGCTGGGCCACCGCGCATGCCGAAACCGCCCTGCGGGCCGCCGAAGCCACCCGGCGGGGGCGGTCGATGGCTGGCCATCCATTCATCCAGGCGTGCGAGCTGGTCGGACGAGAGCACCTTGGCCAGGCTGGCATGGGTCTGGCGATCCTGGGCCTCGCGCTGCTTGCGCATGGCCTCGTGCATCGTGCGCATCGCATCGCGATGGTGCTGCATGATCGTTTCGACCGCCGCACGCTGCTCTGCCTTCAAGCCGATGGCCTTTGCGATCGCATCGATCGGCGGACCTGGCGGCGGCCCCATCGGATGCCCCATCGACGGCGCCATGGGCGCGAGCGGTGGTGGCGCGCGATCCTGCGCCAGCGCGAGCGGCATGGCAAGCAGCAACAGGCAAGGGATCAGCAGTGGACGCAACATCGCCATTCTCCTTCTCGTGCCGGGACATCCGGCATGCAACGAGCTTGCGAGCGGACTGCGCAGCCACGATGGAGGCAGCGTGGAGAGATCGCGGAAAAATCATGGAGAAAGCGTGGAATCGACCCTGCCGCGGCGCGCGCCGCGCCGGGCTGCAGGTAATGTAGGCGACACCCTGGCGCACCCCGCGCCGAAGCCCACGCCATGCGCCTGCGCCTTCGCCTCTGGCATCGCCTGTTCATCGCCCTCGCCGGCTTGAGCATCCTCGCGCTGGCGACCTTCGCGGCGTTGCAGCAGCAAGTGCTGCGCAGCGGCTTCCTGGCCTACCTCAACCGCCTGAGCATGGAGCGCGCCGCCGACGCCGCCGTGCGCCTTGGCGAGCGTTACGACAGCGCCGGCAACTGGGATTTCCTGCGCGGACGCCAGCGCGAGTTCATGCGCATCCTCGGCCTGCCGCCACCTCCACCGCCACCGCCGGGACGTGCCAGCGGTGGTGGCGGCAACCTTTGGTCGCCGATGGGCGATCGTGCGCCTGCCGGGCGTTCCGCGCCGGATCGTCCACCGCCCGGGCGCCTGCCCCCGGATTCGATTCAGGACCGGCGGCCCCCCGGCCTGCGTCCGTGGCCACCGGCCGCGGACGGCCCGCATCGTCCACCGCCATTCGCGCCGCCGTTTCCGCCACCGCGCCCGGGGCTCGCGCCACCCAGCCCACGACCGGACACGCCTCCACTCCCACCCCCGCCGGGCACGTCCGAAGCCGGGCTCGCGTCTCCGGCCACGCAGGCGCCCTTGGCGTCACCACCGGCCCTCGCACCGCTGGCAGCGCCTGCCGACGGCGTGTCCACCGCATCCCCCGACGCACCACCGATGCGGGGTCCATCCGCGCGCGCACCCTTGCCACCGATGCCGCCTCCGGCACCGGTGCTGCCACCGCCGCGGCCTGCCGGACCGCTCGACCTCGGCGGGCGCCTGCTGCTGGTCGATGCTGCCGATCGCTACGTGGTCGGCAACCCCCAGGTTCCCGCCGACGCACCCGCGTTCACGGTGCGCAGCCATGGGGAAGTGGTCGGACGCCTGCTGCTGGCGCCGCTGCCGGCGCTGCGCGGCGACCTGGACCTGTCGTTTGCCCAGACCCAGTTGCGCCGCGCCCTGTTGATGGCCGGCGCGGTGCTGCTGGGCGCGCTGCTCGCCTCGTGGCTGCTGGCGCGCTGGTTGCTGGCGCCGATCCACGCGCTCGCCGACGGCACCCGCGCACTGGTCGCCGGGCGCTTCGCGACGCGCATCGCCGAAACCCGCGGCGACGAACTGGGCGCGCTCGCGGCCGACTTCAATCGCCTGGCGGCCGCGCTGGAACGCAACCAGGACGCGCGACGGCGCTGGGGCGCGGACATCGCCCACGAGTTGCGCACGCCGGTGGGCATCCTGCGCGGCGAGATCCAGGCGTTGCAGGACGGCGTGCGCCAGGTCGGTCCGGACACTCTGGCCTCGCTGCACGGCGAGTGCGAGCGCCTGGCCGGGCTGGTCGAGGACCTGTACCAACTCTCGCTCTCGGACGCCGGTGCATTGGCCTATCGCATGCAAACGCTGGATCTGCGCGAGGTGCTGCAGGAAGTGGTTGCCGCACACACCGGCGCACTGGCCGACGCCGGACTGGACCTGACGCTGGACATCGCCACCGCGCAGGCCTTGCCCGTCCAGGGCGACAGGCAGCGGCTGGCGCAAATGTTCGGCAACCTGCTGCGCAACAGCCAGCGTTACACCAGCGCACCTGGGCGCGTGCGGATCGGCGCGCGACGGGTCGAACACGATGTCCTGGTCGATGTCGAGGATTCCGCGCCCGGCGTGCCTGTCGACGCGCACGCGCACCTGTTCGACCGCCTGTTCCGGGTCGAATCCTCGCGCAGCCGTGAATACGGCGGCGCCGGTCTTGGGCTGGCGATCTGCCGCAACATCGTGCTTGCGCACGGCGGTCAGATCGTCGCCAGCGCCTCGCCCCTGGGTGGCCTGGCGATCAACCTGCGCTTGCCGGTTCCGGAGGACGAGCCATGAATGGCCACGTGCTGATCGTCGAGGACGAGGCCAAGCTGGCCAGCCTGCTGCACGACTACCTGCAGGCCGCAGACTATCGCAGCACCATGTTCGCCACCGGTACCGGCGTGGCGGCGTGGGTGCGCGAACACGCGCCGGACGCGATCGTGCTCGACCTGATGCTGCCCGGCGTGGATGGCTTGAGCCTGTGCCGGGAGATTCGCGGCTTCTCCAGCGTGCCGATCCTGATAACCACCGCGCGGGTGGAGGAGATCGATCGCCTGCTGGGGCTGGAGCTGGGCGCCGACGACTACATCTGCAAGCCGTACAGCCCGCGCGAGGTGGTGGCGCGGGTCAAGGCGGTGCTGCGGCGCGTGCAGGCGCAGCGCCAGGGCGCGCAAGCCCCGCTGGTGGTGGATGAGGAATGCCAGCAGGCACGGCTGCACGGCAAGCCACTGCCACTGACGCCGGTGGAACTGCGCCTGTTGCGCGCGCTGGCCGCGCGCCCGGGTCGCGTCCTCTCGCGCAGCCAACTCATCGACGCGCTGTACCTGGATCACCGCGTGGTCAGCGATCGCACCGTGGACAGCCACGTCAAGAACCTGCGTCGCAAGATCGCCGAGACCTGCGACGGCCTCGACCCGGTGGTGTCGATCTACGGGCTCGGGTACAAGCTGGAGTGGGCCAACGGTGGCCCGCCCGGGCTGGAGGCGACCTGAGACGACCGCACCCGAAGCCCCGCTCCCGTCGGGAGCGGTCTTCGGAACCGGCCTTCATTGCTCGGCCACAATCGCGCCGGCAGCCTTCGCCACGCTGCTCAGCCGTTCTCAACGCTCGGGTGGTAGCGCTTCACCCGGTGCAGGGTGTTGCGGTCGGTGTGGTGCATCTCCTTGCCGATCGCGGCCAGCTTGAGCACCAGGTCGGAGGTGTAGCTGAAGCTGCCGTCGTCGTGCACGGTGAAGGTGCTGTCGAAGCTCATCAGCTGCGCGCGTTCGAGCAGGTAGCGGTTCTGCAGGATGCCGTACTCCGCGGCGCCCGGGCGGGCGTTGAAGTGCATCACCTTGTCGCGCGGACCGGCGTCGGAGCCGGCCAGGATGGCGATGCCGCGGCCGAACACCACCACCCGCATCACCTGCCCGCGCGCCTTGTCCCAGATCAGGTAGCCGACCTCGTCGTGGAACGGATCCATGGCTTCCTCGCCATGCCGCCACGCGGTCATCTTGTAGTTCAGCCCCTCGATCACCTGCTTGCCGTTCTCGGTGGTCGGGATCGGCTTGAACCAGGCGTGTTCGAAATAGCCGGTCTCGGAGGTCTCGTCGTCCTTGTTGTGGTAGGACAGATCGACGCCGACGTTGCCTTCCCATTCGCCGACCAGCGGCGTCAACGGACCGAGTTTCTGCGGACCCTGGATCGTGGCCATGCCTGCTCTCCTTCTTGCCGTGGGTTGGACTGCCAACCTAGCACGGCACGGAAACCAGTCGCCATTCGATTGATTCGATCAAGTCGATAGATACAGGCTATCGACCTGGAATCAGGCGATCACGCCCTGCCGCCAGGCAGCCGGCCCTTGCCGGCACCCTGCTCGCGACCCCGCTCGGAAACGCCAGGTTTGCCAGCCGCATGCGCCGGCCGCGGACCGGCCGCGTGCGGACGCCGCGCGTGGCGCCGCGGAGGTTGCTGGCCGCCGGCCGGACGACCGCTGCGCGGAATCGGCGCGTCGTGGCCCATCCGGATCGGCCGCGTGGGCGCGAAACCATCCACCGTCACCATCTCCACGTCCTGCTTGAGCAGGCGCTGGATCTGGCGCAGCAGGCCGCCCTCTTCCGGCGACACCAGCGACAGCGCCAGACCCTCGCTTCCGGCGCGGCCGGTACGGCCGATGCGGTGCACGTAATCCTCGGCCACCATCGGCAGGTCAAAGTTGATCACGCACGGCAGGGCGTCGATGTCCAGCCCGCGGGCGGCGATGTCGGTGGCCACCAGCAAGGTGATGCGGCCGGCCTTGAAGTCGCCCAGCGCACGCAGGCGCGCGTTCTGGCTCTTGTTGCCGTGGATCGCGGCGGCGCGATGGCCGGCGGCTTCGAGTTGCTTGGCCAGCCGATCCGAACCGTGCTTGGTACGCGCGAACACCAGCGTCTGCCGGCGGCTGTCGGCGGCCAGCAGGTGCAGCAGCAGATCGCGCTTGCGCTCGGCGTCCACCGGGTGGGCGCGGTGGGTCACCGTGCTGGCAACCGAGTTGCGCGGCGCGCACTGGACCTCGGCCGGGTCGTGCAGGAACTGCGCGGCCAGCGCGCGTACCGGATCGTCGAAGGTGGCCGAGAACAGCAGGGTCTGGCGCTGCTTCGGCAGCACCGCGAGGATGGTGCGGATCGCCGGCAGGAAGCCCATGTCGAGCATCCGGTCGCCCTCGTCGAGCACCAGCACCTCCAGCTTCGACAGGTCCACGCTGCGGCGCTGGATGTGGTCGATCAGCCGCCCCGGGGTGGCGATCAGCACGTCCACGCCGCGGCGCAGCGCGTCCAGTTGCGGGCCCATGCCGACCCCGCCATAGATCGTCGTGGAAGCCACGCGCAGGTGACGTCCATAGTCACGGAAGGATTCGTGGACCTGTGCGGCCAGTTCACGCGTCGGCGTGATGACCAACACGCGCACCTTGCGCGGCCCGCGCGCCGGCTCGGCGGCGCCGAACTGACGTTGCAGGATCGGCAGCGCGAAGGCAGCGGTCTTGCCGGTGCCGGTCTGCGCGGTGGCGATCAGGTCGCGACCAGCGAGCACGACCGGGATGGCTTCGGACTGGATCGCGGTAGGCGTGGTGTAACCGAGGTCGGCGAGCGCGCGCAGCAGCGGGGCCGTCAGGCCGAGGGATTCGAATGACATTGGAATACTCCGAAAAGGTCAGGATCAAGCCGGCTACCTGCGAAGGCAGCGTGTGGCTTTCCTGCTCGAAGCGTTCCCTTTGAACCGCGCGACGAGTAACGCATGGGCGGAGCCGCAACGTGCGGTCTCCGGCGTTGGCATGTCGAGCTGATGGCGACGGCCGGACGCCACGTTCGCGGTGCGGTGCCCGAATGGCATCGTCGTTGCGAATCAGCGGTGTCGTTTGGCCGATGGGAAAACAAACCACGGCATGCGAACCGTCTCATTGTACATGAAATTGCTGCGACGCAACATCATCGACGCCGGGGTACAAACATCTGCGTGAATCTACGGCACGGCAGCATCCTGCAACGACGTTCCGGCGACCTGGGTCAGCAACTTCACCTTGCTGCCGAGGCTGGTGATCTGCATGCCTTGGGCTGGCTGGGTGTCGGCTGCCGGCTGGCCATCCGCGCCGCGCTGGTTGTCCTTCTCCTCCTTTACGTAGTAACGGGCGCAAGCCCCATGGGACAGCCCGAGGCAGAACGTGACAGGAACGCGCGCCCGACCTGCCATTGCATGGCCGCCGACGCTCTCCGTCCTGAAGCGCCACTGTCTTGCGGCGTCAATCGCTGCCGTTTCCAGTCGCGTCTTCATGCAATCGACATCGTTACTTTCGATCCGGGTACCCATGGGTGCGCCGGTACCGTCGATGTCCACTAGCATGATCACAACGCCTTCGCAACCTTGCTGCATCGCTGAGGACGGATACTCGGGCGGCGCACTTCGCTGGAAGACCAAGCCCGTCGAGGCGCCGAGAATGCTGATCGCGTAATCGCCGTTGCCCGCTGGCGTGGCGCGCAGATTGATGCTCAGGTTGGTTTCGGTCGGCAATGGTTTGCCATCGACGGTGCCGGGCGCGAACGACCAACCGTGCACGAACTGTTCCAACTTCGCATCGAGCTTGGCGAAACCCGGCTTGCCCTCGTCGAACACCGCCGACACCACCTTGCCGTTTGCATCCAGCGACAGTCGCGCCGTCTGGGTGAACGTGATCGGCCGTGCCGCCCACGCGCCACCGCACGCGGCAAGAGCCAGCGCGACGCCCAACCAACGCGATCTGAAGGACACCATGAAAATCATCCCGTAAAACCGAGCCGCGCATCATACAGGACGCAGGCCGGCTGGCCTGATGCCATGGCAGGTCCGGGCACGGCGACACGCCAGCCTTCACCGACCCGCGCGGCAGCGCGTTCAGCGCCGCGCGAAGCGTGCCTGGAAGAAGCGCAGGTACTTCGGCTCGTACACCATGTTCAGGCCGGTGACCGTGTGGCGCTGGTCGAAGCAGGCCTTGACCGACTCGGCGACCACGTCCATGTGCGCCTGGGTATAGACGCGCCGCGGAATGGTCAACCGGGTCAGCTCCAGCTTGGGGCGATGGTGGTCGCCGGTGATCTGGTTGCGTCCGGCCGAGACGATGCCGCGCTCCATCGAGCGGATGCCCGAATCCAGGTAAAGCTCGGCGGCAAGTGTCTGCGCGGGGAAGGTGTCCTGGGCCAGGTGCGGGTAGAACGCGCGCGCATCCAGGAAGATCGCGTGGCCGCCGATCGGCTTGACGAACGGGATCTGCCACTGGTCGAGCAGTTGCCCGAGATAGCGGATCTGGCCGACGCGGGATTTCATGTAGTCAAGGTTGACCGACTCCTCGATCCCGATCGCCATCGCCTCCATGTCGCGCCCGGCCATGCCGCCGTAGGTGTGCAACCCTTCGTACACGACCACCAGGTTGCGCGCTTCCTCGAACAGCGGCTCGTCGTTGGTCGCCAGCCAGCCACCGATGTTGACCAGGTGGTCCTTCTTGCCGGACATGGTGGCGCCATCGGAATACGAGCAGAACTCCAGCAGGATCTGCTCCAGGGTCTTGTCGGCGTAGCCTTGCTCGCGCTCCTGGATGAACAGCGCGTTTTCCACCGCGCGGGTGGCGTCGAGGTAGATGCGGATGCCGTGGCGGGCGGTCAGCTCGCGCACCGCGCGCGCATTGGCCATCGAGATCGGCTGGCCGCCGGCCATGTTCACCGTCGCGGCCATGCACACGTAGGGGATCCTGTCGGCGCCGACCGTGTCGATCAGTGCCTGCAGCTTGCCAAGATCGATGTCGCCCTTGAACGGATGCAACGAGGCGGTGTCGTGCGCCGCGTCGATGATGACGTCGTGAAACGTCGCGCCGGCGTGCTCCTGGTGGAAGCGCGTGGTGGTGAAATACATGTTGCCGGGGACGTGGTCGCCGGGCTTGATCGCGGCCTGGCTGAGCAGGTTCTCGGCGCCACGGCCCTGGTGGGTCGGGACGATGTAGCGGTAGCCGTAGTAGCGACGGATCACCTCCTCCAGCCGGTAATAGTTGGCGCTGCCGGCGTAGGCCTCATCGCCGACCATCATCCCCGCCCACTGGCGATCGCTCATCGCCGAGGTGCCCGAATCCGTCAGCAGGTCGATGTAGACGTCGGCCGAGCGCAACAGGAAGGTGTTGTAGCCGGCCTCGACGATCGCGCGTTCGCGCTCGGCGCGGGTGGTGGTGCGCAACGGCTCGACCACCTTGATCTTGTACGGTTCGGCCCAGCTGCGGCGATCCTGCTGCTGGCCCATGGTGTGGAGTGTGGACATGCGTGGGCTCCGGAGCTCGGGTTGGAACATCGGGTGACGAACGCCGGCGCCCCGCATGGGGCGCGCCTGGCCGTCGTCGGATTGGGAACGCCTTGCGGGTGATTCAGGTGCGACGCGTGATGCGGATCACGTCCGGGTCATCGGCACGACCCAGCAGCCGCTGCACCCGCTCCTGCCAGGCCGATGCGAAGGCGCCGCGTTCGGTGGCGCTGGCATCGGGCGCCAGCGCGCGCTGCATCAGTGCGCGCATCTGCGGGCTGGGCAGTACGCTGGCCAGATCCAACGCGACATTCACCGTGGCGCCGTTGTCGCGACGACGGAAGCTGGCGATCGCCTCGCCATCCCCGCCGTCATAGGCAAGCAGGCCGTGCCGGACGTGGCGCCCGCCGATGCCGTGAAAGCCGTTGTCGGCGGCCGCGCCGGTGAGCAGAGTGAACACTTGCGCGATCACCCCGGTGGTGCCCTCGTCCTGCGCGGCGTTCATGGTCACCTCCACACCGCCACGCTCGGCCGGGCCCTCCGGATACAGCGCGCGCAGTGCTGCGCGCGCCATCAGGTAGGCACCGGCGACGGTCGGGCACGAATGTCCGGCAAGGCGCACCGCATCCTCGTAACCGTATTCGATCAGTCCGCCCTCGGCGGCACCAAGCAGCTCCGCCAGGCCATCGTGGACGAGCACGCGAGGCGCGGCGGCGAAGAACGCCGGCAAGCTCATCGGCTCAGCCCTCCGGCAGGCCGCTGACGCCGAAGTCGATCACCACCGCGTTCGCATCACGCTGGCGGTAGGTGACCGACAGGTGCTCGCCGAAGCGCTGGTTGAGCTGACCGAGAAGCGGCACCGGATCGTGGTCGTTGATGAAACGCATGGTCTCGCCGTTACGCAGCGCACCCAGCGCACCGAAGATCGCCGAGTGGCGAAAGCGCCGCGCGACGCCGCGTGCGTCGAAGACGTGGACATTGGGCTCGTGGTCGAGGTGCAGGGTCATGGCAAGGCTCCGGTTCGGATGACTCCGCCCACGTTATCGGCGCCGCACAGCGCCTGCCCTGATCCACGTCAAGGCATGCGCGCACGCGCGATCGCCGACGCCCGTACACTCATGCCACGCGACGTCGCCGCCGCGATTCAGCCACCACGAATTTCCTGCGAGGCACGCCATGCCATCGGATCGTTTTGCCGCCCGCCGCGCCGCTTTCCGCAAGCTCCATGCGAGCGGGTGTTTCCTGATTCCCAACCCGCCCGATGCCGGCTCGGCACGCGCACTGGCGGCCCTGGGCTTCAAGGCACTGGCCACCACCAGTTCGGGTTTCGCGTGGTCGCAGGGCCTTGCCGATCACGCGCCCGACGTCGGGGCGGTGCTCGCGCACTGCCGCCAAATCGTCGAAGCCACCGACCTGCCGGTCAACGTCGATTTCGAGGACGGCCACGCACGCGACCTTGGCGGCCTGCAGGAGAACGTGCGCCGCTGCATCGACACCGGCGTGGCCGGCCTGTCGATCGAGGACGCGCGCCGCGACCCGGTGGAACCGCTGTATCCATTCGACGAAGCGCTGCAGCGGGTGCGTGCCGCGCGTGCGGCGATCAACGCCTCCGGGCAGGACGTGATGCTGGTCGCGCGCGCCGAATGCTTCCTCCTCGGCCATCCCGATCCACTCGCCGAATCGATCCGTCGCCTGCGCGCCTACGCCGATGCCGGCGCGGACTGCCTGTTTGCCCCCGGCACCAACGATCCGGCGCAGATTGCCGCGATCGTCGAAGCGGTGGCGCCCAAACCAGTGAACGTGCTGGTCGGCAGGCCTGCGCCGTTTGCCCTTGAGGATCTGGCGAGGCTGGGAGTGCGGCGGGTCAGCGTCGGCGGCGCGCTGGCCGGCGCGGCGTGGGGCGGGTTCCTGCGTGCCGCGCGCGGGCTGGCACAGGGGCGCTTCGACGGGTTCGCCGACAATGCATTGCACAACGACATGAATGCGTTGATGCGCCAGTGACCGGCAGCAGCGATCAAGCTGTCGATCACCGCCTTGGCTTCCTGCACACCCCTGCCGATGACCGCCACCACGCCTGGCTACCGCGGCCGCTTCGCGCCCTCGCCCACCGGCCCCCTGCACCTTGGATCGCTGACTGCGGCGCTGGGAAGCTGGCTGATGGCGCGTCATCACGGCGGAAGCTGGATGTTGCGCATCGAGGACCTCGACCCGCCACGCGAGATGGCCGGCGCGGCGCAGCGGCAGATCGACGACCTGGCCGCGTTTGGCATGGTCTCCGACGAACCGGTGCTGTGGCAGCACGAGCGCACCCACGCGTACGCGCAGGCGCTGGAGCGCCTGCTGGATTCCGGCCTGGCATTCGCCTGTCGATGCAGCCGCAGCGCGTTGGCCGCCAGCGGCGGCGTCCACCATGCCTGCGTGGGCCATTCGCAGGAAGCGAGCGATGACAAACGCCTGCCCGCGATCCGCTTGCGCGTGGATGCAGGTCACATCGTCTTTGACGATGCGATCCACGGTCATCTCGCGCAGGACGTCCGCAGGCACGTGGGCGACTTCGTCCTGCGCCGCGCCGACGGCCTGTGGGCCTACCAGCTCGCGGTGGTGGTGGACGATGCCGCGCAGCGCATCACCCAGGTGGTGCGCGGCGCCGACCTGCTCGATTCCACGCCGCGCCAGATCCTGTTGCAGCGCGCGCTCGGCGTGCCCACGCCCGCGTATGCGCACCTGCCACTGGTGCTGGACGTCGATGGCCGCAAGCTGTCCAAGTCCGACTGCGCGCGCCCCGTCGATCCACGCGACCCCCGCCCGGCACTGCGCCTTGCGCTGTCCGCATTGGGCCAGGATGCGCGTGTGCTCGATGGCGTCGGCCGTGTCGAGGCGGTCCTGCAATGTGCGTT
This sequence comes from uncultured Gammaproteobacteria bacterium, assembly GCA_964640525.1. Classification (GTDB taxonomy): domain Bacteria; phylum Pseudomonadota; class Gammaproteobacteria; order Xanthomonadales; family Xanthomonadaceae; genus SZAS-103. The sequence continues at coordinate 6,447 of CAZXGS010000001.1, read as the reverse complement.
GGCCGCGTTCTGCCCCGAGCGCATCCCATCCACGCCACCACCGGCGTCCGCGATGCAGGCGACGGCCTCGGCTGACAAAGGGTAAAATGTGAAACCCGTCACCGTTTCATCACTTCACGCTTGCAAGGAGCACGTTCCATGACCACCCGCAATGCACTCGTCACCGGCGGCACCGGCGGCATCGGCACCGCGATCGTCGAAAAGCTGGCCAGCCTCGGCCACCGCGTCGCCACCAACTACCGCGACGAGGCCAAAGCCAAGGCGTGGCAGGCGAAGATGAAGGACAAGGGCTTCGACGTGGCGATCGTCCCCGGCGACGTCGCCGATTTCGAATCCGCCGCCGCCATGGTCAAGGCCGCCGAGGCGGCGATCGGGCCGATCGACATCCTCGTCAACAACGCCGGCATCACCCGCGACGGCACCTTCCACAAGATGAGCCCGAAGCAGTGGCACGACGTGATCGCCACCAACCTCGACTCCTGCTTCAACGTCACCCGCCAGGTGATCGACGGCATGCGCGAGCGCAAGTGGGGCCGCATCATCCAGATCAGCTCGATCAACGGCCAGAAGGGCCAGTACGGCCAGGCCAACTACGCCGCGGCCAAGGCCGGCATGCACGGCTTCACGATCTCGCTGGCGCAGGAAAACGCCAAGTTCGGCATCACCGTCAACACCGTCTCGCCGGGCTACATCGGCACCGACATGGTGATGGCCGTGCCCGAGGACGTGCGCGCCAAGATCACCGCGCAGATCCCGACCGGCCGCCTTGGACACCCGAGCGAAATCGCCTACGCGGTGGCGTTCTTCCTGCCCGAGGAAGCGGCCTGGATCACCGGCGCCAACCTGTCCGCCAACGGCGGGCATTACATGGGTTGGTAATTGCAACGCTTGCGCACTGCCGTGAATGGCGGTGCGCTTGCCCATCTCCGGGCAAGGCAGCCATCGGGCGGGTGGCATGCCATGGACGGCTCCCTCGGTGATGCGCGGACACCACGAGGCGTTTTCGCCCGGTGAGGCACGTCGGGGGTTCACGCGGTGTTGCGCGGACACCACGATGCCGACGAACGCCAGCGATCAGCCCCTGGTCGCCGGTGTCGGCGCCGCCACGAGCTTGGCCTTCCACGCTGCCGCGCTGGCGGCATGGCCGTTGCCCGGCGCGGCCTTGTCCCAGGCGGCATACAGCTCCGCCAAGGCGGTGCGGCAGATACGGGTGTCCCGATGGTCGGCGCCCACGGTACCGCGCAGCAGGGGTTCGGCCTCGAGCAAGTCGCGCTCGGCCGCGCGGTAGCTGCCAAGACCGCTGCGGGCTCGGCCGCGCGTGGTCAGGTACTGCCCGAGGCGTCGGCTCTGGTTGCCGGTGAATTGCTTGCGCGCCGCGACTTCGGCCGGCACCAGCAAGTCGTCGCCCCGTTGGAAGCGTCCCTTGGCAACTTGGGCCGCGGCATAGGCATCGAGCGCCAGCAGGGTGTCGAATTGATCGTCGCCGAAGACCCGGCGGCTGCTGGCGAGCGCTTCGGCCAGGATCGGTTCGGCGGCATCCGGTTTGCCGTCGACCAGCAGCAGGCTGCCAAGGTTGGTGAGCGTGGCGATCGTGAAGGGGTGATTGGCGCCCCACGCGCGCCGCGCGGAATCGGCGGCCTTGCCCATCAGGCGCTCGGCATCCTCGGGCTTGCCGCGCTTGAGCATGAACAAGCCGAGGTTGTTGGTCTGGATGATGCTCTGGTCGTAGTCGGGCCCGAAGTTGCGCAGCGAACCCTCCAGCGCCTGCCGGTACAACGTCTCGGCTTCGTCGAGCTGGCCCAGGTCCTCCAATGCCAGCGCCAGGTTGCCCATCGAGACGAACGTGTTCTTGTGGCGCGGTCCGAGCACCTGCAGGCGGCCGGCGACCGCCGCGCGCAGGATCGGCTCCGCCTGCTTGGCCTGGCCGGTTTCCCGCAGGGACAATCCGAGCGCGTTGAGGGTGTCCAGGGTCTTCTCGTCGCGCGCGCCGACGCGACGGCGCTGTTCGGCCAGGGCGCGGCGCAGCAAGGGGATAGCTTCGTCCGCCTTGCCCGCGGCCTGCAGGAGTTGGGCCAGGCGGCTGAGCGATTCCAGGGTCTTCGGATCGTTGGCGCCGAGCTCGCGCTGGCGCAGCGCCAGTGCCTGCCGCGCCAACGCCAGCGCCGGCTCGGGCCGGCCCATCCCAATGTAGGTGCGGGCGAGCGGCTCGAGCAGGATCGCCGCCACCAACGGCTGCTGCTTGAATTGCCGGTCGATCCCGGTCGTCGCCGGCGCAAGGATCGCATCGTCCACCAGGCCGATCGCCGATTCGGCGGCGTCCACCCGATCCCATTGCGCCGCGAAGTCCGCGATCCGCGCCGCGCGCTGGTCGGCCGGCACGCCCGTGCGCGCCAGCCCCGCCGCGTATTGCTGCTTGACCCGTGCGCCCAGCACCCGCGCCAGCTTGGCCGAATCGAGCTGGTCGAACATTGCCGCCTGGAAGTCGGCCACCTTCTGCAGGTCATCGGCACGCTGGCGCGCCACCTGCGCCTGTTCGCGCGCCACCTGTGCCTGCCAGGCGAAGCCGACGAGGCCGGCGCCAAGCGAGACTGCCGCCAACGCAGCGGCCGCGACCATGCTCTTGTTGCGGCGCACGAACTTGGACGTGCGGTAGCTCCAGGACGGCGGCGCGGCGGCCACCGCCTCGCCGGCCAGGAAACGCCGCAGGTCCTCGGCAAGTTCCGTTGCGCCCTGGTAGCGCCGCTGCGGTTCCTTTTCCAGCGCCTTCATCACGATCCAGTCGAGGTCGCCGCGGATCGTGCGCGCGAGCTTGTACGGATCGAGCGGACGGAAGGTTGCCGTGCCGGTCAGCGTGGTGGCCTGGCTGAGGACGCGCGCACTCGGTTTGGGCGGGTCGATGTCGCAGATCAACTTCTGGGTGTCGAGCAGGGACGCCGCTGCCAGTTGCTCGCGCTCCACCGGCGTGGTGCCGGTGAGCAACTCGTACGCGATCACGCCGAGCGAGTAGACGTCGGTGCGGGTGTCGATGTCGGCGCTGCCGCGGGCCTGTTCCGGGCTCATGTAGCGCGGGGTGCCGACCACCTGGTGCAACTGCGTGGCCTGGGTGCGCTCGCCGGCGCCGCCGCCGGTGGCCTTGGCGATGCCGAAGTCGATGACCTTGGCGAACGGCTGGCCATCGTGTTCGCCGACCAGCACGTTGCCGGGCTTCAGGTCGCGGTGGATGATGCCCTTGGTGTGGGCGTGCGCGACCGCCGTGCACACCTGCACGAACAACGGCAGGATCGCGGCCACCGTCATCCTGCGCGAGGCACAGTAGGCGTCGATCGGCTCGCCCTCGACGTACTCCATCACGAAGTACGGCCGTCCGGTCGCGGTCGCCCCGGCGTCGATGACGTGGGCGATGTGCGGGTGCTCCATCAGCGCCAGCGCCTGGCGCTCCAGGTCGAAGCGCGCCACCACCTCGCGGGTGTCCATGCCCATCTTGAGGATCTTGAGCGCGACCCGACGCTTGACCGGCACCTCCTGCTCGGCCTCCCAGACATCGCCGAAGCCGCCCTCGCCCAGCCGCCGCACCAGCGTGTAGGCGCCGACCACCACGCCCGGCCCCTCGCTGCGCACGCCTTCCCAGCGGTCGTCTTGGCGCAGGGTTTCATCGTTCATCGCAACACCCCGAGGGTTGTGGTGAACAAGTGAACAAGGAGACCCACGATATCAGCATTTTCCCGCCCCGGAATTCGGCACCGCCCTGCGACGCTCGAGGGGTCAGGCTGCGATGCTCGCGGCATGAGCCAGCCGTGCTCCGCGCGCATCCCTCCAGGCTCGCCGCCAGCCCGCCTTGACCGCAATGCCCGCGGTGGATGACGTGCAGCAAAGGCCCACCTGCCGCCCGCCCGTCACGGCGGGCCAAGGCCAGCCAGACCATTCGACGCTCGATCGGACACGTCACGCCTGCAACCTGCCCCATCCACCAGATCCGCATGCAGCAACCGGTGGAACAGGTGTTCCCCGGCCTCGCGGCGCACCGACAGCCGGCCGGTGTCGTAGGCGCGCGAGTTCAGGCCGCGCTGGACCGACTTGCAGATCGCCATGTCCTCGTCCTGGATGATCTGGCCAACCTCGATGCTGGCGCGGTTGCGCGCGACTGCTTCGACTGCGACATCGGCGAACCAGAAGTCGAAGATCACCTCGGTGCGATCCACACCCAACGGCAGCACGAGGTTGGTGTCCATCACCCCCTCGTACCAGTTGATCATGAAGTTCGGGTGCACCCAGTAGTACAACGCGCGCTCTCCGCCGCGCACCGCCGAGAACTGCTCGATGTCGCCGCCCTTCACGATCGGGCTGGATTGCAGGCAGTGGCGCTGCCCGTTTTCGATCGTGTAGTTCTTGAAGTCCAGCACGCTGTCCAGGCCCTTGTGCAGGTGCGGGACGTGGTAACCGCCGTCGAGGTAGTTGTCGACGAACACCTTCCAGTTGCAGTCGAAGTAGTAATGGCGGCGCTCGAACCAGTGCATCCGGGACAGCCCGAGCGCGCCGATCTCGCCCAGCAGCGCCGACCCGAAGCCTTCCTCGAAGGATGGCCCTTGCGCATCCAGCCGCACGAACACCCAATTCTCCCATTCGTGTAGCGCCACCGGCACCAAGCCGTGCCGTGCGCGGTCGAAGTGGCACTCGGACACGAAGCTGGGCGTGCCCTTGAGCGCGCCATCCAGCGAATAGGTCCAGCCGTGATACGGACAGCGCAGGTTCTTCGCACAACCCTGCGGCTGCGTCATCACCGCCGCGGCGTGGTGGCGACAGACGTTGAAGAAGCCGCGCAGAACGCCGTCCTCGCCGCGCACTACGAGAATGGGTTCTCCGGCGATCTCGCAGGTGACGTAATCGCCGGCGTTGCGCACCTGGTCGGCACGCGCGGCCAGTTGCCAGGTCCGCGAAAACGTGGTCTTGCACTCCAGGTCGAGGATGCGCGGGTCGGTGTACCACGCGGCCGGGATGGTGGAGGCTTCGGCCAGCGGCAGCGAGGGGTCGTAGCGGGAGATCAGGTCGGTCAACGCGGCGGGCATGGGATGGATTCCTTGAACGTGCCTGCATCATGCATCACGGCAGCGAGGCGAGGTGGAACGTTCCGATCCTGCGTTCGACATGCATGGGCGTCCATGGATCACAAGTGAGGCGCGACCATGAACGATTGTCCGGCAAGGCCTGGGCCGGCGGGCTCATCAAACCCGCTCGCGATGGATCGCCGCACGGCATGTCGTGTGGTCATGGGCAACGCGCTACGGCTGAGGATGGCAAGGTCGTCGCCAACGCGGGATGATGAACTTCAGGCGGCGAGCGTTCCTGGCGTCGCGTTTTGCTCCAGGAGCTGCATTCGTGGGCATCCGAGCGCCGGTCGCGCGGTCGCGGCATCGAAGCGCAAAATGGCTTGTGGCAAACGTGACGGACCGGAAATCCGCTTCCCGCAGCATCCGGATCCGCGAAGGTTCCCTCTCGTACGCGTCTCGCCGGCGGTGCGCATGCCGAATCCGAAGGCAGCGGCAATCCCGCAAATCAGGCACAACTTGGATCAGACAGGAATCGCATGGGCACGCCCTTCCAGATTCGCCTCATCAATGTCCGTGACGAGGCGGCGATCGCCACGATCATTCGCGGCGTGATGCCCGAGTTCGGCGCCTGCGGTGAGGGCTTTGCGATCAACGATCCCGAAGTGGACTTCATGCACCGCGCCTACACGGCGCCGCGTTGTTCCTACTTCGTGGTCGAATGCGATGGGCTGGTGATGGGTGGTGGCGGCATTGCGCCGCTGGAGGGCGGCGAGATGGATGTGTGTGAATTGCGCAAGATGTATTTCCTGCCCCCGTTGCGCGGCGTCGGTGCCGGCGCCGCCCTGATGGAACGCTGCCTTGACAGCGCCCGCAAGCACGGCTTTCGACGCTGCTACCTGGAAACCTTGCGCGGCATGGATGCGGCGATGCGGCTGTACGAACGCAGCGGCTTCCAGCCCATCCCCGGGCCGATGGGCATGACCGGCCATCACGGCTGCGACCGCTTCTACCTGCTGGAGCTCTAGGGAAAGCCTGAACAAGCCGAAAGCCCTACCGGTTTGCTGCCGCAAATCGTTGATTCCGTTCATGGTTCGACAAGCTCACCACGAACGAAATCCACTTCAGACCTTCCCTGGCGGTGTACCGCCCACAAGTACGCGGCCTGGCACGCGGGATCAGGCAGCCTGGCTTGCGCGAATGCCAATGGAGGTCATGTCAACCCTACGCCGCGGTGGCGGTCGCAGCAGCGCAGAGAAGTGCCGCACCGCAGCATGGAAGCGTATGATGGAGCGTTTCCACCCCACGTGCCGGTATCGCGCCGGCCGCCCTGACCGGAGCACGCCATGAGCGACGTCGTCATCGTCGGTGCCAAGCGCACCGCCATCGGTTCCTTCCTCGGCCA